>DCKG01000028.1 GCA_002320605.1 Bacteroidales bacterium UBA1680 | reverse complement strand
ACGGCGACGTGAATGCCAAAAGCAAGAGCCAGCTGATGAAAGAAAACGACCCTCATGGATGGGTGGGGGTGAATCTTTGCCAAAGTCAAGAGAATCGTCATATTTTCCTACCCTGGGCAATATATTTGCTGTATTTTAAGAAATGCTCGGGAAGAGGCATCCCATAAACTTTCTCGCGAAGGAATCTGCCATATTCCTTAATGTCCTTGTACGGCGATTGCTCTTCGATAGAAATTGTATCGCCGATGCCTATCCTTATCCTGCGATGCCTCTTGTTCACAAGCTCATGAGGCAGCTGTAGCAGCCTCACCTTCCAGCTTATGAGCCCTAAATTATAGAACCAAAAAGAGTTATGGTCGAAGAAACGAACCGGGACAATAGGCACTCTGGCTTTCTGGATGAGTCGAAGGACGGAAGGCTGCCACTCGCGGTCACGGATCTTCATTTCCTTCAGGCTCAGGTCGGAAACTGCGCCGGCAGGGAAAAATCCTACCGGAAAGCCCTCGTGAATCCTCTGCAAGGCTTCTCTCACTCCATGGATGTTATTGACGGTTATTCTGCTGTTGCTGAGTTCTGTCTTTGGATTCACTACGATGAGCGAGGGACGAAGGTTCTCGACCAGATTCAGTAACTCGTTCACCATGTATTTGTAGCCATCCCTTATGTGGCCGAACAGGTCTATGAGTATGATGCCGTCTAGGCCTCCGTAAGGATGATTGCTGATGGTGATGAACGGGCCGTCCGGCAACATGTTCAGGCGCTCCGGGTTCCCGATGCGGTAGTCGGTGCGCACGTCCTCCAGCACGCCTCTGGCGAAATCTGCGCCCTGCTGATCGCTCAGGTCATCGTAAATGCCGGAGAGCGTGTCAACAGATAGTATTTTCCTGAGAATTTCGGCTGCGGCGTTTCCTACTTTGCCCTTGAATGCCGGAATAAGTTTTTCTATGTCCTTAACTGTCAGAATAGGCATTACTTTTCTTCCCCACGTTTTGGCATAGGGTCAATCATGGCGTAACCCCTTGCATCGTTGATTATTGTAATGAGATAGATTACGATGAGTATCGCCAGGATGACTATTCCGGCTAGGTCTAAAGTACCCATGGCTATAGACTTCCCGAAGACATCCCAGGTCACAGAGAAAATCTGGAGAGGCTTGACGAAATACAGGACAGCAATCAGAATCATTGCGATTATCCTGAACTCGGTTGGACCAAGCTTGGCGTACGTCAGTCTAAACTCGCTTTTCAGATGGGCGTTGGTGCCGACATTTACCGTGAGGCAGAGATAGACGGCGAACAGAGCGAGCGCCAAGGACAGATGCATGTAAGAGGACAGCCCTATGCCTAAGAATATGAAAGCCTCGTTGATGCAGTCTACCGTGTGGTCTATGTAATAGCCGTAGATTGGGCGCGATGTCTTGCGAACCCTAGCCAAAGTGCCATCCAGAGAGTCCCCGTACCAATTGACGATGAAGCCGAAGAAGCTCAGCCACAGCCATGCCGCATTCCTGCTGGCTAGAACGAAGCCCAAGCCAATGAGCAAGGCTCCGATAGACCCGATGAATGTAAGAATGTCCGATACCACCCATCGTGGCTGCCTCTCGGCAAGCCATACGAGAACTTTTCTCTCAACTCCATTCAGGATGGAAGTCTGTATTCTTTCAGCTTTCTTATCGGCCATATATTATTAAATTTGTTTGATATAAACTCTTGCCCTTTTGTGGAGCTTGCGCTCGAAGTGCCCCCACATGTTCTGGACTGCCATATTGTTTTCAAGCTCCCTTGTGCTCTCCAGGTATCTGATTCCGTGCTTGTGGTAGCCGATGCCCATTTTGGCAATCAGCATCGCATTCACGCCTTTGTCTTTATATTCATCGGAAATAGCCACTAGAAGCGCATCAATCGTGTCATTGTGTTTCAGCGCATGGAGGATATGGTACCAGCCGAATGGGAAAAGGTGTCCCTTGGCCTTTATGAGTGCCTTTGAAAGCGAGGGAAGGGTGATCCCGAATGCCACGACCTTGTCGTCCTTGTCCACGATGACTGAAACGTAGTCCAGGATCAGCTGAGGCAGGAACTCCTTCTTCAAATCCTCGCACTGAGCCTGGGAGAGCTCTGAGAAGCCGTGAAGCGAAGAATATGCGTGATTGAGGACTCCGAATATTCCGTCGGCATATTTCCGTACCAGGTCTTTCTTATTCTTGAACGTAGCTTCATGCAGCCCCAATCGTTCTCCAATTAGTTTCGCCAGCTTCTCATACCTGTCGATGTTCTCGGGAACGGAGACTCGGAATTCCACGTAATCAGTCTCTTTCTTGTAGCCTTCAGCCAGGATCAGAGGCTCGTAATACGGGTCGTTGTATTTCCCGTAGGCTGTTGGGTACTGGTCGAAACCGTCCACAAGGACTCCCGCCACGTCGAATTCCAGGAAGCCCACAGGCCCCTCGACCACATTCATTCCATTCGCTCTCGCATGGCTTTCCACCGTGTCCAGCAGGGCGTGGACGACTTCCGGATCATTCGTGAAATCAATCCATCCGAAACGGCAGATGTTCTGACCAACTTTGCGATTATATTTATGGTTTATTATGCCAGCGACACGTCCAACGAGCTCGCCATCTTTATAGGCAAGCCAGTATTTTCCCTCACAAACCTCAAAAGCCCTGTTTTTCTTGGGCGAAAAGGTAGCCATGTCCATGGAAATCAGTTGCGGGACATAATATTTATTATTCTTGTAGAGTACATTAGGAAATTTGGCAAACTGCCTCAGATCCCTTTTTGTGCGTACTTCCTTTATGGATACAGCCATTTTTTTTCACTTTACGCACCGCTAAGGTACGAAAAATTCCAATAATGTAGCTATGGTTGAAAACTTGTTTGATAAGTTCTACCCGAATGGGAATATTTTATGCGAATTATGACTACCTTTGTAACCCGATTAATGATAATCGGAATGTCGCACGAATATAATTTCAAAGACTCTAATCTAGCTCAGACTCGCATCCCTGGCGTCTACAGGTTTGAATGCGAGAATCTCAAGAATTATTATTTCATCATCAGCGATGGTGGCACGAGGAGGCTCATGGCTTCTCCTGAGGTGGTCGGATTCGGCTCTTACCAGTCCATGGTACCTGCCACGATGAAAGGCATGCAGTACCTGACAGACAACGGCCTTGAGGGGAAAGTGAATATATTGACTATTCTCAGAGGCGGATTGAACTATCCCATCGAGGAATGTGCTTTCAGGGCAGGTTTGAGGGTTACGAATATGGATTTCCTCTCCTGCGAGAGAATTATCGAGGAAAATGTCATCAAAGGCCTGGACGTCCGCTACCAGAAAGTCCGCACATGCAAGGACTGCGTGCTGATGATTGGCGACATAATCGCATCAGGAGCCACTCTGAAGATGTGCATGGATCATGTCATAAATTGGTTCCATGACCATGGCGGCAGCTTCAAGAGGATTATCTTTTTTACCATTGGAGGTACGAAAGCCATCGATGTCATGGAGGATTTGACAGAGGAAATCAAGAAGCTTTCGCCGAATTTCGAAGGTTTTTCTTGCTTTTTCTACGAAGGAATATTCAGAGTCTATGAAGACGCTGGCGTGCTAGGTTTCCAGGTGCCGGACATCGATTTCTACTGGGGAGGAGGCATCATTTCTCCAGAGTTCAGGGAATATGTCGTCGCACATGGCTTCTCGCTTTACGAGAAATGCATAATTTATGACGGCGGGGCTCGCCGCTATGAGATACCGGATCATGTGGAGGAAGTAAAGGAATATTGGAACGCAGTGCTGGAGGTTTCGGAAAGGACGGACATAATGGAACTGACCTACGAAAGAATAGGATACAGGGCACCTATTGAATATGACGATTGGCTCAAGACCACGCATTTTCAGAAACTCGGTGACCTGAGGGTGCTGTACAGCGATGAAAGGGTTTTTCTGGCAAAGGCCGAGACTCTGACTCTCAAGCAGATTGCATCGACAAGATTAGAGCAAATCAATCAATCACTTAACGGTTATGAGTAATTATAAACAAGGAGCTGACGCTGACTTCACCAACGGACCAGTCAGCGCGGCAGGCCGCAAGAGCAACCTGAGCATGTTCATGGTGATGCTCGGCTTCACTTTTTTCTCCGCCTCTATGTGGGTAGGCCAGAAACTTGCGACAGGACTTGATTTCTGGGGATTCATCGGAGCCCTTCTCTTAGGAGGGCTTATCCTGGGGGCGTACACAGGGGCTTTGGGCTGGATAGGAGCCGAGAGCGGCCTCACCCTCGACATGCTGGCTCGCAAAAGCTTTGGCGAAAGGGGCAGCTATCTTCCAAGCGCGATGATAAGCTTCACGCAGATAGGCTGGTTCGGGGTGGGCCTGGCAATGTTCGCCATCCCGATAGCAAAAGAAATCATGGGACTTGAAGTCACTCAGGACAGCATGCCATGGCAGGGTTACATACTAGTGCTTATTGCTGGCATATTGATGACATGCAGCGCATATTTCGGCATCAAAAGCCTTACTATCGTTAGCTACATAGCCGTTCCTGCAGTCGCAATTCTAGGCACGGTAGCTATGGTCATGGCCGTTCAAAGGGGCGACACGACCCTGATAGACCAATTTTCAAAGGGTTCCAAGGATTTGGGCGTCATTGCCGGCGCAGGGCTGGTAATCGGAAGTTTCGTGTCTGGAGGCACTGCCACGCCGAATTTCTCCCGTTTCTCGAAGAATGCGAAAGTCGGCTTGCTGGTTACTGTGGTGGCATTTTTCCTTGGGAACAGCTTGATGTTCTTTTTCGGAGCTATTTCAAGCATCTACGTAGGCGGCAACGACATTTTCGAGGTGATGCTTAACCTGAACCTCTTCTACATTGCCATTCTAGTGCTGGGCTTGAACATCTGGACGACGAATGACAACGCCTTGTACACTTCTGGCTTAGGCTTATCCAATATCTTAGACCTTCCCAAGAAGGCGATGGTTCTGGCTGCCGGCATCATTGGCACCGTGTCTGCAGTCTGGCTGTATTGGAATTTCGTGGGCTGGCTGAACGTGCTGAACTGCACCCTGCCGCCAATAGGCATAATATTAATAATCAGCTATTTCCTGCATAGGAAGGAATATCTTGCCGGCACCTTGCCTATGCGTGCCGTGAATTGGTTTGCTATAGCTGGAGTCGTTCTGGGCGCCGTAGTGGCCAATCTGGTTAAATGGGGCATACCTTCCATTAACGGAATGGTAGTCGCCGGCGCCTGCTTCTTAGTCGGGTATATTCGCGAAAAGTCTCGGAATCAATTATGATTTTAGAATTGAAAGCAGAAATAGGGCTGGGAATTAGAGAATTGTCTAAAAAGACCAAAAATCTTTTCAAAAAGTATCAAACAATATTGCAACTTGCCAGAACTTTAGAAATTGTGTATTTTTGTCCCAATTTTCGAGAAATGCTTTCTCGATTTTGTTTGGCTGGTTGTTGAACTTTTCGAAGAGATGGAAGGCAGAAGCAGTGTAAATGGGAAGGAGTACTTTAAGAAAATACCGCTTGCATATAGATGCTTTAAGGCGTATCTGCGTTCCCTGTTCGAGAAAAAGATGGAGGAAGGATGTTCCAAGGAACTTTGCTGATGGCGTTGAATGCTTTGTTCGTATTCCCGATCCTTGGCATAATAACTTAGGCTGTGGTTTGGCCGCCTGGGAATTCATCCAGGCGATATGCTGGGTGCTGCTATTTCCAGCGTTGTGCGTTTTTGAGTGGAACTACGTGAAATGGTTAGGCAGCCTTCGCAAAGACTTCGCTTTCAGGAAGGCTCTGAGGTCGGGGGAAATAGAAGATATTAAGAAAGCTCGGTCTGAAATGAACGAGGAACTAGATAAATTATTGAAATATGCAGAATAGGGTAGTTATCACAGGTATGGGAATATATTCCTGTATAGGGACAACGCTTGAAGAGGTAAGAGACTCATTGTACAACGGAAAATCAGGAATATGCCTGGATGCTGCCAGGAAGGAACTTGGCTTTCGTTCGGCTCTGACTGGGAAAGTCGAGGAGCCGGATTTAAAGGCTGAGCTGCCACGTTCCGTGAGGGTTTTCATGCCTGAGGAAGCTAAATATGCTTTTTGCGCTACGAGAGATGCTCTCAAGGATGCAGGAATAGACCAGGAGTATCTCAACGATCACATTGTCGGATTGCTATATGGAAATGACAGCTCGACGGTTCCTGTCATGAAGGCTGTGGACGTGATAAGGTACCAGAAAGACACTTCTCTGTGCGGCTCCGGGACCATATTCCAATCTATGAATTCGACGGTTACGATGAATCTCGGCTGCATATTCAAGTTAAAGGGAATAAATCTCACCGTGTCAGGAGCTTGTGCCAGCGGATCCCATGCCATAGGGCTGGGCTCGCTGCTGATTCAGAATGGACTGCAAGAAATGGTCGTCTGCGGTGGGGCGCAGGAAGTCAACCCATATGCCGTGGGATCTTTCGATGGAATTTCGGCATTCTCTACAAGGGAGGACGCTCCCCAGAAGGCCAGCCGCCCTTTCGACAGGGATAGAGACGGTCTCGTGCCGAGCGGTGGCGCTGCTACAGTGATTCTGGAGAGCTATGAGTCAGCAATGCGCAGGGGTGCGAAAATTTATGGTGAAGTGGTCGGTTACGGCTTCTCTGCTAATGGAGATCATATTTCAGCACCGAACGTCGATGGGCCCGTAAGGGCATTGGAAATGTCGATTGAGCGGGCTGGGATATCGAAAGACGAGATTGGTTACATAAATGCCCATGCTACTTCTACTCATGTGGGGGACGCAAATGAGGCTAAGGCTCTTTATAAGGTGTTCGGGGACAGGCCGATAGAAATAACCAGCACTAAATCGCAGACTGGTCACGAGATGTGGATGGCTGGAGCCAGCGAGGTGATATATTCAATGCTCATGATGAAGAACGACTTCATTGCTCCAAACCTGAATTTCGAGCATCCCGATGAGGATTCGGCCATGCTGCACATCCCGGCGGAGAGGGTAGAGAAGCATTTTGACGTGTTCTTGTCAAACTCTTTCGGGTTCGGTGGAACGAATTCATCTTTAATTGTTAAAAATATTAAATAGCATATTATGGAAAAAGCAGAATTGATTCAGAAAATAAACGCCGCAATGGCCGAGGAATTCGAAGTTGAGGAGTCTGTGTTCACTCCGGAAGCTGACATCAAGTCCACTCTTGAACTTGACAGCCTCAGCCTCGTGGATTTGGTAGCATTGGTCGAGAGCAATTTCGGCATAAAAATCAATGGCACCGACATCGCCAAAATAAGGAATTTCGGGGCGCTGTACGACCTCATATACGAGAAAACTCAGTCAAAATAAATGTCTGCGGAGCCGATACTAAAAGGTGAGGAAGTCTTAAAGCTGATTCCTCAGCGGCCCCCGGTCGTAATGGTCGATGCATTATATTCAGTGACCGTAGATTCTGCGGAAACTGGATTGGACATCGATCCTTCTTGCATATTCTGCCGCAATGGGAAGCTCTCCGAACCCGGAATCGTGGAGCATGCCGCGCAAAGCGCTGCCGTCTTCGCCGATTACGACTCTTACGTGAAAGGCATGCCGCCACGGCTTGGATTCATAGCCGAATTGAAAAACTTGGAAATCGCGTTGCTGCCAGAGGCTGGAAAGTCTCTGCGCACTAGCTTATCTCTTTTGGGCACTGCGATGGGCATGTCGCTAATGAAAGTTGAGGTGCGTTGTGGGGATGATGCCGTGGCCAAAGGTCAAATGAAAATATTCATAAAAGAATGAGAGAGCTAAGCCTGACAAAACGCATAGAGGTTCGATTCTCAGAACTGGATCCGTTGAAGGTGGTCTGGCATGGGAATTATGTGAAGTATCTCGAAGATGCCAGGGAAGAGTTTGGCCGCAGGTACGGCATAGGCTATTCAGAATTGGTGAAAAACGGTTATTATGCGCCCGTGTACGATGTACGCCTGCGTTATGAGCACCCGGCAGTGATGAACGATGTTCTGCTGGTGAAAGTTACTTATAGGCCGGCCGCTGGAGCGAAGATGGTTTTCGACTATGAGATTCACCGAGAAAGCGATGGCGCTCTGATTCTTACTGCCTCGACGATTCAGCTTTTCGAGACTTCAGGAGGGGAGTTCTGCCCGATAGTGCCAGACTTCTACCGAACATGGCAGGAGAGGGTGTGCTACGATTTTTATAAAGTCAATGCCTGCGAGAGGACTGATTCCGGATTCAGATTCAATGTCTCGCTGATGCCGGACAGTGAAGTCTATGAAGGTCATTTTCCTGGAAAGCCGGTGGCCCCGGGGGTCTGCATGATGCAGATGGTGAAAGAGTGTTATGAATATGCTTCCTGCACTTTCACGAGGCTGGAAAAAATCAAGCTCTGTCGCTTTCTGAGGCTTGTGGAGCCATTAAAAGGCCAAGAACTTCAGATTCAGCTAGATGCGGTTGAATCGGACGGGAAGGCTGACATCCAGGCATCTATTTTCAAAGACGAGGAAGTCCTCGTAAGTTTAAGGGCTGAACTTTCGTTTAAGGACAATGGATAATTTTTTCGTTTGCCTTTACAGATTCAATCAAAAGCATAAGGCATTGATGTATGTCGCGCCGCTGCTTAGCGCTGTCGTATTCATTTATTTAGGTCTCAAGGTTCGCTACGAAGAGGATATTTCCAAGCTTCTTCCATCGGACGATTCCACGTCGGATGCGCAGCTGGCCTTCGGGAGCCTGAAAGTGAAAGACAAGCGCAAGGTCGGTGATGCGGTGGCTTCCGTGCCACATTCTCTAGTGGTTGATCCGTTCTATCGCACGACCGACATGGTGGAGGTCATTCGCGATGGCGATGTTCTTCTCAGTGTTCGTGCTGCTAGTCGTAACGGTGGCGTTGGTATTCGCAAAGCATCCTGCCCTGAGTTCCACGGGCGTAGCCACTTTCATCTGGATAGCATCCACGATACTCATTACCTACACGCCCCAGCCTTTCATGTTCAGGAAGATGCTGAACATTCACTATTTCAGACGTCCCATAGGATGTTCCTATGGAATTGACAATCTGACATCTACTGATGGCAAAAATGATGGACAGGGCAATTATAATAGGTAGCGGCCTCGGTGGCTTGGAATGCGGTTTCATTCTTGCAAAACACGGCTATGAAGTAACCGTCTTGGAGCAAGACAAGCACATTGGCGGCTGCCTGCAGACTTTTCATAGAGAAGGATTACTATTTGATACCGGTTTCCACTATGTGGGCGGAATGGACGAGGGTCAGTCGCTGCACCCTCTCTTCAAATATTTCGGTTTGCTGGACCTGCCTTGGAAGAGACTGGATGCGGATTGTTTCGACGAATGCGTTTTCGTGGGGGATGGAAGGCTGGAGTCGTTTCCTTTCGCTAACGGGCATGGAAACTTCGTGAAGTCTCTATCTGCAATTTTCCCTGCAGAGGAAGACGGACTGAGACGCTATGCTGCTGCATTGAAAGACATCGGAGACAACATTTTCAAGGCTTTCGGCGGGAACTCCATTGGTGAAGCCTTTTCAAAGTGCGCCTACGGCTTTCTGTGCGAGAATATTCATGATGAGAAACTGCGCAAAGTCCTTTCCGGCACATCTTTGAAGATGGAACTGCGTCAGGACACCCTGCCGCTTTATGTTTTCGCACAGATAAATAATTCTTTCATCCAGAGCGCATGGAGGCTGCCTGGCGGTGGCTCACAGATAGCGGAGAAACTGGCTTCCAAAATTGTCGAGATGGGGGGCAAAGTGCTGAATAGGACCAAGGTTTTACGAATATGCGAAATTGATGGGACTGCAACGGGAGTTGAGGCTGAATCAGAAGGGGGAAAGCTTATGCTGGAAGCGGACGTGATTGTTTCAGATGCACACCCAGCTGTCACAATGGGCCTGCTTAGCGAGTCCAAATCTATAAGGAACATTTACAGGAACAGGATAGCCCATTTGCCGGACACCTACGGCATGTTTACGGCAAACATTGCCCTGAAGCCAGGAAAACTCAAGTACCTGAATCGGAACATTTACGTAAACCGCACTGACTGCGATTTGTGGAATCCGAATGATTCGAAGACAGAGTCAGTGCTGGTGCATTTCTATGTGCCTAAGGAAGGAGAATATGCAACCCACTTGGACCTGATGAGCCCGATGGCTTGGGATATGGTTTCTGAATATGCTCCCGAGCCTAGAGGGCGCCGTGGAGAAGAATATGAAGCATTGAAACGGAGGAAGGCAGAAGAATGCATCGCCCTGGCTGAGCAGAGGATTCCTGGCCTAAGAGACGCGATAGCTAAGGTCTGGACTAGCTCGCCGCTGACATATCTTAGTTACACCGGTAGCCCATTCGGTTCAGCTTATGGCATTAGGAAGGACTTCAGCAATCCAATGTTCACGGTGATGTCTCCTCGCACGCCGCTCAGAAACCTCTTCATGACAGGCCAGAGCCTGAATCTTCATGGGATGCTTGGCGTGAGCATGACATCGGTGATGACTTGTGCCTGCGTGCCAGGATTGGAGGACGTAGCATCCGAGATATTACTGTAGTATTTTTATTATCTTTGCTACCCAAAATTGTTTTATGAATATGAAGAATGCTCTTGTTACCGGAGGCAGTAGGGGAATAGGCAGAGCCATCTGCGTTGAACTGGCACGCAAAGGATATCATGTCTTGATAAATTATGTCTCGAATGACGAGGCGGCTCAGGAGACCTTAAATAAAGTGAATGAGGCTGGCTCTGATGGGGAATTGATGAAATTCGACGTGAGTGACCTAGATGCCACGAGCAGGGCTCTGCAGGCCTGGCAGGAAGCACATCCTGAGGAATATATCGAAGTGCTGGTGAATAACGCTGGCATTCGCAAGGACAATCTGCTTATCTGGCTGGGGCCTATGGAGTGGCAGAAGGTGATAAACACGAATCTGGGAAGCTTCTACAATGTTACTCGTGTCCTCCTGCAGCCAATGCTTACGCATAAGAAAGGAAGGATAGTGAACATGGCCTCTCTGTCGGGAATCAAAGGCATTCCTGGCCAGACGAACTATTCGGCGGCTAAGGGTGGCCTGATAGCTGCCACGAAGGCCTTGGCTCAGGAAGTGGCTCCGCGCAAGGTGACAGTCAATGCCGTCGCTCCTGGCTTCATTAACACGGACATGGTTGAAGGGCTGGACCTGGAAGAAATTAAGAAGACCATCCCGGCGAGACGCCTTGGCGAACCTGAGGAGATTGCGGCTTTGGTAGGATTCCTGGTGTCAGACCAGGCCGGTTACATCACGGGGCAAGTTATTTCAGTCAATGGTGGATTATATACCTGATGAATATTATGAATTACGTGATTTCCATTTATACTTTAGCATAGAGGATAAGATGAGCATGCTGTAAGGCGATCCGAATGTGAGCCTGGGCATCAATGGCTCTAAATTCTACATGAAGAGAGGAGGAAGGGCGAACACGTTCAATACAGAAAGCAATTCCTAAAATTTATTTCCACCTTTTGTGTGTCCAGAGGTAGTTCCAAGGCTGTTTTTCAAGATCAGCCTGGAGCAGCTGGTAAAACGTGTTCATGATTTCTTCTGGATCTGTCTGCGAAGCGTCCCTGCATATCTCTTTATATTCAATCTTGTACTTTCCTCTTTCCTCGATCAGGAAACTCTGGTAGACGACGCTGAATCCGAATTTATGCGCTATCCCGGCGCCTCCGAACATCGATTTAGTCTCCTGGTGCATAAACATGTTCACATGATGCTTCCCTGTGTTGGCATATGGGGCCTGGTCGGTCGTGAACATGTATATTCTCTTATTCATCTTGTTGTGCAGGATGAATAGAAGTATGTCCGCAGAATCTATGTAGTATTCTTCATTGGGACCGCCTACGGGGGCGCAACGGTTGTAGGCCATCAGCTCGTCCCATGTCTTGTTTTTTATTGGCTTATATACTACCGAGAAATTGTGTTCGCCCATGAACGGCTCGAAGCCGTAGAAATATTCATGAATGCCTCCTATCAGTTCCCAGTTGCCCATGTGAGAAGTAAGGATCACGACGCTTCCGCTATTGTCGTATATTTCTTTCAGCTTTTCCGGATTCGCTATTTCAACTATGTGCTGGTCGTGAAGCCTTTTTCGGTTGGATGAACGGGAGAACCAGATTCCTTCGGTTATCACGTCTGCTAAGTGTAGATATGACTCGTAGGCTATCTTGCAAATCTCCTTATATTTTTTGTCTGGAAACGACCGTGCGAGGTTTATCATTACCACGTCCTTGCGATAGCGCATCATGTCTTTCGCTAGAAAGCAGAGGAATTTTGACCAGCGCAGATGTGCTTTGAGAGGCTGCCTGCCCAGTAGGTGGAATATGCCGGTTATCATGCGTGCGCTGAATTTCATCTCAGGGGCGATTCTTAATATTAATAATAATTTGTTTGAAGCAAATTTTTTAAAGATAGTCGTGATATTTCAGATTTGCTAATAATTGCGAAGAAAAAGCATTCGTTTCGTCTTTCGGAAATCATTTTATTCTTTTGCCCTCATGACGAAAAGCCGGATTTCGGGCTCGTATATATTGAGAAGAGAAAGTAAGAATTTTAACGGATCTTTATACGAAAAAGACTGGCTTGATATTCTCAGGTCAGCCTTTATGAATATTTATATTCAGATTATCCCAGGAAGCCTAGCAGGATTCCGGCAGCTACTGCTGAACCTATGACTCCTGCCACGTTCGGACCCATCGCATGCATGAGCAGGTGATTGTCCGGGTCGAATTCTCTTCCCACTATCTCAGAAACCCTAGCGCTGTCAGGCACGGCGGAAACACCCGCATTGCCGATAAGCGGATTTATCTTGTGCCCAGGCTTCAGGAACAGATTCCATAGCTTCACGAAGAGGACTCCGCTGGCGGTCGCTATCACGAACGAAAGCAGGCCGAGAATGAAAATCTTCACCGAGTTTCCCGTGAGAAATTTATCTGCCTGAGTTGATGCCCCGACGGTAAGTCCAATCAAGGTGGTCACCGTGTCCACGATAGGACCTCTGGCCACTTCCGCCAGACGTCGCGTGACTCCGCTTTCCTTAAGCAGGTTTCCGAAGAACAACATTCCAAGCAAAGGCAGTCCGGAAGGCACGATGAAGGCAGTGAGCAGGAAGCCGATGACAGGGAAGAAAATCTTCTCTTTCTGGCTTACGACCCTTGGCTTAGGCATTCTTATGAGTCTCTCTTTCTTCGTAGTGAACAGAAGCATGATAGGCCTCTGGATCACAGGAACGAGAGCCATGTACGAATATGCGCTGACAGCTATGGCGCCCATTAGGTCTGGGGCGAGCTTGGAAGACAGGAATATGGCTGTAGGCCCATCTGCTCCGCCGATAATGCCTATGGCACCGGCCTGATTAGGATCGAATCCCAAGACAAGCGCTAGCAGATAAGCTCCGAATATGCCCATTTGCGCCGCTGCTCCGATCAAAAGCAGGCGGGGTTGCGAAATGAGGGCTGAGAAATCAGTCATGGCACCTATTCCTAGGAATATCAGAGGCGGGTACCAGCCCTGCTTTACTCCCTGGTAGAGAGTGTTGAGAACGGAACCATCCTCATAAATGCCTATGTTAAGACCCGGGAACATAGGAATATTCCCGATTATCATGCCGAATCCGATCGGCACCAGGAGGAGAGGCTCCCAGCCTTTAATTATAGCTATAGCGATAAAGCCTATCCCTATAGCAATCATGATTAGATTCTGCCACGTAACGTTGGCGAAACCAGTGAAATGCCAGAATTGCTGGAGGCTTTCAATGACGGTGTCCATTCAGAATTAGGCCTATGCTATTTTCACGATATCCTGGTCAACGTTCACTGAGTCACCTTTGCTTACCAGCACGGCTGTGACAGTTCCGTCCGCAGGGGCATCAATCTCATTTTCCATCTTCATGGCTTCGAGGACAGCCACTTTCTGGCCGGCCTTAACCTTGTCGCCAACCTTAACCGAGACCTCGAGTATGACTCCCGGCATAGGAGCCTGGACAGGCTTGCCTTCTCCCGATACGGCTGCCGGAGCGGCCTGAGCCACTGGCGCTGCAGCAGGCGTCACGGTGGCCGGAGCTGCTGCTGGGGCGGCAGGAGCTACCGGTGCATTCTCCATCTCAACTTTGTAGGATGCGCCATTGACGGTTACGTCAGCGATGTTCCCTTCAACTGAATTGATGTCAACGGAATATTCGTTGCCGTTGATCTTGAATTTGTAAGTCTTCATATTAGTCACTATTATTTTCTTGGTAATTGTCTGAAATTCTGAGTTTTCTCGTTCCATTGGCTTCCAGGGGTCGGCTTGATGGTGATTACATAGCTCTCGGCATCGTGAACCCCGCCTCCCAGATAATCATCCAGGGCAAGGGCTATGGCAGCGAAAGCCTCGCCACCGAATTCTTGCGACAGGGCGATGGAAATGGCGGCGGCAACCTCCGGGGACATATTCTCTGAATATTTCTTCGAGGCTTTTTTCTCCTTGGTTTTTCTCTCCCTTATGCTGCGATTCCCTATTGCAGTGAATACGAAAGCAAGGAGAATCAGGGCGATGAATACTGTGATGACGGAAATAAGGGTCAGCACCCATCCATGAGGGTCTTTTTCTTTCATCAGCTGGCTCTTGCTTTTGGCATTCACGTCGCCGTTGTAGCTCCCAGGCGAAGGTTCAGAGTCGTTTTCGATTTCGAAGTCCGTCTCCTTAATGCCGACAGGAACTTTTTTAACGCTTTTGTCCGGCTGCAGGTCTTCCGGAATCTTCAGGGAGTCAATAATGGTTCTTCCGTCGTTGCTGACCATGTAAACGGTCTGGCCTTTCTCAACGATGAAGTTCGTGTAATATGTGCCTTTCTCCCCACTTCCGCCGGCAAAGAACAGCACGCTTTGGCGAGGTTTCAGGGTCGTGGACTTGTCGTTGGAGGGAATGCGGTATTTCTTCAGATCCGAGCGATCGTTGGTCAGGTAGCATCCGCCATAGCTGACAGTACCGTAGGAATTGTTGAACAGCTCTATCCATCCGCTCCTGACCCCGAAATCGTCAACCAGTCCTGTCTCGTTGTCCGCAACGATCTCAGTGACCCTCATGTCAGAGAGATTCTGGGCAGATAGCGTCGCACAGCAAAATAACAGTCCGGCAGCAATCGTTAATATATTCTTATATTTCATTTTTACAAAGGCAGATTGTCATGTTTCTTCGCAGGGATGCTCTGCTTCTTTCCGGCCAGCGCTTCCAGCGCCCTGATCACGCGAAAACGAGTGTTGCGAGGCTCTATCACGTCATCTATGTAACCTTTTTCCGCAGCCTGGTAAGGATTGCTGAACAATTCCTCATATTCCGCTTTTTTCTCGGCGCGCAACTTTGCCTTCTCCGCCGGGTCTTCGACGGCTTTCATCTCCTTAGCATACAGCACGTTTACGGCCCCATCAGCACCCATGACCGCAATTTCTGCCGATGGCCATGCGTAGACGATGTCAGACCTTAAATGCTTGCTGCTCATTACGATGTAGGATCCTCCGTAGCTTTTCCGCAGCTCTACCGTAACCTTCGGCACTGTAGCTTCACCGTAGGCGTACAGTAGTTTTGCCCCGTTTGTGATGACGGCGCCGTATTCCTGCTGCGTTCCAGGCAGGAAGCCTGGCACGTCCACCAGCGATACTATAGGAATATTGAATGCGTCGCAGAAGCGCACGAAGCGAGCCCCTTTCCTGGATGCGTTGATGTCCAACACTCCTGCCAGCACTTTCGGCTGGTTTGCGACAATGCCGACGCTGCGTCCGTTCAGGTGTGCGAAGCCGACGATGATGTTCTTGGCGAAATTCTTGTGGATTTCGAAGAATTTCCCATCGTCTGCTATGCTAGCTATTACCTTGTACATGTCGTAAGCTTGATTAGGGTTGTCCGGAATGATCTCGTTCAAAGAGTCGTCTGCCCTGCCCACAGGGTCGTTGGTAGCCACCCTCGGGGCTTCTTCCATGTTGTTCTGCGGAATGAAGCTTAGCAATTCCTTAATTATGTCGATTCCTTCATGCTCGTTCTCGGCGGCGAAATGAGCCACGCCGCTCTTGGACGCATGTACGCTGGCTCCGCCCAGCTCTTCTTGGCTCACCTCCTCTCCCAGCACGCTCTTGACCACGGCAGGTCCCGTCAGGAACATGTAAGATGTGTTCTTTACCATTACCGTGAAATCAGTGAGGGCAGGGGAGTATACGGCTCCTCCGGCGCAAGGACCGAAAATCCCGGAGATTTGAGGGACTACGCCTGAATATAGGATGTTCCTTTCGAATATTTCTCCGTATCCTGCCAGCGCATCTACGCCTTCCTGTATTCTGGCCCCGCCCGAATCATTCAGGCTGATCAGCGGCGCTCCGTTGTGAGCAGCTAGGTCCATTACTTTGCACATCTTTTCAGACATGGTCTTTGAGAGAGAACCACCCGATACGGTGAAATCCTGTGCGCACACATAGACCAGGCGGCCGTTTATCGTTCCCATTCCTGTAACGACGCCGTCTCCGTCAAAATGTTCTTTCTCCATACCGAAATTAGCGCAGCGGTGATGCACGAACATGTCGTACTCTTCAAAGCTGTTCTCGTCCAATAGAAGGGCTATTCTTTCCCTAGCCGTGAGTTTGCCTTTGGCATGTTGAGCGTCGATTCTTTTCTGGCCTCCGCCAAGCTTGGCTGCTGCCCTGCGATCGACGAGCTTTTTTATGTTCTCCTGCTGGATGCTCATATTGCTTAATGTATATTTAACTATTCAAAATAATATTGAACTCGCAAAAATACTTAACAATCTTCAAACTATCAAGCACAAAAGGTGCTTTTGTCGGTCTTTTTCGTGTCGTGCAGAGCCTTCACGACTTCACAGTCATAATCCTCGATGATTTACAATTTATTATTGAGTGTTGGACAATAACGCTGATTCATAGGGTGGCCTTCATTGATACCAGAAAAGCGTCCGGAAGAGACAAATCGGGGAAATTGCGAAATATATTTGTGCTGGAGATGTCAGAAAGCATAGCTGGCACCCTCCAGTTCCAGGAGCTTCTGCTTGGTGGAGAGACCGCCACCATAGCCTGTGAGGGAGTTGTCGCTTCCGATTACCCTATGGCAAGGCAGTATGATGGAAATTGCATTGGCTCCATTGGCGGCGGCCACTGCCCTGACGGCCAATGGCTTGCCGATCGTCTTGGCAAGCTGGCTATAAGAAACCGTCTTGCCGTAAGGAATAGATTGAAGTCCCTTCCAGACCGACTTCTGGAAATCGGTGCCGACCAGCAGCAGAGGCAAATCAAACTCATGGCGAATGCCGGCAAAATATTCATTCAACTCTTCGATGGTCTTTTCGACAATTGGAGTGCTCTCCTCAATAAATTCGGTCTTCAGCACCTTCCTGAATCTCCTGCCGATAAGTTCGCGATGTTTCTCGAGTGCCCAGTCGGCAAGGCAGAGCTTGCCATCGTAGGAACCGATGAGCATGTCGCCGCATGGCGAATGATAGGTCTGAACGTAAATTTTATTCATATTCGTATCCATTTGTTCTTGCCCCACGCCTGCCATATTCTCCTCCTAACGAAGTAATACGAAGGTCGGAAATTTTTACGTCCCTTGCAACTTGAAATTGCCACACTGATGCCTAAATGTCCATTCAATGTGATGCACAGAATTTTTTTTACGTGGCATAAAGAAAAATAATTTCTGTTTTAATGCACGGAATTTCTTTTTCCTGAAGATTTTTACGTTTCCTAGGCCTATCTTGCCGAAAAAACTTAATTATGACAAAGCTTAGCTATCCGGACTCGTTCCGCAGGAGGCAGGTCCATGAGATGGTCCTCCTCCAAAAATACGCCGACATCATCACCGACACCGTATTCAAGAAACTTTTCGGCGATGAGCGATTCCCCGACCTGATGATCTTCCTTCTCCAGGAACTGATCCCGGAGAGGAATATTACTTCCATCAAATACTCTCCTCAGGAACACCAGAACGAATTTCCGGAAGGACACGGCATCCGCGTGGACGTGGAGTGCTACGACGAGACGACAGGCACGCGGTTCGCCGTAGAGATGCAGGCGCTCAAGGTCAGGAACTTCCATGACAGGCTCCTCGCTTATTCAACATACATTGTCCAGGAGCAGTTCGGCATAGGACTGATGAACCGAGAGTCCGATAAGTGGGACTATTCCTTTCCGCAGTCTTACGTCATAGCGCTAATGGACTACGACGACAATGCGCAATCCGATGCCATCCGACACGAGTATGCCTTGCTGGACGTTGACGGCGGGCGTCCTTTCACGGACAGGCTGAAATTCATCACCCTGGAGCTTCCGAAATACCAAGATCCGGCTGACCCGAGGGCGACGGCCCTGGACAAGCTTTGCTTCGCGCTTCACAACATGAGGACCTTCCGGAACAGGCCGGAATATCTTCAGGGGAAGTTCTTCGAGCTGTTGTTTGAGAAGGCGGAAATTGCTAAATTCGCTCCACATGAAGTAATTAAATACGAGAAAGATATGCTTACTCAATGGGACATAGACGAGTATGTCGGCGAACAGGTCGAAAAAGGCGTTAAGGAAGGCCTCGAAAAAGGGCTGAGAGAAGGCATGGCCAAGGGCATGAAAGAAGGCATGGCCAAGGGTATGAAAGAGGGTAGGGCAAAAGGCATGAGAGAAGGCATGAGAGAAGGCATGAGAGAAGGCATGAGAGAAGGCATGCAGAAAGGTCGTGCCGAAATATTGAATTGCCTGATCGCCTCAGGAATGACTATCGATGAGGTTGCCGACAGATTAGGGTTGACTGTTGACGAGGTCGTGAAATTAACGGGTTCTTCCCATTGACAAAGGTTTCGTGGAAAAGAACTGACCGATAACGGTAATCATTACTCTCTCGATACATCATTCAATTTAAGTTTCGGGACAGCGTCGTCGTGTCTTTCAGGTACGATGAACTGCCTATCTAACAAACAGAGCCGCTTTGTAATGAAAGGTGTTTCCGTTTGGTTTATTTATTGCATAAAAATCATTTTGCGTCAATATAGCAAGGTTCTTTCTTCGAAGGAAAATTAGCTTGTGATTTTTTGAATATGGAATATTCCGAATTGTTAGATAGCCAGAAAAGGTATTTTAATTCTGGCGGCACCAGGGATTTGAAATCTAGGAAGGCCGCGCTAAAAAAATTAATGAATATATTGAAGTCCAACGAGGCTCGCCTCTCGGAAGCCGTCATGGCCGATTTCGGCAAGTCCGCATTCGATGCCTATGCGACAGAACTAGGCCTGATATATTCAGAAATTAAATTCCAGATGAGGCATCTGCGGGGCTTTGCTAGACCTCACAGGGCAAAGACGAATCTTGCGAATATGCCGGGGCGTTTCTTCACTGTGGCGGAGCCGCTTGGATGCATCCTCATTATTGGAGCCTGGAATTATCCTTACCAGCTGACATTGGTACCTCTGGTGGATGCCATAGCCGCTGGCTGCACCTGCATGCTGAAGCCTAGCGAGATGGCACCTGCTGCTTCAAAACTGCTGGCGGAGCTACTGAACTCCAATTTTTCCAGTGAATATATTTTCGTAGCCGAAGGGGGTGCAGACGTTGCCTCGTCATTGTTCTCGATGAGGTTCGACAAGATATTCTTTACTGGCAGCCCCAGGGTTGGCAAGATAGTTTACGAGGCTGCAGCTAAGAATATGACCCCCGTGACCCTTGAGCTTGGGGGCAAGTCTCCCGTGTTCGTAACTGCTGATGCTAATCTGGAGGTTGCAGCGAAGAGAATCGTTTGGGGAAAGTTCCTGAATGCCGGCCAGACTTGCGTGGCTCCAGATTACGTTTACGTGGAGGAGTCCATTCTGCCGCAGTTCATTTCGCTTCTGAAAGCGCAGATCTCATTCAATAAATACGAAGATGGTTCCGAGAATTATGCTCGCATAATTGACCGTCGGCATTTCGACAGGATTCTTGCTCTGATTAATCCGTCGAAAGTCGTTTTTGGGGGCAGCACGAACGCAGATACTCTTTACATCGAGCCTACCGTAATGTCAGGGGTTGACTGGGATGACAAGGTAATGCAAGAGGAAATTTTCGGACCGGTGTTGCCGCTCCTGACTTTCAGAAATTTAGATGAGGCCATTTCTGAGGCAGCAAAAAGAGACAAGCCCCTCGCAGCTTACATATTCACTTCAAGCAAACGCAAGCAGGAAGCCATGATTCATCGCCTCTCCTTCGGCGGAGGCTGCGTCAACGATGTCGTAATGCATCTTGCGAACGAGAACGTACCCTTCGGCGGTGTCGGAGCCTCTGGCATCGGCAGTTACCACGGACGCGCTGGCTTCGACTGCTTCTCGCATGTAAAGTCCATCCTGCTGAAACGCTCCCTCTTCGAGCCTGGCTTCAAGTACCCGCCATACACGAAACGCCACTTCCGCATCATCCGTCGGCTCCTCTAATCTGGCTTCCCACCGTCATAGCCACGCAGACACTTACGGCCATTTCCCTGAGTGTCATCGCAGGGTCGCGGCACTCGGCGTTATTGCCGTCGCGATGGCAAGGGTGATGGCCATGACTGGGGCACGGCAGGCCGCTCCTATTCTGACCATGGCCGCCATGAGGCTATTCAGCATTTTCGAAGCCGAAGTACTCGCCTTTGCGCTCGATTGGGATGCCGATCTTCATCCATGCCGGAAGCGGCTCGCCTTTCAAATAATGGTCGAAGAACTGCTGCAGCCTTCTGGTCAGGTCGAGGCAGTTGCGCCGTTCGAGGAGGTTGTGAGCCTCGTCGTTGTATTCGAGCATCCATGCCGGCTTGTCCAGGCGTCGCAAGTCGGAGAAGAATTCTATTCCCTGATACCAAGGAACGGCTCCGTCAGCGTCGTTATGCATGATGAGGATAGGGGTGTTGACCTTGTCGGCGTGGAATATGGGGGAGTTTTCGATGTAGAGGTCGAGCCCGCCCTCTTCCCAGAGCGTTTTGCCGATGCGGCTCTGTCCGTGTTCGTACTGGCCGGCGCGAGTGATTCCTGATTCCCAGCGGATGCCGCCGTAAGCAGATGTCATATTCCCGACAGGAGCCCCTGCCCCAGCAGCAGCGAACATATTCGTGCGAGTCACAAGGTAGGCAGTCTGATAGCCTCCCCAACTCTGGCCCTGGATGGCCATCCTGCTCTTGTCTGCAATCGGATAGGCCTTGCAGAGAGCCTCGGCTCCGGAGCAGATGCAGTTGTAGGCGCTTTCGCCCGGATGCCCCACCTTGTAGACTATGTCAGGGATGAAAAATATGTAGCCCCTTGATGTATAATAGCTTGGGTTGACGATAGAGCGGGAAGGTCCCGGCTTGAAGAAGGAATATAATTCATTGGAATATTTTTCATAGAAGTAGACCATGACAGGGAGCTTCTCGTCAGACTTCACACCATCGGGAATATAAACTATTCCCTTCATTGGAGTGCCGTCGTAGGCCTTCCATGTGAAGAGTTCGGCCCTGCCCCAGCGAAGCTCATCTTTCTGAGGATTTATGTCCGATAGCTTTTCACAAGAGCTAAAATTGCCAGCCGATGCGGAGTAAAGGTCGGCGCAGTTTCGGAAATTGTCCTTGGTGAAAAGCAGTCGCTCGGATTTCTCCGGCTTGAAGACATTCCTGAACGTCACGGTGTCGGTGAAATATTCCAATGTCTTGGACGGCCTAGCTAGGTCAAGCGACGCAAAACCGTTGGTCATGTCGTCCTCATTCATTATGGAAATGTAGTACCGACCCTTCGGGGAGCATCCCAAGACGTAGTCAGACCTGCTTTGGTTGGATGTAGTCTTTCTCTGCCTGAGATCCGACACCGAGCCGTATTTCAGCTTTTTGTCTCTCAGGATGCCACCAGTCAGATTCTCGGCCTTGCTTCCGTCCGGAGCGAAACGCCAGAGGTCGTATCGGTCACCGATAAGCACGGCCTGATCGGACTCAAGCCACTTCGGACTCCTGTCGTAAGGGTCCGGAGCCATAGGCCTGTCATTTTCCTCGTCGTAGAATGCTACGCCGCAATCTTTCGTGAGATTGACGTCGGCCCCGCTCTCAAGATCTATGCAGTGCCAGCCAAGGTCTGAATTGCTGAAATAAAGAACATGCCGACCGGCAGGGGACTGGCGCACCATGCCAGCGTCCAGTTTCTCCGCTATCTGTTTCCTGGATGCGTCTTTCAGGCTGACCAATGCCAGATCACGAAAATTGTTGTAGTTCCACACTGAAGCGCGCACGTAAGGCGTTTCGTCCGATGCCAGAGCCCAGTCGGAGGCTCCTGCGCCCAGCAGCGTGATATCCTCGAAAAATTTGTCAGTCAGCAGCACAGGCTTCCTGTCGCCGTCTAGGCTTATGACAGACATGTATGTTTTGCTTTTTATCCTGCCCATGTTTTTCTTCGCCTGCGGAGGCGTGTAAGGCGCGTCCCAGTTCCAGATGTCCAGCTGTGCGGTCTCGAAGTCAACTATGCTAGTGTCTTTAGGCGGCAGGAGCGACGACAGCCCTGTCACGAGCCTGTGTCCATCCGGAGTAAAGAATATGCTGCTGTTCTGGTCCAGCACCCAACCGGTCTTTGCGTCGGCATATTCTTGGCTAAGCAATTCCTCCACCGAGACTTTCACTCTTGCAGGTGCCTTCTTGCTAGCTGCAGTCCTGCTGATGCTGGCAAGGTTCAATGAATATCTTTTATCGCCTGTTTTGTTGGTGTCTGAGGTGGCAGTGAAGGCGAGCATATCCTCGGCATCGCTGAATGCGGGGTTGCCATATTCCTCTTTTTTGCAGGAGAGAGTATCCGTCTTTAACTTTCCGCCTTCATACCAGCCGAGCTGCATCGAGTTGGCGGTGAGGCTGTCTTTGTCGTCTTTCTTGGTCGTGAATGCGATCAGCTCGCCCTTGTTGCTGAATCTGAATTTATCGACGTTCAGCAGCGTGTCCGCACGATTCGTTGCTGGATTCAGGATGATGAGCCCGGATTTCTTCTTCGGCTCAGGCTTCTTCGCTTTAGCGGTATCTTTGGCTCCTTCAGCTCCTTTGGCCTCAGCTGCCTTAGTGCCTTCGGATTCCGTTGCCTTCTCTTCCCAAGTGGACTTGTAGGCTACTAGCGGCATGGCCATTGCGCCAGTGCCATATTCATCGGCAACAGGATATTTCCGTACCGACATATTCAGAATATTCACAACTGCAAGCGTGTCAGGAGTCATTTTCTCCTTCTTCACTTTTTTGATTTTCTCCTGTCTCGTCACATTGAATTCTGGCTTGATGCGGCAGTAGAGCCATTTCCCGGATGGATCAAGGGTCGCATCCTGGGCCCTTCCTATTGTCAAGACGCTACCCTGCGCCGCATTTCGTCCGGTGGTGGTCTTTCCGCCTTTCTGTCTCGTCTGGAATTTGCGAATATAAAGCATTCCGTCACCTTCCTGCGGAGATACAACCCAGGTTACCACGCTCCCGTCGTCGGAACACTTTATGGATCCGACGGTCTGCCATCCATCCAGATCCTCAATTTCCATTTGCCGTTTGCCGCCATCCGGACCAGCAATTTGATTACCCTTTGCGTACGATGCTACGCTCATTAAAGAAAGCAGCCATGCTGCCAGAAACCACCGAATATTAATATTCATAGACCAAAATTTCAATTGAACCCCAAGATAGGCATTTTTCTGCGCAATTCAATTCCCCTCCGGCATCTTTTGACCGAACAGCATTCGTCAGCACACTTATTAGCGCCCAGTGGCAAAGTAATCCTGAGACGCTTACGTTATTTGCGACTTTTATGGTATTTTTGCGTGACGTGCGATTAATAAAGAATTTCCAAGGCATTGTTTTATGATGGATAAAGACAAGAATCCAGGCGAAAAAGTCTGTTTTCGCATCGCTGAGGCGCAGGGCAGCAAACGCAATTGAGAATGAATATGCTGGTCTCACCTAATCTATAGGTGATCAGTCGATTACTTGCCCTGAATGTACTCGGTCTTTTATTCGAGAATCTGCGTGGAGTGTTCCTTGACCTTGATTTCTTTTGGGCCGATGATGCGGACTATCTTGCCGTCTTCATCGGCAATGAATGTGGTGCGGAGAACTCCCATCACGGTCTTGCCGTACATTTCCTTCTCGCCCCAGACACCGAGCTCTCCGACTAGTTTCTTCTCCGTGTCTGCAATCAGAGGAAAAGGCAACTGATATTTGGCGATGAATTTTTTGTGCGAAGACTCGTCCTGGATGCTCACTCCGATGACCACATAGCCCAGCGAGAGGAAGCGCTCATAGTTGTCCCTAAGGTTGCAAGCCTCCGTCGTGCATCCGGGAGTGCTGTCCTTCGGATAAACATATAGTACGAGTTTCTTGCCTTTGAAATCTGACAATTTCAATTCTTTGCCGTCCTGGTCCTTGCCGAGAATCTCCGGCAGCCTCTGTCCAACTTCCATAGCAGAATATTTTTAGTTTTTTCTAAAAATCTATCCTAAACGGTCAAAAAATGAGAGGATGTAGCAAATGATTTGTGAGTCAGTCAGTTCTGATTATTCGACCATTCGAGGGAAAAACTGCCAAAAGACGGACTTTTGCCCGCTTTGGACAGAGCAGCGTTACTAAAACATTACCTTGTATCCAATGGAAAGGAATGACAAAAACGGTAACGAATGAGCTGAGCCCGAACTGAAATCTTCTGCAAAGATAGCCCGATAAAGGGAGAATGGGAAGAAAAAAAGCAAAAAAATGAATGCTTGGAATCTTTCCCGTCAAAGTACAATGAATTGCGTACCAGCGGATAACCTGAAAATAAATAGTTTTGTAACTTTAAAGAGTCAGAGTTATGCGAAGTACGTTTAAGGTTCTGTTCTACCTCAAAAAGAATGCCCCTAAGAAAGACGGTTCTGTTCCCGTGATGTGTCGCATCACCATCGACGGCACCATTGCACAGTTCAGTTGCAAATGCGACATTCTCTCCAATCTATGGGATGTCAAGAGCAACCGGGCTTCGGGAAAGAGTGTCGTTGCATTGGAAACCAACCGCTTCTTGGACAAGATTCGGGTGGGCATCAATGCCAAATACAAGGAGATTGCCGAAAGGGACAACTATGTCACGGCGGAGAAAGTAAAGAACGCTTTCTTGGGTCTGGAAATGCGGTACGAAACATTGCTGAAAGTCTATGCCCAGCACAATGAGGATTTTGCCAAGCAGGTATCTGCCGGTCTGCGCCGCGATTCCACATATCAAAAGTATTGTACCGTTTACAAGCACTTGGAAGAGTTCATCAAGACACGCTACTGTCTGAGCGACATCGCCCTGCGAGAGCTTACTCCTGCTTTCATCACGGACTTTGAGATTTTCCTCCGCACGGAAAAGCAGTGCTGCAACAACACCGTCTGGATTTACATGATGCCCTTGCGCCGAATGATTACCATTGCCCAGAATCACGGCTGGATAGTGCGAGACCCGTTCGTGGATTACAGCATCTCCGCCGAGAGTACGGAAAGGGATTATCTGACCAAGGATGAGATACGTCAAATGATGGATTTGAAATTCCACCGAAAGTCGATGGAGTTGGTGCGTGACCTGTACGTTTTCTGCTGCTTTACCGGCTTGTCGTTTACCGATATGAAGAACCTGACCAAAGACAATGTGCAGACCTCATTCGACGGCAAGTTGTGGATTATGACCAAGCGGCAGAAGACGGGCGTGGAATCCAACATCATGCTGATGGACATTCCCCTGAGGATTATCGAAAAGTATGACGGCATGGCAAAGGAAAATTATCTCCTGCCCGTTCCGCAGTACATGACCGCCTGCAAGAACCTCAAGACAATCATCGGGCTTTGCGGCATAGAGAAGAACATAACATGGCATACCAGCCGCCATACCATGGCGACGGAGATTTGCCTGACCAACGGAGTCCCCATCGAAACGCTCTCCAAGATGCTCGGGCATACGAATATCCGCACGACGCAGATTTATGCCAAAATCACCCACGAGAAGGAAAGTCAGGACATGAATACTCTTTCCGACAAGTTAAGCCGGATAGAACAGTTTAGCGGTATCACCATATAAAGATAAGGAGGAATGTCTATGAAAAGAGAAATCATAACCATTGGCGGTAATGGAGAAATACACATCCCGACAACTCCCGTTTGGATGCCGGCTTGTGAGATAGCCGACCTGCTCGGGGCATTCTCTGGCAAGGTGAACGCACAGATCAAAGCGATATTTAAGGAAGGTCTCCTGATGGAGACGGAAGCGGTGAGAACAATCCGCTCCGAACGAGGATTCATTGATTTGTACAGTATCGAAATGATAGCAATGCTGTCGTTTCGTGTTGCCACGCCACAGGCAAAGAATTTGCGTAAGTGGATAATAGGCAGGCTTTCGGAGAAGAAAGTTTCTTCTCCACCCATGATAGTCTGCTATACCGTTGGCGGACGGTACTGCTAAAAGGAGTGCGAAATAAAGGAGACAGGCTGTGGGATAAGATTTCTCACAGCCTGTTTCCTTTCATCATTCCCCCAATCGTGGATGGTAATTCTCTTGCAGCAGTTTTTCTATCTCCTCTTCTTTGTAGAGGACTTTCCCTCCCAATTTGACAAACGGGATACGCCCCGTATCGCGATAGTCTTGCAGGGTGCGTCGATTGACATGCAGCCGTCGGGAAAGTTCCTCGTCCGTCAGATACCGCTGCCCCCCGAGCGTTGGTCTGTTTCTTTTCCTCAGGGCATCTATCCCTTTTATCATACGGTCGGAGGCATTGAGGAAGTGCATGATTTCCTCGTCATTCTTGGTCTTTACATTATTACTCATAGTCCTGCTTTGGATTTAATGGTGATTAAGATACTGCTTTATGGAGAGACCGACCTGTCTATCAGTTTCTGCACATCCTCCGGTTTATAGTACATCTTGTAGCCTATCTTCGTATAGGGTAAAGTCCGGTTGCTCCGATAGGTTTGCAGTGTACGCAAGCTGACATTCAGGATTTGGCAGACGTCTTGGTTGTCCAGCCATTTGCCCATTCTCTTCTCGTCCGATTCCCGACAGAGGGCATCGACCTTGGCGGTCAGGATGCGGAAACGCTCCATCATGGCTTCATACGTTTTCTTCTCGATTGCTATTACTTCCATATATCAATTTTTTAGTTCGGATATTACGATATGCAAATGTAATGACAGCACATGTGAGAAAGAGATGCTTTCATCTAACTGCGTGCTTGTGGCTTTGATATGACAGCCTGTGTCTCCGGGCTTGGATACTTGACAATAAAAATCTCTATTCAGTACATATTCAGCATACAATCCAAACGATTCCAATACCCGAACTTTGCACCATAATCAAATAAATAGAGCGATGGATGTCATTACAATTGAAAGCAAAGCCTATCACGATTTGGTGGGCAAGATAGAGAAGATACTCCGATATGTGGAGAAGGAGGAACAGGCGAAGGAAGAATACGAAAACCGCCTGATTACCAACAAGGACTTAGCCGAGATACTCGGCATCAGCCAGCGTACCCTCCAGCGGTTGCGAAGTTCGGAACGCATCGGCTACAAGATTATCCTTGGGCGGTGCTATTACGACCTGAACGACATAGAGGAGGCGATACGCAGGAAAAGCCTGTACTGCAATCCTCAAAACATCAAAGAACTAAGACAGAACTTCCTGCTTAAAACCAAGAGAACGAAATAGCGTATGGAACTACTGGACAGAGACACTTTTCTTGAATGGATGGAACGGATCATGAGCCGTTTCGACCATCTGAAGCAGACCATTCCCGACATTCCCCAACGTCCGATGCTCAACGGCGAGCCGCTCTTGGACAATCAGGAAGTCTGCATGATGCTGCAAGTCAGCAAGCGAACCTTGCAGCGTTACCGGGATTCGGGAACGCTCCCGTTCCATATCATCTACCACAAGACGTGGTATCTGGAATCGGAGATTACCGCCTTTATGGAACACCATTTCACCGAAAATAAGAAACGGAGGAGAAAGAGGAAAAAAGAAGAATGAGTTCTTTGCTTTTTTGTTTTAGTTGTAAAAATCCCGTCCCGTCGTGATGACGAGGCGGGATTTATACTTGGAGTTTCATAAGTCATATTTTAGGTCTGACGATAAAGACCTTTTCTGCCAAAGACGGTGGGAGTCCGTCCATTGCGGGCTGTGTAGCGGAGCTACTCTGCCCGTTGCTTTCCAACGGTCTGTCGGATTGAGTCACGGAGGTGCTGACGGCGGGAGCGGTGACAGTCGGCTCAATCGGATGAGACCGTTCCATTTCTTCCGTCTTTCCTTTGCCGTCCTGCATCATCTCCGCACCCTCTTGCTCACTTTCTCCCTGCTCAATCGGCTTCAAGGATAGTTGTATCTGACGATCGAGTGCGGCAAGTTCCGTCTTGAGGTCTTTCAGTTGCTCTTCCTTTTTCCACGAGCCATTGACCACCTCCTGCAATACGGGAATGTCTTTGGCTATCTTCACCGTATCCGCCTCATATTTCTGTATCAGGCTCGGTATCTTTTCCAACGCATTGAGAAAGTTCATGGAGGCAAGCACCGGGTCTGCGGCAATGTTACCGTTGTTGTAGCTGTACTTCATGCCACTCTCTCCCATGATGAAAAACCTGTTCTGCGATAAATCGAAAAGACTTTGTGAGGAGGATTCGGTCTTGACCACTACCTTGAAGCCGTAAAGAGTCCCGATGTCGAAATACTCCCCTTTGGTACGGGCATGCTCCTTGACTTCCGCAAGTTTGGCTGCAATCCGTTTCGGATCGCTGCCTTCCACGCCTTTCAACTGTATCGGGTTGAGTTTGTTACCCTCCTTGTCCTTTTGCACCCTACTCTCGAACAAATCCCAGTCGTTCTTGAAGCGTGCTATCAGTTCCTTGTTCTCATCCACGGCACGCAACACTTCGTCCAATCGGCTTCGGGAGGTCTGCCTGCTGCGCATAAAGGAACGCCGCTCACTCTCCAAGCCGGCAATCTTCTTCTCCAACTTCGCCTTTTCCAACAAGTCCGTATTTCCCGAAAGAATGGCTACATACTCGGAGAAATTCATTCCCGACTTCTCGTCCATGCTTCCCTCGTCGATGGTACGGCTTCCAAGACGATTGTTCTTCAGCTGCTCGATGAACAACTGCTTGTTGTGCAAAAGGTTGAACTTATAGCTGTCAAGCGATTTTTCCACCGCATAGATGATGACATCCACCTTGTTGTCCGCATGAAACTTGGCGACTTCATTCCCTTTACGTACCGCCCGTCCGTCCCTCTGCTCCAAATCGGAAGGACGCCAGGGACAGTCAAGATGATGGATAGCCACGGCACGTTTCTGGGCGTTCACGCCCGTACCGAGCATGGAGGTGGAACCGAACAATACCCGAATGGTTCCCTCGTTCATACCCGCAATGAGCGTCTTTCGAGCCTTGTCGCTCTTTGCCTCCTGTATGAAGCGTATCTCCTGAGCGGGTATGCCGTGGTCTTCCACCAATTTTCGCTTTATCTCCGAATAGGGATTCCATTCACCGGGCTTATAAGTGCCGAGGTCGCTGAACACAAACTGCGTTCCTTTCTGCTCATTGAACTTCCGGTAGTACTCCGCAATCTTGGCGGCACAGTGGGAAGCCTTGTTGTCCACATGATCTCCGTACTTGTTCGGGTCGATGAGCCTCAGATCCAAGCTCATCTTCCTCGCCATGTCTGTGGCAATGAGCATCTTGGCTTTTTCCTCCCGTTCGGAGAGTTTGGGACGTCCCAGCAGTTCCGCGTTGCCCGTCTTGGCAAATTCCACCAACTTAGCGATGAACTCCTCCTGTTCGGGCGTAGGTGGTATGTTGTGCATAATCTCATTCTTTTCGGGGCGGTCTATGCCAATGTCCTTTGCCGTTCGATAATCGGTGATTTGAGCGTAGAACGCCGCCAGCTCCGGTACTTTGATGAAATAGCGGAAACGCTCTTTTTGTACAATTTCGTTAGTAACGGAAAACTCATAGTCCACCGACTTCTTGGCGAAGATGGCTGCCCACGCGTCAAAGGTCTTGATATGCTGTGCTTCGAGGGCTTGGGGACGCAGGTACTTGAACAGCAGATACAGCTCCGTGAGTGAGTTCGATATGGTCGTACCCGAAAGGAAAGTGGCTCCCAAGTCTTTCCCCGTCCGCTCCTGAATGGTTCGGATAGCAAAGAGCATATTCAAGGCTCTTTGGCTGCCCTCGCTGTTGCCCAATCCTGCCACACGGTCGTGGCGGGTGTTGAACATCAGATTCTTGAACGTATGCGACTCGTCCACGAAAAGATGGTCTATCCCCATGGTCTTGAAATCTACCACGTCGTCCTTTCGGTTCTCTATCTTGAACTTGATTTCATCCAACTTCGCCTGCAAATTCATCTGTCGCTTGACAAGCCCTTTCTCCATCGCACGGGAGATGCTGCGTTCCTGCTGACGCAAAACTTCCAAGTTCTCTTCCACGCTGTCCAGCTCGTCCTGAAGGATTTTCTGCTGTATCTCGTCCGACTGCGGTATCATGCCGAACTGGTCGTGCGTGAGGACAATGCAGTCCCAGTTGTTGTTCTTGATGTCGTGGAAAATCCGCTGCCGCTTGTCGGGGGTGAAATCGTTTTTGCCCGGATAGAGCAGCTTGGCATTCGGGTAAGCCGTTTGGAAAGTCTGTGCTATCTCCTGCACGTTGGCTTTGAGAGCGAGTATCATCGGTTTGTTTGCCAAGCCGAGCCGCTTCATCTCATAGGCAGCGGTGCACATGATGAGCGTCTTTCCCGCTCCCACCTGATGGTCGCAGATTCCCCCTCCATTGAGTTTGAGCATCCACACGGCATCTTTCTGACTGTCGTACAGACTTTCGATGCCCAAGCCTTTCAGATTGAGGTCGGGGAATGTCTGATGGGAACCATCATACTGGGGACGCACAAAACAATTGAAAGTGTCATTGTAGAGTTTCTCCAACCGCTGCTTGAACTCATCGCTCTGCTCGTTCAGCCAATCGGTGAAGCCGTTTCGGATCTCGTCAATTTTGGCGTTTGCCATCTGTATGGCTTCGGTATCCCGTACCTTGACCTCCTTGTCGCCAACCATGATTTTCTTGGTGATGTCGGGCGTCGTATTCAGCAGGGCGTGCTTCATCAGGGTAACGCCATCATAGCGGCGGTGCTGCCCCCGCACACAGAACCTGTCCCAGATATTGGCATTGTGCATCCGTGCCTCCACGGAGTATTCGTCCGCACTTGAATTGTAGTGTATCGCCACCTCCGTGTCGAAAAGGAAGGAGGCATAGTCCGAATATATCTGTACGGGAATCCACCGTTCCCCGAAGTTGAAGTCGAGGTCGGAGAAAGGAATGGGGACAGGCACGGCAGCCCTAAGCGCCTGCATGGAGGCAGCGGCTCTTGTATCTTCGGGATGTTCCAACAGATAATGTCCGATGTCGTCCGCCTTGGCGACCACATTCCCGGAAATGAACTTCTCGCTTGTCTCATATCCCCCCTCCAACGGATTGTAATAGACCTTGCCGTCTAATTCGTGGAGGATGTCCTCTTCCGTGCCGTCGGGCAACAGGGAAGCCATATATTCGAGATACACGCTTCCGAACTTGTTCAGGGATGCGGAAAGGGCTTCGGCGGCAGTCTCCACCTGCGTTACCTCGTGCAGACTGAAAGAGACGGGCTGAGAGAAGATGTCCGCCTTGACCGTCTTGTCATCCACCTTCCGTTCCAAGAAGAGGATTTCCCTGCCACCTGCATCCATCAGAATCATCTCATGGTTCTTGCGGTCGTTGAGATGCCCATAAAGACGTACAAAATGGTCGTACAGTTCATTGAGGTTCTGCCGCAGGGATTCATTCGCCACCTTGCGTTCCGCTTCATAATCATAGAGGGCGTGGTAAGCATCTCGCAGGTCTATGTAGAGCAGCATCTTCTGTCGTTCTTGGGATGGGAGTTCTATGGGCTGGAACAGACGGTTGTCCTCCATATCACGGACAAGCGTACCTACTTGAAAGTCCGAGGCAAGCAAAGAGCCCTCTTTGAGGTGTTCGTGCCATAAGCCCTCATAGGGACGTGTCAGCATCCCTTTTTCCTTGTCCTGCTGCCACCACAGATCGCCCGTATCTTTCAATCCATTTGCCGTATCGCTGCTTTGTGAAGTTTCGGAAAACAGAGAGGGGGAAGAAGCAGGCTTCGGTTTTGCGGCTGCTTTCCGCTTGGGCTTTTTTTCTTGAATGACATTGCCGAAGAGGTCAAGGAGTTGCACCTGTGGCGATACATTCGTTTGAACGGGTTCTGTGGTCGTAGGCTTTTCTTCTGTGTGTACACTGTCAGAAGACAGGGGCTTTTGCCCTGTCTGTTTTTCCTCGGAATGAACAGGGTAAATAACTTCGGGTTGTTTCTGTGTGGGGAAATGTTGCTGGTATAACGACAGGTCAAATCGTTTCCCAAAATCTGCCCGCAGGATTTCGCCCATATCATTGGCAATGCCCTCCGCTCCTCCACTATGGTGGAACAGGATGGCAGGTTTTCCGTATGGGTCGGTGTCCTGCTTCCACTCGGTATGCACGATTTGCGACATGCTCCGCAGATAGGTGTTGAACATCACGCCGCTGGGACGCTTCCCGCTCTTGATGAAACGCTGCTCATCCTCCGTAAGGCTCGCCTTGTCGCTGTCCTTTTGCAAGACTATCAGGTCACTGCCCACTTCCGTGCCGGCATTCTCCGAAAAGAGATTGTTCGGCAGACGGATTGCCGACACAAGGTGGGTATGGCTCATCAGCCATTCCCGAACAGGCTCGTTCGAGGGAGCGTTCATAACGCCTTGGGAGGTGATGAATGCCAGCACCCCACCTTCGCGGAGCATATCCACACCCTTGACGAAAAAGTAGTTGTGCAGGGACATGCGTGCCACCTTTCGTGCCGGCTCGTCCGTCTTGCTGAAGACAGGGTCAAAAACGGCGATGTCCCCGAAAGGAATATTGCTGCTCACCACGTCGAAATAACCCTCGAACTTGGATTCGATTTCCTCGAAACCACGGATGCGTATCTTGTCGTCAAGATGCAGGGCGGAAAGCAGCTGCCCCGTCAGGATGTCTTTCTCAAAGCCGAATGTGGTATGCCCTTCGGTCGCAATGCCGTCAAACGAGCGGATAAACTCGCCCATTCCAGCCGACGGGTCAAGTATCTTGCCGGGGGCAATGCCTGCCTCCTGCAAGGAAACGGCAATCTCCCGTACCACGGGTTCAGGTGTATAGAAAGCGGTCATCACCGAGTTCTTCAGGCTCTGCACATAGCTTTTGTACTGAGTCTCCGAAGCGGTATTGTCCCGAATGATGCGATGCAGTTCCATGACCAAGGGGAAGAGTTCCACTTCCGACTTGTTCCAGCGTGCGATGTCCTCCATCGAGTTTGCCGGTGAAAGAATACACTTCAAAGCCCCGAAGCCCGTATAAGCCCTCAACACCTTCATTTCCCCCTCCGTTGCCGTGCGATGCTCCCGATGGAGGGTAAAAACCGTTTGGATGGCATCTATGTTCGCCCGAAGATGCTCCTTCTTGTTATAGCCTGCCATCTTCTTCGAGTTTTAATTGGATAAAGCCCGTCAGTTCCGTGTATAGGGCATTGTATTCGGGGGTATAGGCGAAGTCGTCCGAAATCGGATATTTGGAGAAGATTTCCTCCGCAGACGGGCGCAGCCGTATTGCCGTCTCGCGTACCGCTTCGAGCGGCACATCTGCCGAAAACTCGTTCCACAGAACGGACGTGAGCGTGTCGTGTCGGGAGAAATGCAGTCCCGCATAAAGGGTTTTGTTGGCGATACCGATACATTCGGCTACGGAAAAGCCGTTGTCAAAGGCTTCGGTATAGGCTTGTGAGGCGGCTTCCGCACGCTCCTTCACGAAAGGAATGTCGTCCGCCAGCTCGGGGTGGCTCTCCCGAAGAAATGAGAGCAGAGAAAGCTCGTAGTATGAAAAATGAATGGCTGTCATATCTGTGATTTTAGTGAGATATATAATGCAAAGGCACTCGACGTCCCCGCCGAGTGCCACCACTAAAATCCGCAGTAAAAACAAGATGATTGTTTATGACCGCATCATTCAGTGGCAAAATTAGCAATTTACGGGGATTTATCTTCGGGATTTGCCCGGTTTCTTGCGTTCGGGGAAGACAAAGACCGTCTTGAACTCTCCGTCCAAGGAGAGCGAAGCCTCGAAGCTCTTGCCCGATTTGGAGGTAAAGCCCTTGATGATTCCTGTCTCCCCGTTCACCGCCAATTGCGTCAGCTGCTCGTCCGTGAGGCTCTTGCCTGCCACGCTGCGGAAAAGGGTCAGACCGCAATCGGCATCCGAGCATTTGGCACATCGGGGATAGAAGACCAATGACCCTTTGCCGCACTTGGGGCAATGGATGTCGCTCTGTTTCTTTGGAAAGAGGATTTTGGAGGAGAGGAGTTCGTCGGTAATCTGTGTGGCATAGCTTTCGATGCCCTTGCGGAAATCCCGCTCTTTCAATTCTCCCCGTTCGATTTTCGCCAAGTCCGCTTCCCACTGTCCGGTCATCTCCGCATTGCCGATTTTCATCTCCTTGACGATGGAATAGACGGCAAGTCCTTTCTCCGTGGGTACGAGCGACTTCTCCTTGCGTACCATATACTCGCGGGCAAAGAGCGTTTCGATGATGGCGGCACGGGTGGCAGGGGTGCCGATGCCGCAATCTTTCAGACAGGCACGCAGTTCCTCGTCTTCCAACTCCTTGCCTGCCGTCTCCATTGCCGCAAGCAGGGAGCTTTCCGTGTGCAGCGGCTTGGGCTTGGTCGTTCCCTGTGCCAACGAACAGGCGCAGAGCGGAAGTTGCTTACCTTCCTCCCATCGGGGGATGATGATGCCTTCTCCGTTTTCACGACTTTCCCGTTCTTCTGCTTCTATCAATTCCTTGTCTTTCCCCTTCTCGTTTTTAAGGATGCTTCGCCAGCCTTCCTGCCGGATGATTTCTCCTTTGAGCGTGAACTTCACGCCTTTGCATAAGGCGGTTACGGTGGTAACGTCTTTCTCACACCGAGGGGAGAAGGCTTCCAGCATACGCCCCGCAATCATATTATAGATGACCGCTTCCTCTCCGAATACATCTATCGGCTTTTTGCCCGTGATGAGCAGGGCGTGGTGGTCGGTCACTTTCTTTCCGTTTACCGAATGTGCGTTCAGTTCGGTCAGACGGCGGGCATGAACTCCCCATACGGGATGGTCGTGCAGGAATGCAATCAGCTCGGGGATTTCCTCGAAGACATCCTCCGGGATATAACGGCTTCCCGTTCGCGGATAGGTGATGTATCCCTTTTCATAGAGTTTCTGTGCCAGCGTGAGGGTTTGCTCTGCCGAATAACGGTGTCGGCTGTTGGCTTCCTTCTGCAAGGTGGTCAGGTCGTACAAAAGAGGTGGATCCTGCTTCGCTTCCTTGCGGACAATCGTCTCTATCGTGATTTGAGAGGCTGCTTTGAGCTTCTCATACAGGGCGGTGGCTTCTTCCTTGTTGAAGTAGCGTTCGGGCGATGAGAAACGGAAGCTCTCATCGCCGTCCTTCACGGAAAGACTCAGCTGCCAAAACGGTTGTGGCGTAAACTTTTTATTTTCCCAGAAGCGGGAGCAGACCATGCAGAGTGTCGGAGTCTGCACCCTGCCTAACGAGTAAGTGCCATAACCTGCCGCTATGGAAACGGCTTGAGTGGCATTGATACCCACGAGCCAGTCGGCTTCGCTGCGTGCCCGGGCGGCATAATATAGATTGTCGTACTCGGCTCCGCTTTTGAGATTGGCAAGCCCTTCCCGAATGGCTTTGTCCGTGAGCGAACTGACCCATAGTCGCTCAAAAGGCTTGGCGATGCCGAGATACTCGTAGATGAACCTGAAGATCAACTCACCCTCACGTCCCGCGTCGGTGGCTACGATGATGCCCCCGCATGCTCGGAAGAGTTTTCCAATGACTTTGAGCTGGGCAACGGCACTCGGGTCTGCCTTGTAGCTTTTACCGCTCTTGACTTGGCGGGGAATAAGGGTAAATACGGGAGGAAGAATCGGCAGGTTCTCCTTGTGGAAACCCTTGATGCCGTAGGCTTCGGGCATGGCTGCCGTTATCAGGTGTCCCAATGCCCACGTGACGGCATACTTACTGCCTTCTATATAGCCCTCTTTTCTGTTCGTTGCTTGAACGACACGGGCAATCTCACGGGCTACACTTGGTTTTTCTGCTATGATGACTTTCATACGATTTTACTTTTGGATGTTAGTGGTGGCGGATTACATTTTCATTCCCTTGGAACGCTTCTGTTCCTGCTTCTCTTCTTTCTGCTCTGCGGTGGGCTGTGTCTGTCCTTCTTTCAGAGGCTCTTTCACATGCTTCGTCGCTTCGTTGGTCTTGCCTTCGGAATTGACGGCAACCTGTGTCCGGGAGGCATTGTCGGGAACGACTTCTTTCGTTTGGGACTTGTCGGGATTCCACTTGAAGAAATCGAACTTGTCCTTCTCGAAGTTGGCACGGACATAGGCGTTGAACGGCTGTCCCTGCTTGTCTTTCAAGCCTTCCATATAGACCGTTCCGCCTTCCTTGAGCTTGGCTTGCTCTTCCGGTGAGACCTCCCTTCCCAGCAACTTCTTGGGGATGCGGACTCCTTGCCGCTTCTCCTGATTTTCTGCTTTACGGCTGTTTTGCTGCTGTCCTTGGCTTTGTTTGGGCGAGCCGAAACGAAATTCAATCGCACGTTTGTCGGCGTTGAACTGGAGGTTGGCGTTGAAACTCTTTCCCGTCTTGGCAGTCATTCTCTCCACATAGATGCTCCTGCCTTCCGAAAGTTCCTTTTTCTGCTCATCGGTCAGCTTCACGCCCTTGATTTCATCGGGTATGCGAACCTTATCGGCACTCAAAGCGATGATGTCGTTGGTCAGGCGGTCGATGCTCACGAAACTGCGGGTGGGTTTGTCGTTATTAGGGAAAGTCAATTCCACGGTACGTCCGAGATTGCCCGTTTCCTTGAGGGCTTTTTTGTCCTCGTCGGTGAATGTGTGTCCGAAGAACTCCCGCTCCAACTGCGGCTCCTTGCGAATGGCATGGACAACGGGGATAAATCTGCCGTCCTCTGTCTCACGCAATGAAAGGCGTGCGTCCGTATGGAGGGCTACGTCTCCGATTTTTACGCTGATGGGGACAAGGTGGGGTGATTTCCGGTATTTGAGCATGGCTTCGAGTTCCTTGCCCTTTTCGAGGCTCTCACGGCTCACAGCCATCTTGGAGAACTGCTCCCAGTCAATCTTCTCAGGGTCTATCCCTTGAAAGCTCTGTTTCTGCTCTCCTGCATAGTCCGAAGGATTGACACGGGCGGAGTCCAGCATCTCCTTATTGGAGGGAACATCCGGTGCTTTGAGCATCTCGGCGAGAACCCGTGCGCTGGCAACAACACCCTCGAAGGGGACTTTGAAAAAGTGGAATTGTGTAGGGTTCTTGAACTGCCGCATGAAGTTGGAGAGGAAGTTCTCCAAGGCATTGCTGTGCTTGTCGAACTTCAGGAAACTCTGTTCATGCTCGGCGGTGGGCGGTACTGTCTTCAGTCCGCCTTTCTCATCCGTACCTGCGACGGCTTTAAGATTCTCGTCCTTGGGGTCTTTCAACAAAAGGACTTCTTGGTCTTTGATTTTTTCGTCCATATTACAATGTATTTAATGACACCAACAGCGGTGCACGGACAAAGGTAAATCAAAGAAGCTGTGTGTGTTAGCAGTTGGAGATAATTGCGTACTTGTGGCGTTGATATGGACGGAAGTGACTGAATATTGGCGCAAACCAAAACGAGCGGAGCATACCCGAAGGCATACTCCGCTCGTTCTTGTCGATACGACCCCGCGTTTTCAGATAATGGCGGGTATATGTCGGCTCCTACACTTTTCCTGCATTGCTCCGGCTGTATTCCGTAGGTGTGACACCATAGGCATTCTTGAATGTCCGCACGAAGTTGGAATAGTCGTTGAATCCGCATCTGTCGGCTATCTCTCTGAAACTCATCTGCGAGTCTCCGTCAAGAATGCTCTTGGCTTTCTTGATTTTCACACGCTGGATATAGACCGTCGGGGTGCTGTTGGTGATGGCATTGATCTTGCGGTAGAACTGCCTGTCGCTCATGCACAGGGCCGATGCAATCTGCGATACCTCAATTTCCTTTCCGCGACTGAGCTGGAGATATATGACATCCGACACCTTGGCAAGGAAGCGTCGCTCAACATCGGTGTATTGCGTCTCCTGCTCCTTGTCCGTGCCGGTGCCATTGCTGAACCTGTCACGCAGACGGCGATGGCGGTCGAGCAGTTTCTCCACCCTCGTGCGCAGCTCGTCGGCGTTGAACGGCTTGGTGAGGTAGGCGTCCGCCCCGGCCTCGATGCCCCTGATGCGCTCCTCCTCCGTGACTTTCGCGGTGACGACGATGATGGGAATATGGTCTATGATCTCGTTGCCGCGCACCTGCCGGCACACCTCTAATCCGTCCATGCCGGGCATCATCAGGTCGGTGATGATCAGGTCGGGCACGAGATCGAGTGCCTTGTCCAGTCCCTCCCTGCCGTTGGCGGCGTAGCACACGGAATATTTGCCCGTGAACTGCGAGCCAATGTAGGCGGCGATGTCGCGGTTGTCCTCAATGACGAGCAGGCGGCACTGGTTCTCTTCTCCCTCGTTGTCGGCAAGCGTCATTCCCGTTTCAGGCAGGAGTGGCGTATGCGTCTCCGGTGCAGCAGCTATCCGTTGCTCGGCTTCGTTGCGTATCGGCACGATGAGGTGGAACGTCGTGCCTCTTCCCACCTCGCTCTCCACCGTGATGCTGCCCTCCACGGCATCCACAATCTGCTTCACCAGCGCCAGTCCCACGCCCGTTCCCACGTGCTGCGCCTCGCTCTCGCCTTGGTAGAACGGCTCAAACACATGGGAGAGCGTCTCCTTGTCCATGCCTTCACCTGTATCGGATACATCAATGAAGAACCGTTCGCCCTCGCGCCATGCCCTCACGCTCACTTTTCCGTACTCTGGCGTGAACTTGAAAGCATTGGAGAGCAGGTTGTTGAGAACCTTGTTCACATAGTCGGGCACAAAGTCCATTTCCACCGCCTCCCTGCCGAAGAACTGCAGGTCGATGTTGCGGCTGCGGGCATAGTCGCGCCAACTTTCAACTATCATCGTGAAGTAGGCGGTGATATTGCCATTACGCCAGTCGGCGTTGCCCACCGCCGAGCGTATCTTCGAGATGTCCAAGAGCTGGTTGATGAGCGTGAGCAGTCCATTGCCCTGCCGCTCGATGGTCCGCGCCTTGTCTCTCACTTCCTCCGTGTCGGAATTTTGCAGGTCGTGGCTCAGTCCGAGGATGACGGTGAGCGGCGTGCGGAACTCGTGGGTGATGTTGGTAAAGAAGTTCTCGCGCAGGGAAGAAAGTCGTTTCAACGCCAAATGGTTGCGCCGGTGAATGCGCTGGATGTAGAAGAAAGTCGTCAGTGCGCCTGTCAGCGCAAGCACCACCAAGGCGAAGATGACATAGTCGGCATGGCGTGCCGTCCGCTCCTTTTCTAATCTCAGCTTCGCTTCAGCCATTTCCCTTTCCTGCCGGTTGCGCTCGATGTTCAGGCTCGTGTTCTGGATGCGGTTCACCTTCTCCATGTCGAGCACGCTGTCCTGCAGGGCGGTGGCCTGCTCGTAGGCGGAAAGAGCCGTGCGGTAATCGCCCAGCCGCTTGTAGTGCTTATAATATAAGGTGTGGATTTCCGCCAGGTGCTCCGGCGACTTGATGGCCTCGGCCACCTGCCTTGCCTTGTCGAGATACGCCATGGCCTTACTGCCCTCGTGGGTGGCTTCGTGTATGCCGGCGAGGGCGATGAGCGAGTTCAGCGCGTGCCATTCGTCCTTGGATTCCTGCATCATCCGGTAGGCTTCCTCGTATTCCGCCGTGGCCTTGTCATATTGCCGCGCTTTTTCGTAGAGGGAACCGAAATAGGTGTGGCAGAGCGAGATGCCGAGCGTGCTGCCCGCCTCCGTGTTCAGTGCCATCGACTTGCGGTAATACACCCATGCGGAGTCGATTTGTTCCCGGTGCTCGAAGATGGAGCCGAGGTTGGCGTAGTTGATGGCTTGCCCCAAAGCACTGTGCAATTCCTGTTCGCCTTTCAATGCCATGCGCAGCACGCTGTCGGCACGTTCGTAGTTGCCCAGCGTCATGTAGATGTTGCCCAGTCCGTTGAGCGACACCACCCGGTTCTTCCGGGCCGTGAACGCCGTGTCGTTGCATTCCTCGCTCAGCTTCCAAGCGCGGTAGTGGTATTCCTGAGCCACGTCGAGCACTCCCATGCGGCGGTAGTCGGTGCCGATGTTGTTCAGGGCCTGCACCCATTCTATGGTGTCGCCGATGGCTTCGGCCTGCCGCAGTCCCTCGCTGTGGGTGCGCAGCGCCTCCTCGAAGCGGCTCTCGTTGCGCAACTGTTTGCCCCATTCCCGCAGGGCGATGACGCTGCCGAGCCGGTCGCCCTCGCTTTCCAATCGCTTTTGCAGCAGGGCGAGGGAGTCGGTTCCACGGGTGACGCGCACGATGCTATCCGCCGCCCTGCGTTCGTCGGGGGTGGAAGCAGTTGGTTTCCTACCGCATGAGACGAGCAGGAAAGAGATTGAAATAAATGCTGCTAACGCGCTTGAAATCAATCTATTACATTTACCCCCCCCATAAATGTTAAAAAGCTCATGGCGGGGCTGTAAAGTGGCTTTGAGGCCGTGTTTGTAGTACTGCATATATGTGATGATTTAGGGGTGCTCATATTTCATTCTTCTTCGGTATTGGTTTGACCACCTTCATTGATTGTACCTCCTTTTGGGATGGTCGGCAACGCGATGACACGCCATCGCTTGGGGTTGCTGTCTTTCACGATATACCCCTTCTCCGAGAGTGTCGCCAGTTGCTTCTGCACAGCCGAGGTGTTGATGCCCAACTGTGAGGACAACTCCGCGTTGGTGACTCTGGGATTGTCGGCAAGTATATGCAGCAAGCGCGGGGTGCGGGGGCTCCGGAAGGAGACGAGTTCGCCGTTGTACCACCATATACGCTCCGCGCTGCCCTCCACGAAGGCGATGTTCTGCATCAGTTCGCCCGCAAGCTGCTTTTCCATATATGCCGTAAAGGGCTTTATCTGTTCCAGCGTGGCGTTCGCGCCGTCCGAGGGGAAAGCCCCCACCTGCGCGTCGGCTGCGCTGAGCGCATTGAGATAGGTATGCTTGTCGCTGCTGCGGATGACGATCATCGGATACCGCTTGCGCAGCAGGATGAAGTTCACCAGCAAGCGGGCTATGCGTCCGTTGCCGTCCTCAAAGGGGTGTATGCGGATGTATCTGTAATGAAACAGCGAGGCGAGTTCGATGGGGGTGTATTCATCGGTGTCCGCCAGACGGTTGTACCAGTCCACAAGGTCGTGCATGAAAGCCGGCGTCTCTTCGGGAGAGGCGTAGTCGAAACGCTCTCCGGTGGGAGTGATGACGGAGTTCGGGCGTGTCTTGTAGCAGCCCGCGTGTACCACATAACTGGTCTGTACGCCGCCGGGCAACTGCCTGAACACCTCGTAATCCTCCCGCAGCATCGTGCGTTGCATGTTCCGTATGAAGCTCTCCGTCAAGGGATGGTCGCTCAACGCCTCCGCTTCCATCATCTTCAGGCAGACGTTGTGCGCCTTCATCTCTTCCAAGTCCTTCATCTTGGCCGAGCCGACCACCTCGCCGAGCAGCAGCAGCACTTCCGTCTGTCCGTAGGTGAGCGTGTTCCCCTCGATGTGGTTGCTGTTGAAGTTGAAGTCGAGCATGAACTTTCGCCGAAGCCGCCACTCGTCTTGCGACGAGAGGGGCTGCAGCGACTGCCACTTCTGATAGAGTTCCTGTATCCGTCTCATGGGTCGGGATTTTGATGCCGCAAAGTTACAAAAAAGTTTGGGAATGACCCAAGAAAAAGACCACCTTTTTTTATCGGAACACCATCTAAGGTGGTAAGAGAAGTCTGACACCCCTGCCCGAAAAACCTTGTAGATTCGTCGTCGTTTTTCTTTTTGACGCTTCAAAACCATCAATTGTCAATATCTGTAAACATGTCAGTGCAATTCGTTTGTAGTCAGCAGGTTACGAGCATAAAATGTCCGATGGTGCAAGATGGGCTATATGCAGAATGTCCGATGGTGCAAGAATTTTGGCAGGATTTGCAAGGTCGGTTAGCCCCTTTCATACTTAATTTTGCACTGTGACAAGCAACTGAGACGGAACACAGTTTCCAACGGATGTAAACCGGCAACTGTTCAAATCATAAAAAGTATGAAACGGAAGAACGACAGCCACCCCAGGCAATATGGCAAGGAAGACTTAGGCTTTCTTGACGACCGCATGCAACTGCTCGAGACCGTTCGCGAGATGATCGACATCGAGCTGGAGCGGCGAGGAGTGAACCCAGAGGGCAACCCTCACCCCGGGAATCCTCCGCCCGAGAGCATGGGACGCACGCCGCCCGACCCGCCGCCGCGCCGAACATTGTGGCAACGCATCGTGAGTTTCTTCACAGGCTGCCTTCCGTAAATATATAAGGAACAAGAAAACATACATTCATCAACCTTTTAATTTTTAATTCAAACTGAGTATGAACAAAAGACGAACGAAACCGCTCATTCCGCCGCTCAGCGGCCGATGGGCAAGAGTAGGTCTCACGGCACTGCTCACCGTTTTCGTTGCCGTCGGCGCACAGGCGCAGACGAATGACGAGGGCAGTACGCAGCCACCACGAGACCGCAACAGCGAATTACGCACCCGCACTTGGAGCATTTACGCTCAAGGCGGACTGTCGTGGGCTACCGACGTATGGTATCAGAACCTTGATGCCAAGCGCAGTTACAAACAATCGCCTGCCGTGGGCGGAGGTGTGGACTTCACCATCCGACCGTGGGTGCGTGTGGGAGCGGAGTACCTGTGGTCGCGCTACCGTCGTGAGCAGCGTTTCTCCACACTCGACACCAAGACGATGCCCGTGAAGGCCTACGGCAACTACCTGATGAACTTCCACAACGCCAAGCTCGGCGCGGGCTTCAACCTGATGGAGCTGTGGCCGCGCCGCCGCGCGCAGTGGCTCAACATCTGGGCTGGTACGGGCGTGGGCTACACCATCGGACGTGGCAACGAGTACGGCATCTACTTCAGCAACACCAAGACGCAGGACGGGCAGACCACACCGCTCACCGACGGGGCGAGCATCAGCAACGACGACGCCATTACCATCACGGGCAACGTGCAGACGAAGAACCGGCACGAGAAGTTCAACACGCTCTACATCCCTGCCTCGCTCCACATCGAGGCCGACGTGAGCCGCCGCTTCACCATCGGACTGAAAGGCGAGATGGACTGGTTGCTGAACCGCAAGGACATCGCCCCGAAGAACCTCATCTTCGCCCTTGCCACCGTGCGCTACAACTTCGTGCCGAGCCGTGCCCGTGTGCAGCGTGCCAACTACGAGGGCGAAATCTCCACGCTTAACGACCGTGTGAACACCCTGCAACGCGAGGCTGCCGAAGCCAAGGCGCAGGCTGATAAGGCAGAGAGCGCACGCCGACAGGCGGAGCAGCAGAAGGCCGACCTCGAACGCCGACTGCAAGACAGCGAGAACAGTAAGCCTACGGCGGCAACAGCCGCACAGCCCTCGCACTTCGTGCAGTTCGACCACAACAGTTCCTATATGAGCCGTGCCGAGGCCGACCGACTGAAAGTCTTCGCCCGCAGCGTGCGTGGAAAGAAACTCTCGCTCGTGGCAGAGGCCAGCACACCCGGCAGCAACGGTTATAACCAGCAACTCTCCGAGCGTCGCCTCACACGGGTGGTGGAAGCCCTCGTCAAGGAAGGCTTCGCCCTCGAAGACCTGCATCCCACGACAGCCATCGGCGAGCAACAAGGCAAGCCATCAGCAGAAGGGCGCAGGGTAACGATAAAAAGCCTCCCCTAACCCCTCCAAAGTGAGGGGAATCCCAAGCAGGGAGAGACTCGGCAAAATAAGTAAACAATAATAGAAACACGAACGCCCATGCCCCGTCAGGCGTTCCCTCCCTTTTCGGGGAGGGTTAGGGAGGGGCTCAAAAATTATGAAACGAATTAAATTCATCCTGCTTGCCATCGCCATGCTGTTGGCAGCACCCGCGTTCCTCACCTCATGTCAGGAAGACGCGCCCGAAATCAACTACACGATGAACGTGTCGGTAATCAACGACTTCACCAAGGTGGTGGAGGCCATCAACAACGGCTCGCTCAAGAACGAGCAGGCCATTGCGAAACTCACCGAGGCCATCGACAAGATGAACGCCGACCAGCAGACCAAGCTGCAGGCCATCATCGACGTGCTCAACTCCGTAAATGCTACGCTCGAGACCAAGCTCGCCGCTATCGAGGCGGCAATGAAGGCGCAGACCCTCACCCTTGAGAGCAAGCTCGCCCTCTTGGAAACGGCTATCAACAACCAGACCCTCAAGCAGGAGGAAATGGCAGAAAAACTCATCACCGCCATCAACAACCTGCAAGGCAATATGGAGGCGAAAATAGAAGCCATCACGGAGGCTATCAACTCCGTGAATGCCACGCTCCAGAGCAAGCTCGCCCTCATCGAGGCAGCCATCAAGGCGCAGACCCTCTCATTGGAGGAGAAGCTCGATCTGTTGGAAGCAGCTATCAAGGCATTGCCCGACTACACCTCGCAGCTCGAAGCCATCAAGACAGCCATCGAGAACCTGCCGAATTATGGCGACAAACTCTCTGCCATAGAAGCAGCCATCAGCGCAATGCCCGACTACAGCGACAAGTTCGACGCCGTGGTAGCCGCCCTCAATGCGATGAAGACGCAGATTGAAGCCCTCGGCGACGGTCAGACCGCCATCGCTACGAAGATTGGCGAAGTTACTGCTGCCATCAACAACCTCATCGCCTCCGTGAACAGCGGCAACACCAGCGCAGCCGCAGCCCTCGCACAGATTATCCAGAAACTCGAAGAACTCAAGGGCAATATCGGCGGCGGAGATACCCCATCCACGGAGGATTATGTGGACCTCGGCCTGCCAAGCGGCATCAAATGGGCGACAAAGAATCTTGGTGCTTCGAAGCCTTCCAACTACGGCGACTACTACGCATGGGGTGAGACCGAGCCCAAGACGGAATACACTTGGGCGACCTACAAATGGATGCAGACCGGCTACTCTGATAAGAATCATATCACGAAGTACACCTTCCCCGACGGCAAGACCGAGGGCATCTGGTATGACAGCGACAACTACTTCATCGGCGACGGCAAGACCACCCTCGACCCAGAGGATGATGCCGCCACTGTCAAACTCGGCTCGCCGTGGCGCATGCCGACCTCTGATGAAATCAAGGAACTTATAGACAACTGCACCTGGACGTGGACTACGCTGGACGGCAAGAACGGCTACGAAGTGAAAGGCACGAACGGCAACACCATCTTCCTGCCTGCCGCCGGCTGCCGCTACGGTTCCGAGCTCTACGGTGCCGGCAGCTGGGGCGACTACTGGTCGAGTTCACTCAGCACGGCCTACAGCGACTACGCCCGCCGCCTCTACTTCGTTTCGGACGTACACGACTGGTACGGCTACTACCGTTACTACGGGTTCACGGTTCGGCCCGTCCGCCCATGAATTTGCCTTGCCCCCACGGGCATGACGCAATAGAAGCAATCTGACGCCTTTCCCGCCGGCGGCGCAGGCGGGGCGGTCCGGCCTTCAGGCCGCGGGGACCGCAACGGCAAAGCCGCTGTCGGGAAAGGCTCATCCCTCAAACGAGCAGAAAACGATCATGGCACAGATAGGCGACATATTGGAAAAAGAGCGCAAGCGCGAGACCGATCGTGACGGCAGGGTCATCCACCTCTTTCAGGAGGGCAGCTTCTACCGCGCCTACGAACGGAGCGCGTGGCTCTGCGTGAAGCATGTCAATCCGCAGATGAAAGTCACCCGCAAGGCGCTGAAAGGCGGCGACGAGAGCTTCTGCTTCGTCGGCTTCCCGGTGACCAGCCTGCCCAAGTACTCGCCCGACGGCGCAGAGGCAAGTCCCGCAGGCGAGAAAGAGGTGGACATCGTGCTGCCAGAGGACATGGCCGCCACCGGCGACAGGGAGGAGGCGGAAAAGGAGTTCGAGGCATGGAAGCAGGAACAGCCCCTGACCGATTCGAAGCAGAAGGAGCGCAGCGGCGAGGGGCTCGCCTTCGGCGGCGGGCCGTCCAAGGGCGTGCGCACCATCACGGAAATCATGCACGACATCCTGGCCTACCCCGTCGAGAGCAAGTCGCCGATAGAGAGCATGCTCTTCCTTGCCGCCGTCAAGGAGCAGATCGCCAGGCTGATATGATGAACCTGCAGGACGAATGGAAAGAACGAAAGGCAAATTCACAGGCAGTCCTCCTTCCGCCGGAAGGACAAAACCGCAGGTGTACGGGGGCTTCCCCTCTGTGGATTCTCCCGGACATGAGTACCAAGCGACTGCCGGAACCCGGGTCGGGGTTCCTGCCTGCCGCCGGCTACCGCAACGGTTCCGAGCTCAACGATGCCGGCAGCTGGGGCGACTACTGGTCGAGTTCACTCAACACGGCCAACAGCGACAACGCCCGCAACCTCAACTTCGATTCGGACGAACACGACTGGAACAACAACAACCGTTACTACGGGTTCACGGTTCGGCCCGTCCGCCAAGCATTTGTCATTAACGATATGGAAAACCATCGTCTTACACCGGTTCAGCTGCTCGCCGACCTCAGGCAGGCCTTTCTCGACGCAAGCCGTCACAAGCGGCGCAAGCCCTATGTCCTCGCTTTCGAGCGCGACCTTGAACGGAACCTGCAGCGTCTTGCCCATGACCTGATGTCGCGCGGGTATCATGCCCGGCCGTCCACCTGCTTCATCATCAGCGACCCGAAGAGGCGGGAGGTGTTCGCCGCGCAGTTCAGGGACAGGATCGTCCATCACCTGTACTACAACTACACGCACGAGATGCTGGAGCGCACCTTCATCGCCGACTCCTACAGCTGCATCCGCGGGCGCGGCACCCATTTCGGCATCCGCAGGCTGGATCGGCACATCAGGCAGGAGAGCCTTGACTGGACGGAGCCCTGCCATGTGCTCAAGCTCGACATCCGGGGATATTTCACGCACATCGACCGGCGCAGGCTGCTGGACATCACCCTCGACCGCCTGCACCGCATGGGGAGCCACCGCGTCAGCCGCAAGGACGGACGGAGATGGAACGAGGTGGTGGACATGGAGTTCGTGGAGTATCTCACGCGGGAGATCATCCTGCTCGACCCCACCGAGGGCTGCGTGATGAAGGGCAGCGCCGGCGACTGGGACACGCTGCCCCGCGACAAGAGCCTGTTCCACAGCGGGGAGGACTGCGGGCTGCCCATCGGCAACCTCACCTCGCAGCTCTTCAGCAACGTCTATCTGGGCGTGTTCGACGACTACATGAAACGCCGCCTCCACTGCAGGCACTACGGCAGGTACGTGGACGACAGTTTCGTGGTGAGCGCGGACAGGGAGTGGCTCGCGGGCGTGAAGACCCTTGCCCGGGATTTCCTGTACCGCGAGCTGGGCCTCCGGCTCCACGAGGGGAAGTCGAGAATCGTTCCGGCCAGCCATGGCGTGGAATTCCTCGGCGCGTTCGTCAAGCCCCGGCGCGTGTATGTCAGCCGCCATTCGCTGGAGCGGATGAAGGGCAAGCTGGCTTCCCTGCACAGGGAAGCGGCGGCGGGGCGTGCCGACACCCGCCATCTGGAATGCTCGCTCAACTCCTTCCTCGGCCTGCTGGGGCATTACCGCTCGTACCGGGTCAGGAAAGAGACGTTCTCCGGCATGAAAGCCTTTCAGCGATACGGGCTCTTCGACCTGAGGCTGTCGAGGTACGCCGCCCTCAGGATGGCAGGGGAGAGGACAACCCATTAGACATCAAATGTTTCACTCTTAAAATTTCACAGTTATGAACAAGCAATCAAGGTATTACAGACTGAACCCCGTAAAGGGGAAGTTGGGCAAAGTGAACCACAAGGTGGTAAGCGACATCAAGTACGAGACCTTCCGCCGCTTCAACTCCTACAACGCCGCCACGAAGTTGGCCGTGCTGCAGGCGGTGGGCGAAAAGATGGAGCGGCTAAAGATTGGCGAGACGGGACGCTACATCGAGCCGCCCGGACATTGGGAACTGGTGGAGGTTCGGCCCGGTGTGTGGATATTGGTATGGGTGGACGACCCGATCGACCCGCGCGCCACTCCCGGCAGGGATTTCCGCTTCAAGGACTATATGCACCGCATAGACCGCGTGGCCGTACAGCGCGTAAATGCAGGGCAGCAAATCATGCACCTGCGGGGCAAGGACGGACTGCACATCACACTCAATGTCTTCGGTTCGGCAGAGCAGGCAGTCCTGCAACGCCGGTAGTACCGCACTTGTGGGGTATGTGACACCCCATAGTGGGCACGGAAGAGAATGAACAGAACAACAATCCCTCTCCGTAAACGCAGCAGGTACACATTCCTGCCCGTTTGCGGAGGTTTTTAATTTTATCAGAAACATGAAACGACTGACCCAATCACCCCATCTGGAGATTATCCTCTCCGCACACTCCACCGACGAGGCGCGCCACGCCGCCTCCGAGGACTTCCGCACGGAAATCCTTGCCGTGAGCGAGACGGAGACCTCCCTGACAGCGGCGTACCGCACGCTGCGCTACACCGCCTGTCATCTGCTTGCCCTGAACGGCACTTGTCCGAAGGGCAGCGTGGCAAAAAAAACTGAAAGAACTTTCGGACATCATCGCCATTGAGCTTGAACTTCTCGACATGCGTATCAAGGGACTGCTGCCGGTTTCGCAAGCCGCCCCTGTCACCACACCAGCCCGGAAACTCCGCTGGACGGGCAAGGCGACCGACTTGGTGGAAATGCTCTACGCCCTTGATACCTGCGACTGCATCAATAACGGAGAAACCGGTGTGGAGGAACTGGCAGAGGCTCTTTCCGAAATCTTCGATGTAGAAATCAAGAACTGCTACAACGTCTATATGAACATGAAACGCCGCAAGGACGACAGCCGCACCTACTTTCTCGATGAACTCCGTGAGAAACTCAACAAACGTATGGTGGAAAGCGACCTGAAAGGCGGCAAGTTCAAGAAGCGGTAAATCCTCATATTAAAGCAAAGGGGGGCACATCAATTGTTCAGTGTCTCCCTTTTATATCGTTTCTGCACCCAACAGTCGCAGAATTTGGTCTTACACTTTGCTTGTCATTGATACGCTTTCCACTTTTCCGGTATCTGCAAGTCATAGTCAGAAACGGCAAGGTGGATGGTATCAGGTAAAAGACTTTGGCGAAAACGATTTTCGTACCGCTTCAATTGTGTCGGTTGTCCGATACCCATTGAAGCCAAGTTGCTTGAATACTGATTGGGAGGGAAATACACGAATACTTTCTGCCGTGCCTGTGTCGCAAGTTCTATTGCCGGAATCATGTCGCTGTCGGCAGAAACGACAATAGCCACATCACAGTTTTTCTGATAGGCGTCTGCAACGATCTGTGTCGCAATTCTCACGTCCGTTTCTTTTTCCTCGTGAGTGTGAATGACATTTCCACACTTGAAGCAGGTAATCTCCTTTTTCAGATATTTACCCAAGATCAAACGGAATTTCGGATTCTCTTTATTCGCCTGAAAAAATGCATTCTGCCGCCGGCTTTGTTCTATATCATCAGGTCTGGCAGAGAAGTATTTTACCGCAATCAATTCCTGATTGGGGCGCATGAAGCCTTCAAACAATTTGACGATATCAAGCCAGTAATATTTGCGCCATCGCGTGGTTGATTTCAGTCCATAGTAAAAGTTGAATCCGTCGACATAGACGATAACCCTTTGCTTTTCTTCTGTTTCCATAACTGCCATATAAAAAATAAGCCACCCCATTTCTGAAGTGGCGAGCCTTAGTCTTTTCCACCTAAGGGCGATAATCTGATGCAAAGATAAGAATTTCTTTTTATCCACCAAAACTTTCAGGACTTTTTCTTCAGATTACCATCAAAATATTGATTTGCAATTCCTCCGACTCCTGTCTTGGAGTCAAGAGAAACATCCATTATTTCTTGGTATTGAGCAGATTGGACAGTTCCGGATCATCAGCAATCCGTTGCAATTCCCGTTCCACGATTTCGCGAACCTCCATCTTTACCCGATCATAATTCGCCTTGATTTCCTGCTCCATCACATCCTCTCCGTTCTCATCCGTGAAGTCCGTCAGAATGGGTATCGGACGATAGGCTGCCGTTTCCTTTGCCACCTTTGCATTGTCCACCACAATCTCACAGTGGAATATCTTCTGCTCGATACGTTCGGAGAAGTTGTCGGCAACTGCTCCCACAAACATTCCCTGTGTGAGCGTGGAAATCTTGCTCTGCGGAATCAGGCTGTCCATCTGCGTGGATATGGAGGTCGTCTTGTCGCTTCGGGTGATGCTCATGCTCTGCCGCTTTTGAAGCACCTTCCCGAAACGCTCCGATAATGTCTTTGCCGTTTCGCCAACCACCTGACCGGAGAAAATGTTTCCGACGGTATTCATTACCACAGCCGCTTCCTTGTCCCCATAATCCCGCTTCAATTGCGAGAAGTCCTGAAAGCCCAAGCATACCGCCACCTTGTTGCTTCGCGCGGTGGCAATCAGATTGTCAAGCCCTTTGAAGTATATGGTAGGCAGCTCGTCAATGAGCACAGAACTTTTCAGCATCCCTTTCTTATTGATGAGCTTGACGATACGCGAATTATACAATCCCAATGCTGCTCCGTAGATATTCTGCCTGTCGGGATTGTTTCCTACGCATAGGATTTTAGGCTCCTTGGGATTATTGATGTCGAGTGTGAAATCATCTCCTGTCATAATCCAATAGAGCTGCGGACTGATCATCCTTGACAAGGGTATCTTGGCGGAGGCTATCTGCCCTTGCAACTGGTCAGCCGCCCCTCCGAGCCAAGCGTCCATAAAAGGAGAAAGGTAATTCTCCAATTCGGGATAAGAAGTCAGTATTGGGAAAATGTCTTCATACTTACGGCAGAGAAACTCAATAGCGTGCGGAAAGGTACAGTATTTTCCTCCCTCGAAAATGCGTAGATACCAAATAATGGCGGCGAAGAGTACGATGGGCGACTCTACAAAAAAATCTCCTTGTTTCTGCACCCACGTCTTGTTGAGATTGAGCATAATTGTATATGCTGATTCGTAGGCATCCGATATGTCGCTCATAAAGTCGGGATGTATCGGGTTACAGCGATGTGACCGACGAGGGTCATCGAAGTTTATCACGTAAAACTTCGGCTTGACCTTGTACCCTTCGGAGTGATGTAGCAGGTGATTATAAACTATCGTAGAAAGGTCAGGATATTTGAAGTCGTAGCAGTAGATGGCAAATCCTTTCTCGACTTGCTGTTTGATGAAATTATTGATGATGGCATAGGACTTACCGCTACCCGGAGTCCCCAATACGGAGACCGCACGGAAAGGATTGACGACGTTAATCCATCCTTTATTCCACTTTTTGTGGTAATAGAAACGGGTCGGCAGATTGACCGAGTACTCATTTTCCAAGAGTCTTGTCTCCTGCATAAAGGATTCGTTTTCCTGATTGAAGACATCTTCCATCAGGTTGTTCTTCAACAGACGGCTCATATAGAGTCCCGCCATCAGCAGACAAACATAGCCTACGGTTATCGTAAAAGTATAGAGAGCCGTATTCGCCTCTACGGGCAGCGGCAAGGCAAGTATCCACCAATTGAGGAAGAAAAAGACAAAGCCGACACCCATGAATGCCCATATCTTTGACCACGTGATATGTTCCTCTTTCACGCCCTTTGTACCCAAGCAGGAAAGCCCCATCAGTACCAATGCAAAGAGTTTGGTGTAGAGCATATTGCCAAACAGTCCCGCCGTGCGATGGAAATTCATCAGTATCTTGTCCATCACACCGATATTCATGCCCCATAGCCGTATCGCTTCATAGCAATACCAATAGAGGTGGGCAACCACCAGTATGATACTTACGGCACGCAGAAAATCCATGATTTTCGCCAGTGCCCTCAAATCGTCTTCTTGTTGTGACATAATCTGTCGTTTTTAGAGTTTACGTTGTTTTCTTTTCTTACGCTGCATCCGTCTGCGGAATTGCTCTTCCTCCCAATCTGTTCCGTGTGTCTCCAAGGGCAGGTCAAGTAAACCGCCCAAGACGGGATCTCCGTCCGAAGTATGAGTTTGGGGAATAATGCCTTTCTCACGCTGCTGTATAGGAGCAGACAGTTCGGGATGCGGACAAGAGAACCATTCGGCAACGGCGTTTGCCGAAAGTTCCTTGCCCAATCGTGAGCCATTGACCACACAGCCGTTGTTGTGGTCTATGAAGGTGATGCCGTAAAGCCGACCTTCCTCGTTCTCTCGGAAGAGTACATCAACACCCTTGCGATGGAGATTTTCCCTGAAATCCTCTCTTGTGGCAGAAAGCCTCAATGCTCCGGCTACGACCGCTTTGGTCTTGGGGGCAAGATGCTTTTCTTTCAGTATCTCCTTTGAAGTCTTGAACCTGTTTTGCAGGGCTTCATATCCGACCGCTTTCCCAAAAACCGAGGACTTGAAAGGATTACCGACTTTCTTCCCTTTGTCATCAGTCGCAAAATAGACCAGTCCGTTGTAAGGTTTCCCATGCACCTCTCCCTTGACCTCCTCCACACATATATTATAGGTGGAAAGCAAGGCTCGGTATTCCTTGAAACTCGGACTATGGTAGAATTTGACCGCCGGTTTGATGATTGAAGCCAGTTGCTTTTTAAGGTTTCCTTCTTCGGGACGGACTTTCTGCAAGCGAAACGCTTCCTTGAATTGTTGCTTGTCGGCAGGATGCAATCCATATCTTTGCTCTATCTCCCGTGTGATATGCTTACTCTTGTAGAAGTTGTTGCCGTCGTTAATCTTCTTCCCTTGTTCATTAACGGCTAAGGTGACAATATGCAAGTGATGCCGGTCTATGTCCTCATGCTTATAGACCACAAAAGGTTGATTGCCATAGCCCATCTTCTCGATATACTCCAATGCAATGGCGGAGAACTGCTCATCGGAGAGCTTGTCATCGGGATGAGGGTTCAGGGAGATATGAATAACGGGCTTTTTCGTGCGGACTTGGCTTGGCATATATGCCATAAAGTCTTGCATACAAGCAGTAATATCGTGCCCGCCATCGGCAGGACAGAACACCTTATTCGTCTCCAATATCCTTGCGACACCCTCGTTTACCTTCTCTCCATTGTACGCCAATGCCCCATATAGTGAACTTCCGTAACTTATTTTTGCGACCATTTCTCCTGAAATTCACGGGTAAGTTGTACGATTTCACCTCCAATAACCGCCAATTCGAGTGTCATTTTCTCCAACTTGGCGAGCATCGCAAAGGCTTTCTTTTCTGTAAAATTGCTTTTCAGAGCGACTACCGTCTGGTTATAATTCACCCCGACACTGCGAAATTGCCCATACAAAGTCGTCAGTTTCTGATAATAATCGAGCAACGAGCGATCCACTTTTATCACCCGAAAGGTCTCATCAAAGACTCTTGCCTTGATGAAAGCCGATAAACTCTGAACACCTGCCGCTTCCTTCATAGATAGGAATTGTGCAAATTCAGTAGGCGTGAAATTGACGGAAACACGCTTCTCCGTCTTCTCTTTGGAGCTTATACTCCTCATTCCCTTTTGTCTCATTTACTTACTTTGGATTTTAGTGTTTCACGACATCACCGGCATTTGAGGCATCGCATTCTCCCTTTCAAGAAAAAACGACTTCGGAGTTTTTTCAGCTCTCTGCAAGAGCAAGGGTTTTATGCTGCAAAAACGAAGTCATGCTGCATAAGACATACCTTGCTATTTGCACGGACGCAAATAAATCCGTCCTGAAGGATGGAGCATCACCTTCTCGAAAAGAATGTATCCTAATGCCTCCAATGCACCGGCTCATCGCTTGGGTGCAAAGTTACTACCTATTGTGTATAAACGAGTTACAAGTAACGAAGCCATAAATAACCAAATCGAAGCCACAAGTACACACTTAATAAAAAGGGGGCAAAATCAGCTTGAAAGGCATCTATATTTGCCCTGTCGAACAGAAAATCGAAGATGTCCACCGTCATAAATGCAGTTAATGGTGGATCCTCCTTTTCGAGGGGATATACGACAAATTCGGATGGGACTTCGACAATGCAATCGAAGAGGTGTATCTGCGAACGACGGTACAATTGTCCTGATGAAGACAGACGGAAATCCGCGACGGGATTCCTGAATGAAGGGATGGACAACTCCACTTCTTACGCAGGCGAGGACCGCCGTCTTCATTGGCATATACCCCTCTGCACAAACGGAGTTCCCCGAACGTCGGGGCATCCGAACAGATGAGGAAATCGGCATTGGAATGAATCAACTGACACGGGCAGACTCCTGTGATAAAGTATATGTAGAATTAAACTCAAAAAGACAATGAAAAAGAAACCTGTTTTTATCGCCTTCTCCACCCAGAAGGGTGGTGTCGGCAAAACGACCTTTACGGTCCTGGCGGCAAGCTACCTGCACTATGTCTGCGGATACAATGTCCTTGTCGTGGATTGCGACTACCCGCAGTTCAGTATCAACGAAATGAGAAAACGTGATGCTAAAGGTCTGGAACGGAACCAATCCTTGCAAGAACTTGCGATCGAACAATTCTCACGACTTCAAAAGCCCGCATACACCATTCTCTGCACTTCGCCTGAAACCGCTATTGATCTGGTACAGGGATATATAGAAGAGCAGGAATCCACAACGGACTTTGTATTCTTCGATCTGCCCGGAACCATCAACAACGATGGTGTGGTAAGCACACTCTCTGGAATGGACTACATCTTTACTCCTATTTCGGCGGACCGTATCTCATTGGAGAGTACCCTGAGTTTTGCCTCTGTCATCAAGACGGGCATTACCGACAATCCACAGACAGAAAACAAAGGGATATTCCTCTTCTGGAACATGGTGGACGGCAGAGAGAAAACACCTCTTTATGCGATGTACGAAACAGTGATTGCAGAACTGGGACTCCCTCTTTTGCATACAGCTATCCCCAATACGACCCGCTATAAGAAGGAAGCGACAGATAATGGGGCGACACTGTTTCGCTCCACTATTTTCCCCGCATCCCGAACACTGCTCAGAGGCAGCCGCCTGAAAGAACTTGTGGAGGAAATTTTAACCATCGTAAAACCAAATGCTTATGGCAGAGAAGAATAAAGGGAAAGTCGATCCTGCAGCTATTCGGGAGTTGATTTCACAGGGCATCCCAATGAAGCCTCGGGAAGAAGTTTTACCCGTTCCCAAAGAATCCAAGGAAGATGAATTGGAAGTATCAGATGATGTCGAAGAACAGGAAGACGCAAGACGTTCCACAAGTCGAACTCGTCGCAGGCTTCCCAAAGGAGACTACGAATCTCTGTTTATCTACCGCAACAATCTGAAAGACCGTAAGACCATCTATGTCGCCAGAGAATTGCAGGAAAAACTGGCAGAGATAGTCATGTCGATGAAAAACAGGGAAATGACTATCGGGATCTACGCCGAGAACATCATCCTCCACCACTTTAAAGTCTATAAGGACGAAATAAACAGATTAAATGAACTCAAATTCAAAAAACTATTGTAAGATGAAGAAACAAAATGTAAGACAGAATGCAGGGCAGACTGCCCGCATGGAAAACAAGAGTGTATCATCCAAGGTGACTATCCGTAATTCCACCACGCTGATAGAGCGTTCGGAGACAGGAAAGGGAAAGCCGAAACAAGAGGTCGGTGATTACGAGGAGACCTTCCTGAAACGGCACATCATGGAAAAGGGAGTTTCCGTCTATGTTTCCCAGCAGATTAAAGATGAGATAGCCTGTATCGTAGGCACAATCACAGGCAACAGCCTGCCTCTTTCTGCCTATATCGACAATATCATCCGTCACCATCTTGATACCCATCGCGATGAGATAGACGCCCTGTTCGAGCAACAATTCCGTAAACGATTCGAGCGATGAAGCAGGTAATCTTCATTCTGCTGCTGGTAGGCTTAGCTTATCTCGGCAGCGTACAGGTCGTGCGCTTCCTGTACGACATCTATCGAAAAGCCAAGAAACTTTATCAAGACCTAAGACTCTTCTTCAAGGAACGGGGAAAAGCCAAAGTCGTTGTTACCATCCGTATTCCCAAGCGGGAGTTCGCGCAAGAGGAGAACGTCCTGCTGGCCGAACTTCCCATAATGCTCGAAGAAGAGAGTGAGAACGCGGAGAATAGCGAGCCTGTTCCATCTTCGGAACTTCAAGATATGGAAAGTGAAGAGGAGTACGTTCAGGTGGAGTTCGAGGGAGAAAGCCATTCTCTCTCGGAGAGCATCACAGCGAGAGAACTGCACCACATGGGCAGTGTCCTGTCCCGTAAGGAGGCTCCCATAGAGGAAGAGGTCAAAGCGGCAGAAACCATCTGTAAGCTGCACGATTCACCGATGCTCCAAGAGATAGAGAAAGTTGCCGGTGGACGTGTCCATGAATTGTTGGAGCGTGTCATGAATCAAGCTCCCAAGGCGGTTCAGTCCGGGAGCTTCGATTACAGCAAGTTCATCAAGATATAGTATTCACCCATCAAAGAAAAATCATGAGCAATCCTATTCACATCGCCATTGCATCCCCTTTGGGAGGCGTTGGCAAAACCACGCTTACCATACTTGCGGCAAGTACCCTTCACTATCATTTAGGATACAGCGTTGCGGTAATAGACTGTAATTATCCGCTCTATACGACGGCTTACCTGCGTGGAAAAGAAACTGAGGGACAAAAACAAGGATTTTCCGATAAGAGTCTCAAAAATCCGATGCGGCAACCATTATGCCTCCAACCCTATCCAATCGTCTGCGTTCCCGTAGCAAAAGCATGGAATGAAGCAGAGCGACTCCAAGCGGAAGTTCGCCCCAAGTGTGTCTTTTTCGACCTTCCTCCATTGATGCGAACCGAAGGGACGGTGGAATTGCTGACCCGTATGGATGCGGTCATCTTTCCCGTTACGGGCAACCCGATGGATACCGATGCCGTCCGCCGCTTCATTGAGATTGTTGGCGAACAGATATTGACCATGGGCAAGGGAAACATCAGGGAACTCTATCTGCTTCGCAACATGGTCGGCTCTTGGGAAAAAGATGAAGTCCAAGAACGCTGTCGGACGCTTGCCGATGAAACGGGAGCTGTACTTATGCAGACCTCCTTACCATATTCCAGACATTTCCGTCCCTGCTTCGCTGACAGTAAGGCTGGTATTTGTACGCTCCGTTCTCCCTGTGGCGGGACATCAGGTCGGCTTGCCGACGGTTTGGGAAAAGAGCTCCTCGAAATCATCTCCCGCCTATGTTCCGAGTAGTTTTTATCGCATTCGTGCTCTATCTCCTGTGGCTGCTTCTGTTCTTCGGATACGAACGGAGAAAGAGGACGGCAAGGAGAAAAGCCAAAATGGAAAGTCCCACAGAAGAGGTTTCCGAGGCTGAAATCATCGGTAAAAGTCGCTTTCAGGTATGCCACTCGAAGCCACAAGTACGCAGTTATCCAAAAGGCGAGGCGGAAGCAAAAAAGGCTTCTACATTTGCTCCTGAAAACGGACAAAATCCATCGGAAGAGCCGGATAATCTGCCCGACATAGATGAGATTCCTTTAACGTATGAGTCTTCGGATGCACCATCGTTTGAAGAGGAGGACGAAGAACTTCCCATACAGGGGGAAAGCGAATACGCCACGGGAATTGACTTTGAACGGGTGCAGGAAGCCTTGTCGGTCATACACCGAAACGCCTCTTCCATAGCGGAGCGACAAAGAGCCAGTGAGACGCTGACCGAGTTGGAAGGCACCCGTCTGATGGAAACACTCAGAAGCGACACAGTCCGTTCTTCCACGATAGACGATATTGTCCGCAGCCGTTTTGAAGAACTTTATGTTCCCTCTGACGGCAGGGACAAACAGTAACAAACCCATTAAACATCAAGGACGATGAAAGAAAAAGAGTACGGCTGACCCTGAGAGAGAAGCCACCACTGAAATCCGAAAGTAACAACAGTATTCATCCGTCGGGAGGACCTATCCAATCCTCTTGGCACAAAACAAAGATTTATGACCAAAAGACATTTTCTAATCGCAGCCGTCCTGCTGCTTTCCATTTCCTCTGCCTTTGCCCAAGGCAACGGCTTGTCGGGCATCAACCAAGCCACCAACATGGTGACTTCCTATTTCGACCCCGCCACGAAACTTATCTACGCCATCGGTGCGGTCGTGGGACTTATCGGTGGGGTAAAGGTCTACTCCAAGTTCTCGTCCGGCGATCCCGACACCTCGAAGACCGCCGCAAGCTGGTTTGGAGCGTGTATTTTCCTCATCGTGGCAGCCACCATCCTGAGAAGTTTCTTCCTCTAAGCCTATGGAGACCTATCCCATCAACAAGGGAATCGGTCGCTCGGTAGAGTTTCAGGGACTCAAAAGCCAATACCTGTTCATTTTCGCCGGAGGGCTTCTCGCCCTTTTCGTGCTGTTTGTCATCCTCTATATGGCGGGTGTCAGTCAATGGATCTGTATCGGCTTCGGAGGGACTGCCGCATCCGTTCTGGTGTGGCAGACCTTCTCCCTGAACAGGAAGTACGGGGAACACGGGCTGATGAAGCGTTCCGCGCTGCACAGCCATCCCCGATACCTCATCAACCGACGACGCATTCCCCGTCTGCTGCGGCACAAGGAACTGCCGAGACGAAAGAGAGGAGAGAATAAAAGAATGAACAAAGGAAAGGAGGAGAAAGAATGAGAAACGTACTGAAAGCCACCACGCTGGAGAACCGCTTCCCGCTGCTTGCCGTCGAAGAGGGGTGCATCCTCTCAAAGGATGCCGACATCACGGTCGCCTTCCGGGTCGAGCTTCCCGAACTCTATACGGTGACGAGCGCGGAGTATGCCGCCATTCATTCGGCTTGGGTAAAAGCAATCAAAGTGTTGCCGACCTACAGTGTCGTACACAAGCAGGACTGGTTTGTCAAGGAGGGCTACCGTCCGGACTTGCAGAAGGAGGAGATGAGTTTCCTCTCCCGCAGTTTCGAGCGGCACTTCAACGAGCGACCCTTCCTGAACCACGCCTGCTACCTGTTCCTGACCAAGACGACCAAGAACCGTAGCCGGCAGCAGAGCAATTTTTCCACGCTCTGCCGTGGGCACATCATCCCCAAGGAGGTACGAGACAAGGATACCGCCCGCAAGTTCATCGAAGCGACCGAGCAGTTTGAGCGGATTATGAACGAGTGCGGTTTTATTCGTCTCTCTCGCCTGAGCGATGAAGAGATTGTCGGCACGGAGGAAAAGCCGGGACTGATAGAGAAGTATTTCTCGCTCTCCCTTTCCGACACGACGGTCTTGGAGGACATCGACCTGAGAGCCGACCGGATGCGTATCGGCGACAAGCGGCTCTGCCTGCATACCCTCTCCGATACGGAAGACCTGCCCGGACTGGTCGGTACGGATATGCGTTACGAACGTCTCTCCACCGACCGCAGCGACTGCCGCCTCTCCTTCGCCGCTCCCGTAGGACTGTTGCTGCCGTGCAGCCATATCTACAACCAGTATGTGCTGATTGACGACAGTGCGGAGAACCTGCAACGCTTCGAGAAGAACGCACGGAACATGCACTCGCTCTCCCGTTACAGTCGCTCCAATCAAATCAACAAGCAATGGATCGACGAGTACCTGAACGAGGCGCACAGCTTCGGACTTACCTCCGTCCGCTGCCATTGCAATGTCTTGGCGTGGAGTGAGGACGAGGAGGAACTCCGCCGTATCCGCAACGACGTGGGCAGCCAGCTTGCACTGATGGAGTGCAAGCCACGGCACAACACGGTGGATGTGCCGACGCTCTTCTGGGCGGGCATTCCCGGCAATGAAGCCGACTTCCCCGCAGAAGAGAGCTTTTACACCTTCATCGAGCAGGCGGTCTGCTTCTTCAATGAGGAAACCAACTACCGTGATTCGTTGTCTCCATTCGGCATCAAGATGGCTGACCGCAGCGGCAAGCCGATTCATCTCGACATCTCCGACCTGCCGATGAAGCAAGGCATCATCACGAACCGCAACAAGTTCATCTTGGGACCTTCGGGTTCGGGCAAGTCATTCTTCACCAACCACCTCTTGAGGCAGTATTGGGAACAGAACACCCATATCGTATTGGTGGACACGGGAAACAGCTATCAGGGCTTGTGCGAGATGATACGCCACAAGACGCAGGGCGAGGACGGGGTCTATTTCACCTACTCGGACGAGAGTCCCATCAGCTTCAATCCCTTCTACACGACGGACAAGGTGTTCGATGTGGAGAAGCGGGAGAGCATCAAGACCCTGCTGCTGACACTATGGAAGAAGGACAACGAGCCTGCCACACGCTCAGAAGAGGTTGCCCTCTCCAATGCCGTGTCGCTCTTTATCGAGCGCATCAAGGCGGACGACGCTATCGTTCCCTCGTTCAACAGCTTTTACGAGTATCTCACCACCGACTACTCGGCATTGCTCCGTGAGAAAAAGGTCAGGGAAAAGGATTTTGACTTGGCCAATTTTCTCAACGTGCTGGAGCCGTACTACAAGGGAGGGGAATACGACTACCTGCTGAACTCGGACAAGCAGATCGACCTGCTGAACGCACGCTTCATCGTCTTCGAAATCGATGCGATAAAGGATCATCCCATCCTTTTTCCCATCACGACCATCATCATTATGGAACTCTTCATTAATAAGATGCGACGATTGAAAGGGATACGGAAGGTCATCCTTATCGAGGAGGCTTGGAAGGCGATTGCGTCCGCAAACATGGCGGGATATATAAAATACCTCTACAAGACGGTACGAAAATTCTTCGGCGAGGCGGTCGTGGTGACGCAGGAGGTGGATGACATCATCTCCTCAGATATTGTCAAGGAGTCCATCATCAACAACTCTGACTGCAAAATACTGCTTGACCAGCGCAAGTATATGAACAAGTTCGACCAGATACAGGCTCTCTTGGGACTGACGGACAAGGAACGGGGGCAGATACTCTCCATCAACCAGAGCAACGATGCCACACGGTCGTACAAGGAGGTGTGGATCGGACTGGGCGGCGTGCAGTCCGCCGTCTATGCCACCGAAGTGTCGAAAGCCGAATACCTCACCTACACGACGGAGGAGACCGAGAAGATGCGGGTGCTCGCCCGTGCCGAGCAACTCGGCGGAAACATGGAGCTTGCCGTCAGGCAACTCGCCGAAGAAGAATAGTAAATAACAATCACACTAAAATCCAACGTAAAATGAGAAAGAGAATTTTAATGCTTATGGCGTGCGGTTGCCTCTTGGCAGGCAGCGCACACGCCCAATGGGTGGTCACTGATCCCACCAACCTCGCACAGAGCATCATCAACACGACCAAGGAAATCGTGCAGACCTCCAAGACGGTCAAGAACACGCTTGACAACTTCAAGGAGGTCGAGAAGCTCTACAATGAGAGCAAGAAGTACTACGATGCCCTGAAAAAGGTAAACGACCTTGTGCGGGATGCCCAAAGGGTGAAGGAGACCATCCTGATGGTCGGGGAAATCTCCGACATCTATGTAAACAACTACAAGAAGATGCTCTCCGACCCGAACTTCCGACCGGAGGAGCTGGTTGCCATCGCCAACGGCTACACCAAACTACTCGGAGAGAGCAACAATCTGCTCAAGGAGCTGAAGCAGGTGGTGAACATCACCACGCTGAAAATGACCGACAAGGAGCGTATGGACGTGGTGGATCGCTGCTACAAGGAGGTGCGGGACTACCGCAACCTCGTGCGTTACTACACGAACAAGAACATCTCCGTGAGCTACCTCAGAGCCAAGAAGCAGCAGGATACCGACCGGGTGCTCTCGCTCTATGGAACGGATAACGAAAGATACTGGTAGTCATGGGAGCGGAATTTGACAACCTGCACCAAGTCCTCCGTACCCTTTATACGGAGATGATGCCGATGTGTGGCGACATGATAGGCGTTGCCAAAGGCATTGCGGGCTTGGGCGCGCTCTTCTATGTGGCACTCAGGGTATGGCAGACCTTGGCTCGTGCCGAACCCATCGACGTCTATCCGCTGCTCCGTCCGTTTGCTCTGGGGCTCTGTATCCTATTCTTTCCGATGGTGCTGGAGACTATCAACGGGGTACTCAGTCCCGTTGTGCAGGGTACACACAAGATGCTCGAAAAGCAGACCTTCAGCATGGACGAATACCGCAAGTTGCGGGACAAAATGGAGTACGAGGCGATGGTGCGTGACCCGGAGACCGCCTACTTGGTGAGCAACGAGGAGTTTGACAAGAAGCTGGATGAACTCGGTCTCTCGCCTTCGGATATGGCGACGATGGCGGGCATGTATGTGGAACGTGGTGTGTATAATCTGAGAAAATCATTCCGCAATATGGTGCGGGAGTTTTTAGAACTGCTCTTCGCCGCTTCCGCCCTGCTCATCGACACGCTCCGGACATTCTTCCTGATTGTCCTCTCCATCTTGGGACCGATAGCCTTCGCCATCTCCGTATGGGACGGTTTTCAGAGTACCCTCACGCAATGGATAACGAGGTACGTATCCATCTATCTGTGGCTGCCGGTGGCGGACTTGTTCAGTTCGATGCTGGCAAAGATTCAGGAACTGATGCTCAAGCACGACATCACGCAGTTGCAGAACGACCCGACCTATTCCATAGATGCCTCGAACGGCGTGTACCTTGTCTTCATGATTATCGGCATCATCGGCTACTTTACCGTCCCCACCGTTGCCGGTTGGATTATCCAAGCGGGAGGTGCAGGCAACTATGGCAAGAACGTGGGACTTGCAGCCGCAAAGGGGGCAGGTATCGCAGGTGCTGTGGGCGGAGCCGTCGGCGGATATGCCGGAGGACACGGCAAACAGGTCTTACGCAGTGCGGGGCATAAAGCCAAAGAGGTGGCAGGACAGCTTTTCCGCAGGAGAGGCGGCAATTCATCGGAATCATCAAATTAGAAAGAAACGCTATGGAATTTAAGTCATTAAAGAATATCGAAACAAGTTTCAGGCAGATAAGGCTCTTTACGTTGGTGGTCGTCTGCCTGTGTGCCGCCCTTACAGGCTATTCGGTGTGGAGTGCCTACTCCTTCGCCGAAGCCCAGAGGCAGAAAATCTATGTGCTGGACGGTGGAAAGTCGCTGATGCTCGCACTCTCGCAGGATTTGTCGCAGAACAGACCTGCCGAGGCGAAGGAGCATATCCGCCGCTTCCACGAACTGTTCTTCACGCTTTCACCCGACAAGAATGCCATTGAGAGGAATATCTCCCGTGCATTGCTCTTGGCGGACAAGAGTGCCTACAACTATTATCGGGATTTCTCGGAGAGGGGATATTACAACCGTATCATAGCGGGCAACATCAACCAAGTCGTGCAGGTGGACAGTGTACTCTGTGACTTCGACCGCTATCCGTATTCCGCAAGGACGTATGCCCGACAGCTGATTATCCGTGCCAGCAACGTCACGGAACGCAGCCTTGTCACGGAGTGCCGCCTGCTGAACACGAACCGAAGCGATGACAACCCGAGCGGTTTCAACATCGAGGGATTCGAGATTGTGGAGAACAAGGACATCAGTACCCATAAGCGATGAAAAAGAAAAGTCTGTTCCGAATGATGCAGGAGGGAGCGGAGGCAAGACTCCGCCGCCTGTGCGGACGCATCCCCGCTCATCTGAGGCTGTATGTCGTCCTGACGATGCTTCTTTTCTTCGCCTTCCTTGCCAACTACGTTTTCTTCAACGGTTTGTACCGCATCTTCTCCGACGGAGACTCCGAAGAGGAAGCGTTGCCGGCAATCGAGCATATCGAAGCCCCTGAAGTAAGGCGGCTCTATCCCAACGACAGTATCAACCTATTAAAGTATTACGATTATGTACCCATTCAAAAGAAAGACAGCCTCCGACACGAGCACTTCGCCTGAGCTGACGGAGGAAGAGAGACAAAGGCGAAAGAAGTTTATCATTTATCCCCTGATGTTTCTGCTTTTCGCAGGCTCCATGTGGCTCATCTTCGCTCCATCGGAGAAAGAAGAGGAGAAACAGGCAAAGGGCTTCAACACGGAAGTGCCTGACCCGATGGCAACCGAACTGATCGGTGATAAGAAGAAAGCCTACGAGAAGGAGATGATGGAACAGAAGGAGCAGGAACGAAGTCGTGCCATGCAAAGCCTCAGTTCCATGTTCGGAGAAATGACGGGAGGAGAGACTTCGCAGGGAGCGGGCGAAGCATCCGCTTGGGAGTCTGACCCCTTGGACAGAAGAGAGGAACATACCTCCCGATACTCCGTTCCGCAAGATGGCTTCCACGCCTCGGCATCCGCCTACCAAGACATCAACCGCACGCTCGGCAACTTCTACGAAGCACCGAGGGAAGACCCTGAAAAGGAAGAACTGCGTGCTCGTTTGGAAGAGTTGGAAGCCCGCATGGGTAGCGAACAGCAGTCGCCTACCATAACCGTAAACGACCAAATGGCACTGCTTGAAAAGTCCTATCAGCTGGCGGCAAAGTATATGCCGTCGGGCGGAGGACAGCAATCTTCCAGTATGACATCGGCATCGGACGGGGAGATGGCTTCCGAAAGGAAAGCGGTCGAAACCACCCGAAACGGGAAGGCGGTAGCCTTTCCCGTTGCCCCTGTGAGCGAGCAAGTGGTGTCGGCTCTGGCACAGCCGATGAGCGACTCGACTTTCCGCTCCGAATATGTCAAGGAGAGGAGCTACATGTTCCATACCGCCATCGGAACAACCCCGCTGACGGAGAAGAATACCATTTCCGCCTGTGTGCACACCCGGCAGACAGTTACGGACAGGCAAACGATACGTTTTCGTCTCTTGGAACCGATGCAGGTATTCGGCAAGGAAATCCCTCGGAACACCTCGGTGGTCGGCGTGGCAAATATACAAGACGAACGCCTGAACGTGCTCATTACCTCGCTGGAATATCTCGGGAACATCATCCCTGTAGAGCTGACTGTGTACGACACGGATGGGCAAGCAGGGATATTCATCCCCGGCTCGATGGAACGCAGTGCCGCCAAGGAAATCGTTGCGGGTATGGGGACATCCGCAGGCAGCAGCGTGAATATCTCCACCGATGCGGGTGCACAACTTGCCGCCGATTTGGGTAAGGGACTCCTGCAAGGTACAAGCCAGTATTTCGCCAAAAAGATGCGCACCGTCAAGGTACATCTGAAGGCTGGTTACAAGGTATTGCTCTATCAGCCCGAAAACAAGTAATTCACAGTTATTATTCACCACTTTAATCCAAAGTAAAAATGAAAAGAACAGTTTTAGCCATCGCCCTGATGCTGGGCGCAGTCTGTGCCAACGCACAGGAAACGACTTCAAGCGGAGACCTCTATGAGGGGCTGACACGCAAAATTGCCTTTGAGCGGATGATACCGCCTCACGGGTTGGAAATCACCTACGACAAGACGGTACACATCATCTTTCCCTCTGCCGTACGCTATGTGGATTTGGGTTCGCCCAATCTCATTGCGGGAAAAGCGGACGGAGCGGAGAATGTTATCCGTGTGAAAGCGACGGTCAGGGACTTCCGTGAGGAGACGAACATGAGTGTCATCACCGAAGACGGGGCATTCTACACATTCAATGTCAAATATGCCAACGAGCCGCTATTACTCAATGTGGAAATGGTGGACTTCATCCACGATGGGGAGAGCGTAAACCGCCCGAACAACGCGATGGAGGTCTATCTCAAGGAACTCGGCAGCGAAAGTCCGATGCTGGTACGGCTCATCATGAAATCCATTCACAAGGAGGACAAGAGGACGGTGAAGCACATCGGCAGCAAGGCTTTCGGCATTCAGTACCTGCTCAAGGGATTGTACTCGCACAATGGCCTGCTGTACTTCCATACGGAACTGCGCAACAAATCCAACGTGCCGTTCGACATCGACTTCATCACGTTCAAAATCGTGGACAAGAAGGTCGCCAAGCAGACTGCCATGCAGGAGCAGGTACTGCTTCCGCTGCGTGCCTACAACTACATCACCTGCGTGGCAGGGCAGAAGAGCGGTCGCACGGTATTCACCCTGCAAAAGTTCACCATCCCCGATGACAAGCAGCTTATTGTGGAGATGCACGAGAAGAACGGCGGAAGACACCAGTCTTTCGTTGTGGAGAACGAAGACCTTGTGCGTGCGAGGGAAATCAACGAACTCAAAGTGAAGTAGTATGAGAAAGTCTCTGTTTTTCCTGTTTGTCGTGTCGCTTGCCCTCTTTGCAGGGCAGGCGCACGCCCAGCGTTGTCTGCCCAAGATGAAAGGTATACGCCTGACCGCAGGCATGGCGGACGGTTTTTATTCAGTTTCCTCAAAGAATGAGACAGGATACTCGTTCGGGGCTTCGCTTGCCACCTACACGAAAGGCGGACACCAATGGGTGTTCGGAGCGGAGTATCTCCGCAGATACCACCCTTATCGGGAGAGCCGTATTCCGGCGGAACAGTTCACGGGAGAGGGAGGTTTCTTCTTTGGCGTGCTTTCGGACGGGAGCAAGACCTTTTTCCTCTCTGCCGGTATTTCCGCCTTGGCAGGCTATGAGACGGTCAATGGTGGAAAGAAGCTGCTCTTTGACGGCTCAACGCTACGCAATAAAGACGGCTTTATCTATGGTGGGGCAATCACCTTACAAACGGAAATCTATCTGACGGATAGATTCGTGTTACTGCTCTATGGCAGGGAGCGTTGCCTGTGGGGAGGCTCTACGGAGCGTTTCCATGCCCAGTACGGTGTCGGACTGAAAATCATGCTGGACTGATGGACGCACGACAGATGAGAGAGATACCCATTGCGGACTTCCTGAACGCAATGGGGATTCATCCGACCAAACAGAAAGGAAACGCCTTGTGGTATTCCGCTCCGTATCGCACGGAGCGGACACCTTCTTTCAAGGTCGATACGAATAAAAATGTATGGTTCGACTTTGGAATCGGCAAAGGGGGCGACATCTTCGACTTGGCGGGAGAGTTTATCGGAAGCGAGGATTTTCTCCTGCGGGCGGCTTTCATCGCCAAGAGCGGCACGTGTCCGTTTCCCGTTATGGAGCAATCGCCAAGGGAAAAAGAAAGAGAACCCTCCTTTGAGGATATTTGGACACGTCCCTTATTGAATGGCAGACTGCTCGGCTATTTGGAAGAACGCGGAATCAATGCTCACGTTGCCATCCCCAACTGCGAGGAGGTGAGGTATCGTGTACGGGGCAAGCGGTACTATGCCATCGGCTTCCGTAACGAGGCAGGAGGGATGGAATTGCGTAATCGCTTTTTCAAGGGGTGCATCCCACCGAAGGATATTTCACGGAAGCGTAACGGCTCTGACGTGTGTTCCGTCTTTGAGGGCTTTATGGATTATCTCTCTGCTATGCAAATGGGTATCATTGCTTCGGACTGGCTTGTCCTTAATTCCGTTTCCAACGTGGAGAAGGCGGTGAAAGTCTTGCACGGCTATGAGAGGATTGACTGCTTCCTCGACAAAGACGATGCGGGGCGAAGGACTTTTCAAAGGCTGTACGACTGCTTTGGGGAGAAGGTCATCGACCGTTCCTCCCTGTATGCCGACCATAAGGATTTGAATGAGTTTCTGCTTTCCAAAAATGCAGATAACAATGTATAACAACAAAACGATAACAAACAATGAAGAAGAAAATTATAAACACAATATGGGTAATGGGAGTGCTTGCCCTCGCCGGGTTTTGTTTATCTGCTTGTAATGATGAGTTGGATATTCAGCAGGCATACCCGTTCTCGGTAGAGACGATGCCGGTGCAGAAGCACATCGCAAAAGGGCAGACGGCGGAGATACGCTGCACGCTCAAACGGCAGGGACGGTTTGAGCGTGCACGCTATACCATCCGTTATTTCCAGCATGACGGCAGTGGTAGATTGAAAATGGATGACGGAACGGTCTTCAAGCCCAATGACCGCTATCCGCTCACAAAAGAGGAGTTCAGGTTGTACTACACATCTGCTTCCACCGACCAGCAGACGATAGACGTGTATGTGGAGGACAATTTCGGACAGACGGCAAAGCTCTCGTTTGAGTTCAACAGCCAAAGGGACGAAGAAAAGGAGAAGAAGGATGAGGATAGGAAATAAACTTGTCGCCTTATCGCTCTGCCTTGTTTGCTTGTCCTGCTTTCGCCTTTCTGCTCAGGACGGAAGGAATACACTTCTCTCTTTACCCCCTTTCGAGCGTGGCGTGGTCTGCATCAAGCACTTCGAGGGCTTACACGGGTTCAAGGACGCTCCCTATGTCGGATATGGTCATAAGTTGCGAAAGGGAGAACGGTTCACGGCAGCGATGACGGAACGACAGGCGGACTCGCTGCTTCGGGCTGACCTGATGAAGCGTCTGATAATATTCAAGGACTACGGAAAAGATGCTCTGTTGCTTGCCGTCTTGTCCTACAACGTTGGAGCAGGCAGGTTGCTGGGATACGGCAAACATCCCAAAAGCAGATTGCTACGGAAGATAGAGTCGGGCGACAGGAATTTCTACCGTGAATATGTCTCTTTCTGCCGATACAAAGGCAAAGTCCTACGAGGACTTGTCAAACGTCGAAATGTGGAGTTTGCCCTGTTTTATATTCCCTGATTTTACGAAGTGCGCCCCTTGCGAGTTTCGGCTTGCAAGAGGCGTTTTATTGCTTCAGGAAAAAATGAAAAAAGTCAATCGGCTTTTTGTTACTTTTGAGCCGTCTCAACTCACTGTCAAAAGTAACGAGATGCTTTTCATCGGGGTTTCTTTGCTCCTTTCTTTATCCGCTCGAAGCTCACGAAAGAAGGTAGCGGTCGGCAGATTTGCCGACCGCTTTACTCTGTCTGTTCTTCTTGAACGGTTATCCGTCCCGTCTTTACATCGGGGTGCGTGGAGAAAGCCCAATTGATTTCCTCATCGGGCAGGGTGCTGTGAATGTTTCCACCCATCACCATTCCGCAATCCTGAATGACCTTTTGTCGTGCTTCTTCTCTGCTCTCGGCAACCACCTCAAAAACTCCATCGAAAATGTACTGCGTCCGTATTCTGTAAACTTTCTTCTTCATATTCTCAAAATTCAACCTTTAATAATCTGTGTTCCATAGGCTCACCATTCGATAACCTGCGGTGGGTAAGCCAAAAATGATGCGTGCCGTAACCATAGGCAAAGAACTTGTCAAGTTCCGTTTCTTCGGCTATCCGCTTGACGTCTGACCTCAGTTCCCTCTCGTTGGCGGATAAGGTAATGGCATTGATTACCCTTACAAGAATATGAGGTATCTCGTCCGCCCAATTGCATACGATGCTTTCTATTTCTGCTTTCATATTCTGTGATGTTTTGATGATTGTTACTTATGCTGTCGCTCTCATTCTCTGTCTTATCAGTTTGCGGTTGGCATTGACAAGGCTCACGATTTGGTCGTGGTATTCCGTATTCTTGTTGCACACACCACGACTTTGCACCACTTTGAGCGTCTCCAAATTGACCTCTATGGTTTCTATCCGCCTGCCCTTGATGGTTGCCGAAAGTATCAGCGAGTTTTCTTTGAGATAGTAGGCATTATCGAACACACAATGGTGCATTGCCACTCCTTCCTCCAAATGCTCTTGCACACTCTCCAAAACGTGGACTTGGATTGTGCCGTCTGTGAAACGGATACCGAAGAACTTGGATTTGAGTTCGTGGAAACGCTTCTCGTCCTCCATTGCCTTTTGGCGTTTCTTCTCCTTTTCTTCCTGTTCCCGTTGTCTGCGGAGTTCACTTTGTCTGCTGTCGTGTTCCCGATATAGGTCGGAGGGGCAAACATACTTCGGGCTGTGTATGTCCTTGCCCAATCTGCGGAGCATATCCACATAGTCGCACCAAATCGAAATGTCCTCTATCTCATAGCCGTTGCGGACTGCTATTTTATAGGATTGCCAACAAGCGTCAAATGCCCTCGAATTGTCAAGAAAGTATTTCAGATGTTCGGTTTTTCCTGCTTTTATCAAAGTTTCCACACGGCTGTCGGACAATAGGGCAGGAATGAGAACAGTTGGTGCGATGTCGTGAAAATCATTCTTAAATCCATTCCTGCGGAGTGTGTCCGTAGGCTTGAATTTGGGATATATCTGAGAATACGATATATGGCGGTAGGCTTCGTTATCGTTTCTCACTGCCATAGGCGAGCAATAGGAAAAGGTGTCGATGTATCTGCCCAATACTCTCTGAACGGCAATAATCGTCTTTCGTCCTTGTGCGTTCCACCAATATTGACCGATTTCTATAACATAGGGCATTGCCTTGCAACCTTTCTCCATTTCCACAGAAAGGAGAAACATTCTTAGTACTTGATATTCTCCACAAACGGTCAGAATGGTAAAATACTGCTTCTGCCTTATCTTGCGTTCAAAGGTTTCCTTGACCTGCAATCTTGCTCTGCAATGAGGGCAGGTGCAAGTGTCCGTTGGCTTTTCCATTGTCCAACTATGCCCACAATCCATACACGTTGTACGACCTTTTGGCAGTCGGTAGGCGAAATGGTCTATACATTCACGGAATGCCCATTTGCTCTGTGTCTTGGTTATCGGTCGTAAGTTCTTGCTCTCGGCAAGTACTGCCTTTTCAAACTTGTTTCTCGGTTTCATAATCTGTCCTCCTTGTTTTATTCGTTGCGAAATACATAGCCGTCCTTATACCAAAAGTCCGTGTCGAAAAGGTCATCGGCATATTTGGAGAAGTCGAAGTAACTCAGTGCAAAATCGGATAAATCATTCTCCATTTTCACAAGTTCCTCCGCAAAATCCTCCCTGCTTGCATAACTGCCCATATAGGCGGATTGGAAAGCCTTTACAAGGCTGTATGCGTCTTGTGTGAGTTGGATGTTGTTGCCGTCCGCCCACACCCAAAAGGCTTCTTTCTCCTTGTCGTTCAGTCTGTCCAACTCGTCCCGAAGTTCAAAGAAGTTGTCCTGCAAATGCCCCTCGTCTATCAGACCATCGGGGATTTCCTCCCACGATTGGAACATATATTCGGGTTCTTCCTCATCCTCGTGTATCTCGGCACAACGCTCCATAAAGCCGTCCAAATCGTAGAAGTCCGAAAGTTCCACCCATTCGCCCTGCAATGAGCCGTTGTTGTACTTGGCATAAGTGCCTACATAGATGCGTGCTTCTCTTAAATCCATTGTTTCCATTTTCCTTTCGTTGTTTAAGGGATTAAAACTCGAATAATGAGGGTTGTGATACGATTTCCGTTGTCTCCGCTTTCTTCGGTTTTGCGTTACGGCTTTTTATTTTGGAGAGTTCCTCACGCTGGTACTGCTCTACGGCTCTCTGTCTGGCTTCCGCTTTCTCCTCTTCCGTGAGTTCGATGGTATGGTTCACCACCACTTTGCAGGAGTTGGGCTTGCCGACCTCTATGTCGTCCTCGTCATAATAATGCACTGCCATAGAATAGATTTCATCGTCCGAAAATCCCGAACAACCGCTTTTCTGTACCTCGCTGAGAATATAGGTTACACACTCGTCTATGTTCTTGTTTTCCTTACGGAAACATTCCGCAAAGAGTTCATCGTATGATGCTCGGTTCTCCAAATAACATTGGATTACGCTCTTGAAATGCTCTGTACCTTTCATTGTTTGATATGGTTAGATGGTTGCTAAAATGATTTCTTGGATATGAATGGGTTCGACCTCTGAAAAGAGATAGGAGATAAATTCCTTTCTGTCCTTCCGATTGAGTTCCTTGAATAATTCCCCAAAGGCGGAGATATTTCCGTTGAGGTAAACCGATACCATATACTCGAAGATGTTGTCCACCTCGTAGTATCTGCATTGCTGTGCGATTGTCTTGCTTCTTCTTTTCATATATGAGCGTATTTAAGAAATGAGTACCCAAAGTATTGCCCCGATGATGAGAGCATAAGCCAAGATGTACACTGCGATTGCCAAAGCGATGGTAAGGAGTAGCCGAATGAGGAGTTTTCCTGCACATATCCCTGCCAGCCAAAGCCAGACGCTTCCGCCACAAAGGAGAGAGCCTACGAGTGCCAGTACCACCCAAGTTGATATTTTGTATCTCAGTTTCATCTTGTCTGATTTTTTTGATTTATGCGGATTCCAGAGGTGAGGGAGTTGAGTTTCAACTTTTCTTTTTCCCTGCTTCTTGCATATCCGACATTTTTTTTATGCGTCTTTCCGTCGGGTCGGTCGTTTTCGTTTCAGTGGCGTAAAAAGGTAGGGCTTAGGACAAACAAGGTTTTACGGCGAGAATACTACCTGTAATGAAATGGAAGTGTGGAGATTGTCGTCTAAACGGCTTGCCGCCCCGAACTTTTTTGTCCGTAGAAGCCCGGAACTACCTTTGCCACAGACAACGAACAACCGATCCCGACATGATACACCGGCATAAGTGGAGGATGTGCAGAGAGAGAAGCTGGGCGAAAACAAAAAACACAGTCTTTAAGGACAGCATTTTATCATAAGAATAGAATGCATGGAAAACAAAAAGCCGCCCCAACGGACGGCTTTACGAAAATAATTCGGAGAAAATTCTTTTTTCTCACGATATACCCTTATCTTTGCAGCAGGTTATTCGAGTTATGCAAAGCGTTGTATATCATCGCGGAAGATAGGTCGCCAAATCATTACCTACTGCATTTCATAACTCATTAGGCTATTGAATGCCAATCATTTGAATCTAAATGATAGATTTTTTCTAAAAGTAAGAATATTTTGACAAAATTTGGCTGAGTGTAAAGAAATTTTACGGTTTTTGTAAAGAAATTTTACGGTCGGAAGTGGCTACCGAATGGATAATTTGTTGTAAATAAATATGTTGCCTTTGGTGGCATGACTAGTGTCAATTCTGTTGTCGCAATGATAACGGATTTGAATATGCAAAAGGTTTTCATAATGTTAATTTCATTTTTAGCTGCGGCGTCAATGGTGGCGGCGCAGCAGGTAGCTGGTACGACGCAGACGTTAGCTGCTGCATCAATGGTGGTGGACACGGTGCAGACGGTGGATGCTGAGCCGAAAATGACGCTGAAGGATTGCATGGCTTACGCCATTTCCAATTCAACTAAGATGAGGATTCAGCAGGCTGCGAACGGGGATGCGAGAATCGACAGGCGAGATGCGATACTCATGGCTTTCACTCCGCAAATCACCTCTCAGACCTATGCCTACTACAACTTCGGTAGGTCAATCGACCCTCAGACCAACACCTACTTCAACACGACGTCTTTCTACAACGGCTATCAGGTCCAGGCCGGCTTCGACCTCTTCAATGGTTTCCAGGCAGTCAACAACATCAAGATTTCCAAGACTGCCCTGCAAATGGGTGTGACTCAGGAGAAACAGGTCGAGGCAGACATCTGCCTATCAGTCATGGAATCATACTACAATGTGGTGTATTTCACCAAATTGCAGAAATTATTCGAAGAACAGGTTCAGACTGCTAAGAGTTCCCTGAAGCTTGCTAAGCGTCAGGAAGAACTCGGCCAGAAAGGGCATGCGGACGTGGTTCAGATGGAGGCCGACTTAGCTGACAGGGAATATGACCTTGTGAACAATAGGAGCCAGCTGAATACGCAGCTGCTGAATCTGAGGGATCTGATGTACTGGCCTCTTGACTCTGCCCTGAACATTGTGACAGACATCGAGGATGCAGGAAACTCTTTGCCATCCGGTGATGTCAATTCCGTGGCGGACTATGCACTGAGCAACAACCCAGGAGTGCAGATAGCGGGATGGAAGCTTCGGAATGCCGAGAGAGCACTTAACACAGCCAAATGGCAGCTGATGCCGAAGCTTTCTCTTTACGCTGGTTGGGACACAAGATATTACTCTTACAAAGGCTCTTCGACTGATCCTTTCCGCAGCCAGTTTAAGAATAATGCAGGAGAATACGTCCAGCTGAGCCTGACTCTGCCAATCTTTAATAGGCTTTCGAAATATTCGACTATTGCAAGGAAAAAGCACGCCGTGGCAACAGCTTCGGCTGAGTATGACCAGAAGCGGCACGATGTCGATGCCGAGGTGAGAAAGGCCTTTCAGGATAGCGACGATGCGTTGGCGGCATGGCAACAGGCCAGCAGGAAAGAGGAAGTGCAGGATGAAGCCTACAAGCTCAACAGCCGAAAGCTGGAGCAAGGGCTGATCTCGCCAATCGAATATAGGACGGCGACCGACAATTACCTGAAAGCTAAAGCGGACAAATACAACAGCCTCTACAAATATCTCATAAAGCAGAGCGTGGTTAGGTACTATGGGGGAGAGGAATATATTAATCAATTTTAATATAATATATTAATGAATATTATATCAAGTATATGTTGAACATGAAATATTAAAGGAATATGGATACAATAATTGAAAAGAAAAAAGGCTGGCGATTGGCGTTCACTCGCAAGGCGCTCCCTTTCTGGATAGGAGCAATCGTCCTCATATTCATAATTTATCTCATTGCCTCCCCTAGCAGGAAAACCTTCAGAGCAGACAAGGACACCCTCACCATCGGGGATGTCAAGAGCGGCGAGTTCAATGACTATATTCGCGTGAGCGGGCAGGTGCAGCCTATGGTCACCATTCAGCTGAGTCCTCGCGAGGGCGGCACGGTAGAGAAGATAATCCTTGAGGAAGGAGCTATGGTGAAGGCTGGGGATCCTATCCTCGAGCTTAGTAACGATGACCTTGACCTTCAGATACTGAATTCAGAGGCCGAACTGGCAGAGAAAGAGAATATTCTGCGAAACACCATGATTCAGATGGAACAGCAGAAACTTTCTTTGCGGCAGGATGAAGCTACCCTTGAAATCGAGGTTCAGCGCAACAAGAGGGCTTACGAGCAGCAAAAGGCTCTTTATGCAGATAAACTAATCGCTAAGGAGGAATATCTCAAAGCGAAGGAGGACTACGAGCTTTCGCAGAAGAAATACAAGCTGGTGCTGGACCGTGCCGTTCAGGACAGTCTCTACAGGAGTGTTGAAATCGCTCAGATGCAAGACAATTTAAGCAATATGCGGCAGAATATGGCACTGATTCGCGGGAGGAAAGCGAACCTGACGATAAAGTCTCCGATCGACGGCGAGCTTGGCCTGCTAGATGCGGTATTAGGGCAATCTATTCCTGCAGGCACTAGAATTGGTCAGATCAATTCTGTGGGAAGCTATAAGATTGAAGCTCAGATTGACGAACACTACATTGACAGGGTAGTCCCTGGGCTGGAGGCAGAATTCGAGAGGCAGGGCGAGAAATTCTCCGCTCAGGTACGTAAAGTTTACCCAGAAGTGAGGGATGGTAAGTTCCAGGCAGACTTCAAGTTTACGGAAACGCAGCCAGAGAACATACGCACCGGCCAGACATATTACTTGAATCTTCAGCTTGGCCAGCCAGAATCAGCCATCCTCATCCCTCGTGGCGCCTTCTATCAGAAAACCGGCGGCAAATGGATCTATGTTCTGACAAAAGATGGAAGCAAGGCTGTGAAAAGGAATATTCGTATAGGCAGGCAGAACCCTCAATATTATGAGGTGCTGGAAGGTCTTGAGCCAGGGGAGAAGGTAATTACCTCTTCATACGACAATTTCGGGGAAAGCGATGTCCTAGTATTCTGATAAATAATTATATTTGCTCATGATGAAGAAAGGGCGCATACTGGTAGTCGATGACAACAAGGGGATAAGGGCGGCTTTGGAGCTGCTCCTGCCCCCTTATTTTGCTGGCGTTGAGCTTATTCCTTCTCCGGCCACTTTGGTTTCAATGCTTGAAAACTTCCGTCCTGATGTCGTGCTGCTGGACATGAACTTTAATTCCAGCACCAATAATGGCAACGAGGGGCTGTATTGGACCAAGGAGATTAAGCAGATATCTCCCCGAACAGAGGTCGTCCTTTTCACGGCATACGCCGACATAGCTCTTGCCGTAGAAGGAATGCGCAGAGGGGCTTTTGACTTCATAACCAAGCCTTGGGACAACGAGAAGCTTATTTCCACCTTGTCTACGGCTAGGGACAAGGCGATGAAGGCTAATTCTAAGGCGGAGCCGCTGCCGGATGCTACCGTGATGTACTGGGGCGACAGCGAGAAGATGGCAGTCATACGTCACAGTCTTGCGAAGATAGCTCCGACCGATGCTTCTGTTTTGATTACTGGAGAGAACGGTACCGGAAAAGACTTGCTGGCAAGGGAGGTGCATGACAATAGCCTGCGGAAAGACAGGCCTTTCGTAGCAGTGGACGCTGGGGCTATTCCTGAGACTCTTTTCGAGAGTGAGCTTTTCGGGCACGTGAAGGGTGCATTCACGGATGCGCACGCAGACCATGTAGGGTTTTTCCAGCAGGCAGAAGGGGGAACCCTTTTTCTGGATGAGGTTGGGAATATTCCTTTGCATCTGCAGGCAAAACTTTTACGGGTGCTTCAGAACAGGTGCGTTACCAGGGTAGGGGACTCCAAGGCCATCCCGATCGACATCAGGCTAATCTGCGCGACGAACACTAATCTTGAAAAAAGCGTCGCCGAGGGACGTTTCAGGGAGGATTTATATTACCGCATCAACACAGTGCATTTCGAACTTCCGCCGCTTCGAGAGCGCAAGGAAGATATTATCCCGCTTGCTGAGCGTTTCATAGCCGTATTCAATGAAAAATACCATCGCTCGGTAGAAGGCATTTCTGCTGAGACTGGAGCCGAGCTGAAAGAATATTCATGGAGCGGGAATATCAGGGAGCTGCGCAATGCCGTGGAGAAGGCCGTGATTCTCGCTGAAGGGAAGCAGCTGGAGCCAAAGGATTTCGAACTTAAGGAACATGTTTCCGCTGCTGCTTCTGAAACTCTGGAAGAGGCAGAAGAGAAGGTCATCAGGGATGCGATGGAGCGGTATGGCGGCAACCTCACGAAGGTGGCCCAGGCTCTAAGCATCAGCAGACCGACTCTTTACAAGAAGCTTAACAAATATAATATTTGATGCATGCCTGGCTGATCATAGTCGTGGCTGTTGCCGTGGTTGTCTTGGCCGTGGTAGTAACTGCTGTCGTGGTTCGCAGAAATGACAGGAAGAAAGTGGATTTCATGCTGGATGCCATAGAGGATGACGAGCTGAATTTCCGTTTTTCTGAATCCAACAGGCTGAATCGCTCGCTTAACAGGTTACGCTGGATTTTCGAACGTCAGCGTCAGCGTAACGAGCAGGAATCGTGGACGAAGCTTATACGAGTCCTCACCCATGAGATTATGAACACTGTCTCGCCAATCGCCTCGCTGAGCGATGCGTTGTCGAAGTACGCCGACCTGCCGCCACAGGAGCAGGAAATGGATGTCAAGAAAGGTTTGGAGACCATCTCGGCCTCGTCTCGTGACCTCATCAAATTCGTTGAAACCTACAGGGAACTGAGCGGAGTCGCTCGTCCCCTTCGCAAGGCGGTGATGCTGGACGACCTCATGAACAAGGTCCTCAGGCTGACCGACAAGCAATGCAAGGACGCGGGTACCGAGTGCACTTACGAGGCCTTGACGAAGGACATCATGCTCTACATTGACGAGAGCCAGATTTCCCAAGTGGTCATAAATCTAATCAAGAATGCCGTTCAGGCTGGCTCCAAGCATGTGGATATCAGCACTTACATCGACAATTCGGGAGAGACCCATGTCTGCGTCTCAGATGATGGCGCTCCAATTCCGCCCGACGTGCAGGAGCAGATTTTCGTGCCTTTCTTCACCACGAAATCCAATGGCAGCGGCATAGGCCTCAGTATCTCCCGCCAGATAATGAACAGGCACGGCGGCACCATCTCTCTACTCGCCTCCAGCCCATCCCGCACGACCTTCGAGCTGCTGTTCAGGTAAGCTTCCGTGCGGCAGAAGACCGGTAGCGGTGGTTCAATAGTCCGCCACAATCAGTTTGTAGCCGGAGCCGCGGACATTGACGATGCGGATGCGTGGGTCTTTGGAAAGGCTGCGTCGGAGGCGTGTGATGAATACCTGAAGACTGCGGGCGTTGAAGAAATCGTCGTCGCCCCAGAGGTCCAGGAGTAGGTTCTGCATGGGGACGATTGCTCCTTCTGCGCGGCATAGGTGGTGGAGGATTTCGGTTTCTCGGTGAGAGAGGCTGTTGGTTGTTCCATTGGGGATATATTCAAGGGCCTGGGTGACAGGCAAGAAGCGATAATCTCCTATCAGGTACTCACTCTGTTCCATTTCCTGCCGTTCCGTCATGTAAGCTTTTCCCATCAGAGCCTTTATTCGGACGATGAGTTCCTGGATGGCGAATGGCTTTTTGAGATAGTCGTTGGCTCCCAGCTCGAAGCCAGTGACGACATCGTCTGGGGTGGATTTCGCCGTGAGGAAGAGAACAGGGGTGCGGTCATCGGCTTTGCGGATGCGACGCACCATTTCGAATCCGTCCAGCCGAGGCATCATGACATCGGCGATGAGGACGTCCGGATGGACCTCAAAGAAGCGTTTGAGCCCTTCAATGCCGTCATAGGCGGTCTCGACGCTGAAGCCCTTGCCTCGGAGGGTCTCGCTTACGATTTGGACCAAGGTCTTTTCGTCTTCAACAAGCAGTATTTTTATCGTTGACATAAATTCCTCGCTTCGTTCATAGTGACAAACTAATATTCATAAAGACAGAATCAGCAGGAAGCCTGAGAAATGAATATCCTGAATTCGCTGCCTTTGCCGTGGGAGCTGGAGACGCTGATGGTCCCGCCGTGCTTTTCAACCATGGTCTTGGCGTAGTAGAGGCCCAGGCCATAACCTTTGACATCGTGAATGTCGCCGGTGGGGACGCGGTAGAATTTGTCGAATATGTGCTTCTGTTTGTCAGGAGCTATCCCTATGCCGTTATCTTTGACGCTTATTTCAACGCCGCCAGAAGTCGTCTTTGCCCTGATTACGATATTGGCGGCATCTCCGGAATATTTGATGGCGTTGTCGATGAGGTTGCTAATGACATTCCCGAAATGAAAGCGGTCTGCGTGAATGACCAGAGCGTCTTCTGACTCGATATGGATCTCGCAAGGTTTTTCCGTTGAAAGGCAGTGCTGGTCCGCCAAGTTTTGCAGCAGAGGCTTGAGGGGGATATCTTCTTTCCTGAGTTCGAAGGTTTTCCGGCTTTCCATGCTCATTGAAAGGATTTGCTCGATCATTCCTTCCAGTTTCTTCAGCTGGCTCTGGCTGATTTCCAGATATTCACGCCGCTTTGCGGGGTCGTTCCCGGCCTCGAAGTTCAGCAGAGCGTCATTGGCGGCATACGCCACTGCCACAGGTGTCTTGAGCTCGTGGGTGATGTTGTTGGTGAAGTCGCTCTTCATTTCCTCCAGGCTCTTTTGTTTGAGCATGGCATGGATGAGAAACCAGAAGGAAAAGGCGAGCATGAGGAACAGAATCAGCGAGGCTGCGATTACCTCGGACATTTCTCTGAATACAATGCCGGTAAGGGGCTCAATCGTTAGCTTGTATTTGTCAGCGAGCGTTTTTCCGTAGACGTAGTCGTAATTCCTAGCTCTGCCGGACGGCTCATAGCCGGAGGTTGAAATAGTTGCGACCATCGTGCTGTCGGTGAACATCTGCAGGCGGTGCGGTACCCTCAGCCCGTAGTCGTCGAGCATCATTGTAAGCAAGGAGTCCAGCTTATGGAAATTCACTTTGGCAAGGACATCCACTCCGGCATGCATTCCCCGCTGGTAGTAGCCTGTGGATTCCTGAGAATCGCTAATGGCGTAAGCGTACTGCGTCTGCTCGTTGTCTTTGCCAGGATTCCGGTTCACTTGAACGGTCGTGACAGATACGGATTTGGAGCCATTCTCATTTATTACGATTGGGTTTGTGTGGACGGAAACCAGTGAGGACACACTGTCTTGGGACCATCCGGTGTTCAAATCTATCGTCCCGTGGCGGCCGCTTGCGCTGACCTCGCGCAGCCGTTCCATCATCTCGGCATAGTCGGCCTTCTGGAGAGCGAGGTTTATCTGAGATTCCTTCGATTTGATGGAGGAACGGTATAGGCCGGACAGCCAATAAATCTGGTAGTCGAAGAGAGCTGCCAGAGATAGTATCAGCAATATGACGATGCGTCTGGACGGAAATTTCATGTCGCAAAGTTAGCGGAATTTGCAGAATCAGAGAGCGTTTTAACACTATTTAACACTTCTTAACCGAACGTTAACACAGTTTGTCCGAGATTCATGGCAATTTAGCAGCGTGAAATAATGGCCGGAAAGGACGGCCTGATTAATATCGACATGAAGAGAATTTTATTGCTGGTGTGTATTGCCATCTCTGCTGCCCGGGTGGCCGCACAGAATCCGGATTCATTGTCTGTCACCGCGGCTGACAGTCTGTTTTTGAAATTATCGGAAGCCACGGTCGTGGGTGAGATCCCTGTTGTCAAGGTGGATAAAGGCGCTTTGGTGTATGATGTGCAACGAATTTTGGAGAAGACTCCGGCGGACAACGCCTTCGAGGCCATCGGAAAGCTTCCAGGCGTGACGCCTCAGGGGGAAGGCTTTGCTGTTGCAGGAAGAGGAGCGACGGTGGTGATTGATGGGAAAGTATCGACGCTGTCAGCCGACCAGGTAAATGCATTGCTGCGTTCAACGCCCGTGAGCCGGATTGCCAAGGCGGAGGTCATTCCCAACGCTACGGCGAAGTACCAAGTGCGAGGCGCGCTCATCAACATTGTCCTGAACCACGATTCCGAAGACCGAGGCAAGCTGCAGGGAGAGATCTATGGGCTGTATGTTAATCAATATAACGGCAGCGGCCAGGGGCGTGGCTCCCTGCAATATGCCAAGGGCAAGTTCTCTACGGACTTGACATACACCTATGAATATGAGCAGACGCATAATGATAATACGATGAAGGCACGGCATCGGCTCAGCGATGGCAGCGTCCACGATATTGATGAGGAGAAGTTAGCGGATGCCTGGGACCGGAATCATCAGGTGCGATGGGGCGCTGATTATTTCTTCAGCGAAAAGCACAGGGCGAGCCTAGTGTACAATGGCAGCATTAGCGAGAGAGGAACGGACATCAATACGACCGGGACACAGATTTCGACGGCCAGGTTAGGCAAAGACAAGCATCTTCACAATTTCCGTGCAGACTATAAGGCTCCTTTCGGGCTCTCGCTTGGAGCGGAATACACGCGTTACAATGCGCCATCCGACCAGTTGCTCAAAAGCACATTCGAGGGCGTGGACAGCCATTACCGTACGGAAGACCGGCAGACGATTGACCGCTGGAAAGTGTTTGTGGCTCAGGAACATAGCCTCGAAAACGGCTGGGAACTGAACTACGGAGCTAATCTGGAATGGGCGAGGGACAAGAGTTTCCAATGGTACTATGATCCTGCTACTGGCCAGAAGATAAGCGTTGGAGGAGACGACGGCTTTAGTTCGCTGCTTGATGAGCAATCGCAAAATGTTTATGCCGGATTCAGCAAGTCATTTTCCGAGAAATGGATGATGGACGGCTCGCTGGCTCTGGAGCATTTCAAGAACGAGGCCTGGAATGACTGGTCGGTGTATCCGACGCTCAATGTCACATGGCTCCCTACGGCAGGGCACATCGTCCAGCTGGGGCTATCTTCGGACAAAGGGTATCCTGATTACTGGTCTCTGCAGAGCACGACGACCCATTCCGATGCCTATACCGAAATTGTTGGCAACCCTTCGCTGCGGCCAAGTAAGGAATATCAGGTCGCTCTTTCCTACATCTTGAAAAGCAAATATGTATTCTCGGCATATTTCAGTCACATTAAGGACTATTTCATCCAGCTGCTGTATCAGAATCCAGACAGGCTGGTGCAGACGTATCGCACTTTGAACGAGGACTTCATGCAGCAGGGTGGCATCCAGGCCTCGATACCTTTCAATGTAGGTGAGTGGTGGACTGGCCGCACGACGCTTATCGGCGCCTGGCAGAGAGAGAAGGACAGCGACTTCTATGACATTCCTTTCGACAGAGACATCGTCTTCGGGATGGCGGTGATGAACAATACTTTCACCCTGTCCAAGAAGCACGGTCTCAAGCTGCTGGTGAACGGAATGATACGTTCCAAAGGAATCCAAGGCAATTATGACCTGCCTGCTTCCGGTAATCTGGACGTCCAGCTGCGCTGGGGGTTCGCAGAAGGCAGGGGACTCATCAACATCTTCTGCAACGATATTTTCCAGACGAGCATGATTTCTCCGCTCATCGACTACGGAGGACAGTACATGAAGTCAGGATATGAATGTTATCGGCAGGCGGGAGTGTCATTGACCTGGAAGTTCGGAGGATATACCGAGAAGAAGCGTGAAGGATTGGACACAGGAAGATTCAGGTAAGTTGTAAACAAAGTTTACGCATTTTGTAAAATATCTTTACGGCTGTTCTGTGTCTTTTGAAATGCAACGTGTTGATTGATAGTCATATGCTATAATCGGCACATCGATTGTACCTGCGGAAGACGAAAAAAATATAGATTCACGATGAAGTCTTTTCTAAGATTCCTTTTTCGCAATAAGGCCTACGCCATTATCGAAGCCATTGGGCTGGTAGTGAGCCTTGCCTTCGTGGTGATTTTCGGTTCATATGCTTACCAACAATATTCCATCAATACGGAAAATCCAGATAGGAAGAACATCTATGTCTTCGGCATGCCGGATTGCATAGGGCTTACCTACGGTTTTCCCGATGCCCTCAAGTCCAGGGTGCCGGAAGTGGCGAAGGTCACCAGCATAATTTCGCAGGAGAGGCGCTTCCGCATCGGAGAGTCAGTCGTGAATGCCGAAGTGATGGGAACCGACAAGGCTTTCTTCGACATATTCCCTTACTATGGTTTCGTGTCAGGCTCGCCTTCTTCGCTGGATGCCAAGGACAACATCTTGATCAGCGAGACCTTCGCTGCAAAGCATTCCCTGAAAGTTGGCGACCAGCTTTCCATCGGTGGCAATGAGCTTATGATTTCCGGCATAGTCAAGGATTTCAAGGCTACGCTCATCTCATATTGCGACATAATTGCAAGCAACAAGAGCAATTTGTACAGCAAGCTTGCTGCCTATGACAATTTTGGAAATGTCATCACTTTCGCGCAAGTGGCACCGGGGACGGACCGCCAGGTGTTGTTCGACAAGGCTGAAGCTGTGTGCAAAGACGTTTATCCTTTTTACGGGAAGGGCTTCTTTGAGAAGCTGAAGATATGGAGGCTGGACGAGCTGTATTTCACTGAAGACTGGGGACATATCAACAAGGGAGACCTCGGCACCCTGAGGCTCCTGTCCCTGGCTGGGCTTCTCCTTCTTCTTTGCGCCATATTCAATTACATAAACCTCAATTTCGCGCTGGTGGGAAAAAGGGCGAAGGAGATGGCCACACGCAGGCTCGTGGGAGAACAGCGCTCAGGAGTAATCTGGCGATATATTGCCGAATCGGTCTTGTTCACTGCGGTCTGCTTTGTCTTCGCGCTGCTTCTGGCAATCGCTCTGGCTCCGATGATGAACAATCTGCTTGGCAACCCTGTGGCGCCCATCACGATTGAATTCAAGCCTGCCTACATCGCAGGGTTTGTCCTGCTGACCCTCCTTACCGGCACCCTGTCAGGCCTGCTTCCTGCTCTCTTTGCCAGCCGCTTCCATCCGATAGACATCGTGCGCGGCTCGTTCAGGACAAGCAACAAGATGGTATTCAGCAAGATATTCATAGTCCTGCAATGTGCCTTCTCGGTGTTCCTCATCTCCATGGCTCTGGTCATGGAGGCTCAGTACGGCAAGTCATTGAAGCGACCGAAGAATTACGATTCGGCTGAGAAAATTTACATGTACACGTTCGGGAGCAAGAAGCCAGACATGTCCTTGGCAGATCTCCTTAGGGAGCTTCCTTGCGTGGAGCGCATCGGGTTCTCGCAAGGCTGTCCTGCCTTCTTCGCCAATGGGCAGTATTCGACCACATTGGATGGCAAGGACATACTCTACCGTATCTGCTGGGTTGACAGTACTGCGTTCTCGATGCTGAATTTCAGGCAGGAAAAGAACTTCGGAGCTCCGATGTACAATTCCGTATGGTTTTCCCAGACGGCGTTCCGCGCCACCGGCCTTGATGACAGCCATCTGCAAATCGACACCCTGAGTCAGCGGGCCATTGGTTGCGAGCAGCTTGCAGGGGTGTTCAAAGATATCCCGTTGTCAATCGCCAACGAAGGGGAAAGGATGAACATCATCGTGAGCGTGATACGCGATAGCGACATGTGGTGGCCAGGGCTGCTCATCGAGACCAAAGGCGATCACGGCGAAGCGATGAATGCCATTAGGCAAGCGTTCGAAAAATGGAACGATACCGGCATGGAGGAGATCGACATCCTTTCCTATCTCGATGATGGCTACAAGGATGCTCTCAAGCCTGCCCTGGATAATATGAGGCTGCTGGAGATGTTCATGTTCATCTCGATAATGATTTCCCTGCTCGGACTCATTGCTATGAGCGGATATTTCGCCGATGAGAGGGCGCACGACATTGCCATCCGTAAGGTGTTCGGCGGAACAGTGGAGAGCGAACTTGCTAAGAATGTCGTGGACTATATGATAATGGTGCTGATCGCATGCGTGATCGGGGTTCCTGTGGCCGTCTGGGCTTCGCGCAAGTACCTGGAATCCTTTATCGACCGGATTTCCGGCTATGCGTGGATCTTCGTCGTGGCTGTCGCAATATCCCTTGCCATCTCATTCCTGTCCGTCTTCTGGCAGACCTTCGCCGCAGCCCGGACCAACCCTGCCGATGAGCTTAGATAATTACCCAAAAGCTTAACTCTAACTTAACTATCAATCCCTCGGATCGTCCAATCGATCTCCGAGGGATATTATTTGTAAACATTGTTTACAAAAGGTGTAAAGTTTCTTTACGGAACGGAAAGGTGGTTTGTGAATATAATATATTCATTATTAATATGCTAGATTAGATGGCACGGGGGTTGTCTTTCTCAGCGTCGGAAGAAATCTTAGGCTTTCCATCAATGGTGGGAAGAACGATTTCAAAAAAAATATTTAAAAACTATAGCAATATGATCAAAGTCAGCAATCTTACGAAAGTATTCAGGACAGAAGAAATCGAGACCACGGCGCTCAACGGAGTGTCATTCGAAATCAAAGACGGCGAATTCGTAGCCATCATGGGACCATCAGGATGCGGTAAATCCACGCTTCTGAATATTCTGGGGCTTCTGGACAATCCGACTTCCGGTTCATACGAGCTGCTTGGGAAGGAGGTCTCGAAGCTGAAGGAGAAGGAGCGCACGAAGTTCCGCAAGGGGAACATTGGTTTCGTGTTCCAGAGCTTCAACCTGATTGACGAGCTGAACGTGTATGAGAACATAGAGCTTCCGTTGCGTTACCTGAACATATCTGCAGGCGAGCGGAAGAAGCGCGTCACCGAAATAATGAAACGCATGAACATCAGCCATAGGGCATCACATTTTCCTCAGCAACTGTCGGGAGGCCAGCAGCAGAGGGTGGCGATTGCGAGAGCGGTGGTCATAAATTCCAAGCTGATACTGGCCGATGAGCCTACCGGAAACCTAGACTCCAAGAACGGCAAAGAAGTGATGGACCTGCTCTCCGAGCTGAATCATGAGGGTACCACGATCGTGATGGTGACGCACTCTCCGAAGGATGCTGCCGTTGCACAGAGGACGATTGACCTCTTCGATGGCCAGATCGTGAGCGACGTGCAGAATGAACTCTAATTCCAGCAGAGTTCAAAATATTCATAATTTGAATTTTCATGATTAGTCTATTTAAGAAAAACAGCATAGTCTCAACCATCCTGAACGTTCTTGGCATGACTGCAGCCTTCGCTGCAATGTACGTGATTTTCGTGCAGGTCCATCACGACTTTACCTACAATCACGGCATCAAGGACAGCGACAGGATCTACGTTCTGACCTTGCCTGACTTTTACGAAGAAGGCAAGTACTCGGTGTGGCTGAACAGGCCGCCTCAGGAGAAGATTCTCTCCACCGCCACTGGCATCGAGAGCGGAGGCTGCGGACAAATGCTTGGCTTAAGTACTACCATCTCGCTGGAAGAAGGCTCGGACAAGATTACCGCCGTTTTCAATTCTCTGTCCATCGGTGCCGTCAAGACCTTCGGCTATGAGCTTGTGCAAGGCTCCTTCGATGACATGAAAACATGGCGGCAGACAGCCATAAGCGAATCTTTCGCACGAAAGACTGGTCTGGCTCCAGGTTCGACCTATAATCTCATTAGTAGAGGACAGTCCGTGCAGATGACCGTCGTCGCCATCTATAAGGATTTCTCTCCTATCTCTGATCTCGCCACCAATGATGGATTCAACCTTCTGACAGACGAAAATATTGACAATATGAGCGAGTGGTCCTACTGCTACTATGTCAAGCTGAATCCGTCCGAGAAGAAGGAAGACTTCGAGAAAGAAGCCTTCGAGGTAGCCAAAGAGTTCTATATGAAGCAGGTCTCGGATGATTCGACAGAAGGAGACGACGACCTGAATCGTATCAAATGCCGTCTGGTCTCCATCCGTGACACCTACTTTGACCCTCTTCTGGCAGGAGGTGACAGCCTGACCGGCAACAAGAGCACCACCTACACCCTGCTCGCCATTGCCATCCTAATTCTCTTGATTTCGATGGTCAACTACGTCAACTTCTTCGTGGCTATGATCCCTTTGAGAATCAAGGGCATAAACATCAGGAAGGTGATTGGTGCGTCAAGGACTTCTCTGGTTATGGGGATGATAGGGGAATCCTTGCTGTTGACCTTCATCTCACTGGCGCTCTCCACCTTAGTCGTCATTTCCTTCGGGAAATCACACCTTGCAGACCTGATTCCATTCACCGCTAGATTCGGCTCCAATCCTCTCATCGTGGCTTTGACCGTCGGAGTGGCCGTGCTGGTGGCAATCATCGCCAGCCTGTATCCGGCCCTGTATTCGACCTCGGTGCCTCCAGCTCTGTCGCTGAAAGGCTCGTTCTCAGCGACCCGCAAAGGCAAGGCGATAAGATATTCCCTCGTAGGAGTCCAGTTCACCATTTCGATTGCTCTCATCATTTGCGCAATATTCATCAATAAGCAGCGCTCTTTCATGCTGAACCATGAACTTGGCTTCGACAAGGAGAATCTTCTGGTCGTCAGCTCCGGCTATTCGGTCGGCAGGCAGAGATCCACTGTGGAAGAGAGACTGAAGCAGAATCCTGACATAAAGGATGTGGCTTGGGCCGATGGCAACATGGTCTCTGAAAGCAGGATGGGCTGGGGCAGGGAAATCAATGGCCAGCAACGTAATTGGCAGTGCTATCCGGTATCATGGAACTTCTTGAGGTTCATGAATATACCGGTTCAGGAAGGAAGAGATTTCCAGCAGTCAGACGAACAGTGCGAGAATGGAGCATTCATATTCAACGAGGCAGCAAAAAAGGAATTCGGCATCACTCTGGAAGATAAGATCGGCGGGCATATGGATAAGCCCACTGACATAGCTGGCTTTTGCGCAGACTTCAATTACGCTCCGCTGAGGTCGGCAGTGGCTCCTTTCAGCTTCTACGTTTTCGGCAAGGAGCCGTGGAGGCCGCTTTCGAAGCTCTTCGTCAGGACGGCGCCCGGCTGCGATTTCACCCAAGTGCGGAAATTCATAGGCTCTACTCTTGCAGAGTATGATGCAAGCATGTCCGCTGGTGATTTCGACATCAAATTATTCGACCAAACCTTGCAGAAAGTTTATGACAGGGAGTCGAAACTGTCCAAACTGATCACCCTTTTCACCATCCTCGCGATAATTATCTCGCTCATGGGTGTCTTCGGCCTGGTGATGTTCGAGGCAGAAGGACGCAGGAAAGAAATCGGAGTTCGAAGGGTCAACGGAGCAACGGTGGAGGAGATACTCAAGATGATAAATTCCAAGTTCGTCTTCATCGTCATAGGCTGCTTCGTGGTGGCCGCCCCGTTGAGCTTGCTAATCATGAGGCGTTACCTCCTGACCTTTGCATATAGGATAAGCCTGCAGCCTTGGGTATTCGTAGTTGCTTTGCTCGCAGTGCTTGCGGTGACCATAGGCGTTGTGACTTTGGAGTCCCTGCGTGCGGCGACGTCAAATCCCGTTGACTCTTTGAGAAATGAATAAGCTCTAGGCAACTTAATAATTAAATGATTATGAAAAAGTTAGAAGGTGCGCTGATAAAGATGATTTCCCTAGCTGCAGGCTTGGCCATCGGCTCTGTGCTCATTGCGATGGTGGTCTTCCTGATGTCGTTCGATGGCTGCTTCCGCGACGTGAATGACATCTATCAGATATACAGCGGAGTGGAGAGGGAGAAAGAGTCGAAAGAATATAACCAGGTCAGCGGGGGAGTGGCTCCGGGGATGAAAGAATTCATTCCTGAAGTCGAAGAGGCCACGAGGATAACTTTCATTTTCGATTCTGACAAGTTCTATGATGAAAATGACAACGTCATAAAAGGCACCTTGCGCATTGCAGATTCATGTTTCTTCAAGATTTTCGACAGGGAATGGCTTGTCGGCGATTGGAGGGAGGCTCTCTGCGGCCTGACGAAGAACGTCGTAGTGTCCCGTTCTTTTGCGGAAAAACTAGGCGGTCCTGCGGCGGCAATGGGAAAAGTGATAAGCAATGAGCAGCTGAGAGATTTCCAGTTCACGATAGTCGGCGTCTATGAAGATTTCCCGAAGAACAGTTCTTTCTCGGATGTCGACATGGTAGCTAGCTTGGATCACATGAATCAGTGGAGCAGGGAGAACTGGGTCGGGAACGACAGGTATCTGGGCTATGTGAAACTATCCCACGGGACCGATCCTTCTTCCCTCAAAGATGCCATCTTCAAGATGCAGCAGGCTAAGCAGCCTATAGAAGATCTGGAAAAAGCCGGGGTCAAGCTGTCTTACAAGCTTGTGAACCTGCCGAAGGTCCACACTCAGGATCCTGAGATCAGAAGCCGCGCGGTCATACTCTCGATTGTGGCCTTCCTACTCATACTGATTGCCACCCTTAACTATCTTCTCGTGTCTGTTTCGGAAGTGGTCAAACGTTCCAAGGAAGTCGCCGTGCGGAAATGCTACGGAGCTTCTGACCCCGACATCTACGGCCTGCTATTCAAATCTGCAGCTTTTTACCTAGGTCTGTCCATGGTTGCCGCAGCCGCCCTCGTGCTCGCTTTCAGAGGGAAAATCGAACAGCTCATGGGTGTGGGCCTTCATGACCTCATGATTCCACAGACATTCATTATCGTGCTTGCCGTCCTTGCCTTTGTGTTCCTGGCATCGGCCATAATTCCCGCCAGGCTATTCGCAAGGATTCCTGTTTCGAGCGCATTCAGAGGCTATAAAGAGAGCAAACGAAAGTGGAAACAGTCACTGCTGGTCTTCCAGTTCATGATCAATGCCATTATCATCGTGCTGCTAATAGTCATCAACCATCAGTATGGCAAGATGATGAATGAGGATGTCGGTTACGACTACAAGAATCTGGCATATTCGGAGCTACCTAGCACTAAGAAGGGCGTCATGTTCGAGATTGCGGAGAAACTACGCACCTACCCTGAAGTTGAAGGCGCCGAAGTCACTTACACTCTTCCATTCGAAGGTTCTTCCGGCAACAATGTATATCTCCCGGGCAGCGACGCGGAACTCTTCAACGTGGCGGATCAATATTGGTCTAGCGAGGGTTTTTTCAAGCTGATGGGTTTCCACCTGCTCGAGGGCAAGGCTCCGGAAGGGCCGGATGACATAGCGGTCAGCGAATCTTTCGTGACCAAGCTCTCGCAATTCACGAATCTCAGCGATGGCGCTATCGGCAAGTCGGTTATGGTGACTGAGCATGGTCATCCCCTCACCATCTGCGGAGTCTATAAAGACTACAGAATAGGCTCGGCTGTCGATCCGGACACTCGCCCTAGCGTAAGATTCTGCCTGAGCAAGACCGATTCCACATGGTATTCGGACATCGCCACGACGCTTGTCGTGAAATTCCGCGAGCTCAACAGAGAGAATATGAAACTGATGGAGAACGTAGTAAAGGATTTCCTCCCAGACCGTGACGTTGAGGTTCAGGCATATTCTGCCAGCATGGCAAAACTTTACGACGACACCCGCAAGATGCGGTCTGCCTTCGGAATAGGCTCGATTTTCGCCCTTATAATAGCGTTGGTAGGCCTCGTTGGCTATCTTCTCGATGAGGCGGAGCGGCGTAGCAAGGAAATAGCGGTGCGCAAAGTCAATGGTGCAGATTCACAAGAGATAGTGAATATGTTGGTGATGGACATCTCCAAACTAGCTCTCATAGCGATAGTCATCGGGGATATTGCCTCATGGTTCATTGCTAGAGACTGGCTGAGGCAGTTTGCCGACAAGGTTAGCCTCTCCCCGATGTATTTCCTTGCAGGAGACCTGGTTCTGCTCGCGGTCATAGCCCTTACGGTGGCTCTTGGCTCGCTGCGCATCGCAAGATCCAATCCTGTAGATTTCCTTAAGAATGATTGATGACCAATTAAGTAGTCATAATTAAGTTATTGCGAGGTTTGATGTTTTTTGTATTTTCGTGCAAATTTCAAGTAGCACTTGGAATTTGCGCGATTTTCGTTCGCTGAGTTGAGATCTTCTATAAAAGACCCATCTACAGACAATCTGATGTTCAAGGGGCTGTATCTGGGAACTATTGCCGGCCATATTCCACCCACAGTATTTTACAGGAATTATTATAGCACTTACGTAGAAAGAGATATTAGAAATGTCCTAAAGGTACAATTTTTTAGATTCATTCTGAAAAGTGCAGTTTTTGTTTTGATATATTGTTTGAAAAGTGTAGTTTTATAGAAGGAAAATCATTTGAAAAGTGTAATCCGATATGTTGTACAGAAAGATAGCAAGCTATATTGAGGATCATTTAAGGTCAAATTCCGACATGATACTGGTCATTGAAGGCGCACGGCAGATAGGCAAGTCATACATAATCCGTGAAGTGGGTACCCGTGTATATAAGAACTTTGTGGAGATTAACTTCGTTGAGGATGACGATGGTGACCGGATATTCAAGAATGTGAGGACTACTGACGACTTCTACTTGAACCTCAGCAGTGTTGCCGGTGAGAAACTTGGCAATTATGATGACACTTTGGTACTGTTGGATGAGATACAGCATTATCCCCAATTCCTTACCATGCTTAAGTTTCTACGGCAAGAACACCGTTACCATTTCATTGCCAGTGGGAGCTTGCTTGGAATAGCTTTGCGGACTACAACATCCATACCCATAGGAAGCGTAATCCCAAAGCAGATGTATCAGCTTGACTTTGAGGAATTCCTTATTGCGAATGGCTTTGGACAGGATGCCATTGATGCAATGCGTGACAAAATCAACGTCCGACAATCTCTTCCTGAGGCGGTACACAACCGTGTCATGAATTTGTTTCGCAAGTATCTGCTCATAGGTGGAATGCCGGATGCTGTTAATACCTATCTTGAGACACACAACATCGTAAAGGTCAGGGAAGTACAGAATGCTATCCACAGACTGTACGTGGAGGATGCATCAAAGTATGAAGAAGACAATGGTGGTAAGCTGCTCGTCAAGCGCATTTACGACATGATTCCATCGCAGATGGAAAATAAGAAGAAACGTGTCGTGGCAAAAGACATTCAAGACAAGAAGGGAGACCGCTTTGAAAGATATGCTGCCGAGTTCGAGTATTTGATATCATCCGGCATCACCATTGCAGTCCATGCAATCTCAAACCCTCGTTACCCTTTGAAGGAGTCCTTGCAGAAGAACCTGCTGAAACTCTATATGAATGACGTGGGAATGCTGACCGGTCAACTATACCATAACAACCTCCGTCCGATATTGAACGATGTGCGCAGCGTCAACCTTGGCGCGGCATATGAGAATGTTGTCGCACAGGAATTGAAGGCTCATGGTCATGAACTCTACTATTACGACAATAGGAAGAAGGGCGAAGTGGATTTTCTCGTTGATGACTATTCTGCATTGAGCATTCTTCCCATTGAGGTAAAGTCCGGACGGGACTATGCCATTCACAGTGCCTTAAACAATATGGTCGGCAATGAGGATTATCATGTAAATTCAGCAGTAGTCCTCTCAAACGAAAGAGAAATCAAGCAGGATGGTAAGACAATCTATATGCCTATATATGCCGTCATGTTCTTTGACTCAACTGGCAACGATGACGAAGATGTTATGTTCTGACCAATCTCAAGGCGGGATTTCCGCCGAGTTAGAAAGATAGCCAAAAGGTGAGGCGATTCACCCCCAAAATGGAATTTTCACTATCTGTCTGATTATTAAACGGAAACAAAATTTCTTGTTTATGGACCGCCAAAGTCAGGAAATGGCGAAGTCCGCAGAAACTTTTCGGGAATGGCCAGTCTCCAGAGGGTGAGCAAGAGCCTTTCGTAAGTGGCTGATTATCGGTGGCAGCTGGAGTGGGTGCTGCTCACCCATGCAAGAAGCTCGTGGCCATTGCAGGCGACTCTCCGGCCTCATACATCCTGACGTTAAAGATGAAAAGAGCCCGTAACCTGCTGGATGGCCAGCCGGCTCTGACGGTCAAAGACATCGCCGACTGCTGCGGTTCCGAGCATTCGCCCAATTTCTATAGCGCATTCAAGAAGATGTATGGCATCACGCATATGGATTATCGCAGGGACATCCGCATTTGAGACCACGCAAGTCTTGATTGGGCACTAGTGGCCTCCCGGAACAATGTCCGATTTATTTTTTTTGGTGGTAAAACGTTGTGAAATACAAAAAATTATCCTAAATTAACAGCAAACATTAAAACCAAATACCATGAAAAGAAATGTTTTATTGATAATTTGCATTGTATGTGCATTTTCCTTCTTTAGTTGCACAAAAGATCAGGTTTGCAAACCAATTGACTCACGGAATCTAATCTTTGTTTCAGAAAATGTTTTTTTTTTGATAATATAACGAAACGATATGTTTTTTCTGCCGATGAATCGGTAACAAGGTCTGAGGAACTTACCCAGGAGTATGAAGCTATCTTGAGGGAAAATAAAATTTTGGATTCTTTAACTCAGGATGCCAAATCAAAAGGTTACGATCTTAATATCGTTTATGTAAAGCCGAGTAGTAAACAATATTCCGAGAAGAAAGCGTTTCCTGATGATAGCACAGGCACTTCTGACCCTACCGATCCAGGAAATTCTGATCCAGCAGACAGCAGCGTTGTTAATTATACCTCTTTTTGCGGAACATTATTAAATCGGGATAGTTACGTCATCGAAAATATGTCTATTGGTAGTGGTTACGTTATAGAACTTGAGGGATATGTTTCTGCAAGCAGTCGCTTTATCCGAGGAGTATCGTCCAAAACGTATCACAATTTGCAATTTATGTCAAACAACCTTCAGTCTTGTTTGCTAACAACAGAGACAGGTGGAAATACACCAATAGAGTCAACTGATTATATATTATATGGCAGCAGTGTTATGAATGGCCCTGTGGATTACATTTCTGTATATTATTATAACTCAGAAATTAACAAAGATATTACATGGAGTTGCAACTATATGATAGTTTATTACTTACCTCAATCGTATTCTTAGACATGTTATGAAAAAGATAATAAGGTTGATTTCGATAGTGGCAATGACACTCTTCTCTGCCCTCTCGTTGCAGGGGCAGGGGTTCATGACTCTCAGCTGCGAAAATAAAGATGAGGATGAGAAGGTAAGCCTAGCCATCAAAATGACATCTCCTTCTGGGAAACAAACGAATTTCAAAGAAGGTGACTTGACGGCAAAAGTGCTGGGATATGAATTGGCAGAAAAGGGCATATATAATATTGAGGCATATCTCATTATTCCTAAAGAGGGCAAGGCCGTAAAATATATGGCGAAGTCAGATTTCTTCATCAGCGGAGACGAGACTTCCGTGGATGCTGCACTGTCTTACGGCCGCTGCAATGTCGTCTGGTGCAAGGATTCGTCAGATGCCAAGTCCTGTCACCTGAGAATCGTTAAAAAATACCCCGCAGAACTGCAGGGCAGATTCGACGAAGACGATGCAAAGACGGCGAAGTCAGCAGAAACTTTCCCGGCCTCAAAATGGGACGTGCAAGTCGAAAGCATATGCGAAGAGCGGTCAGTCTGCGAAGGAATGAATAAATGTAAGGAATGAATATATTGATTATTAGCTGCTTATAAAATATTTCCTGCTAGCTCGCATTCTAAAATTAAAGATAAAATTATTCGTAAATTTGCAGTTCTCAAAAATTGGGAATTGCATTGAATATGGCGAATGTGAGGGACATGACGGTGGGGAGTCCGGCGAGGAATATTTTGTATTTTGCGCTGCCGCTGGTGCTGGGCTACGTTCTGCAGCATCTTTATCAGGTCGTGGATGCCGCCATCGTCGGGCGATGGGTCGGGGTTGAGGGGCTTGCCGCAGTAGGAGCATCGTCTTCGATCATGTTCCTGTTCTTAGGCTTCTGCAATGGTGCCTGCGCTGGTTTCTGCGTGCCTGTGGCACAGGCATTCGGCGCAAAGGAATATTCATTGATGCGGCAATATGTCGCCAATGCCGTTAGGATAGGAGTCTGGATTTCAGTGCTGCTGACTATTCCGATTTGCGTCTTATGCTCGCCGATCCTGCGCCTCGTCAACGTTCCGGATGACATATTCCATCAGGCATGGATTTACCTGATGCTCCAGTTCTTTGGTATTCCGCTAGCCATTGCCTACAATCTTCTGGCAGGCTTCATCAGGTCTCTGGGCAACTCCAAGGAGCCGTTCTATTTCTTGCTAGTCTCGTCTGCCACGAACATTATCCTGGACCTTATCTTCGTGATTGTTTTCAAATGGGGAGTGTTCGGCGCCGGATTCGCCACATTAATTTCACAAGTAGTTTCGGTGAGCCTCTGCTATTCATTCATAATAAGGCAGATGAAGATGCTGATTCCGGTAGGGGAGGAAAGACGTTACAATAGTGATCATGTGACGCATCTGCTGAACAATGGCATTCCGATGGGGCTGCAATTCTCGATTACAGGAATAGGCATAATCATGCTGCAGAGGGCCAATAATGCACTTGGAACCATGTACGTCGCAGCCTTCACAGCCTCGATGAGGGTGAAATACGTGTTCACGACGGTGTTCGAGAACATAGGGGTTGCCATGGCAACGTACTGTGGCCAGAACATTGGAGCGAAGCGACTGGACAGAGTAAAATCGGGCTTGAAGGCAGCTACGGGAATAATGCTGGTGTATTTCGTGTTCACTTTCGCTGTCATATTCCCATTCGCCGACGAGATGATGGCTCTGTTCGTGGATCCTTCGCAGAGACAGATAATAGACCCCGCCTCACAGTACATGAGGATTTCGAATTACTTCTATCCGGTGCTTGGAATGCTCACCATATTCAGATATTCGATTCAGGGCCTAGGCTATTCTACCCTTTCGCTGATGTCCGGGGTAATGGAGATGCTGGCGCGTTGTGCGGTGAGCATCTGGATGGTTCCTGCAATGGGTTTCATGGGCGTGTGCCTGGGCGATCCGGCGGCATGGTGCGCCGCCGACCTGTTCCTGTTTCCTGCAATGTACTTCTTGCTTCGCCACCTAGGGCAGGATAGGTCCTGAATCAAGTTCAGGATGACGTGGCAGGTTGTTCTGGCTTTTGTCATTCTGACAAAGGTCAGGATCTGAGTATCTCGTCGGTGAGCTGGGCAGCGGAGCTGACAAGGGCAGAGGGGTTGTAGGCTGCCAGTTCTTTACGAGTGCGGAAGCCCCAGAGAACGCCGATTGTGCGTACGTCGGCATTGAGCCCAGTCTGCATGTCCACGTTGGAATCCCCGGAATAAACTACGTCTTGCTTTTTAAGCGATGGCACGCAAGCCATGATTTGCTCCACTATCTCAGGGTCGGGCTTGATCGGCTGCCCCTCCCTCTGGCCGAGAATCTTGACGAACTTGTGCTTTCCGAAATAATGCAGCACCATTTCTTCCGTGGCCTCCTGATATTTGTTCGAGGCAACGCCGAATGCGACCCCGTGCGCTTCCAAGGCATCGAGCATATCGCATATTCCTGGATAAGGCATGGTGTAATCGCATTTGTGCTTGTCATAGTATGGAATGAAGAAGGAAGCCATTTTGTCCACGACCCCCTCATCCACGGATGAATATCTCTTGAAAAGTTCCTCATTGGACAGCCCGCGAGGAAGCACAGCCCCACGGAAAAGGTTGTATATTCCTTTTCCCACCAGCTGGTAGAAATCATCCAGCGGCCTCTCCGGATAACCACAGTTCCTCAGGGCGTAATTCGTCGCATTACCAAGATCCTTGGCCGTGTCCAGCAGCGTCCCGTCCAAGTCGAAAATAGCAAGTTTCGTCATATTCATTTATTCTTTCTTATATTTTCGTAATACTCATGCCTCGCAGGATTCTCCGGAAACCATCCCTTCAGCACGCGCTCCTCCTGCTGGAATATTTCATGAATGCCCCAGAAGCAGGAGAAGGCACCTGCCCCGAAAATAGTTGAGGCGACGTCATTTTTCAGGAATATGGAAACTGCCGAAAATATTATGCCGGCCAGGCACAAGACCCACCAGCTGCGTTTTCCATAGTAGTATTCAAGCTTTATTACAACGGGGTGGCATATTCCTATAATGAGAAAAACCGCAGCCCCTACGATTATGCCGTTGAAATTCATGTCAGTAATAATTTAGGAGCTGCAAATTTACTCAAATTAAAAATATTCCAAAATACCCTATCGGATTTTTACCGTTATGGTTTTCAGATCCTTGTCGGCACTTGAGCTGCCAACCATTACCTCATAGCTTCCTGGCACGACTTTCATGGAATTGCTCTTAGCGTCCCAGAATTCGAACGAGGGGCGAGGCATCATCGGAATGCTCACTGTTTTGCAGCAGCACGAATCAATCAATCTAGTCCTGGAACCCTTGAGAACATCTTCTAGAATGCCGCTCGTGTTGTTATGAATATCTTCTAGGAAATCTGATGATTATTGACAAGATTGCGAAGAAAAATAATGTGAACGGGTAATAAAGATGAGATATTATCGAAGTAGCTGAAATGCCAGCGAAACTCGATGCCATAAGCAGCTGCGCCCCGTATGGCAGCATTCCTTGGACTATGCATGAGAAAGTGTCCAGCAGGCTCGCAGACTTTCGAGGATCAAGGTTATATTCCTTAGTTATATTCTTGGCAATATTCCCGGTCGTCAGTATGGCAATAGTGTTATTCGCAGTGCAGATATTGGATATTCCTACTAATGCGGCAATGCTGAATTCCGCCCCTCTCTTGCCCTTTATCTTCTTTGTGAGCTTCATTATTATAAAGTCAATCCCTCCGTTATGGCGGATTATCTCAAGCATCCCTCCAGCTAGCATCGTGACGATTATCAGGTCTCCCATTCCAGAAATGCCCGAACCTGCGCTTTCTAAAACGGACACCCACGAAAAACCATCGAAAAAACCAATAGCCGCGCATAACACGAGCCCGATCGTCAGGACCAGAAGCACGTTCATCCCGCATAGCGACAGCAGGATGACAGCTAGGTAGGGGATTAGCTTCATTACGTCAATGTCCCCGATTTCAGGGGATGCATTGAAATTCATCCCTATCAATATATAGATTGCGGTTACCACGATTGCGGCAGGGCCTGCGATCCAGATGTTCGCCTTGAATTTGTCCGACATGGAGCAGCCCTGCGTTGCGGTGGAAGCGATGGTAGTGTCTGAGATGAATGAAAGGTTGTCGCCGAAAAAGGCCCCTCCGACTATCACGGCAGCGATTAGCGGCATGGAGATATCTGTCTCTCCGGAAATGCCAGCTGCAATGGGAACCAGGGCTACGATTGTGCCAACGCTAGTGCCGATTGAGAAGGAAATGAAACATGCCGCAATGAAAAGGCCTGCAAGCAAGAATTTCTGTGGCAGAAGCGTCAGTGTCAGGTTCACGGTGGCTTCGACGGTGCCAATGGATTTGGCAACGCTAGCGAAAGCCCCTGCCATCACGAATATCCAAATCATCATCAGCACGTTATGGTCGCCAGCTCCATTGGAGAATATCCCGATTCGTTCAGAGATGCTGCCTGGAGTGATGATTATCGCATAAATCGAGGCCAGCACGAAAGCAGAGGCTATGGGGACCTTGTAGAAGTCCTTTGCGATGATGGATGAAATGAAATAAATTAATATGAAGACTATTAGAGGGCTGAGCGCCATCCATCCATTCATTTTATGATTTGAGGCATTGTCCAAAATATGAGTCCGTTTCTGCGAAGATAGCAAATTCCAAAAGAAACTCGTAAATTGCAATGCTTTAAAAAACATATTAAATGAATATGAATATAGCTGTGGCCGGAACCGGCTACGTCGGCCTATCGATCGCAACTTTGCTCAGCCAGCATAACCACGTCGTGGCCGTGGACATAGTCCCTGAGAAAGTGAATATGATAAATAATAGGAAATCTCCTATTCAAGATGAATATATCGAAAGATATCTTGCCGAAAAAGATTTGGACTTGACGGCCACCTTGGATGGACGCGGGGCATATTCAGCTGCAGAATTCGTAGTGATCGCCACCCCTACGAATTACGACCCGAAGAAAAACTTCTTCGATACAAGTGCCGTCGAGGCAGTGATCAATTTGGTGATGGAGTGCAACCCAAATGCTATCATGATCATAAAATCCACTGTTCCTGTGGGCTACACGGAGCACATCCGCAGAATCTCAGGATCGGAAAACATAATCTTTGCGCCTGAATTCCTCAGGGAGAGCAAGGCTCTCTATGACAATCTGTATCCCAGCAGGATCATAGTCGGACGTCCGAAAGATGACAGGCGGATTGACGAGTCAGCCCATACATTCGCAGCTCTGCTTCAGGAAGGTGCCATAAAGGAGAATATCGACACTTTGTTCATGGGTCTTACCGAGGCAGAGGCCGTGAAACTGTTCGCGAACACTTATCTGGCACTTCGCGTAAGCTACTTCAACGAACTGGACACATACGCAGAGATGAAAGGGCTGGACACCAAGGAAATCATCGATGGGGTCTGCCTGGATCCCAGAGTCGGCACTTATTACAACAATCCTTCTTTCGGTTATGGCGGCTACTGCCTTCCGAAAGACACGAAGCAGCTTCTGGCAAACTACGCCGACGTGCCGGAGAACCTCATCCAGGCCATAGTGGAAAGCAACAGAACCAGGAAGGATTTCATTGCTGACCAAGTGCTCACCAAGGCCGGGTATTATTCGGCGAATAGTTCGTGGTCTCAGAACGCAGAGCATCCCGTGACGATCGGGGTATACAGGCTTACAATGAAATCAAATTCTGACAATTTCCGTCACAGTTCCATTCAGGGGGTGATGAAGCGCATCAAGGCAAAGGGCGCAAAAGTGATAGTCTATGAGCCGACTCTAGAAAACGGAACCTTGTTCTTCGGCAGCGAGGTCGTAAATGACATCGCTAGATTCAAGTCGGAGAGCAAGGCAATCATCGCAAACAGATATGACTCCGCTCTTGACGATGTCAAGTCCAAAGTCTATACTAGAGACATATTCTTTAAAGACTGACGCAGGCGTTCTCAGCAGCCTGAGCCATCTATGCTGCAAGAGGCACCTTCAGGTGAATATTCTTTCAGTCCGAAGTCTTCAGGTTTGAGAGAGACGGAACCGTCCTCTCTCAAAAAGCAAGGGATGCCGATGTCACCGATTTCCTTGGAATGGTTGAAAACCGGATCGTTGTCGCGCAGCGCCAAGAATTCGTGCATGTATGAGACATCTTCTCCGATGTCGATGACTCTGAAGCGTTTATCGTCCTTTATCTGCTCATGGACGTACGTGCAATAAGGGCACGTTTTCATTCCGAATATCTTTATCATGACTACGAATTTACTAAAATCTTGTCAGATGTCACGGCATATAATAAAAATCGAGCCGCACCTACATGGCGCAAAAATAAAATAATTCATCGATGCAAGGTTTCATGTTTATTGGATTTATGAATATGTCTGGTGTCCGTAGCGAACTAAGACATTGACATTTGATGACAGATAGTGTATATTAAATTAATATGGCGACACATAACTTTAATCTAATTCAATCATGAAACGCTCAATTGCTTTTGTGCTTATCCCAAGCCTGCTGACCATCGTCGGCTCATTTCTTAGCTCCTGCTCAGTGAATTCCGATGGTCCAATTTCTGACAGCTATTATGGGATTGACGGAAACATCGATTGTCCCGGGTCTGGAGGCGACAAGTATGACGAAATCGTAGAGAACGCTTTCATCAAGACGGCCGATGAGAACGTGTCCACGTTCTCGGTCGATGCCGACGGAGCATCCTACGCCAACATGCGCCGCTACCTTGTAGGCGGTATGCTACCGGACAAAAACTCTGTCCGCACAGAAGAGTTCCTGAACTATTTCACCTTTGACTATCCGGATCCGGCAGATGGCAAGACTGTCGCCATTAACTCAGAGACAGGTGTTTGCCCATGGAACAGCGAGCACTACCTGCTGCGCTTGGGCATCAAGGGAAAGTCTGTTCCTGAGAGTGAGATTCCGCAGGCCAATTTCGTTTTTCTCATCGATGTCTCCGGCTCAATGGATTCTGACGATAAGCTTCCGCTTTTGAAAAATTCCCTCATGACCCTTGTGGACTATCTGCGTCCGACCGATTGCATTTCCATAGTGACTTACGCTGGCGGCGTGGAAAAACTTCTGGAATCAACGCCAGTCAGCGAAGCTTCCACCATAAAGAAAGCAATCAAGAAGCTGAGCGCATACGGTTCTACCTCCGGCGGAGCCGGAATGAAGATGGCGTACGATGAGGCGAAGGCTAATTTCAAGAAAGGCGGAAACAACAGAGTCATAATGGGTACGGATGGAGACTTCAATGTGGGAGTGACCGATACTGACGAACTGAAGGAAATGGTTCAAGACTACGCAAAGGAAGGCATCTATCTGACATGCTGCGGATTCGGGCGTGGTAACCTGAACGACTCAATGATGGAGACGGTGTCGAACTGGGGTAATGGAACTTATGAATATATTGACTCGGAGGGAGAGATGACTAAAGTCTTCGTGAACGAACGCTCCAAGTTCTACTCAGTCGCCAATGACTCTAAATGCCAGGTCACCTTCGACAAGGATATGGTGGAGGCTTACAGGCTGATTGGCTACGAGAACCGGAAGCTCGAGAATGACGACTTCGAGAACGATGACAAGGATGCGGGAGAAATCGGCGCAGGTCAGACCATTACAGCGCTTTACGAAATCATTCCGGGAAAGGCGTTCGAAGCCGGCAAATCTGTGGCAAAGTTCGATTTCCGCTACAAGGAAAGCATAGGCTCCCAGAGCATTGCCCTGTCCAACGACGTAATGGCTCAAAGTTCTGATCAGCTGTCCGAGAATCTCTCATTTGCTGCTGGCGTGGCCGCATATGCGATGCTGCTCAGAAATTCCGAATACAAAGGCAAAGCCAGCTTCGACATGGCAACCGAACTGGTCAAGGCTGGTCAGGGAAAAGACCCGCATGGGTATCGTAAACAGCTGCTGGAGCTGATCGCTAAAGCCAAGATTCTTAATGTTAACCAAACAAATAAATAACCTGCATATGACGGGTTCGGGAATATAATATTCTATAACCAAACAAATATTTTTTCAAAAGGGGGCATCGCTTTGGAACGGTGCTCTCTTTTTAAATCTATTCATTGACCACCTCGATGTAGTCCGAAGTTATTTCAACGGCGACAGCAATGCAGCCCGGAATTTCGACGAAGAGACGTTTTTTTCGAGAACCCTTTACCGAGAGCAGTCGTCCCTCATAGCCAGCCATAGGCCCGTCGATAATCCGGATCCGCCGTCCACGCATGTCGGAAGTTATTTCCTGAGGCAGGTAATACCTAGGCTTGTCCGAAGACTTCACGGCAGCGATGAACTTCTCCATGTCCTCATCCCTGATTGTCAGAGGCTTGCAATATTTTCTGCCAGTGACGTATCTGTATTGAAGAGTAGGAGTCTTAGCAATGATTTCATCCAAGGCATTCTTCTGAGAATGGACAAACAGCATGTCATTGATATATGGCAGCACCAATCTCATTCTCTTGCCACCCACATTCCTGGTCTCGGTTTTCATCGGGGTGAACACTTCAAATCCCTTCCGGCTCAGCATCTGAAAAGCATGCTCCCTCGCATTAGGGCGTTTGAGGTCTCTTAGGAAAAACCACTGCAAAGAATCTTCTTGTATTGAATCTACTTCTTTCATATCATCTCATCATCTGCTTGAGCATAAAAATACAATTTTTTCGCAAAAGAACTTCCTACTGACCATAATATTGAATCTAGATATAAATTGGTTTGTGTATTATGGTTATTGTGCTTATAATCAATATATTGCTTTGCTGATACCCCTATATTGCATCTATATTTGGATAGAGGGCTCTTTATTTATATTGCCGGTGCATCTAAATTTGCAACGAAAACTTATTAAAACGATATGAAACCTAATTCCTTGTTGAAATTTCTGGCCACTCTTGCGTTGTCGGTAATACAGATTAGTGCATGGACACAGGATTCGCAGATTAAAAACGTGAATGTCAAGGGGAACGTCATTGACGTGAGGGGCGAGAATGCCAACATTGACCATTTTTTTTACTGCGGCGCGGTGTCCGGCAGTTTCATCACGGACACGAAAGACTACGGCGTTCCGTTCGTATCTGACCATTATCCGGTGACCTGCACATTCATATTCTGACGATATGAAGAAGATAAAACTAGGTCTATTCCCCAAGGTGCTGATAGCCATTGCCTTGGGCTCGTTACTCGGCCTCGTTGCGCCGGTGGTTCTTGTCAGGATGCTGAAGACGTTTAATGTCTTCTTCGCCCAGATTCTCAAATTCATCGTACCCCTGCTCGTGCTGGGGCTTGTGACCCCTTCGGTGGCCAATCTCGGCAAGGGAGCAGGGAAGATGCTGGTTGTTGTTTTGGTATTGTCTTATCTGTCGACAGTTTGCGCCGGCTTCTTCGCCTACGGTTGTGCTTCCGGTCTGCTTCCGCATTATATCGGATTTGGGGAGGTGTCGGCGGAGGCGACTGCGTCGTCCGTGAAATTCGAGCCTTACATTGACCTAAAGATTCCGCCGATTTGCGACATTCTCACCGCCCTTCTTCTTTCAATGACGGTGGGCGTGGGCATCATTGCCACGGGGGCGCAGACCCTCAAGAGGGGGTTCGACGAGTTCGGTGAGATAGTCAAGCTATGCATCAACAATGTCATCATCCCGCTGCTGCCTTTCTATATCTTCACGATGATGTGCGAGATGAGCGCCTCGGGGAAACTGACTGCGGTGATGGGGGCGGGTATCAAAGTCATTGCGACAGGAGTTGCGCTTTCAATTTGCTATCTTGTGATTCAATATGTCATAGCGGGTATAATTGCGAAGAAAAATCCATTCAGATGCATCTGGAATATTCTTCCGGCCTACTTTGCAGGCTTCTCGATCTGCTCCAGCTCTGCTGTGATTCCGGTGACGCTGGAGTGTACGATGAAGAATGGAGCGTCAAAGGAGATTGCCGATTTTACTGTTCCACTCTGTTCGACGGTGCATATGTGCGGGTCCACCATCAAGCTCGCCACTACGTCCGTCGCCGTAATGATAATGAGCGGAATGCATATCGACTTCGCCCTGTTCGCCAATTTTATATTGCTTCAGGGCATATCCTCCGTTGCTGCGCCGGGAGTTATGGGCGGGGTGCTGATGGCGTCAATAGGCCTGCTCGAGTCGGTGCTCGGCTTTTCTCCGGAGCAGAGCGCATTGATGATGACCATCTACCTAGCTCTAGATGGATATGGTCCGGCCTGCAATGTGAGTGGCGACGGTGCCATCGCATTGATAGTTGACAGATTTTTCGGGAAAAAGGATTAATCAAATGAAAATAATAAGATTCAGAATGCTAGCAATATTGACCATGGCGATATGTCTGTCCACGATTTCCGCAGATGCTGCTAAATTGAGGCTGATGTCGTACAATATCCGCTTCATCACCCCTGTGGACAAGGGCGAATTTGCCTGGGAATCTAGGAAGGAGGCCAATATCGCAATGTTCAAGGATGTCAACCCTGATGTTTTCGGACTTCAGGAGACGATGTGGGGTATATCGGAATATCTCTTCGACAATCTGCCTGAATATGAGCATTATCTCGTTTACCGTGATCCGGAAGGCGGAAAGGATGGGCGTTGTCAGATAATCTTCTGGAAGAAAAACAAATACGACCTCCTTGACAAGGGAATGTTCTATCTCAGCGATACTCCGTATCGGTGTTCCCTAAGCTGGGATGCCTCGCAGGCCAGATTTACACTATATGTCAAGTTGAGGGACAGGAAGACCGGCGATGAGTTTTGGTATTTCGACACACATCTTGACCACAGAGGCCCTCTTGCAAAGCAGAACGGGGTGAAGCTCAATGTGGAGAAGATGAAGGAACTGGTAGGGGAGGATGCCGTGGTCTTCATTTCAGGGGATATGAACATCCAGAGAGAGAAGTCTAATGGGGACTGGCTGAATCCATATTTCGAATGGATGTCCTGGGCTCGTTCGGAGGCGAGGAAGACCTGCGACCGCTATACCTTCAATGGCTTCGCCTACGAAGGCAAGAATCCTGGCTGGCTGGCTGGATCACATCTTCTTCCGCAACGCCAAAGCCTGCCGTTACGATGTCATTGACTCGGACGGCTATGGCGTGAAGTACATTTCCGACCATTATCCGATAATCTGCGATTTTAAATTATGAACTGACTAATAATGAAGACTTTACTGTCCTGCCTGCTGGCCGTGGCCCTGACTTGCTTCACCGCCGGCGCTTCCGGTACATATTCGCTTAAGTCCCCTGACGGGAGGCTTCTTGTCAATGTCAATGCTGGGGAACATCTCAGCTGGAGCCTTGCCTGTGCCGGGGAGACCCTTGTGGAAGACTCTCCAATATCATTGACCCTCGGGGACGGAACTGTGCTGGGGACTGGTATGAAATCCGCCATGGTGAGCCGCCGGAGTGTTGACCTCAATGTCCCTGCCGCTGTTTACAAGAAGTCCACCGTAAGGGACAATTTCAATGAGATGACCCTGGATTTCAGGACATTTCGTGTCGTGTTCAGGGCCTACGACTCAGGTGTGGCATACAGGTTCGTGGTAAAGTCCGGAACTCCTTTCCGGATTCTGGCAGAGCAGGCTGATTTCTCTTTCCCGGCTGATTGGACAGTGCTGGCCTCTTATTCCAATACACCAGGCGATGTCACCGCCCAGCTTATAAACAATTTTGAGAGCGAATATGAGGTAATGCCTGTTAATCAGGCTGATACTGGCAGGATTGCATTTCTCCCCGTCCTTGTTTCGTCTCCGTCCGGCCGCCGTGTCTGCATTGCAGAGTCCGGCCTTATGGACTATCCGGGGATGTTTCTCAGAGCGACAGGTGATGGAAGGTCTCTTTCCGGTTATTTCGCCAGATATCCGAAGTCGTTGGTTATCGGCGGCAAGAGAGGACATCATGAGATTGTGGATGAAAGATATCCCTATATTGCTGAATATAAGGCGGGTGAGGTGTCATTGCCTTGGCGCACAGCAGCAGTAAGTGAGAAAGATAAAGAACTGTTGGACAATGATTTGGTGTGGCTGCTCGGGGATGCCCCTTCAGTGGACATTGACTTCAGCTGGGTGCGTCCCGGCAAGGTCGCTTGGGAATGGTGGAACGCCTGGAATATCAAGGGGGTTGACTTCGAGTCGGGAGTCAATGATGCCACATACAAGTACTACATTGATTTCGCCGCCTCGAAGGGAATTGAATACGTTATTCTCGACGAGGGCTGGTCGGTCCCGGGTGCCAGGGACCTGATGCAGGTAGTGCCATCCATTCATCTTGAGGAACTTGTCAGATATGCCGGGGAGAGAAATGTAGGAATCATTCTCTGGGCAGGCTACACATCATTCAGCCGGGATGTCGAGGCTGTCTGTCGGCATTATTCCGGGATTGGCGTGAAGGGATTCAAGGTGGATTTCATGGAAAGGGATGACCAGAAGATGGTCGCCTTCCAGGCCAAGGCGGCGGAGATTGCCGCAAAGTACCATCTGATACTGGATTTCCACGGCACCTTCAAGCCGGCCGGCATCCAGAGGACCTGGCCGAATGTGGTGAATTTCGAGGCTGTGTTCGGACTGGAGCAGATGAAGTGGAAGGAGGAAGCCGATATGGTGAAATACGATGTCACCATACCGTTCTTGCGCCAGCTTGCCGGACCTATGGACTATACCCAGGGGGCAATGCGCAATGCCAACGCAAAGAACTGGAAGCCAATCTATTCCGAGCCTATGAGCCAGGGGACAAGATGTCGTCAACTTGCTGAATATGTGATATTTGAGTCGCCTCTCAATATGCTTTGCGACAGCCCGTCGGCCTATTTGTCGGAGCCTGAATGCACGGAGTTCATTGCGGCCGTGCCTACCGTATGGGACGAGACATTGGCATTGGACGGCAAGGTAGGGGAGTATGTGGCTATGGCCCGAAGGAAGGGGGACGTTTGGTATGTCGGTGCCATCACTGACTGGTCGTCCCGGGAGATGAGGTTGGAGTTGCCGTTTGCCGGGGGCAATGGCTGGAAGATTGAGATTTTCATGGACGGGGTGAATGCCGCCAAGATTGCGTCCGACTACAAGCGGGAGACATTGCCGTTTATCGGCAGCATTGACGTGAAAATGGCTCCGGGAGGAGGATTCGCCGCGAGGATTTTCAGGGACGATGACCAGATGCTGGCTGCCCAGACCTATCCTGCCTGGCTTGACACGGCTGCGATTTACCACATCTACCCTTCGTCATTCCAGGACAGCGATGGGGACGGTTACGGTGATCTGGAAGGCATCCGGAGCCGTCTGGTCTATGTCAGGCAGACAGGCTTCAACACAATATGGCTCAGCCCCGTATTCTGCAGCGAGTTCGAGGACGGGGGATACGACATCACGGATTTCTACAGGATTGACCCCCGTTTCGGGACCAATGCCGACCTCGTGAGGCTGGTGGAAGAGGCTCACTGTATGGGGCTCAGGGTTTGTCTTGACCTCGTGGCAGGGCATACTTCCAACAAGCATCCCTGGTTCGTGGAGTCTGCAGGCGGGGACAGGAACGGGCATTATTCCGACTACTATATCTGGACGGACGGCAAGGAAATCACGACTCCGCAGCCGGACAGGGGAGGATGGGTTGACAATGACTATCCCCGAGGCGGCTACTATCTGATGAACTATTACGACATCCAGCCGGCCCTGAACTACGGTTATCTTTCACCTGACCCGGCCCATAGCTGGGAACAGGCCTATGACGACCCCGGGCCGACCGCGGTCAGGCAGGAACTCAAGAACATAATAGCATTCTGGTTCGACAAGGGCGTGGACGGGTTCCGTTGCGACCTGGCCTGGTCACTTGTGAAGGGCGACGATGAGGAGTTTCACGGTGTCCGCAAATTGTGGAATGAGATATTTACCTGGCAGTCAGAGCATTATCCTGATAGGGTTTTCCTGTCGGAGTGGTCCAGCCCGATAGAGGCCATATCCTGCGGCTTTGACATCGACATTATCAGGCATAACGGCTGCGGCAAGACGATGTACCGCGACCTGGTACACAACACCTACCGGAATCAGGAGGAGGACGGAACCTACAAGCCGAAGAACTGCTGGATGGATAAAGCCGGCAAGGGTCGTTTTGATACCTTCGCCATTCCTTTTACGAAAATGTACAATGCCACTAGGGGCCACGGCTTCCCTTGTATGCCGACATCGAGCCACGATACTTGGAGGCTGAACCGTAATCAGCGCTCTGACCCTGCCGAACTTCGGACCGCCATGACATTCTTCCTTACAATGCCTTGGGTTCCAATAGTTTATTATGGTGAGGAGATAGGGATGAGATCAATGGACGGTGTTCCTTTCATTGAGGGCAGCCGGGACAGGTCAGCCCAGCGGACCCCGATGCAGTGGGACTCGTCCGCCAATGCTGGATTTTCAACCTGCTCCCCTGACAAACTTTATCTGCCGATTGATCCGTCACCAGGGCGGCCGACTGTAGAGAATGAGATTGGCGATGCGGCATCATTGTACAACTGGACCAGGGGCCTGCTGGCCCTGAGGGCTTCGGTGCCTGCCCTTGGCAATACGGGAGGATGGAGGATGCTGACTGATCCGAAGAAGCCTTATCCTGTTGTATATGAGCGTTTTGCTGCTGGCGAAAGATATATCGTTGTCCTTAATCCGAGCGGCAGTGAGGTCGCTGCTGACATTGATATGAATGGCAAGCCCGAGGTGGTTTTCGGGGATGGGAACTCGTTTCGGTTCTCAAGGATTTCCGGTGGAATCCGGGTTAAGATCAAGGGGACGGCTTCAGTTGTATGCCGGATTGACAGGTAAGTTATCAGGAGCCTTTTAAGATTCCTGAAAATTGCGATATTTGTAGAAAAACCGCATTATGATAACTTCCTTCCGTACATTGCTCTCTATGATATTATTTCCGGCGGCCATTGCATTGTCCTGCTCCAAGGATGAGATTGAAGTCGCTCTCGACAGATTGGATAAAGTGCTTGATGACAAGGATATTTACCGTGAGGAGTTCGATGCCAATGCTGACCAGATGCGGAAAAAGCTTGAGAAGGCAGGTACGGACTCATTGAGATGGAACAGGGCGGAAGACCTTTTCTGGATGTATTTTCATAATCAGCTTGATTCTTCGGACAGATATCTTTCGCTGATGGAGAGGTACTGCTCGTCACCGGCTCAGAAGTTCGAGACGAAGATGGTAGCCGTGAGAGTGGATCTTCTTCGGGGTAATAATGACTTGGCTGTCAAGCGTTTCAAGTCGGTGAACCCATATTCGTTGTCGAAGGAGATGCATGATTCCTACCTCTCGTCAGCAAGAGCTCTGTACAATCATCTGTGGAAGATGTCCGAGGATTCACTGCTCCGTGAAGACTATCAGGACACGCTTCTTGCATACCTCAATGCTTCAATCGCCCTAGATACCGTGACCTTCAGCGGGAGAAGGGCCAAGGCTCAGCTTGCAAGGCTCACAGGGGATCTTGACAATGCTATAAAACTCTATGAGCATCTTTATTTCCAGACTGATGCCAAGGTTCACGCAAAGGCTGCGCTGGCTTACAACATTGCCTCCATTTACAATCAGAAGGGCTCTGTCAATGATTATATCATGTGGCTGATAAACGCCGCCGAGGCTGATTTCCACGCTGCCAACCGGGATTACCTAGCATTGTACGAACTGGCTCTTCTCCTAGAAGACAATCAGCTGGACCGTGCCGAGAGGTTCATCAACCTTAATCTTACCGATGTTCTTGCCGGGGATTTCAGGCTCCGGATACCGAACTCGGGCAAGGCACAGATAATTATCTCGAACGCTTCGCTTCTCCGAAGCAAGTCGAGGATTCGGTGGCTTGTCGTGGGTCTCGGTGGCCTTTCGCTGATGTGCATGATAATCGGATTTCTTTTAGTCTATTCGTTTCGTCAGCGTCGGAAGCTTGCCCGCTCCAGGGAAATAATTCTTCAGGTTAATGAGAAATTGAAGAAAGCCAATGCCGAACTCAATGATGCCAATCTCATCAAGGATAGTTATGTCTTCCGCTATATGGAGTTGTCAGTTAAGTACTTGGATACATACGACCAGTACCGCCACGACATTCTTAAACTCTTCAAGAGTGATGGCGTCGATGCTGTGGTGAAGACTCTCAGGTCGCCATCGAAGATGTATATGGAGTATGACAATTTCTACCGTATTTTCGACGAGACTTTCCTTGGCCTCTATCCGGACTTCGTTCACAAGGTAAATCTTCTTCTGCGTGAGGATTCCCGTTTCCCCGAGACCTCCGCGAAGTCCCTTCCGACCGAACTCCGCATCCTGGCCGCCATCCGGATTGGCATAACCCAGAGCGGAAAGATAGCCACCTTCCTGAAATGTTCCCCTGCCACGGTTTATACCTACCGCACCAAACTCCGCAACGCCGCCCTCTGCCCTAAGGAAGATTTTGAGGCTTCGGTTGCGGGGCTGTAATATAAAGAGGCTGACCCAAAATCCGCATCAGAATACTTTGCCGTTGCGCCAGTCTTTGTGCTTGCGGGTGTTGCGCTTGAGCGGAATCTCCATTCCTCCGGTCTGCTCCAGCCAGTCGAAGAGATCCTTGTTGAGGTCCTGGATAATATCCTGATATTCAGGGTCGTCAATGAGGTTGTGCAATTCATCCGGGTCGTTCTTGATATCATAGAACTCATTGGTGTCCCAGATTCCGTGGTAATGGATGTACTTGTAGTCGTCAGTGCGCACGCCGAACATCGTAGGGGTCTGTGGGAATGCATATTCCCAATAGTATTCGTAATAGATTCTGTGTCTCCAGTCATCCGGAGCTTTTTCGCCCTTGAGCATCGGGAGGAATGAGTTTCCGCACATCTGCGGCGCCTTGCTGAGTCCGCAGGCATCCATAACTGTCGGTGCAATGTCAATGTTCTGGACCATTTCGATTACCGTGCCCGGGCTGATGATTTCAGGGCAATATGCGAGCATAGGCACCCTTACGGACGGCTCGTAGAAATTACGCTTGTCAATGAGGCCGTGCTCGCCCCAGATGAAGCCGTTGTCACCCATATAGATGATGAGGGTGTTCTTGTCCAGTCCATTCTCCCTGAGATAGTTGAGCAGGTCGCCGATGGTCTTATCCATACTGGTTATGCACTGGCAGTATTTCCTGACTTCATCTTCGAAGTCCTTGCCGTTGTAGCAATAGTCCACTCCGTGCCAGGATTCGCGCTGGTGCTTGACCCAGTCGGGCTTCCTGTCCTCGCCGTACCAGCCCCGGCCGGTCTTTGGCTTGCCGTCCTCGCCCTTGGAAGGAACGGTGCTGACGTCATAGAGAGGGGTGTTGAATGATGCAGGATGTGGGCGCTCTTCATTTTTATAGATTCCGTCGTATTCCTCTGAGGCATCAAACGGCTCGTGGACATTCTTGTGGGAGAGATCTACGAAGAAAGGCTTGTCCTTGTGGCTGTCAATGAAGTCGATGGCGTGCTCGGTAAGGAGTTCGGCGGAGTATTTGTCCTTCGGGAATTCGGTCCACTCGCCGTTGATGTTCAGGCGGCAATCGTAATATGTTCCCTGTCCGGAAAAGCCTTCCCATTGGTCAAAGCCAGGCTGTGGTTTCCCGTCCGTATTGCCCATGTGCCATTTCCCGAAGAATGCGGTGCTGTATCCGGCGGACTGGAGATATTCCGGGAAGAATATGAGGTTGTCCGGCATCGGGGCGGAGTTGTCCACCACAGTATGCTTGTGGGAGAAGAGTCCTGTCAATATAGATGCGCGGCTCGGGGATGAGAGCGACGTGGTAACGAATGCGTTGCGGATGTGCGCTCCGTTCCGGGCCAGGAAATCGAGGTTAGGTGTCCGTAGATAAGGGACTTTCCCCATAAAACCCGTATAGTCGTAACGGTGGTCATCGCTGAGGATGAAAATAACGTTGTGGGGCTTCTCGCCGTTGCTCCCGGCAACTCTGGATGCTTGTTTGGAGGCGGAGCAGGAAACCACTGCCCCGATGGCCGGCAGCAGGGCCAATGTAGTCGTGATAGGTCTTGAAGTTTTCATTAATGACTAGTTATTATTGTTTATGCCTTAAGGTGAAAACAACTGGCGGCTAGGTACTAGGCGTGGTGCTATGGACCCTGGGTTCATTGGACAAAAGAATGGAGGCTGACCAAAAATGGGTCGGCCTCCATATGCTAATACATTCAGTATGACAGTCCGTCGTCCCAGCCGGGATTCTGAGTCAGGGCACCCTGAGTCAGCACTCTGTCGTTGGTCGGAATCGGGTAGAGATAGTCCCTGTCCTCGTCGAATGCTCTCAGGACGGACTTGTGGGCTACGATGAAGCCGTCATCGCCGTTGGAGAGAAAAATCTGCTCGCCGATCTTGTAAGGAGTTACACCCGGGATATCCGGCTTTACATCCTTGTAAACCACGAAGTCCACTGTTCCGTTCCCATCCATGTCATAGCTCCCTTCTCCTGGAACGTATGGTCCGTAGAAAGGTTCAGCCAGAAGTCTTCCCTCACGCCATCTGCACAGGTCATAGTAGCGGAGGCCCTCGCAGACCATCTCGGTCGCGCGCTCCCTGCGTATTTCCAGGATCACGCCCTTGTTGTTTCCTGTGACATTCTTGTAGCCGAATTCATCGGAAGTCAGGAACGGATCCGGCGTTGCATTGGCGGCAGCCATATCAATGTGCGGCATCTTGACACGGTCGCGGATCAGATTTACGGAGTTGTTTAGGTCTGTCTGGGTCAGTTGTCCAAGTTCCGCCTTTGCCTCGGCGAAGTTCAGATATACTTCAGCGAGCCTGAAAATAGGCATATCGTTGGATGAGGACTGGGCTCTTGCGGTGACAGGCCCATTGACATATTTGAGGAGTGGATAGCCGGTGACAGTGCAGGACTTGTCAAACTCGGCAGGATTTCCGTCAGCATAGGTTCCGCTCTGGGTCAGGATGGTCTGGGCAAGACGCGGATCCCTGTTTGCAACTTCCTCCCTGAATTCGACAGTCTTCCAATTCGGGTTGTCCGTGAACCGGCTTCCGTCGGCCATCAGGTAGGATGCGACCAGGGCTTTTGTGAAGCCTGCCGCTCCTCCGGATGAAATAAGTGCGAATGCGTCCACAAGATGCTTGAAATTGCCTCCTCCATAGCTTCTTGCGAAGATGTATTCCTTGTTCTTCGCATCAATCTCAATATCCCTGAACATCGTTAGATAAGGAGTTTCTCCTTCCTTGTAGAGGGCATAATTACCGGAATTCATCAGTTCCTCGGAAGCAGAGACGCATTCGCCAAGAATCTTGTCATAAGGTAGATTGCCCTTGTTGAAAGTATGTCCTGCGTGGTATTTCCTGAATGTGCCCTCGAAAAGGCAGGCGCGAGACTTAAGAGCAAGAGCTGTGTATTTGTTGACCTTGAATACGGATGAGGTCTCAGGGAGCAGCTCAATGGCCTTGTCAAGGTCGGCGAGAATGTGGTCGAAAACCATTTCCCGGGGATTTCTTGGCTTGCGCAGAGCTTCCTTGTCCGCGGCATCGATAGTATTGTCGTATATCGGGACATCGCCGAAACGTTTAAGCTTGTCGAAATAGAACCAGGCTCTCCAGAAATAAGCCACGCCATCATAATGGTTGCGGGCGGACTCGTCGTTGCATTTGCCGGAATTCTGAAGGTAGTAGTTGATATGACGGAGATCTTCCCATTCCCATCCGCCTCCGCTCGCCGGCACCTGACGGGTGACTCCGAGAATTAGGACTGACGGTGTGTTGCCGGTGATAATCATATTGGACGGTTCGTTGTATAAATCCTCTCCGCCAGGTTCCATTAGGTAGAACTGATTGGTGTAGAGTTCCAGTTCCGACTCGGAATGGAAGAATGTGTCGGGGCTGATTGCATCTTTTGGCACTTCGTTGAGGTCGCAGGACCAGACTAAGGCTCCGACTACAGAAATCAATGACAATATATATGTTTTACGCATAATCAAAACAGTTAGAATGTAATGTCAATGCCGAATGAGAATGTCCTGGCGATATTGTATCCGTCACCTGAAGAAAGGTGAGAGGTTGATGAGAAGATGGCGTCAGGATCCTGATATTTGCAATGCTTCTTGATTGGAGACCAGTAGGCGAGGTTCTCCCCGGCGAAGTAAATTCTGATCTGCTGGATGTGTTTTCTCAATACCGGAATACTGTAGCCAACGGAGAGGCTCTTCAGCCTGAGGTAGGACACTTTCTGTATGTATCTGTCATTCGGTGTTGTCAATGTGTTCTTGCCGTCGTAGGCCTGATATCCGCGTGGGAAAGGAAAATATGCGTCAGGGTTGTCCTCGCTCCAGATCTGGTCTACGAGTTGCTGGCTGAGGAATGTATTGTGAGGACGGCAGTACGGCCCCCAGAATACATTGCTGTAACCGGTTGCACCCGGGTACCAGTCTCTCTTTCCGATGCCTTGGAAGAGGATGGAGAAGTCTATTCCGTTCCAGCTCAAGTCACCTCCGAAGGTGTAGGAAAATCTTGGAGTAGAGTTGCCGATGACCTTAATGTCACCAGGGGCGTCCACTGTGTTCTTCCCGATGGATATCTTTCTGTCACCATTGGTATCCAGATATTTTACGTCACCTGCGTGAAGTCCTTTTCTAGTTGGAGTTCCGTCAATGAGTTTGGTGAGATAGCTGCAGTCAACTGTCTGGGCATAGTTGCTGGCCTCCTCGTCTGTCCTGAACAGGCCTCCAACACTGAATCCCCAGATTTCCCCAAGTTTCTCACCGACATAGTGGTCGGAGATAAGACGGGTGTCATTGTCGTATCTGGTCACCTCCGTCTGATAGTCTCCGAGAGTCCCTCTGATTCCATAGGCGAGAGTGTGTCTGCCTACGTTCTTCACGTCACGCCATCCTATGCTGATTTCCCAGCCTTTGGTGCGCATGTCAGCCGCATTTGTCTTAGGCTCTGCCGCACCATAGACGCTTGGGAGAGAGGCACCCGGCATCATCATGTTCTTCGTATCGCGGATATACCAGTCTCCAGTGACGGAAAGCCTGTTGTCGAAGAAATTGAGATCGGCTCCGACATCGTATGTGGTGACTGTCTCCCAGGTGAGTGAACTTGACACAGGATCATCCTCGCGTGCGTATGAGAGCTTATCCCCGGCATTGAATGTGAAACTTCCGTCCGTCTTGCTCGTGTTGATAGTCTGTACGAAGAGGTAATCTGAAACTTGCTGGTTTCCAAGGCTTCCTACAGAGAAGCGGATTTTGGCATTGCTCCACCAGTGGCGTATCGGTTCCCAGAAATTCTCCTCGCTCATTCTCCATCCCAGCGAGCCGGAAGGGAAGAATCCCCACCTGTTCTCCTTGAGGAAGCGGGAAGAGCCGTCGGCGCGGCCCGAGAGTTCGAACAGATATCTGCCCTTGTAGTCATAGTTGATTCGTCCGAAGACTCCGAGAGTCTGATACCTGGACTTGCCGCCTTTGACGGTGTAGGTCTGTCCTGCGGTGACATTGAAGTCGTTGAGGTCATCGGAGAGACATCCGTCAGTGGTGATATCGTTGCTCCTGTAGTATCTGGTGTCATATTGCACACCCGCCATTACCTTGAAGTTATGTGCTCCGCCCCAGGTATGGGAATAATCCGCATAGGCCTCTGCCGTATGTTTGTACTGGGACATATTGGTCTCTTCAAGGGTGTTCAGGAAGTTCTTCGTGGTAGCCCATGAGGTGATTCCTTCGGTGGTGGAATAAGGAGCATTGGTGGATCTGTACTGTCCGAATGAATGGTAGTAGCTGTATGCATGGTTGAGGTGCAGCATCAAACCCCTGACAATGTCAATCTCCAGTTCGTTCTTGATGGTAGTTTCATTCACGCTCTCGGTATTGGTCGCCTTGTTGTATGTCAGCATCAGGCTCTGGTCGCCGCAGACTGATGCCTTCTGGTTGGTCACGAGGGTGTTGTTGAGGATTGAACCGTCCGGATGAACAGGGACGAAAAGAGGAGAGCCTCCGAAAGTCACGTACCAGAAGGTCTTCTGGTAGTTCTTCAGGCCCGGCCATGTCATCTTGCTGTTGAAATAACCCACGTTGGTCCTGAGCCTGGCCCATTTGGCAAGGTTGAAGTCGAATTTACCCCTGACGCTGTAACTGGTGTAAGGGTCGTTCTGTATGCGGAACATTCCCTGAGTGTCATAGACTCTTCCGCTGATGTAGTACTTGACTTTGTCATTGCCTCCTGTGATGGAAACATTATGCTCCTGCTGTGTGCGGGTTCTTTTGAAGAAATAGCCGTACCAGTCGAAGTTGCCGTAATATTTGAAGTTTCCCTTGCTGTCGGTCACGACCCACGGACGCTCCGGATTCTCGGTCTTGTCATTTCTCCTGGCCACTATTTCCTTCCAGTCGTCCTCATTATATTTCAAGTAGGTCTTGGCATTCTGGGAGTAATGAAAGAACTGGTCTACTACCTTTCCCCATTCGTAACCATTTGTAATCCAGTCTGTAGGTGTGGTGTTGTTCTGAAGAGCGAAGCGACCATGGTAGTTTACTCTGACTTTTGAGTCGGCTCCTCCCTTGGTTGAGATGAGCACGACACCGGCGGAAGCCTTCGCTCCATAGACTGATGCGGATGCCGCGTCCTTCAGAATTGAAATGGATTCAATATCATTTGGATTAAGACGATTGAGAGAACTTTCCACTCCATCGACGAGAATGAGTGGAGTGCCACCGTTCAATGAAGCTACACCACGGATGTCAATGGAATATCCTGAGTCCGCCCTTCCGCTGTTGAGGGCGATGTTCATGGAAGGGTCAAGTCCTTGCAATGCTTGGGCGGCAGACGAAACCGGTCTGCCATTGATCTCTTCTTTGCCTACGACTCCCACCGCACCGGTCAGGTTGACCTTTTTCTGGGTAGCGAAACCGACGACTACGGTCTCGTTCAGTAGAGTCGAGTTCTCTTCCAGGCTGACATTGATTTCGTCAGTGCTGCCTACTTCGACAAGAAGGTCGGTGTAGCCGACGTAAGAGAATTTCAATGTGTTTCCTGCGTAGGCATCAATTGTGAATTTTCCGTCAATGTCCGTGATGGTACCTTGCCCCGTTTTCTGGTTGAGAACGGATACTCCGATGAGTGGCTGTCCGTCATTCCGGCTTACGACGCTGCCGGTGATTTTCCTCGCCTTGGCATCTTGTGCCTGAGGATTCACAAACTTTGAACCCGGTATCGCAGCGTATGAAGTGGAACTGCACAATGCGCATAGCATCATTCCAAACATCATAAGCTTCCGAAGATGGGCTAATTTGGATAAATTTTTAGTGTCCATAATAAACTATTGATTGGTAATGTATTGCGTAGTGTAGTTTTACGCCATTGGTCAATGCAAATATCCTAATAAGGAAAGGCTTTTTCAATTCCCTCCGGACGGAATATAGATGGTTTGCGGAGCTTGCTTTTTGCTAAATGGGCGATTGAATGCGTAATTTGGGAGTTTGCCCTGATTAATGCCTATGGAGAATGTATTGCGGCATATAGATGGGAGTTTCGCTATCAATAATCTGTTGAAACGTTTGGCGGGGATTGACGTGTCCCACCGAGACATTGTTCCAAAACTTGATACCGGCGTTGAGGCAGTTTAGGTAAATTGCTGTTGCTCAATGATGTTAGATTTGTTGAGCGATGCGATGCATCTATATTGGCGGGCGGGCGCTTCTTTTTGAGTTGGCCAAAAGTTATATTTGCAGTAAACCATAAAGTTGTAACAATGAAAACCAACTACACAATTATCGCTTCGATTTCATTGGCTCTGCTGCTTTCCGCTTCGCCGGGTGCCGGAGCAGGTGAGCCGTTCCGTCTCCAGGCCCACAGGGGCTTGAGCAACCGTTACCCTGAGAATACCATTCTTGCATTCTCGGAGGCCGGGGACATCCGTGTTTACCGTGGCATGGAGACTGATGTTCAGATGACCTCGGACGGGGTTTTGGTATGTATGCACGACCTTACGCTTGACAGGACTACCGATGGCACCGGAGCTGTCTCAGATTATACATTCGCAGAACTTCAGGAACTCTGGATAGACGGAGGCTACGGCTGGAATGACAGATTCACGCGTTCATCCCGGATTCCCCGCTTCTCCGAATATCTGGAAATCTGCCGAAGAACCGGGCTCATTCCGTATGTTGAACTGAAAAAACTTCAGGGCGACGGCATCCGTAAGACTGTGGAAATGCTTGAATCATACGACCTTCCGCAAGGATACGTCATTACCTCATTTGACCTTGGATACCTCAGGGAAGCATCAAAGTACACCTCGGCACCGCTCGAATATATGTGCAAGAAGTTTACGAAGGAGGAAGTAGATGCTTGCGTCGACCTTCCGAACGTGCTGGTTCGTCCGAATGCTGTCCGCATTGATGACGAACTTGTGGAATATTGCCGTTCCAAGGGTCTCAGGATGGAATGCTATGGCATCCCGGTCGGGGACAAGGCCTTGGTCAAACGGCTGAGGGCCTGGGGGATAGAGGGGGGTACCTGCAATGACTGGGAAGGCCTCGGGATGAAGAAAAGAGATTTCCGGCATTGAATTGTAAACCAAAACATTGATATGAGAAATACGTTGAGAACCCTGGCCGGTGTATCCGCTTTGGCGGTGGCCGTGTCATGCTCGCAGAAGAAGCAGTCTCCGAACATACTTTTCTGCATTGCGACATTCGAGCATTGGGGTGCAATGGGCTGCGACTGTGTCAAAACGCTCCGGCTATCCCCGCACTCCTGACAGCCTGTAGTCCGGGTTCAGGTCTAGGCATCGAAGCGCCTGTCGTCTTGCCTGTAGGGATAATTGCATTCTTCTATCATAGTTGGTAGCACATAGCGTCCTACCATCTTGCTCATAGACTCACATCATGTGCTTCATTCCTTCCATCTGAACTTGATGTAGTTTTGCAGCGGCTTCCTCTTATTTTCCGGAGGAAGGGTCATATAGTCCCCGTAGGAGTCGCGCAGGATCCTGTCATAACCTTTCCACGCAAAGAAGTCGCGGCCCTCGAACTTGAGGGAGACATATTCATTAATGTCCTCGTCCTGGAAAAACTCGTTCGTGCCCACGTCTGGGCAGCATAACTGTGACCAGTGCTGGCTCTGTTCAGGGCTGAGCAGGGAGATGAGGGCATTCATATCCTTGACTATGGCATTGGGGTCACGTTTCGCAAGCCTCGGATTTATCTTCTTCAATGTCCAGATTTTGAGCCTTTTGTAGATAGAGAATCCGGCGGACGAAATGGCGTGCACCCGTCTTATTCCCACATTCGATTTCAGCAGGATCAAAAGGGCGTCATAGATTCTCTCGAATGTCTCCTTGTCGTCCGGCACTCGGTCAACAGGGAATATGTCGATCCAAACCCCGACATCTTTCGTTATCCACGGTATGCAGCTTGTGGCGATGGTCTTGTCCGTGTCGCACACTCGTCCGAAGGCGATATAGCAGTCAGGAGTGTTTCGGCTGTCAATGAATGTGTATTTGTCCGACCGGTAACTGGACCGGAATCTTTCATAGTCCTCGCGCGGCATCATTAGGTCCACATCGTCATCCCACGGGATAAAACCTTTGTGCCGCACGGCCCCCAGCAGGGTGCCGTAGCCTAATGAATATCTTATGCCGTTTTTTTCGCAGAATCCTGCCACGTCCTTGAGGATTCCAAGGCTGAACGACTGGAGTTCCTTTAAGGTGAGTTGTCTCATTGGTCTTTCTAACTTAGCTTATAGACAGTCTTCCCGTCGATGTAGTCTTGCTGGATTTCTGTCATCTTGAGAATCTCACCCTTTGACAGAAGATAGAAGTTTTGCTCCGGATTAAGGATGTGCGATATGAACTCCCTGATCTCGTACCTCAGGCCCTCGCCCATAAATGGGTAGAAGCACTTTCTGTTCAGGTTCTGATCCTCGAACCTCAGCTCGAAATAGTCAGTTTTCCACCATGGCGCCGGAACGTAGATGTAGCCCTTCGTGCCGGAGATTATCATATTCCCTTCTGTCTTGGCTCCCAGCCCTACCTGGAACGACGCTGTGGCGGAGTCGTATCGGAAGACAGCCTTGGTGTAAATATCAACGTCATTCTTCATGATGGAATAAAAATTTACGTTCCGCACATCATTTCCAAGCAATTTTATGATTGGAAGCAGTGGGAAGCAGGCATTCTCGTTCATGCTCCCACCATATTGGTTGTGGTCCAGTTTCGAGGATTTCTCGTCGGTCAGGGTGGTGACCGAGGCGTTGATGTCCACGATTTTCCCGATCACTCCAGACTTGAGCATAGTGACAAGATGCCTGAATGCCGGGCAGTATGCAGTCTTGTGGGCTATCATAAGGGTACTGTGGTTTGCCTCTGCGATCGAGTACAACTCTTCGGCCTCGGCAAGACGCAGGACGAAAGGCGTCTCGCACAGCACGTGCTTTCCGGCCTGGAGAGCCGCCCTGACATATTCATGATGAGTGTAGTGAGGCGAGGCCACGTAGACTGCGTCGCAGTTGCCCGTCAATTCGTCAAGCGAGCGGGCAGCAGACGGAATTCCGTTGGCGGAGCAGAATGCCTCGCACTCTCCGTGATCGGGATTGAAGGCAGAGCTGATGGTGTTGCAACTGACGAACTTGGACTCAGGAACGAATCTTCTCGCAATGCTTCCGGTTCCAATGATTCCTATCCTGATCGAGATTTGCTCCTCGCGCAGCATCGTGCTGGAGATGCCTTGCGTGCGAGGGAGGTACACCACTTCGCAGTACTCTTTCAGATAGTCGAAGTAGCCTTCCCAGTCCGAGCCTATTGCGAAGACATCCACATTGTATTTCTGGATGTCGTCGATTTTCTGCCCCTTGTACTCCTCTATGATGACCTCGTCGGCGTAGCCTGTGTCCTTAACTGCCTGGATGCGCTTCATGACGCTGTCCCTAGTGTTCAGCTTACCGCGCTCAAGGTCGAAATTGTCGGTTGTGACGCCGACGATCAGCCAGTCACCGAGTTCCTTCGCCCGCCTGAGCAGATTGATGTGTCCTTGGTGCAGCACGTCGAAAGTACCGTAAGTGATGACCGTCCTCCTGTGATGATTCTCGCTGCTTGCCTTTATTGAGTCCTTATTCATTGATTTCGGCTTCGATTGAGTGGATTCTTTCGGCTAACTCACGCAGTTCCTCGTCCGACTGGAGCCCCATGTGTGAGATCCTGTAGAAACCAGTGACGGATCCAGGCATTATGTAGGTCTGATACCGCTCTATCAGGCCATTGAAGATGTGGCGCTCTGCCGTGTCCCTCGTCTGTATGGCCGTGATTGCGCAGGAAGGAATCTCGGCTGGCATCGCCCATCCGTACCTGCGGCATTCTACGCGGAATACCTCGGCTCGATGGCGCACTTGCGAGATGTTGAGAGCCTCTCCGCCCTGTTCCCTGAGCTGCTTGAGCCGTGCGTTAAGCTGAAGGTAGATGATTGTGGCTGGACTGAAAGGGGTCTGGCCTCTCTTGAGATTGGACAGATTGTCCTCGAAGTCCCAGTAATAGCCTCTATGGGCATATTCATAATTCTCAAGTCTTCTGCTGAGGAACACAATGGACAGCCCCGGAGGGATGTTGAGTCCCTTCTGGGTGCTTGTCACGCAGATGTCGATTCCAAGCTTGTCCATATCCAGATCCTCGGCGAGAAATGAGCTTACGACATCTACGATGAGAGAGACATCGTGTCTGTGGCAGATCTCCGAGATCTTCTCTAGGTTGAACAACTGCCCGCTAGATGTTTCGTGGTGCTGGCAGAGGAACACGTCCGGGTGCTCAGCGTCCAAGACCATCTCAAGCTCCGCATAGTCTATGTCCTTTGCAAAAGGAACCTTGAAGTCTATCACCGGAACCCCGTAGTACTCACAGATTGAGACCCAGCGCTTGCCGAAAGATCCGCCGTTGATGGCGATTGCTTTTCTCTTTGTGCTGACATAGTTCTCCACTACGGCGCTCATAGCCCCGGTTCCAGACCCGGTGTAGATGATTGCCTTTCCTCCATCGCAATGGATGAGATCCAAAAGGATGCTTTCGGATTCGAGATTGATCTTGGAAAACCAGTCTGTCCTCATATACGGAATAGGCTGTGAACCGATTTCCGCTATTTCCTTGTCTAGATTCCCGGGAAATACATAAGAATGCATATTCGTTTGTTTCAGTTTTTTACAAATTTAGCAAATTTCAGCTATATTTGTAAAAATCGGGCTATATTTTGATCGCTTTATGCGTAAATTGTCACACAGGGAAATCCAGCTCTATCTCCTGGAAATCCTCAAGTCGGTGGATGCTTTCTGCGTCAAAGAGGGGATAAGGTATTCAATGGCATATGGAACCTTGCTTGGGGCAGTGCGTCACAAGGGTTTCATTCCTTGGGACGACGACATCGATCTGCTCATGCCAAGACCGGACTATGAGCGTTTTGTGTCCACCTTCGGGAAGGAGCCAGGCTCCCGTTACCGTTGCCTTTGTCACAGGACTGGCATCAAGGGAGACCGCTTCGTCCATTTTTTCTCTAAGGTCGAAGATGTCAAAACCAAAAGTATTCAAGGCCGGGGCTATGAATATGATTTCGGATTGAACATCGACATATTCCCTATGGATGGAAAACCTGAATGCATTGAGTTACAAAGGAAGAGAGAGCGTAAGCTGACGCATTGGTCTCACAGGCTGAACATTTGTGGGACACGCTTCGATATATTCAATTTTCATCAGCCGCTTCTGTCAAAGATTGAAGCTCACCTCAAGGGTGCGGAGCATTGGTGGAAGTTGATCAACGATGAGGTCCTTAAATATCCTTATGAGACCTCCCGACTTGCCGGTGCTGTCTCCGTCACTTACAACGGCACAAGGGAAATCTTTGAAAGGAATATGCTAGATGAATATTCTGACTTAGAGTTCGAAGGCTGCCGCTTCAAGGCTTTCCAGCATTGGGATGAATGGCTGACTCAGGAGTTCGGCGATTATATGAAACTTCCGCCTGAAGGCAACCGTAAGACGCACGGCCTAACTGTTTATCTTCTTGACGATTAGCTAGGGTGGAGCTTCCTGTCTCCTTCTGCTTCAGGATTTCTTTGAAAAGGGAATCCCATTTTTTCATTGTCTTCTCAAGGGTGAAATTCTCGGAGAGTCTTCTGGACTCGGCTCCGAACCGCTTCCGAAGTTCCTCGTCCTCTATGACTTTGCGTATCCCCTGAGCAAGCGTGTCCGTGTCTCCGACATTGACGAGGTAGCCATTGACGCCAATCGTGACGATCTCGGAAGGCCCTTTGGGACAGTCGTAGCTGACAATTGGGAGACCGGTCGTCAATGCTTCGAGCAATATCATCGGGAAGCCTTCGAACCTTGACGACATCACGAGACAGGAACTGTCCAGCAATTCCTTGCCGATGTCACTGGTGTTACCTTCCAGAATGACCTTGTCGGTCAGTCCGGACGCTTTTATGTAGTCCGTAAGTTCATCTTTCCGACTTCCGCTGCCATAGATGCTTAGGGACCAGTCCGGATGTCTGTTGTCCACCGTCTTCCAGGCTGTGATTATATCTTTGAAGTTCTTCTGGCTTTCCAGCCTTCCGGCCGCTACGCAGCGTTTCCGGGACAGGGGAGAGGACTGGCCGGAGACGAATGGCAGCGGATTGTAAATCTGCTCGATTCCATCGGCTCTTACCTTCACCCAGTCCGCTTTGTCCGCCTTGGTCAGCACGACGAATCGATCCAGTTTCTTGACGGCTTTCTCGAGTTTCCTTGTTCTGAGTGCAGCGTAGAGCCTTCCGAAAGCGTTTGACCCGTATTTCATATGGAATTTTTCGTGGGAGAAATGAAATTCGCCTACTTTGACGCTTCCGTCTTTGCACATCGGTAAAGCGTAAACGCTGTTATCGCAGACACTCACCGTGATGTCGGGACGGATTTTGTTAAGTAATGCATCAAGTCTCTTCTTGTACTTGAAGAGGAAGACCCTGTCATTCGTGTCAAGATCGTGCATTATTACCTTCTCGCTCATTTTGAAGGGCATCTTCCTGCCTTTCTGGCGAGCGGTTATTACGTGGACCTCGTAGCCTGAAACGTCGGCCAGGTAGCTAGCCTTTGTCGTAAGCACCCTTTCAATGCCTCCTGAAAGATTGAGAGCATGCAAGCAGTATGCAATTATCATCTTTGTATATTTTGGTCAGTAATTAACATTGTCTTCTCCGGCTCATTAGGCCAGCAATTTTATTTTTAGTCAGCAATCTACATCAACATCGCTGTGTTTTGGTCAGCAATTTTGGTTATTGCAGTGTTGCAGGGGGAAATTTACGAAGTTTAGGATAATTTTCAAAATGAATATGTAATAACTTTGCATCATCCTCCTTCTTGTTGAACCATGCGATGACGGCGACCGTTGAATCATCTTTTTTTCGTTGAGCCGGTCGGCCTGGCATCTCCTATTGCATTTGGCGAAGCCTGACATCTATCCCAGATAGCGGTTCCGGCAGGGAAGAAATGTCTGACTCGCTGAAATGATAAGGAATCAGCACTTTGGGCGCTAAAGTCTTCGCGGCTTTCACGCACTGGTCTACTGTCATTGTATAGGGCTGGTTCACAGGAAGGAAAGCAATGTCAATATCTTTTAGCTCAGCCATTTCAGGAATGTCTTCAGTGTCCCCGGCTATATAAATGCGAAAGCCGTCCAGCGTGAGCACATAACCGTTGTCTCTGCCTTTTGGGTGGAACTGTAAGTGACCTTCAGTGGTGTTGTAGGCGGGTACTGCCTCCAATAGAATTCCTTCGGGAAGGGTAGATCTCTCTCCATTGGCAAGTGCTTTTCCCCAGCCGAGCATATCTGCGCAGCGGGCATTCGCGAACAGGCGGGTGTCTTCCTTCCTGAGACTTGCGATGGCCTCTTTGTCAAAGTGATCCTCATGTTCGTGAGTGATCAGGATAATGTCTGCCTTAGGGAATTCCGTTGCATAGTCCGTAGGCTTGCCATAGCCGGATACAGGGTCTATCTGTATCGAAAGACCCTTATAGCGGATTTCCAGCGAGGCGTGCTTGATGAGGGTGATGGCGAACGGTTCGCCGGAAGCCGTCTTGAAGCCTTCCACGTCATAGACAGACACTGGCTTTCCAGCCTCAGTCCAGGCGAGATAGCCTCCAAGTAGATTGTGGGTCTTGAAAAAGCTTCCGTCCAACTTTGCGGCGGCGGCAGCGCTGCGCTTTCCGCTCCGGCAATATACCATTACGGGATGTTCCGTGGAAAGGAGTGCCCTGGCATTCTCGATGAAACCATCGTCTTGCCAGTTGATGTTGATTGCCCCAGGAAGATGCCCTGCGGCATATTCCTCCGGAGTGCGGACATCCACAAGCTGGACAGTCTTATCCTCCGAAAGCATGTTTTCAAACTCATCAACCTTAAGGTCCGAGTAGCCTTTGCAGCCCAGCAAGCCGAGCATCGTCAGTAACACCATGATCAAATTATTCATATCCTTTACCCCATTTCTTCGGGACATTTGTAAACTTACATATAATTTTTGGATTTTGCGACAATTCGAAAATGTGTGTCAACTAGAGGATGGCAGTACACTTGATGAGAAACTCATCACATAATCCAAAACAGTTCCCCATCTGTCTGATTTATTATTTGTATATTTCTGTTACATTCCGGGATCGTCTGTGTTATATAAGTAGGACAACACGATAAATGCCCGGCTCCAGCGGCGATGGATTACTTGACTGATGCGTTCATACGGCTTCGGAAGAAGCTGAAGGTGGTTTCCATGAGGATGCTACCGGATGCTGGGGATGCTGAAGACATTCTGCAAGACAGCTTTGTCCGGCTATGGCAGCGGCAGTATCCATTACCTGTTTTCCGCACGCTAATCTTCGCATAAACAAATTACCGTTGATTTTCAAATGCTTGCACTTGCTGCTGGGGTGATTCTGGGTGACGCATTGCGGAAAACAGGAGCCTTAAATGATTTGGGAAAAGATGGATGGGAACTAGTGGCCGTTACTCCCAGTAGCCTTATGATTAAAGGCGACTATGATAGCACTTATGGCTACGGTGGCGGAGAGACAAATGGTCATTTCGAGAATGATCCCTGCGTTTTTAATAAACAATTTTAGCACATATTTTGCGGAGCCGCCATAATCTTTGATTGTCTTGCTCATAGCGAATTATCTAGAAGAATTTTCAATGCAGTGTGTTCGATGAGGGTATTCTGGTGGATAACCAGCATTTGCGCAAACATACTCATAGTCGCTATGGTTGAGAGAGAAGTGGAGATTAGACAGGCTCTCGCTAGCAAGCACCGATCTAAGGATAATTTAACTAGGTTTTCGAAGTACTCCGTCCGTAGAAACGCCATATTTACGAAAAAAACAGCCTTTTTGAGAGGATTTGGAGACGAGCTGTGCATCACTTCTTGCTAAGCGGGAAGAGGGAATCGACCTCGTATTGGCTGAGGCCGAGGATGCGGCGGATCTGGCCGTTGGAAGAGCGCCAGTCGTAATGAAGAGCACGGGCGAGGTCCTGCTTCTGCGCCTTCGACAAATCGCTGAGACGTTCCAGCTTGTACTTTTCCCGAACAATCTTCCACACCTGTGTAAACAGTTCAGCATCAGTCAGGAACTCTCCATCATCCAGCTCCGCCGCCAGCTCGCTGTACGCCTCCACGTTCTTCGTCAGCAGTGCGAAGTAGTGGTGCGCGTCGCGGAACATCGCCATGCCGAACTTGATTGCGCAGAAGGAGGTGGGGGAGATGTGCCCGTTAATGATTTTGAAATCAGGCGGCACACCGGGAGTGTCACATTTAAGCAAGGTTCTCAACTCTCTTGTGGAATAGTTGCTGACCGCATCGACGCAAGGAATGTCATTGTAATAGTATCTTCCAGTACCCCACGGATAAGAAAACGGCGTGAAGGAAGGGTCTACGACATAACCATTGCGGTTGATGTAGACGATTGTGTTCCTCAGAGATTTGATATCTGCGATTTCTATGAGACAAGGTTGAAAGGAATCTGGGAGTGGAGTGCTCCGATTGCTAAAATACCTTGCAAGACGCCTTCGGAATAATCTGAAAAATGCCAAAAGATTGTCACGTTCACCGCTGGCAGCAATGTGAATATGGTCGCTCATTATTTCGAAGGCTGCTATGTGTACCGGAGGACATTCGACGGAGCATCTTGCAAGAAGATTGATAGCGTAACGGCAGTCATCTGAGCAGGCGAAAATCACCGGAGTCTCTTTCCCTGGAGTATAAAGGTGCCACCACTGTCCTGAGTGGAGGAATGTTTGTTCGCAGCTTTGTTCTCTTTCTCTGAATGTCAGTTTTGCCATAATGTTTGTCGGGTCTGTTGTCAAGTGCAAATCAGCCCGTTTTGCACTTGAGAGTTGTTGTTTCAAGCCTTTCGCGTGCAAATCGGGCGTTTTTGCACTTGAGAGCAGTCGAGGTGAGGGCGAGATGGCTGGGCTTGGCGCCCCTTGAAAGCAAAAGCGAGTCAGGCACGATATGGCCTAACTCGCTTTGTGGGGCTCCAAACGCACCCATGGTGCTCAGTATTTTTTTGCGGCCTCCCGTTATTGTTTCTGGGTGTTCCGTTGTGTTTCCATTTGGTTCAAGATTACAGATTTGCTCGCAGAAATGACTTTCTCGGCGAATCCTAGTCTGCTAGTATTCTTCCTCGTTGAAGAAGAAGTCGTCTTTGGTCGGGTAGTCCGGCCATATATCTTCAATGCTTTCGTAAATTTCGCCATCGTCCTCTAGTTCCTGAAGATTCTCGATTACCTCTTCCGGCGCACCGGAACGATTGGCATAATCAATGAGTTCGTCTTTCGTGGCCGGCCAAGGAGCATCGTCCAGGCTGCTGGCAAGTTCAAGTGTCCAATACATATCAAAAATGCGTTAAGTTTCTGTTAATCAAAATAATCCCCTCAGGCTTCACGCTTAAGGCTCTATTTTGCCGCAAAGATATGCAAAAAATAATTACAATGAACTTTTTTTGCTTAATTTTGCAGTCAATTTATGGAAAAACCATTTGAATATTCACCATGGCATATTCTGTTGAGGAAAAATATGATGAATTTACGACTCGGGAGATAGCCGGACATGTGAGAAGCATACTCTCGCTGCTGGGTGAAGATCCGGATAGGGAAGGGCTGCAGAAGACTCCGGAAAGGGTCGCGAAATCCCTGCAGTTCCTGACTAAAGGATATTCACAGAGCGGCGAAGAAATCATAAGATCCGCCATATTTGATGAAGAATATCAGCAAATGGTGCTCGTGAAGGACATTGAGATGTTCTCAATGTGCGAGCATCACATTCTTCCTTTCATAGGCAAATGTCATGTGGCTTATATCCCGAATGGAAAAATCACGGGGCTGAGCAAGATTGCCAGAGTGGTCGAGACTTATGCGCGCAGGCTTCAGGTGCAAGAGAGACTCACGGTAGAAATTCGCAACTGCATACAGGATGCCCTGCATCCTATGGGAGTGGCCGTGGTGATAGAGGCTATGCATACTTGCATGACAATCAGGGGGGTACAGAAGTCTAATTCAATCACTACTACATCTGCCTTCTCTGGAATATTCTTAAGTTCTGCGAGAACCAGAAACGAATTTTTGAATCTTATTAAATGAATATGGCAGATGACAAAATAATATTGACGGGCGACCGCCCGACCGGTAAACTTCACATCGGGCATTACGTGGGCTCGCTGAGGAACCGCGTGCGCATTCAAAACGAGGGTGGCTTCAAGAATATGTATGTTTTCATAGCCGATGCCCAGGCGCTGACCGATAACTTCGACAATCCTGAAAAGGTGCGCCAGAACATCGTAGAAGTAGCTCTGGATTACCTTTCGGTAGGCCTGGATCCAAACAAAGTCACGCTTTTCATTCAGAGCCAGATTCCTGAGCTCACGGAACTGACGTTCTATTACTCGAATCTTGTGACTGTCGCAAGGCTTCAGCGCAACCCTACCGTAAAGTCTGAGATAGCATTGCGAGGTTTCGGTGCCGAAGGAGATGAGCAGGCATTCGGCAGTGGCATTCCAGTAGGTTTCTTCACCTATCCTATTTCCCAAGCGGCAGACATTACCGCTTTTAAAGCCACTGACGTGCCAGTAGGCGAGGATCAGAAACCGATGCTGGAGCAGGCTGTAGAAATCGTCCGCAGTTTTAACAGAATCTATGGCGAGACGCTAGTTGAGCCTAAGGCTGTGCTACCTTCGAATTCTGCTTGCATGAGGCTGCCGGGAACTGACGGGAAGGCCAAGATGAGTAAGTCGCTTGGAAACTGCATTTACTTGTCTGAGACTGCTGATGAAATGCACAAGAAGGTCATGTCAATGTACACTGACCCATTGCACATAAACGTAAGCGACCCTGGCCACATAGAGGGGAACACAGTGTTCACGTATCTGGACGCTTTCTGTAAGCCAGATGATTTCGGCCTGTACTGGCCAGATTTCTCAAGCTTGGATGAGTTGAAAGCTGCATACGAAAAAGGCGGCATAGGTGACGTGAAGGTGAAGAAATTCCTTGAAAAGATCCTTAATGCTGAGCTGGAGCCTATCAGGCAACGAAGAAAGGAATATGAAAAAGATATTCCTGCTGTCTATGAGATATTGAAGAAGGGGAGCGAGATGGCAGAGGAAGCAGCCGCCCAGACTCTATCGGAGGTCAAGAAAGCAATGCGCATAGATTACTTCAATGACAGGGCTCTAATCGAAGAGCAGGCAAGGAAGTACGGAGATTAGGAATATATTATATTCATAAATAAAAAAAGTGACTTTAGGTAATTCCCAAAGCCACTTTTTTAGTAACATCTCGCCTGCCGATCACTGAGCTTTCGCTTCTGTTATCGCTGGAGATATAGCGCTCCACACAACTGCGCTCAGGGCACCGCCGACCAGAGGGGCAACGATGAATACCCAGAGATCCTTGAGGGCTTGTCCGCCAGCGAAAATGGCAGGGCCAATGGAGCGGGCAGGGTTCACTGATGTTCCGGTGAGATTGATGCACACAAGATGCACTAACGTGAGCGAAAGTCCTATTGCCAGGCCTGCGAAATTGCCAGCGCCAACCTTCGGGTCTGTGGTGCCAAGCACAACCAGGACGAAGATGAACGTCCCGACAACTTCAACCAGGAAAGCTCCGCCGGCACCGCCTGCTCCAGCGACGCCATTTGCGCCGAGTCCTGCAGGATTGGCTCCAGCGAAAGCTGCGCTAGGCGTCATAGTCTTGGCGAACAGCAGAAGGAGAGCTCCAGCTATTATAGCACCAACCAGCTGTCCGAGCCAGTAGCCGACAGCGTCTTTCCATGACATCCTGCCAGAAAGAGCAACTCCAAGGGTGATTGCGGGATTGATGTGGCATCCGGAGATACCTCCGATGGCATATGCCATTGCCACGACTGTAAGGCCGAATGCTGCTGCCGTAGCGAAAAGTCCGGCAGGAGTACCACAACCGACGAACATGGCTGTCGCACAGCCAAAGAATGTCAGAACGAATGTTCCGATGCATTCAACAATGTACTTTTTCATATACATCAAAATTAAAAAATGTGTTACGTTTTTGCCTATTTATCTATTATCGTCAAGTTTTCAGGTTTATTTTTCATAAATTTACAAAAATAAATGAGAAACTTACAAAAAATCTTTCCAATATGGAGACTCATGTAGTAATAATGGCAGGCGGCATTGGCAGCAGATTATGGCCTTTGAGCACGCCGGAGATGCCCAAGCAATTCATAGACTTGCTTGGGGTAGGTAAAACACTGATTCAGATGACAGTGGACAGGTTCCTTCCTGTCTGCAACATGGAGAATTTCTGGGTTGTCACATCGGAACGATACGTAGGCATAGTTAAAAAACAGCTCCCTTTCATCAGGCCACAGCATATTTTAGCAGAGCCAGAGCCTCGCAACACTGCTCCTTGCATTGCATATGCCTGCTGGAAAATTCTGAAGGAAGCACCTAACGCAAATGTCGTAGTGACACCTGCTGACGCATTGGTAATCAATGTAGAGAAGTTCTCGGATGTCATTCGTAAAGCCCTGAATGCCACCGATGGCAGTAAGAGAATCGTCACGATTGGCGTGGAACCGACCAGGCCTGAGACCGGTTACGGTTATATTTATGCCGAAGAGAAGAAGCATGGCGAGGTCGTGAAAGTTAAAGAGTTCAAGGAGAAACCTACATTGGCTACCGCAAAGAAATATATTGCTGCGGGGAGATATTTCTGGAATGCAGGAATATTCGTCTGGAATGTGAAGACCATAGTGGAGAACATCAGGAAATTCGCCCCTCAGATAGCTGATGTAATGGATAAAATTGCTAAGTCGTTCGGTACATGGAAAGAAACCGAGACGACGCGCATTCTGTTCCCGACTTGCCCGAAGATATCCATTGACTATGCTGTCATGGAGAAATCCAAAGACATATTCGTGATAGCTAGTGACCTGGGCTGGTCCGACCTTGGCGCTTACAGCGCTATAAAACAGTATATGCCTATCCCTGAGGATGATCCTGTGCCTGACTGCGGCAGCGCAGAGGCAATCAAGCTGGACAATAAAGTCGTGGGGAAGGATGTCCGTCTGCATGGATGCAAAGGCTGCATCGTGCATGCAGAAGATGCCAAGACGGTTGTCGTGTCTGGCTTGAAGGATTATGTCGTCGCCATGAAAGGTGCCGACCTGCTGATCTGCCCAATCGCAGAGGAACAAAAAGTCAAGGAATATTCTGCCAAGAAAAACAATGGATAGAATTGCATTCAAAAGCATTGTGATTTCAGATGTCCACCTCGGTTCCCCTCACTCGAAGCTAGTAGAGGTGACGAAATTCTTGAGCATGGTAAATTGCGAGAGGCTGATCATGGCAGGGGACATCATAGATGGCTGGCAGCTGAAATCCGAAGAAGACAAATGGACCCTGGAAGAATCAATGTTTTTCCGGGTAATCATGAAGATGATGGAAAAGATGGGGACGGAGGTCATCTACGTGACAGGCAATCACGATGATTTCCTGTTCCCGATAGTGCCTTGCGAGCTATTCAAGATAAAGATAGTGAGCGAATATATTATCGAAGATTTCGGAAAGCGCTTTGTCGTTATTCATGGCCATGCCTTTGATGCCGTCACCATGCATTTCCGCTGGCTTTCGAAACTGGGTGCAATTGGATACAACTTTCTGCTTCGTTTCAACCAGATTTGGAACAAGTCAAGGGAACGTAGCGGAAAGGGGAAGTTCTCTCTTTCTAAATATATCAAATACGGCGTGAAAAAGGCCGTAAATATCATTTCCGGCTTCGAGTCCGATTTGGACTCTTTTGCGAGGTCATTGAAATGCTCTGGCGTGATTTGCGGGCATATTCATCATCCTGAAGATAAGATCCTGAAGCATGGGACTCATTATCTTAACTCTGGTGACTGGGTTGAGTCTCTGACTGCCCTTGGCGAGGATTTTGATGGAAATTGGAGGGTCCTGAGATATAAGGATATAGTAAGCATTTAATGAGGTACGTTTTCATCATACAGGGGGAGGGCAGAGGCCATCTGACGCAGGCGATGTCGCTGGAGCATCTGCTGGTCTCGCATGGCCACGAGGTGGCTTGCATGCTTGTTGGCAAGAGCAAGAGCCGCATCCTTCCGTCGTTCTTTGAGAAATCCGTGCATGCCCCTGTACGCTATTTCGAAACCATTAATTTCGTCGCCTCACATAACCAGAAACGACCCAACCCTGCTAGCACGTTCTTCTACAATGCTTCCATCTGGTTCCGTTTCCTTCCATCGATTAAATATATTTCTCGCACTGTCAAGGAATTTGCCCCAGACGTGGTGGTTAATTTCTATGAGATGCTTGGCACGATAGCTTGTGGAGGCTTAGGCGTGCCGATTGTCTGCATCGGGCACCAATTCTTCTTCCTACACAAGGATTGCCATATTCCTGAAATAGGTTATGAGGGGCATCTTGGGCTGGATTTGTTTTCCAAAGCCATAGCTGCCAAGGCGACTAAAATTCTGGCCCTATCGTTCCGCCCCATGCCTGACGATCGCAGATTCAAGGTTATGCCGCCACTGCTTAGGAATGAGGTTTTGGAATATAGAGCCTCAGATGGCACTCCTCGGGAGGGTATGAGGGGCGGGAATTATATTCTTGGATATATGCTGAATCCGGGATTCGCCGATGAAATCTTGAAATGGCACGGCGCTCATCCCGAAGTGCCTCTGCATTTCTTCTGGGATAGGAAAAGCGAAGCCCCAGTTAAAGTCGTTGATGAGACTCTGGCCTTCTATTACTTGGATGACAAGGAGTTCCTGCGTCAGATGGCTGGCTGCAAGGCATATGCGTCCACGGCTGGATTCGAGTCCATTTGCGAAGCAATGTATCTAGGCAAGCCTCTACTCATGGTGCCTACGCACATAGAGCAGAAATGCAATGCCTACGATGCCACGGTTGGCGTCCGATTCAATCCATCCATGCCGCAGAGCATCCGGCCGGCAGTTGCGGCATCCACTTTCGCTCTTGACCGGTTGCTTAGCTTCGCTGAGAATGAATATACGCCGGATCCTTCCTTCATTTCATGGGTACGCTCTGCCGATTCTCTTTTCCTCAGGGAGTTAACCGAGTTCTGATGCCGGATTTCTTCTCGGAAAAGAAGATTCATGAAGTTGTTTGAATAAAAAATCTTCGAAAAATTTGTTTATTTAATCTGGAAGTAATACCTTTGCACTCCCGAAAGGTAAGACCCGGGGTTGGAATGATTCGTTAGCTCAGTTGGTAGAGCACAACACTTTTAATGTTGGGGTCTCGGGTTCGAGCCCCGAACGGATCACGAAAATATGCTTTGCTAGCTCAGTTGGTAGAGCAACTGACTCTTAATCAGTGGGTCTAGGGTTCGAGTCCCTAGCAGAGCACATTAAATTGGCGCTAACTTATTGAAATTCAATAGTTAGCGCCAATTTGTATGCTCTTTTTTGCCCAGCCCACTTTTCAGAAGCACATCTGGACAGGGCTAAACCCGATGCTTTCGCCGAGAAAGGTAAAATATTGAGGCTGACTCACATTAGAGCCAGCCTCGTTAGTTTCCGGATTATGTCAATCTTTAGAGATTGCGTATCCAGATGTTTCTGTAGCTGATAGGCTTGCTAGGGTCTCCATGTGCTTGTAGCCTAATAGGACCTGCACCATGCTTTACAATGCGAGGCAGGCCTATGAACTCTGTCGTGCCGCGAATCTCGGTGTCGTTCTGGACAACTACTCCGTTATGAATAACTGTGACCCGAGGGTAATTGCGATAGGAGCCGTCTTCCTTGAAGTCTGGGGCCTTGTAGATTATGTCATAGACATTCCATTCCCCAGGCTTACGCATTGCGTTCACAAGCGGAACGGCCTGTTTGTAGATGCTGGCGGCTTGACCGTTAACGTATGTTTTATTCTCGTAACTGTCAAGCACCTGAACTTCATACATGCCCTGAAGGAAAATTCCGCTATTGCCTCTAGCCTGCGATGAACCCTCAATGTCCTTAGGCACGCACCACTCGATGTGGAGCTGGAAATCGTTGAATTTGTCCTTGGTCTGAATGTCGCCTGTGCTCTTATCTACGGTCACGACCCCGTCATGAACCTTCCATAGAGCAGCGCCGCCTTTTGCGCTTTCCCATTTAGATAAATCCTTCCCGTCGAAAAGGATTATTGCATCAGATGGGGCGGTGAAACCGCCGCCGTCAATGGTGGATCCAGGAGTGACGACAGGGACTTCAGGTGAATAGAACTCAGTCATCTCGTGAGTCATCTTATTTTTTTCTTGCGCGCCAGCAATCATGGCTGGCAGGAGAAAAGCGACAGTAAAAAAGAATTTTTTTGAATATTCCATATTCATGATCTTAAATCATTCTGATATTTTTTATGTGTGAAGTTACGATTTCCTAAGTAAAAAAGAAATATTATTCATGAGTATTTTTCCCTACAGGCAATTTTACTATATTAGCATAGCTAAAAAATACCTCACGCCATTGATATCATGAAGAATATTCTCTCTGTCATTGCTGCCGTCTTTTGCAGCAGTATTATTTTTGCGCAGACTCCTGCATCTCTTGTGATGAATTATGACCAGCCGGCTAAGATATTCGAAGAAGCCTTTCCTTTAGGGAACGGGCATCTTGGTGCCACCGTTTACGGTGGCGTAACTGAAGATGTCATCTGGCTGAACGAGGGGACGCTTTGGGGCAAAATCGGCGCAGAGAACAATCCTCAGACCGGCGGCAGGGCGCAGTTGGAGAAGGTTCGACAGGCGCTTTATGCCGAGGACTGGGAGACGGCTGCCACGTTGGCGAAGGATCTTCAAGGGCCGAATGTGGCCGCTTACCTGCCAATGGGGTGCCTGCATCTGAGGCAGACTTTCGGAGCCGAGGAGAATAAAGGGCTGTTCTATGATTATCACGGGCAAAGGAATAGTTCTTCGGATGATTCACCATACGGGATAACTGAATATTCACGTTGCCTGGATCTCGGCAGGGCCATCGCCACTGCCAGCTTTACCGTTGATGGGGTGAAATACACGAGGGAAATGTTCGTCTCTCATCCTGACAGGGTGTTCGTCATCCACTTGACGTCCTCGGAGAAGGGAAAGCTGGAGTTCCGGCTGGACGGGGAATCCATGTGGGATGGCTGTTCAGCAAGCAGCGTTTCCTCGAACGAATTCATCGTGAGAGGTGCTGTGGGCTGGGACATGGACACGAAATGGAAAGAACCATTTTCGGCTCACCGTAAAGGGCCTCACGGGGAAACAGGAATGCGTTATGAGTTCAGGGTCAGGCTTGTTAGTTGCGACGGCCAAGCGTATTCCATGCCAGGCCTTCATGTCAGCGGTGCTTCGGATGCGGTTATTCTCGTAAGCGCAGCTACTAGCTATAATGGCTTCAATCATCGTCCAGACACAGAGGGAAGAGATGAAGACGCACTTGCGGCGAAGATGCTTAATGATGCTTCGGTCAAAGATTTAAATACGCTCCGTTCTGCACATGTCGCTGACTATCAGTCGATTTTTAATCGCGTTTCGCTGGATGTCAATGGCTCGCTTGCTTATGTTCCAGGGGATGAGACTGTAGATGCGAGGCTGAAAGAATATTCACAGGGCGCAAAAGATCCCGGCCTTGAAATGCTATATTTCCAGTTCGGACGTTATCTGCTTATATCCAGTTCCAGAGAGGATGGCGAGGTGCCTTGCAACCTTCAAGGAATATGGAACAAAGACAGGCATCCCGCATGGGGCAGCGACTTGCACACGAATATAAATGTCCAGATGAATTACTGGCCAGCGGAGCCGCTGGCAATGAGCGAGAATGCGATGCCTCTGGTGCGGTTCATCGGCAACTGCGCAGTCAATGGAGCCGAAGTGGTAAAGAATTTATACGACATGAAAGGCTGGACTGTGCATCACAACAGCGACATCTGGTGTGCAGCCGGACCCGTTGGGGAGAAAGAGGGCGATCCAGTGTGGGCCAACTACGTTATGGCTGGCCCATGGCTTTGCAGTCACCTCTACGAGCATTTCCTGTTCACCTGGGACAAGGAATATCTTGCCAAGACGGCATACCCTCTCATGAAAGGCTGTGGCGATTTCATCATGGACTGGCTCGTGGAGAGGGATGGTAAATACATAACTGCCCCTGCGACTTCTCCCGAGAACACCTTCATCGATGACAATGGCAAGATAGGAAAAGTGACCATGGGCACTGCTATGGACATGGAAATATGCTGGGATCTGCTCAATAATCTGATTGAAGCAAGCGAGGTGTTAGGAACTGATCCAGAATTACGAGCTAGGTGGATTCATTACAGAGATAACCTGCAGCCACTCCGGGTTGGAGCAGAAGGGGACTTGAACGAATGGTACAAGGACTGGAAAGACAAAGATCCTTATCACAGACATGTCTCTCATCTCTATGGGCTTTATCCGGGACGTGAGATATCTCCGTTCAGCACCCCAGAGTTAGCCGCAGCAGCCAGAAAGACTCTCGAAATGCGTGGGGATGGCGGAACGGGTTGGAGCAAGGCTTGGAAAATAGCTTTCTGGGCAAGGCTCTTGGATGGGGATCATTCCTACAAGATGTTCAGAGAACTTCTCTCTAAATCAACGCTCAAAAATCTGTTCGACACTCATCCGCCATTCCAGATCGATGGCAATTTCGGAAGCATTGCCGGCATCTCAGAGATGCTCCTCCAGAGCCAGAACGGCGTGGTTCATCTACTGCCTGCCCTGCCTTCCGAATGGGCAGACGGTTCAGTGAGAGGCCTGAGAGCTCGTGGCGCCTTCATCGTGGATATCGACTGGAAAGATGGAAAACTCTCTGATGCAAGCATACTTTCCGAAAAAGGTGGTAAATGCGTCTTGCGCACATCCATTAGAGTCCAGATCCGTCAATCGGGACGACGAATCGCATCTAAATCCATAAATGATGGTGAATATTATGTGACCACATTCCAAGCCAAGCCGGGGAATAAATATTCCGTGTCAATATAGGCCGTTCTGTCTGTCTGCTGACCTTGTCAGCCGCAATCGGAGCAGATAGGACAAATTTTATGTCCTCAGGATTATTTTATCCGAATCAATTGAATTTTCCTTTGAATAGGCTTATTTATTCTGTATATTTCATCAACTATCTCTTTTTGCTCATTGATATTGTCCTCACGAACGTCTTTGTACATAAAACGGAGCCAATAATCCTTGAGCATATTCACGAAAGGATTTATCTTCCTGTATCTGAGTAGCGTATCTACTGCGGACTGAGTACTATCCCAAAGAAGACCTTTGTCTCGCATAAGATTATATTCTACCCAGAAATACTCCCTCATCTCTCTCTCCATTAGCCAACGGCGCTCGTTTAATTCACGTATGCGTTGAGATTGAATATTCTGAGGCGTTTCTTCGAAAGATGCGAGATTTATCCCACGGTCTATGTCTTTGGCCGTAAATCTGCCTATGGTTTTTCCATCGATATTCAAAAGGTAATACCCGTTTTCCAACCCTTTAACGCAAAGTCCCTCATAATTCATTTCATCCATGAATGGAATTACGTTAAGAGCATCGTATTGAGAATAGCGTTCTCCATTATAATGTCCTTTGTCCAAAGGATAGGGAAGAGAGTATGCCAGATATTCAAAGCTAACGCTGTCTGATTTAGATACAGACAATTGAGAAATCTTGCAGTTTTCGTGACGTTGAACTGACTTTCTCGTTGCGTCAATTACGACATCAGCAACAGGTTTTCCGGAAAGCCCCTGCGACTTTAGAAATAAATATGCCATCACAAGTTGTCCATTAGTAGCCGGGTGCACACGATCTCCACCACAAAGAGTGAATGTGGAGTCATTCTTCTGTTCTCGAATATTGATTGAAGTCATTGGCCTATTGAAATCGATAAAAGCCCAGTCCATTGCCTCCGCCCTTTCCTTTAGATAGTCTGATATTTCGAGCATATATTTATTCTTCCCGGGGAAGGGTACAATATTAAACTTTGAAATCTCATCGTAGGGAGATCCGCCTATCAGTATTTTCTTGACATCCGAATATTTTTCATATTCTTTTTCTATTTCCTTATACGCCTGCTTAGATTTCATGACATTTTCTTCACCAATTATTTTATTTTCTGGCTTCGTATAATCCATGTATCCAGAATCATTCATTCCAAAGGTTAGTGTCACTACGGTCGGCTCATGCTCAAAGACTTTGTCTAATCTTTTGGCTATTGACGATGCTACATCTCCTCCGACGCCTTCGTTGAATATATCAATTCTCGTATTAGGGAAGTGTGTCATGTAGTAGAGCCATATGTATGAATGATAGTGCCCTCCGCAGGTAATGCTATTGCCCACGAAAACTATTCTATCCCCGTCTTTGAAAATAGGAATGTTTTGCGAATGTGCATTGACACAAAAGAAAATGATGCAAAATGTCAGAATGATTGCTTTTTTCATGAATAATGTTATAAAATCTTTAATAATCCTAAAATTATCTTATTTAATGAATTCTATTACGTGTGTGCCAGCCGACATGGTAATTGTGCTGTCTGAAATATCGCCCATTTTACCATCAATGACGACTCTGGCATAATTATCTGGAATGATGATAGTTGCCGTGGTACCAGAAGGTATAGACAAGTGCTCTTCTAGCGTATTTGCTTTTTCCCTCCAATTGAATATTATTGTACCGTATGGGGTTTCTTTAGTGGATTCGGACCAAGTGACACCATTAGGTATCTGAGGATTAATAAAAAAGTTTCTATAGCCTGGCTCTTCGATATTCGGACGAATCCCACCAACTGCCTGGCAAAACCAATTTCCGACGCCATTATAACAGTTATGTACATGACTCCTGCTAGCATCCCAAGATTCCCATGTAGTCGTAGCTCCATTTTTTATCATGAACAAGTACCCTGGATAGTCAGGCTGTTTAAGCATGTCATAGAAAAAGTCTACTTCTTTATTCTCGATAGCCCACTGTGTTAAAATTGGAATGCCAACAAGACCGACACCTAGATGTCCCCTATACACCTTATCAGTCCTATCCTTAAGTTCATGTGTGACCATACCCCTCAAACTGTCTGGCACGGCTCCAACAAGTAATGGGTATGCCATGTCTATTTGAGAGCCTGTGGCATAAAGACAAGTATTCTCATCAAAGAATTCAGAATGTATTCTCTCGTTTAGAATATTTTTCCTCTCAAGATATCTTGCTGCGTTTTTGTGCTCGCCCATGTATGAGGCTAATTTACTAAGCACTCCGAGGCACTCACTAATAAAACAATTATTCACCAAGTCAATAGATTCTTGATTTCCGCTGTCTACTCCATCCGGAGCTAGCCAGTCACCTAAGTACCAACCCCTGTAAGGTGTATCAGGCCAACGTCTAAGCAATCCGTCTTTAAAATACTTATTCACATATTCTAACCATTCCCCCATAGCAGCGTAGCAGCGAATAATAAGCCTAGGATCACCATAATTTATATAGGTCCTCCATGGCGCAAGAATCATGAATCCACACCAGTACGGACCACCTCCGCCTCCTCCAGCAGGAGCAACATGAGGCAGCCCTCCATCTTCTTTTTGGACATCCAACCATGCTTGCAGCCAGTTCAGGAATATAGGGTCAACATTGAACATCGTTTGTAGGACATGGGTGGAAGAATTACCATCACCCCCGTAACCAGTTCGCTCCAGATGTGGGCAATCAACCATATATCCGCTGAATGTTAGGCATTTAAGTGTCGCATTTATCATGTTGTATATTGCGTTTAGGTCATTGTCTGAACATACGAAAGTCTGAGCTGGCGAATAATTACCATAAATCGAGTATGCCTTTATGTCTGAAGGATCAGGACGGTATGGTAGATTTGAAATTATAACGTAACGAAAAGCATGATGGTGAAATTTGTTCCTAAATACGTCTCTGCATCTTCCAGATGAGATGTAAGTATCCTGTTCGCCTTGTTCCTCGATTTTTCCGTTTTGCCTACGATAATCGCTATAAGAAATAGTTATTTCATGATTTTTCTCTAAGCCAGAAGTAGATAATTCGAACCATCCGGTGAGAACTTTCCCCATGTCAACAAGCCACTCATCATTATCTAATTTGGTTGAACTAACAGGGGAGACAATCTCATGAATTTTGTTTCCTTCACACATCTGAGGTGATAAAAGTCTCTTATTTACCTTTATCCTTGAGGCAGGTCTCCAGTTTAGCATATCAAGATATTCCTTTGACATGTTAAGAGGGATTAAACCTGCATCAACCCTTTCTCCACCGAATTGTAAAGCCCTCCAGGTACCAGTATCAAAATAGCCGCTCTCTCTGCATAGCCAAGATGAATCAGTGACCACGACTGTATGCCAATTACGATCATCTTCAAGACACGAGAGTTCGGCTTTTACGACTGGACCATCATATTCTGCATTGAAGGTCGTGGTCTTATACCATCCTTTCCCCAGCCATATCGCTATTTCATTCTTTCCTCTTTTTATCATATTTGACACGTCGTAAGTCAATATAAGAGCACGTTTGTCAAGTTGTGAGACTGCTGGCGATAAAACATCATCCCCAACCTTCTCTCCATTGACATACACTTCGTGATACCCTAACGAACATACATGAAGAAAATAGATGCTCGATTTGTCGATAGTAAAAGATTTGCGCAAGATAGGTGAGGCCGAGCTATCTCTTCCAAGGCTAATAAAATCACCTTCCATGCTGTCATCAATGATTCCAACCGCAAATCTGCTAACATTGCTCCACGCTGAAATTTCATTATCCTCATTCCAGACCCTAACTCTCCAATAGCATAACTTTCTGGAATTTAACTTACTGCCATTATATGGAACCATTACAGATTCGCAAGAATTTATCTTTCCGGAATTCCATAAGTCAGCGTAGCCACCCGAAAGTCTAGAACTATCTGAGCCGACTTGGATTTCGAAAGAAGTTTGAACCTTCAAATATCTGGCATCATTCTTCCAGCTAAAATGTGGATTAACGTTATCAATCCCAATAGGATTGATAAGATCCTCGCACAACAATTCATTTGGGCGATATGATTGCGCTTCGGCTACATAAAAGAATGAGCTAATAGCGGATAAAAGAAAAGTTAAGGCTTTCCTCATATTAGATTAATATTAACATTAACAAAACTCCATTACCAGTTGTCTGTTCGGAATGGTGAGGCCGGTAAGTTTGCTCCATTGTAGAGATTGCAAACAGGGTTGTTTGCCCAAGCGTATCTTACGGCAATGGGGAAAAGCACGTCTGGAGAGGAAACAACGACTGTTCCACCTTCTATTTTTGCATCAGCTTTGTGGAAAACATGATCGCCGCCAGCTATGTAAAAACCTTCAAGGTTCGGTCTATCAGATTTTTCTGCGTATGAATATGCTTTCAGCCCTCCAGTGCAGTGAGAGAACCTTATTCGAATGCTATCCTCATTAATTTCATATCCACTATAGATTGGCCCAGAATATTCAATCTCCTTTCCATATGTTCCTCCGAGTGCATTCAGGCAAAGCCTTCTGCCTACTTCAGACTTATTCTTTGGATGAATGTCACCTTCCTCTCCAATGTCGATGATAACTGCCAATCCGGTATTGTCAAGAGTCTGAGATGTTTGGAGCTGAGCTTCGCGAAGTTCTGCCCATTCCGATTCTTCCGCTCCAGTCTGTACTTTCATGTAGTTGGCAAGCTGCACGATGTAAAATGGAAAATCGAAGTTCCATGTTCTCCTCCAATCTCGTATCATAAGGGGAAGAAGATCTTTGTACTGCGATGCCATGGACGTGTTTGCTTCTCCTTGGTACCAAATGGCTCCTTTGACTGCGTAATCTCGAAGCGGATATATCATTGCATTGTACAAGAACGTTGGATAATTGGCTTCGGTAGCAGTATTCAAAGGGAAGGTGGGTGCTTCTGCTATGCTGATAGAGGCAGCGCATTTCCACTTGCCAGTCAGAGACATTTTCTCTTTTTCTGATTTTGTCAAGAGTATGTTATTGTCATCTCCAAGGATCCCAGACATCCCGCCAGTATCCATTACCCTCACGCCGATAGTATTCTTTCCGGCTTTGACGATGGAATATGGGATGCGATATTGCCGGTGCATGATGCAGCCCTCGGTGTGACCGACTCTAACTCCGTTGAAATATGTGAAATCGTTGTCATCTACTGCTCCAAGCTCAAGAATTAAGTCATGCCCCGCCCAAGAGTCTGGAAGAACGATTGTTTTTCTCATCCAGAAGAAATCATGCATGCCTTCTATCTTCTGTTCTTGTAGGAAACCTGGCACCTCACACTCTGTCCATTCGGAATCATCGAGGTCATTTTGGGTCCAAAGGGCGGCTCCATTCTCGAATCCTCTATCGTAATCCTGCATTTTGACTTCCCACTCTGCCATCTGCTTTTTATAGAGTTCTATTCTACCTTCATTTGTTTCGGGAATCACTTTCAGCCCGTCAAGTCTATTTTTGAATGAAGGAATATCTCTTAGAGATGATTCACTTGTCCACGCCTCGGCCAGTGTTCCTCCCCAGCATGTCTCTATCAAGCCAACAGGAACATTAAGTTCTTGATTGAGATATTTCCCGAAGAAATATCCAGTTGCTGAAAAATCTGCGATGGATTCGCTGCTGCATTCTTGCCATCCTTCACCTACGAGCCCGATTTTGTCAGTCGGCCTTGGTGAAGTCGCATTATGAACATGTAGCAGACGGACGTTCGTTAATTTGTGTGCGTTAGTCATCTCTTCCTGCATGCTAATAACGTTGTCCCTTAGTTTTAGTTCCATATTCGATTGTCCTGTGCAGAGCCATACTTCCCCTAGCAGGACATTCTTAAATTTCAAGATAGATTTGCCGTCTGATATGGTTATGGCGTAAGGCCCACCTGCTGATGTTGTTGATAATTCAGCTGACCATTTCCCATCTGAAGTTGAGCGGACGGTGGTTTTTCCTTTGTCCCATGATGCGGAAATAGTTACGGTAGCATTCTGCCTTGACTCTCCCCATAATTTCACTTTTGCGTTCTGCTGCAGAACCATGTTATCAGAGAAGAAAGGAGGGACAGTAATCTTGCAATAGGCATTAAATATTGCTAAAGAAGAAATCGTAATGATGGTGATAAGTTTCCTCATAATTTCTATTTTACGTTTTCTAATTTGATGGTTCGAATTCCAAATCTAGGGATTTCTAATGTGATATCTTTTCCTTCTGCTAGTTGCTTCCTGATCCGGCCGTCAAGTTCTACCAGAGAAGCACCTGAATGCTTGATATTTACTGTAATCGTATTTTCTTTGTCATTTCCTTCACTGTTGAATAGTCTGACATACATGTCATTCCCTTTAACGAAAGATGACACTAGCTGGTACCCAGTTCCATTCAAGTCGATTAATGATGCTTTCCCAGTTTTATTTCCGTAAGAAGTGACAAGATGCTCATTCCAGTCTGTTGCTTTTGAATGTATGTTAGATTCGTCCCATTTCCCCTTATGCGGTACTATTGCATAATGTATTTTGGTAGGTCCATTTACTGTATAGTCCTTTCCCCATAATGCTTTACCGATGAACTGGACGTTTAGCCCAAGGGGATAACCGTTTCCGTTCGAGTAACTCTCGGTGTGGTCGCAAAAAAGAGCGATTGATCTTCCGTCAGAACCCTCAAGATCCACCCATGTTAATAGAAGATTATGTTTTATCTCATCCCAGCTATCGAAATATGTATCTTCATCTTTGGTCTCGCAAACGTCAAAAGGTGCGTCTTTGTAGAGAACGCCTCCATCGGCTATGTTAGGAAAGGTCAGATGTAGTTTGTAGAAGTCGTTGTAAAATGCTTTTTCTCGATCCGTGAACTTAAAGTCTTTTTGATTATATTTTCCTATTATGGGGGAGTCTTTCCAGTCTATTCTGAGTTCACAGTCTACTATATCTTTGCCATTAACTATCGAAACTATCTGCTCGAATGTCTGCCCGGCTATTTTGCCGGAAATCTTGGCCGTAGCTCTTACAGGCCCGCACTCTATTATTTTGACTTCTGCTGCGCTGTCAGCCGAATTGTGAAAAATGCCGTCGTCTGGGAAGTAACCTTTCAGTCCGTTGAAATATTCATGATCTGTTTTCCTAATATATTCGGTGCCATCTTCTTCCATTTTTAGACTGCAAATTGTTCCTCCCCTTAAAGGATCAATCATAATCTTTAATTTCCCGTTTGTAAGAATGATTCTTCCTTTTCTGTCATAATAAGCTTTAGCTCCTTTGAATTTTCCAGCCTTTCCATTTTTTAATGAATATGTCGAGTATCCGAATGAAGGCGCCTCCGCTACAAAACACATTCTTTTACCTCCGTCTAACATCTGGAAAGGCACGTTGTTCCCATCAGAATCCTGTAGCGTGAAGCCATCAATTCCTCTTGAAAAGGTGATGTCAACTGCCTCTTTCTTGTTTTTACCTGTTGTGTTAAAAACAATGACATTTTCTCCTTCGTCAGACATGTTAGAAATAGCTGCTTTAGAGGCTTTGTCAGAATAATAATTAGAAATCCATGTCCAATTGCTGACCTGATGAGCCCACGTCTCACCATACCTGTTCTTATTATAAGGCACTATCCAGCAATCGTGGTGCTGAGCCAACAGCAAGTTTTGCCAGGCGTCGTCGAAATCAGATGATGGGTAATAAGCGTCGGTTGTCACAGCGGCCATAGCTGAGATTTTTTCAGACTGCAAGATTTTGTTCTCGGCGCATCGAACATCCTGAGATATTTTTTGGAGTATCTGAGCGCCCCATACTAGGCCGGGCTTGATGTCCTCTTGAGTGAAAGTATGCGTTTCAGGTTTGATTTTGTCAGTATATTCAATGAAATATTCTCGCCAAAGAATATTTTTTACTCCTGTTGTGATGCTGCTATCAGGCTTCAAACTTTTCTCTTGGTTGTTAAGCCATGGGCCTCCTAACCATCCCGCATCTTGAAGACACATCCCTACGGGTGCTTTCACGCCACTTGCTAAGGCAGATGAAACATATCCTATGTTCATATCGCTTGCTGTCGTGCGCCATGTGCTTGCTGTGTCCAGGCTTTCACTAGCATAGCGAGGAGAAGTTAGCAGAGACGATTCTCCATCTGGGCCAATCCAATTGATCAAATCTTTGCCATAGGCAGAAAAATATCCCCCCCAGCATGTATTGGGGTTTTTGGTAGAAGCGTACTTGAATCCGAAAGATGACAGAATCGTTGGCAAGCAGCTCGTGAAGCAAGGCTCTTCGCATGAATATGTCAGGAAATTCATTTTTGGGAAATGCTCCTTCAGTTTCCTCATCCCATATTGAAATTGTCTTATCGCACTTTCTCCATAGCAAGTATAAAGATAACTTTGCGCAAAAGAAGGATTGACGTATTCGATTCTGCATGTACGTGACGTATCTTCGGCTAATTCCTTGAATGTCGTATATGCCCTCGGTTCATATATAGATACAACATCCCATGTCGCAGGCTCAATTTCGAGATTGATTTTCCAATCCTTATGTGCATCCAGCTGTTTAACTAGGAAAGCGGTATACTGCTCCGGATAATGTCCATATACTCCGCCGTGGTAACCATCGACAAAAAAAGTGGTATTTTCTTGAGACCTCACTGAGAAACACGAAACGACAATTAGCATTAATGTCAAATTTGTTTTAATTCTTGTGATTCTGTTGTTCATATTGTTGTAAAATTCGACTTTAATGCAAAAGTATCTGAGCGACGTCAATGATATGTATACTGATTTAGCAAAATTATATACTTAAGTTTTTTTTATGGAAAAGAAATTATTAAAATTGATAAAAATTATCAATATGCTAAGGGAAACCATTCTAGATATTATTATAATTCTCTTCCTATTCGCTTCATTTCCTTGTAATGCTGCTGAAAGGAGTTATATTATTACTAACTGGGATGGTTTGTCGAATGCAAATCCTACATGTTTCTATCAAGATAATGACGGATTGCTCTGGATTGGGACCTGGGATGGACTTAACGTCTATGATGGTAATAATTTTAAGATATATAAACACGACCCCAATGATCCCAATTCTCTTTCTGACAATGTAATATGGCGTATTACAGGCAATGGCGAAGGAGTTGTATGGGTTGCTACAGATTATGGAATTAATAGAATAGATGTAGAGGCCAATAAAATTAATCGCTATTATCTTGGATATGATAATGTTCAGCCGTCAAGGCGTGATGCATTTTCCGTTTCTCGCTCGAAAACTGGAATCATATTTTGCTCGGCTAATGGTTCGGGCGTGGCATATTATGATTCTAAAGCAGATAAAATGGTTCTGTTCGATTCTACAGGAATTAATTTGACTCATGTCCGAGACTTGCATTGCGTCGGAAATAATCGGTTGCTAGTTATTTTGGATGATGGAAAAACTTATTATTTGAAATTTCATATAGCGGAAGGGGTACCTGTCGTGGATGGCGCAGAAGAGTTTATGTCAAATATTAAGATAATCAACTCGATAGATCATGAGAAAATTTTCTTAGTCTCTAACGATAACAGGCTTTTGGAAATAGATAAATTATCTGGAGAAACAAATGAAAAGGCAATTCTTCCTGAGAGTGGCTATGTATCTTCTGTGGAGGAACTTTCTGACGGATCTATAATAGTTGCATATAAATCATTCAATGTATATAGGATTAAAGATCAAGTCACAAAGTATGGACCTCTTGACGGAAACAATGTGACATCCCTGTATTCTGGAGCTCAGGGAATATTATGGGCAGCGATAGATGACAAAGGCGTGAAAGCCATATATCACGATGATGTCAATATAGATCGAACGCTCAATAAAGAACTTTATGGTAAAGAAAGTGGTCAAATCAGTAAGATAGTCGAAGATATTAAAGGAAATATTTATGTAGCATCGCAGGGCAATGGCATATGCTGTATTATGAAGAATGGCGAAAAAAGAATCATTTCAACAAGAAGTGGTCTGCGAAGCAATAAAGTTACTTCTTTGGCACTTGGACCAATGAATCTACTATACGTTGGTGAGGACATCGGCATTGATATCATTAACCTCGACTCTTGGCGTATATCTCCTCTTTATTGTGACTCTGGAAATGATGCTTTGTCATATGCATTATTACATGATGATTTTCGTGATTGTTTATGGGTGGGAACCTTTGGAAATGGTCTGAGCAAACTGCATATAACTTCTATTAATGATAAATATAAAGTTGATGAGGAGGAGCATTTCCTTTATAATGAAGTTGATTCGACTTCGATAAACAACAATACAGTGATGAACTTGACTTGGCAAGATAAAGATCACTTATGGATTGGAACTTTAGGGGGAGGTCTTGATTTACTGGACATTAATGAAAGTAAGTTTAAGCATTTTAGCCATTCGGACTCTGAAAATTCTTTGAGCAGTAACAACGTTTTATGTATGCTGCGTGAATCAGATTCTTCATTTTGGGTAGGGACAACTTATCGTTTGAATAAGATTACAATAAGTAGTGCCGAAGGCATTATTTTTAAATCGTATGGCTCTGACCAAGGATTTGTAGATAACACTATACATGGAATCTTAAAAGATAGAGAGGGCAAATTATGGTTGAGTACGAATAAGGGGCTTTCTTCGTTCAATGTGATTTCTGGAGAAGTAAATATTTTTTCTGGAAAGCATTATCTGCAGAACATGGAATTTTCTAACGGCTCCTGTCTTTTGGCATCTGATGGACGAATGTTTTTCGGCGGTGTAGATGGCATAAATGCATTCTATCCTGAGACAATTAAGTTAAGTTCTTACGAACCAAGCATACATTTCGATCGTTTTTTAGTGCGACAGAAGCCCCTAAGCAATTTCGTGGCAAATCGAACTATCAGGCTTAGGCATAACGAAAATTTTTTTACGGTTTCTTTCTCAGCTATAGATTTCATGAACAATGAAAATTGTGAATATTCTTATAAACTAGAAGGCTTTGACAAAGAATGGATTAATAATGGGAAGAATAGAAATGCTGTTTTTACAAATGTGCCTTCTGGAAAATATACGTTGAAGGTAATTTCAACGAATGGTGATGGAGTTAAAAATGATAGGGCGCCGGCTTCGTTATCTATCATCATACTAAGGTCGTGGTGGAATACGATCTGGGCTTATGCCTTATATTTCATGGCTCTTTATATCACAAGTTACAGTATTTTTAATGCATTCAAGAAAAAAAGAAACAAGCAAAAATTGAAGGAGCAAGCAGATTTGGAAAGGAAACATAAGGAGGAAACATATGAGGCTAAATTGAGTTTCTTCACGAATATCACCCATGAATTTGGCACGCCTCTAACATTGATAACTGGAGCCTGCGATCAACTTTCTAGCAAATTCAAGACGAATGATTCCGTGAAATATACTGGTATCATAAAAGACAACGTTGACAGGATGCGACGACTGATATCTGAACTACTTGAATTCAGGAAAGTTGATACAGGTAATTATGCCCCAACATATTCTTGGTTTGATATTAAAGCGATGCTTTCGGAGATCTTAGGAAATTTCTCGGAATTGCAAGAGGAGCAAGGCATTGAGTTGAAAGTGTCCTTGCCAGAAAAACCGTTGCTCATATTGAGTGATAGAAATTCAATTGAGAAAATAATATACAATCTTCTTTCAAACGCTTTTAAATATACGCCGCTTTATGGAGATATTGAGGTTTCGCTGTTCGATGATGGCAAAACGAATTTAATTGTTCGTAACTCTGGTCATGGAATTGCGTCTGACAAGATAGATTTAATCTTCAACAGGTTCGTGATCCTGGATAAAATGGAAAATCAGGCTAAAAAAGGCAGAATATTCAGGAACGGTCTTGGGCTGGCTTTGACAAAAAATCTAGTCGAAATGCTTTCTGGAAAAATCTCTGTCCACAGCATAATAGATCAATATACAGAATTTTGCGTCTGTTTGCCACATATAAATCCGGATAAAGTTGAGATAAGTGAAGATGAACGGACTTCTGTGGTTAGCCTAATGCCAGAAACTTCTTTGGCGACATCGGTACAAGTTGAGAACCGATTCTCTGGAAATAGAAATGGGGAAAAGATAATGATAGTTGATGATGAATCACTGCTGTCCGGAGAAATTTTACGATAAAGTAAGTTGCTCGACAGAGTCCGCCTCCGGAACATTAACGGG
>DCKG01000024.1 GCA_002320605.1 Bacteroidales bacterium UBA1680 | reverse complement strand
CTCGCACGCCAGCTGGGAGAGTAGGCAGCCGCCGCGCTTCGTAGACCCGTACAGGTTATTCGACCTGCCCGGGTCTCTTTTTTTATTGTCTTCTGCTATTCTTCATAATTTTGTAGTATACTAACATCTGGAGTGGATGAAAAATGAAAATTTTCATGCATTAATGATGTTTTTAAATTATTTATGTTATATTTGCAAGGTAATGTAGGCTTTTAAGCTTAGCGTTGCTTGCCGCCTGTGTGTTTTTGGCGAGTAAGTAATTAATTATAAGTATTGAACATAAAAACAATTATCAACTATTATCAATTTTGTTTTTAGCTATGAACAAAAAAATCAAAAATCTGTTCCTTGCTGGGGCTGTCATCTTCAGCCTCGCAGGCGTAGCCGTATCTTGTAAGGACTACGATGATGACATTGACAAGCTTCAAGACAAGACTACAACTCTTGAAACGCAAGTCAAGGATCTCACCACAAAACTAACTCAGGCGCAGACGGACATCACGAGTCTGCAGTCTTCACTATCAACACTCCAGACAACGGTTGAAAAGCTTAAGACCGAGGCTGCTACTCATGCGACCAAAACAGAGCTTGAAAATGCTGTCAAAGATCTTGAAGGAAAGATTGCTACCGCGAAGACCGAGGCTATCAATGAGGCCTTGAAGCAGGCAAAGGCCTATGCTGATTCTTTAAAGAAAGTAGTGGACGATGCTCTGGCTGGCAAAGTGGACAAAACTACTTATGATACGCAAGTGGCTGCTTTCACTAAAGATATCAATGACCTCAAAGACAGGGCTACAAAGGTAGAGAAAGATCTTGAGGGTGTTCATGCGACACTTGATTCTTTAAAGAAGGTGACCGCAACTAATGAGTCGAACATCGAGAAAAACAAGCAGGCTATCGCGGCTTTGGACAAGAAGCTCGATGCTGCCATAGCACGTCTTCTTGGTAAGCTCAAGGGTATCGATTTCGATTCTCAAGCTTATGTCGACGGCGTTAAAGCAATCGTTGTTAAGTCAATGGACGCTTCTTATGTAAAAACAAGCGGGGAAAAAGGCGAAGAGAAGGTAGCTGCTGATGGTAAGACTACTTTGAACGCTGACATCACTGCTTCTTACTTCCTGAACCCATCCAATGCTACAGTTACAAAGGATTTCAAGTTCGAGTACATAATAGGGGACGTTCCTTTCTTTAAAACACGTTCCCAGTCTTCTAACTTAAGCATTGCTCCGACGTTCAACAACGTCACGGACGGCAAGCTTACCCTTGACCTTGCTGTTAGCGGCACCCCAGCTACGGCTGACTCTATCACCAAAATCAGACTCAAGGTAACGGAAGGTTCCGACACGAGCATTGTTTCTGATGAACACACCATTTACAGGAATGTATTCGACAATGTTCTGGTTGCAAACAAGAAGGCTAACAAAGACATAACCTATAATGTAGAAGATCGTCATTATAGAAACAACTTCCAAGGAAATTCTACTGTTTCTCTTAAAGAAGCTGATGCTAATGCTTATGCTCCAGTCAGCGCTAATGCAATCTGGAATGAGAAGTATGACCTCGAGAACAATGTGGATACTCTTCTCATCAATAGTATTGCTGGGACTCTCGATCTCAAAGGCATCCTTGCCGCTCATGCTCTCAAGAACGGAGAGAATCAGGATCAGGAACTGACTGATGAAGAGATGAAGAATTTCCATTTTACATGGAAGCTGGAATTGGTTGATTACTCATTCAAGGATCCTGCGACCGCTACGGCTGCTGAGCAGAATCAGGCTGAATATGTAACAATCTCCGATGATTTTATCCTTAAAGTCAATAAAGCTAAATTTTCTTCTGCTAATGGCCGTACTCCTATAATTCGTGCTTCTCTCCTGGATGTAAACAAGAAGCCTGTGGCCATCGGTTACATCAAGGTCGGCATCAAGAACGGCAATTACATCAGGCAAGTTCGGCCTCAGCTCGATACTGCAATGAAGAAAACCAACACCTTCCTCTTCGATTGCTCCAAGGACTCTACTTGGGTAATGACAGATGCTGATCAGATTACTGATGAAATAGCTAAGAAAAACGGTTATAAGTCTGCGAAGGATTTCTTGGCTGACTATCCGAATGTAATAGATAAGGGTGTCTCTAACGATGGTGTAGTTAAGGATACTGTAGTTGCCAATGAGCACCGTCTGAAATGGACTGTCCCTATGGACTATGCTTGGAAAAAAGCAGGTAAGGGTGTCTCTAGAATTGTTGAGTTCCAGAATGCTGACGGCAAGCTCGTCGTTCCTGTTATTCTGACAGCTAGAGTCGAAGAAGTTGCCAAGACTACCAATATCCCTACTACCGGTGATGATGCCAAGGCTCACTACATCGACAACTTCTGGTTCGGACCGGATCGCAACAATGCCGAAGGCTTCGACCTGACTAAGTTCAATGTCAATGTTCCAGATCAGACATTCGACAGCACCAAGTGCCTGTTCGAGAGCAGTCTCAACGTTCCGTTCAAGACCGATGCCGAAGGTAATCTCGTGCTTGACCTTTCTTGGAAATACGATGTTAAATATTTCTTCAGCAAAGAGGTTGAGAAGATCAATGACGTTGTTCTTGATGGTAAAGCAGTCAAGTTCAGACGAGCCGCTAACGACACCACTAAGCTTGAAGCTAGCCTTGATGGAACAGCTTGGGAGGTAATCTCTACGATTGAAAACGGCGCTGCCGCACCTAAGCTCAATGTCATCTCGCTTGACAAGACTAACGAGCTTGCGAAGAAGCTCCTGAACACCGATGCACTCTACACTTACATCAGCGCTACTGCATACTATTGCGGTAAAGATAAGTATCCTGTGAATGTGACATTTGACGGCAAAGATTACTATCGTGGAGACTTCATCCGTCCTATCTACATCACCACTAATGCTACCGGACAGTTCACTGATGGCGTCAACCTTGGTCAGGCCGGATCTTACATCGATGCTCTTAAGCTCATCAATCCTTACGATTGGCGTAGCTACAGCTTCGCTGAGTATCCTAAACTTTGGGATTACTATGGACCAATCGAGATTTCCGTAGATCCAAAGGACATCAAGTGCAACCTTGGCGGCACCAACGTAGCTGTTCCTACCAACATCGAGCTTAAGTGGGAGACTCAGAATCCTTGGAATACTGTTGTTAACGAGCATGGCATGCTGACATACTACAACAACGGCTCTCCTGTGACCGACTTCGAGCTCTATGTCCCTGTAACTGTCAAGTATGGCTGGGGCGAACTCAAGTCCGCTACCATCACAGTTCCTGTTAAGGGTACTGTCGGTAAGTAATAAATGAAACTCTGATATTAAGGCGCGACCTTCCGGCCGCGCCTTTTTTTGGTTCTAATGGCACGAGACTTGAAGCGTTTACGCCGCTATTGAGAATTTATGAAGAAACTATTTTTGCTAGCTCTAGCGAGCCTGATTTTTTCGTTTAACCTTTCAGCACAGAAACATGCCGAGATTGTTTTCGAGGCTGCTGTTCACGACTTTGGTGACATCGGCAAGTCGGATGCTCCGCTCCAGAAGCATTCATTCAAGTTCTGGAATAGTGGGGATGCTGCCCTTCATATCGAGGGCATTTCTTCAGGTTGCCCTTGCCTCACTGCCAAGTACCCATCAGATTCCCTGTTCCCAGGCGACACCAGTGAGATAGTTGTGACTTACGATGGCTTCCGCCAGTCTCCTAGCAAGTTTAATATTAATGTCTTCGTGCAGTCCAACGCCGAGCCGAAATATTCACGCCTTATAATAAAAGGTAATTTGGTTAATGCATTGGCTAAAAAGCGAGAATGACAGATTATTTTGCTTAAAACAAAAAAAATACCTATTTTCGCACTGATTTAGGACTTTGGATACAATATATTAATATATTAATCATGAAACGTGTATTAACAATTCTTGCAAGCTTCGCGCTTGTGGCATCTATGTCTGTAGCGAATGCGCAGACTAAGGATTTCGATGACTACTGGTTCATCCAGCTCCAGGGTGGGGCTGCCGAGACCATCGGTGAGACCAATTTCTGGGATCTCGTATCTCCTTCAGCAGCTTTCTCTGTAGGTTATCGTTTTTCACCTGTTTTCGGAGCTAGGCTGAATGTCAATGGCTGGCAGGGTAAAGGATCTATCGCAGGTCCTAGGACGAATTATAAATTCAATTATGTAGAGACAGGCCTTGATTTATATGCCGATCTCGCATCCCTGTTCGCCGGTTATAAGTATGACAGGCTTCTCAACCCGTATGTGTTCGCTGGTGGCGGCGTTAATTACGCTTTTAATAACGACGAGGCTAACGATGTCGCAAGTCAGTTCCCTAAGGTTGACAACTATCTTTGGGATGGTCACAAGGTGCTTGGCGCAGCAAGAGCCGGTCTCGGACTGAACATCAGGCTTTCAGACGTTGTCGCTTTCAACGTTGAAGGTAACTGCAGCTTCATCGGTGACCACTTCAACTCAAAGAAGGGTTCGGCAGCTGATTTCCAGATTAAAGCGTTGGCTGGTCTTACCCTGAGCTTCGGCAAGTCTAAGCCAGTTGCACCAGCTCCTGTAGTAGTTCCTGCTCCAACTCCAGCTCCTAAACCACAGCCTAAGGCTGAGCCAGAACCAGAGCCAGTTGTTGAAGAGCCTGCATTCGAGAGCCTGACTCGCAACGTCCTCTTCGTAATCAACAAGTGGGACATCCGCAACAGCGAGCAGTACAAGATCGATGAGGTTGTTGAAGCTCTGAAAGACAATCCTGACACGAAGGTTAGGGTATCTGGTTATGCTGACAAGGCTACCGGAACTGCCAAGAGGAACATGTTCCTCTCTCAGAAGAGGGCTGAGGTTGTCGCTCAAGCTATCATCGACGCAGGAATCGATAAGGAAAGGGTTACTACCGAGTACTTCGGCGACACCGTCAATCCATTCGAGACTCCTGAGCAGAACCGTGTTGCAGTCTGCGTAGTTAAGAAATAAAGATTATGCTTATAATCAAAAGAGGGGCCGCTGCTTCGTGCAAACGGCCTCTTTTTTGCTATTGACTTTCTCGTTGTATTTTGCTATTTTTGCAACGCTTTTTTAAAGAATTATTTAACATATTATAAATCTAATTATCATGGAAATTGTACGTGTTAACGGCAGGGAAATCCTTGATTCAAGGGGAAATCCTACAATCGAATGTGAAGTTGAACTTGAAGATGGCACAATCGGAGTGGCTTCTGTTCCATCTGGTGCTTCAACTGGCGAGAACGAGGCTCTCGAGCTTCGTGATGGCGACCCTAAGCGTTATGGCGGAAAGGGAGTGCTGAAAGCAGTGAAGAACATCAACGAAAAGATAGCTCCGGAAATCATCGGAATGTCTGCTATGGATCAGAGGGCTATCGACGAGGCCATGATCAAGCTAGACGGCACCGCAACTAAGAGCAAGCTTGGCGCAAATGCCATTCTTGGAGTCTCTCTTGCAGTCGCCCACGCTGCCGCCAACTATCTCGGCATGCCTCTCTATCGCTATCTTGGTGGCACCAATGGCCATGTGCTTCCTGTGCCTATGATGAACATCATCAACGGCGGAGCTCACTCTGATGCCCCTATCGCTTTCCAGGAATTCATGATTCGTCCGGTTGGAGCGAAGAGCATTGCGGAAGGTGTTAGAATGGGAGCTGAGGTGTTCCACGCTCTGCAAAAGGTTCTCAAGAGCCGCGGACTTTCCACGGCAGTTGGTGATGAGGGCGGTTTCGCTCCGAAACTTGAAGGCATCGACGATGCTCTCGACTGCATCGTAGAAGCTATCGAGAAAGCAGGGTACAAGCCTGGAAAAGACGTTACCATTGCGATGGACTGCGCTGCATCTGAGTTCTGCGTTAAGGAAGATGATAAATTCTTCTATGATTACAAGCAGCTTTCTAACGGCATGCCTAAGGATCCTAAGGGAAAGAAACTCTCCAGCGAGGAGCAGATCAAATACCTTGAGAAACTCGTTAAGAAATATCCTATCGATTCCATCGAGGATGGTCTTAGCGAGGAGGACTGGAACGGCTGGGTCAAACTGACAGAGGCTCTCGGAAAGAAGTGCCAGCTGGTTGGAGATGACCTGTTCGTGACCAACACTAAATATCTCGAGAAAGGCATCAAGATGGGTGCTGCCAATTCAATACTCATCAAGGTTAACCAGATTGGTTCCCTTACGGAGACTTTGGATGCAATTGAAATGGCTCATCGTCATGGCTACACGACCGTTACGTCGCACCGCTCCGGTGAGACCGAGGACACGACGATTGCCGACATCGCTGTGGCTACGAACAGCGGCCAGATCAAGACCGGTTCTCTGAGCCGCACGGATAGGATCTGCAAGTACAACCGTCTCATGAAGATAGAGATGGAACTTGGCGACACGGCGGTTTACGGTTACAAGAAGCTTAAATAAGCCTCTGTTATCAAAAAGATTAATAAAAGGGCAGGCTAATGAGGTTTAGCCTGCCTTTTTTGACTTTAGGAATAAAAATCGTAAATTTGGCTTGCTTTTTTCATGGCGAAACTAGGCTAAGATATTAAATAATGGCAGAAAACATTGGTTATATCTCTCAAATCATCGGCCCTGTGGTCGATGTGCATTTCAATTTGGAGGCAGATCAGGAAAAGTCTATGCTTCCAAGCATCGATGATGCGCTGACGGTCCACAGAGACGGAAAGAGAGATTTGGTAATAGAGGTGCAGCAGCACATTGGGGAAGACACTGTAAGATGCGTCGCGATGGATTCAACCGACGGTCTTAAACGTGGAATGAAAGTCATCAATACGAAAGCTCCTATTTCCATGCCTGTCGGGACACAGATAAGGGGCCGCGTGATGAACGTCATCGGCGAGCCGATAGACGGGCTGGGGGATCTGGACGAAAACAATGCTCTGCCAATCCATAGGGAGCCTCCTAAGTTCGAGGACCTTACGACCTCGCAAGATGTGCTCTACACTGGAATCAAGGTCATAGACCTGCTGGAGCCTTATTTGAAAGGTGGTAAAATCGGCCTTTTCGGAGGTGCCGGCGTGGGCAAGACCGTGCTCATCAAAGAGCTGATAAACAATATTGCCAAGAAACACAACGGATTCTCTATTTTCGCTGGAGTGGGAGAGCGCACCAGGGAAGGAAACGACCTGCTTCGCGAGATGATAGAGTCGAATGTCATTAAATATGGTGACGAATTCCTGAAGGACATGGAGGCCGGCCACTGGGATCTGTCTAAAGTAGATAAGAAAGAGATGGAGAAGTCTCAGGTCGCCATGGTCTTCGGTCAGATGAACGAACCGCCAGGAGCACGTCAGGCTGTGGCTCTTTCAGGGCTTACCATGGCGGAGTCTTTCAGAGATTCCAGCAACGGAGATGGACCGAGGGATATCCTCTTCTTCATCGACAATATATTCAGGTTCACTCAGGCTGGATCTGAGGTTTCGGCTCTTCTTGGCCGAATGCCTTCTGCCGTGGGTTATCAGCCTACGCTGGCCACCGAGATGGGTAAGATGCAGGAAAGAATTACTTCTACCAAGAAGGGCTCTATCACTTCAGTTCAGGCCGTTTACGTGCCTGCTGATGACTTGACGGATCCAGCCCCTGCCACGACTTTCACTCATCTGGACGCTACCACAGTGCTGAGCCGTAAGATCACTTCGTTAGGAATATATCCTGCCGTTGATCCTCTGGCTTCAACATCCAGGATTCTTGACCCTAACGTGGTCGGCAAAGAGCACTACGATGTGGCTCAGAGGGTTAAGCAGATTCTGGAGAAAAACGAGGAATTGCAGGACATCATCTCCATTCTCGGAATGGACGAGCTTTCCGAAGAGGACAGAATCACGGTCAATCGCGCGAGAAGGGTACAGAGATTCCTGTCCCAGCCGTTCAACGTGGCTGAGCAGTTTACCGGCGTGCCTGGAGTGATGGTTGATATTAAAGATACAGTAGAAGGTTTCAAAAGAATATTGGATGGCGAGGTGGATTATCTGCCAGAGCAGGCGTTCCTGAACGTCGGAACTTTGGATGACGCGATAAAGAAGGGCGAAAAGATCCTCAGCCAGACTAAATGACGAATATGGAATCGGAAGTTATTACGCTAGATATAATTTCTCCTGAAAAGGTCATCATAAGCACGAGAGCATCCAGGGTCGAACTTCCTGGTACTGTCAGCCGTTTCGTGGTCCTGAAAGATCATGCTCCGATGATTTCTTCCTTGGCGAAAGGTGAGATAGTCTATGATGCCGGCGGCGAAGAAAAAAGGCAGCCGGTTTCTTCCGGTTTCGTGAAAATTGAGGATAATCACGTAATGGCGTGCGTGGAATTATGAAAAAACTGCTGACTCTCATATTGGCTATTTTGCTTCCGATGACGGCGTTGCCGGCACAAGATGCCGCCGCTGATTCTGCCGCCGGGACTTCATTCGACATGAATGAATATCTCTACGGCCATGTCCGCGATGCCTACGAATGGCACATCACGACAGTTGACGGCAAGGCAATCAGCATTCCGCTGCCGGTGATAGTGCGCAGCAAGGCCACGGGGTGGCATATCTTCAGTTCCAAGCGGCTCGAGGACAGGGAATATGAAGGATTCTACGTCGCTCCGCAATCTTCGAAATATGCCGACAAAGTGGTCGAGAGAGGGGCCGATGGCACAGAAGTCCGGCCGTTGGATTTTTCCGTCACGAAAAATGTCTGCGGTCTGCTTATCAACAGCGCTTTGCTGCTTTTCATAGTCCTGGGCACTGCCAAGTGGTATCGTAAGCACGATGCCGTAGAAGAGGTACCGAAGGGTGGGGTAGGCCTCATGGAGATGCTCGTTTCGGCAATCGAGGACGATGTAATAAAAGAATCAGTAGGGGAGGAATATAAGAAATATTCCCCGTACCTTCTTACCGCTTTCTTCTTCATATTCCTGAATAACCTGATGGGGATAGTTCCGTTCTTCCCGGGAGGAGCTAACGTCACCGGCAACATAGCGGTCACATTCGTACTGGCCATGTTTACTTTTTTCATCGTCAATGTGTTCGGAAACAAGCAATACTGGAAGGACATTCTGTGGCCGGAGGTGCCAACGTGGCTGAAAGTGCCAGTGCCTCTGATGCCAGCGATCGAGATAATCGGAATATTCACGAAGCCTTTCAGCTTGATGGTGCGACTCTTTGCCAATATGCTCGCGGGGCATTTCATGATACTCGGCGTAGTGGCGGTCATATTCCTGACGGCTCATATGGGAGCGGCTCTCAATGCCGGCCTGGGCATCGTGTCCGTCTTGCTGGGAGTGTTCATGGACTGCCTGGAACTCCTGGTGGCATTCATTCAGGCGTATGTATTCACTATGCTTTCGGCTGTGTTCATCGGCCTTTCGAGACCTAAGCCGGAAACTGATAAGACAACCAAATAATTTCAAATATTATGTTACTCACAACATTTTTACTTCAAGCTGGCCTTTCGCTTGGTACTCTAGGAAAGGCAATAGGAGCGGCATTCGCTGCATTCGCCGCTGCATTCGGCATCGGTAAAATCGGTAATGCTGCTTTGGAAGCTGGCGCTCGCCAGCCGGAACAGGCTAGCCATTACAGGATGACTGCCATCATCATCAGTGCCCTCATCGAAGGTGCATCCCTGTTTGCAATAGTAGTTTGTCTCATCGCTAACTGATCATGTCTCTTATCACTCCAGATTTTGGGCTGATTGTCTGGATGACGCTGATTTTTGGCATCGTCTTCTTTATTCTGGCCAAGTGGGGATTCCCGATGATAACGGATTCGGTCGCGAAGAGGGCCGATCGCATTAACGACTCCATACGTATGGCAAAGGAGGCGGAAGAGAGGCTGAAAAACCTTGCGGAGGAGCAGAATAAGCTCATCGAGCAGACGAAGGCTGAGCAGAGCCGCATACTCAAGAAGGCTGCCGAGTCAAGGGACGCAATGATTGAAAACGCTAAGGCGCAGGCTCATGACGAGGCTGCAAAGATCCTTGCGAAGGCCCAGACCGAGATTTCTGCCGAAAAGGAGTCTGCCCTGCGCGACATCAGGAGGCAGGTCGCTTTGCTGTCCGTGGGCGTGGCTGAGAAGGTTCTGCGGAAGGAACTGTCCGATGAAAATGAGCAGAGAGAACTGGTGAACAAATTCGTCGATGAAATGACATCAGCCGACAAAGAGTTATTGAAGAATTGATATGAACACAGGAATCATAGCACAACGATACGCCGAGGCTCTGCTGAAGCTGGTTTTGGAGAACGGCTCCGGAGAGAGAGTCCTGGCCCAGGAGAAAATCCTGAGCAAGTCTATGCGCTCCGTGCCTCAGATGAGACGGACGCTTGAGGATTATGCCGTGCTGGATTCCCAGAAAATGTCCGTATTCGCTTCCGCTCTCTCTCCGGAACCATTGGAGCCGGATTTGGAGAAGTTCCTCCGGCTTGTCTTGAAGAAGGAGAGGGTGGATTACCTCATCTACATATTCTCAAGCTTTGAGAATCAGTGGTATTCCTATAACGGGATTCTCCGGGGTGTGCTTTTCGTCTCGCAGATGAATTCGGAGGCGGAAGAATTGGCAAGGCAGGCTAAGGACATCATCCTGTCCCATACCGGCAAAAAGCTTGAACTGGAGGTCGTGGTCAAGCCAGACTTGATTGGTGGCTTCATAATCGAGGTCGGGGATCGCCTTCTCGATGGAAGCATCAGACGTCAGCTCGACATCATACGTCGTCAGTTCGTAGTTCGAAATAGAAGAATCGTGTAAAAGAAAATGGCGCAGAATAACAACATAAAACCAAGTGAAGTTTCAGATGTCCTTCTTCAGCAGCTGAAGGACATCGACACCAGTTTGCATTTCGAGGAAGTAGGGAAAGTGCTAGAAGTTAGCGATGGCGTCGCCAGGATGTACGGCTTGAAGAATGCAGAGGCTGGAGAGATGCTGGAGTTCGAAAGTGGAGTCACCGGCGTGGTGATGAATCTGGAGGAAGACAATGTCGGAGCAGTGCTGCTGGGCCCCACCGATGAGGTGAAAGAGGGCATGCTGGTCAGAAGAACCGGGCGCATAGCTTCCATAAAGGTCGGCGAAGAAATGCTTGGCAGGGTGGTCGACCCTCTGGGCGTGCCGCTGGATGGCAGAGGAAACATTAATGGGGAGCTGACGGAAATGCCTCTTGAGCGGAAAGCTCCTGGCGTTATATTCCGTCAGCCTGTGAATGAACCTTTGCAGACAGGTATCAAGGCGATTGATGCGATGATTCCTATCGGTCGCGGACAGAGGGAGCTTATCATCGGGGACCGTCAGACGGGAAAAACAGCCATTGCAATTGACACGATCATCAATCAGAGAGAGAATTTCAAGGCAGGCAATCCTGTCTATTGCATCTATGTGGCAATCGGCCAGAAAGGCTCCACTGTGGCCAACATTGTAAAGACTCTCCGCGCCAAAGGTGCGATGGAATATACCATCGTGGTCGCAGCCACGGCTGCCGATCCTGCCGCTCTGCAATATTATGCTGCTTTCGCAGGAGCTGCGATTGGTGAATATTTCCGCGATACGGGTCGTCCTGCTCTGGTCGTTTACGACGACCTTTCAAAGCAAGCTGTGGCTTATCGTGAGGTTTCGCTCATCCTGCGTCGTCCTTCTGGACGCGAAGCTTATCCTGGGGACGTGTTCTACCTGCATTCCCGACTGTTGGAGAGAGCTGCGAAAATCATTGATCAGCAGGATGTTGCTGAAAGCATGAATGACCTTCCGGATTCTCTGAAGGGCAAGGTCAAGGCTGGGGGCTCGCTTACCGCCCTGCCTATCATAGAGACTCAGGCAGGGGATGTCTCTGCATACATTCCTACTAATGTCATCTCCATTACCGATGGCCAGATTTATCTGGAGTCCGGGCTGTTCAACGCAGGCATCAGGCCTGCCATTAATGTCGGCATATCAGTTTCCCGCGTAGGCGGTTCCGCTCAGATGAAGTCCATGAAGAAGGTTGCCGGAACCTTGAAGATCGACCAGTCTCAGTACGAGGAGCTGGAAGCTTTCTCGAAATATTCTTCCGACGTGGATAAGGTGACTGCAATGACGCTTGACAAGGGACGCAAGAATAGCCAGCTCCTGATTCAGCCGCAGTATTCGCCTATGCCCCTTGGGGAGCAGGTTGCGATACTTTATTGCGGCACGCATGGTCTGATGCAGGATATTAAGATAGAGCAAGTTCGTGATTTCCAGGATGCCTTCTTGGACAGGATGAGGGCTGCGTACGATCAGGACGTGCTCAAGCCTCTTTCTGAAGGAAAGATCGATGAGAACATCACCCAAACCATCGAACAAGTCGCGGCGGAAGTCATCACTGGCATGAAACATTCGTGATTTTGTTTCTGCCCTCCGTTGCCAACGCTACGGAAGATGTTCAATAGAGGAAATTAGAATATGGCTACTTTAAAAGAGATAAAAGTCAGGATCGCATCTGTTAGCTCTACGCTGAAAATAACTTCGGCGATGAAGATGGTGGCTTCGGCCAAGCTCCGCAAGGCCCAGCAGGCTATCGGGAACATGCTGTCTTACGAACAGAGCCTGCAAGATATTCTTTTAAACCTCATCTCTTCAGGAGCTTCTGTCGAGGGGGAGAGCATCCAGGCATTGATTCGGCCGAGAGATGTCAGGAATGTCGCAATCGTGGCTTTTTCGTCCAATTCTGCGCTATGCGGAGCTTTCAACTCCAACATCATCCGTGAGACCAAGGCTGTAATTAACGAATATGCCGACAAGGACATCACAGTCTATTCTGTGGGCAGGAAGATGGCAGATGCCATGAAGAAATTCGGTTATCCCAGCCCAGCGGACTATTCAAAAATGTCAGCGTCACCTGACTATGAGTCTGCCGCAGCTCTTGCGAAAGAACTGGTAGATGGTTTCCTCGGTGGCCGTTTCGACAAGATTGAGCTCCTGTACAATCACTATCATTCCAATTCTTCTCAGCCTAGCCAGAGGAAGACATATCTGCCGATGAGCCTGGCGGATGTCTCGGAGAAAACCACCATCGGGAAGCAGGAAGAGGGCGTCGAACCAGCAAACCCCAAGGTCGGTTTCAGTTTCGATCCCCAGAAATTCATCATAGAGCCGGATGCGACATCTTTAGTCGCAGACCTTCTACCGAAGGTCATCAGGCTTAGGATTTACACCACGCTCCTGGATAGTTCTGCCGCAGAGCATGCTGCGCGCACAGTCGCAATGCAGACGGCTACCGACAATGGCCAGGAACTGCTCCAGGACCTCACCCTTGAATTTAACAAGAGCCGACAGCAGAAAATCACAAACGAGCTGTTGGATATAGTCTCAGGTAGCAGCTCACAATGAAAAAATACCTCATTTCTGCAGTTCTCCTACTGTCCGGTTTGGCAGCATGCTGCCAGAACAAAATTGTTCTAGGAGACGAACGTCCCGATGTTTATCTGCCTCTGCTTGAAGGCCGCCGAATTGCTTTGTTCAGTAACCAGAGCGGCATAGTAGGCGACAAGGTGACAGGTTCGGCACTGGCCGACGATGTCGCTCAGCACGGGGTCACCGATGAGAACAGCTCCATCCCTTTCCTTCGTCCGAGCAAGGAAGGCTGCAAAGTCGAATATGGCCTTCACATTCTTGATGCTCTGATTGCCCAAGGGATCGATGTGAGAGCCATTTTCTCTCCGGAGCATGGCTTCAGAGGGAATGCAGATGCAGGTGAACTGGTTTCCAGCAGCGTTGACGAAAAGACAGGCGTGCCTATTTTGTCGCTCTATGAAAAGGGCTCGCATATTCCTAGCGAGGAAAATATGGGAAAGTTTGACGTGTTGGTGGTTGACATTCAGGATGTAGGACTAAGATATTACACATATTACATCACTATGCACCACCTTATGGATGCTTGTGCGAAATATGGCAAGAAGATGCTCGTCCTCGACCGCCCGAATCCTAATGGCTTCTATGTTGCCGGACCTATCCTGGATACGGCGAAATACAAATCCGGCATTGGCTGGCTGCCAATCCCGACCGTTCATGGCATGACACTGGGCGAGCTGGCGCGGATGATCAACGGCGAGGGATGGCTTCCTGGAGGCGCCCGATGCGATCTGGGAGTTATTCCATGCCTTAATTATACTCATCAAACTAGGCCTAGCCTGATTCTTCCCCCAAGCCCGAACCTCAAGGACATGAAATCCATCTATCTCTATTCGTCAACCTGCTGCTTCGAAGGCACCGTTGCGACTGCCGGCCGAGGAACCCAGTCTCCATTCGAAATATATGGCCATCCTGACATGAAAGACTGTCGGTTCACGTTCACGCCTCGCAGCATACCTGGCGCGAAGACTCCGCGCTATCAGGATCAGCTCTGCCATGGCGTTGACCTTCGAGGAAAGCCTCTGGCTGAAATTTGGGACGAAGAAGTGAATTATGAATATGTCATCGATGCGTACAGGAAAATGAATATATGGGATTCTTTCTTCCTCTCGCACAATAGCTTCGAGCTGCGCGTAGGCGTTGGCTACATCAGAGAAATGATTGAGAATCCTGAATATTCCGAATTGACTCCAGTTGAACTCTCTGCAAAAATCAATGCGCGTTCGGCGGTGGACGTAGCAGCTTTCAAGGCCAGGCGCAAACCCTATCTTCTATATTCAGAATAGCCGACACCCGAAGCTCCAAGCTCGAATCCCGACCCCAAGCTCGAATCCCGACCCCAAGCCCGAACCCCAACCCGAACCCGAATCCCGACCCGAGCCCGAACCCCGACCCCGAGCCCGAACCCCAACCCGAACCCGAACCCCGACCCCAAGCCCGAACCCCGACCCAAGCCCGAACCCCGACCCCAAGCCCGAACCCCGAACCCGAGCCCGAACCCCGACCCAAGCCAGAACCCCGACCCCAAGCCCGAACCGAGGCACAACCCACCCGTCATCCGGACTTGATCCGGAATCCAGGCTCGTTTATTCCCGTCATTCCGGACTCGATCCGGAATCTAGGTTTGCGACCGCAAGATCCTGAATCAAGTTCAGGATGACGTGGTGAATCGTTTTCAGGATGACGTGTCCAGAAAGCCGACTTCCGCCTCGACAAGCGGCTTCGGGAAGCCGAAGCGCCACTTCACTTTCCTCGCCACGACGACTACCAGTAAAATTGTCGGCAACACCACTCAATGAAGTAACAACATCTTATTCATGTACCTGTTCCCGTCCCCCTATCTAAAATTAGGGTTGGCAATGGTCAAATGCATCCTATGCGTTCTGTTGCATTTCAGCATTGCCGACTATTTTTGCTTTGATGTTTGTTAGTCTATCGATCATGGGAATTTAGAGATGGGGACCGGGGGCGCTGCATGCGGATTCTATCCTGCAGGGTACAATGCTATGAATCATGAGAATTGAGAAATGAGGAACGTGGAAGGAAATGGATGGCGGAGTCCTTGTGGATTTTGGTCGGGAGGATTGAGGGATGTACTGAGTAAGAGTTGATGCAAGGATTACAAGCGGGAAAGATAGGATGATCTCACTAAATGAAAAAAAGAGGCGGATTTCGCAATCGGCCTCTTTTTATTTATTCAATACTTATGAAATAACTATTGAGTCAGTTTTTGGTTTATGAGTAAAAATATTTATGTCGCTTTATCATTATACCATTTCCGTGCCAAATTGAAAGAAAAGATATTAATAGTTGTTTAAAATAGTTTCGGCGAATAAATATCTATGAGCCCTTGAGGGCAAACATACAATTATAAGATGGAAGGATTTGTCTGTGCAATTAGCGGGCACGGCACTATTCATTGCAGTGGCACATAATGAGGTTATGCGAGCCCAGGGGTGCTTCTAGGAAGGGGGCTGGGCATGCCATTATGTTGTGCAGTGCCTTCTGATGCGAACATGCCTGCCCGCCAATTGCAAACGTAGTAACAGAATCGTCTATGGATGACGGGGTGTGTCGTTCAGGATGACGGGGTGTGTCGTCCATGATGACGTGGGTGTGTCGTTCATGATGACGTGGGTGTGTCGTTCAGGATGACGGGGGTGTGTCGTTCAGGATGACGGGGGTGGTCGTTCAGGATGACGGGGAACCGTACGAGCATCGTAGAAATGCCCATTCATAATCAACTAGTTACGAAGGGCGTGCGCACGGTCGTCATGACGAAAAAGTGACCGTACGATGACAGCTAGCTAACTATTTTATACCCAATAGTTTGCTAAACGCCATCCGTACGGTCTTAATCAATCCTGCTTTTGAAAACGCAAAGGTAGCGGTAGATTTCGTGAGCGTCAATGCGTATTCCCGGAGACGCTTACTTTTTATATGGGTGAGCAGCACCCCTGTTGATAATCAATCGCTTACGAAGATGTTTTGCTCACCCTCTGGAGACCGGCTGTTCGGCATGGATGAGCCTGCAGGCAAGCGAAAAGACTGCGACCTGACCCGAATTATGCCGTGCCGATGAATGATGAACGAAAAAAGCAGCGCTGTTTTTCAGCACTGCTTTATAAAGTCGGGGTACAGTGACTCGAACACTGGACCCTCTGGTCCCAAACCAGATGCGCTAGCCAACTGCGCCACACCCCGATAACGTTCCTTCGGGTTAACCCCTCAGGCCTTTCCTGACAACGAATCTAAAAGTATTCGTTCCCGTTGGATTGGACTGCAAAATTAATAATTTTATTTTCAATAACAAAAATATATTTCGATTTTTCCTTTGAGATTTCATTGAAGCTGCGTTCCTCTCTTTGAGTTATAGAGTTTAAACGTTATCTTTGAACAACATATTCGAAAACGGCAATGGCAAGCATCATTGAAGCAAGAGGAATCCAGAAGAGTTTCGGGGCGCTGAATGTCCTGAAGGGCATTGACTTCAGTGCCGAGAAATCAGAGGTTGTGGCCATCATGGGTGCCTCGGGGGCGGGGAAATCCACTCTCCTTCAGATTCTTGGAACGTTGTCCACGCCAGACGCAGGCAGCCTGAACATAGATGGAACGGATGTGCTGCATCTTGGAGGCAAGGAATTGTCAGCATTCAGGAACAGGCGGATTGGTTTCGTGTTCCAGTTCCATCATCTTCTGCCAGAATTCACGGCCATGGAGAACGTGATGATTCCGGCTTTCATCGCCCATCACTCCGACAAAGATGCCAGGGAGAATGCGGCACGTCTGCTAGAAGACATCGGCCTGAAAGACAGGATGGATCACAAGCCATCCGAGCTTTCCGGAGGGGAGCAGCAGAGGGTCGCCATCGCAAGAGCCATCATAAATAGTCCTGCGATTCTTTACGCTGACGAACCGACAGGCAACCTGGACACGAAGACGAAGGCTGACATCCATCAGCTTTTCTTCGACCTCAGGGACAAGTACGGCCAGACAATAGTCATTGTGACCCATGATCCGTCTCTGGCGCAAATGTGCGACAGAACGCTCTACATGAGGGACGGATTGCTCGTGGATTCGCTGTAATTGGCATTCGGTCACCAGAACAGCTTCTGAGCCATGGGCGTTTTCCATTTCAAGAAATTCGATGTCTGTGATGATCGGTCGGCGATGAAAGTCGGGACCGACGGAGTGCTGCTGGGCTCAGCGACTGAAGTTTCCATGAATAATACGTCTGCCCTCGACATTGGCACAGGCTGCGGCCTGGTTGCTTTAATGCTGGCCCAGAGGCTCGCTCAAGTTAGCGAGGCTTTCCGCATGACAGGGATAGACATTGAAGAGGGGGCAGCTGCAGACGCAGCAGAGAATTTCAGGCGATCTCCATGGAGGATCCACCTTTGCTCAATGAATATGTCTTTGAAAGCCTTCGAAGCGACGTTCCCAGAGATGAACTTCGACTTAATCGTCTCGAATCCGCCATATTACGACAACTCTCTGGAAGCCCCGAATGTTAAAAGGAATGTGGCAAGGCACACAGGAGGAGCCCTAATGAATATTCCGTATTCAGAAGGGGTTCTTTCTTACAAGGAAATTCTTGAATATGCAAAAGCGCATTTGGCGGAGGACGGGTCTTTGTGGCTCATACTTCCGGCTGATCAGGAGAAAGGACTCCTTCGCTATGCCAGGATGCTTAGATTTGAGGAATACGAGATATTAAGAATTAAATCTGTCGCTCGCAAACCTCCGTCCAGGATAATCGTCGCTTTCAGAAAAGGCAGGACGATGCCTGTTGAAGAAGAACTTGTGCTCCTGGACGAGAAAGGGAGGCGCACCCTCGAGCACGCCTCCCTGACGAAAGATTACTACCTCTAACTACTTGTTATTCTTCCCTTTTGGCTTGTCTCTATCCCGATGCCAGCGATGAATCTGCTCGCGCCGGAATTTCTCCTCGCCAAGATAAAGTTTCGCAACTTTCTGTTCAGGAAGAATCTCTCTATATTTCTCGGAATATTTCTTGTCAATCTCGCAGCCTTTCTGCTGAGCCGAAAGATAATTGTCTAAGGCCTTTTGCACCTCACTGTCACTCTTATTCTCATTAATGGCGGTCTCCAAGGCCTTGCAGGCACCCATCGTGTTCTTGAAGCCTTCCATTTTCTCCGATTCTGCCTGATTATAAACCGGCCAGAATTTCTGCGCTTCCGCACTTGTGAGGTTCATATAATCCGTAAGATAGGCAACTTTCTCTGCCTTCATCTTTTCTTGCCATTCCTTTCTGTCAGGCTTTCCCTGAGCCAGGCAGGTGAACGCCCCGAGAAGGAGCATGGAAGAAAGCGCTATTGAAAAAATCTTTTTCATCAATGATTCGTTAAAAATTTA
>DCKG01000008.1 GCA_002320605.1 Bacteroidales bacterium UBA1680 | reverse complement strand
CGGGACACCCAAATTTAGAAAGCGATCGGCCTCTCACACTGTTGTGGGGCAGGTTTGGGGCAGAGAAGAGAAAAAGTGCGGAAAACAGGAAATGACCATCATGAATATGGGAAATTATGCTCACGGGAATCAGCCTATCCAGCACATGCTGTATCTCTACGACTGGAGCGGCCAGCCTTGGAAGACCCAAGGCAGGGTGCGTGAGGTAATGAATAAATTCTACAACTCCAACTTTGATGGCTACTGCGGCGACGAGGACAACGGGCAGACATCGGCCTGGTATGTATTCTCCGCGATGGGATTTTATCCGGTCTGCCCTGGTTCTAATGAATATGCCCTAGGCACGCCTCTGTTCAAGAAAATCACGGTGAGCCGCCCAGAACGCAAATCCTTCGTGATTTCAGCGCCAAAGAACTCACACGAGAACTTCTATGTCAATGGATTACGCATCAACGGCAAGGACTGGAGCAAGAATTTCGTGCGGCACGAGGACCTGGTCAATGGGGCGAAATTAGATTTCGACCTGTCTGCGGAACCGAACAAGGTTCGTGGCACGTCATCCGATGATCGCCCTTACTCTTTCTCGAATAAAGAATAGAATAACCTTCACGCTTAACAATAAGTCTCATCTTAGGAAATCTGGGATGAGACTTTATTAATGATGTCACTTCAGGAATTTTATGGATGAAGAGAGCATTTTTATCGCCGGCCAATATTCAAATAATATTCATTTATTAAATTTTTCGCCAGAAATTTCGTATTGTTAAAAAATTCTTTATATTTTTGTAAAATTCAAATGAAACTAAAGGTTTTTGGTTAAAAAATAATGAAATTACCATATAATATTTGCGATAATAAAGCGATGATCTACCTCATGTCTGTCGTGGCGATAGTCTTATGGGGCATGTCTTACTTGTGGAGCGACAAGCTGATAGCCATGGGCATATCCATTTTTTATTTCGTGCCTATCCGAATCCTGATTGCCGGGGTTATCCTGCTGCTTTTCAATCTGGCGACTAGGGAATTCAAGAAAATGGCTAAGAAAGACTTGTGGAAGTTCCTGCTGCTCTCTTTATGCGAGCCGTTAATATATTTCCTCGCCGAGACGTTGGGAATCCAGGAAACTGGTTCTCCGACTATCAGTGCCGTGATAATAGCTTCCGTTCCTATTTTTTCAGTCAGCGTCGGAGTCCTATTCTTCAAAGAGAAAATGACGGGGCTCAATTTGTTCGGAATATTCGCCACTTTGGCGGGGATCACCATAGTGGTAATGCTACAAAAAGAAGACTGTAACCCTAAGCATTTCGTGCTCGGAATAATCCTGCTAATGATTGCCGTGTTCGCTGAGGTAGGACACGCATCACTCACGAAAATTCTCGCCAGCGACTACAGGCCGCAGGTTATCGTGATGTACCAGTTCCTTATCGGCTGCGTTTATTTCTTGCCTATATTCTTAACGAAAGGCATGGAAAATTTCAGCCCTATGTATGTTTCATGGGAAGTAATTGAGCCGATTCTCTGCCTGGCAGTCCTCTGCTCCAGCCTTGCGTTCTCGCTCTGGGCAATGGCCATCAAGCGTCTCGGGGTCGGGAAATCAAGCGTTTTCCTTGCCATGATGTGCGTCGCCACAGCACTAATCGCCGAGATGATGGGACGCGAGCATCTAACGACTCTGCAGTGGCTGGGCGTCATCATTGGCGTTATTGGAATAATTCTTTCGCAGCAAGCTCCCCGAAGGAAAGAGAAACTGGAAGTCGCAGAATCATAAATCCATCCGAAAACGTTATATTTGTCAATACCATAATACGAATTGAGCATGAATGCTTTCGGACATAATTTCAGAGTAGCGATTTTCGGGGAGTCACATGGGCTCGCCATCGGCGTAGTTTTGGATGGCGTAAAGGCAGGCCTGCCGCTGTCTGTTGAGGATTTTGCCACGGACATTGCTCGCAGGAAAAGCGGAGCCGAAGGCACTACGCCGCGCATAGAGGGAGATGAGCCAGAGATATTGAGCGGCGTTTACGAAGGGCATGCTACGGGGACGCCACTGGCCATCATATTCAGAAACCAGAACACACGCAGTACAGATTACGAGGCACTTAGGAATGTTCCTCGTCCTGGCCATGCCGACTGGACCGCATCCGTGAAATGGAACGGCTTCAATGACCCTAGAGGCGGAGGGCATTTCTCTGGACGTCTCACTCTGCCAATCGTTGCCGCCGGAGTCGTCGCCAAAAAGATGTTGGGCAAGGCAAATGTTGAAGCACAACTCATTGAAGTTGGCGGCGTTCCTAAACCCGAATCCATGTCCGATGTCAAAGCAACGGATGCGACGATAGCTGCACAGATTTGGGCAGATCTCATCGCGAAAACGATAGCGGAAAATGACTCCGTGGGTGGAATAGTCAAGTGCTGCATCGAGGGTCTTCCTGCTGGCCTCGGGGAACCCTTCTGGGATTCAGCGGAATCAGTAATCTCTCACGCAATTTTCGCCATCCCGGGAGTGCGCGGAATCGAGTTCGGGGATGGGTTTGCAGCGGCAAGGATGAGGGGCTGCGAGCATAACGACCCTTTCGAATATTCCGAAGGCAGGATCCGTCCTGCCAAGAATGGCTCCGGAGGGATTAACGGCGGCATAACGAATGGCGGCCCTATCATATTCAGAGTGGCTTTCAAGCCGACTTCAAGCATTCGCAAGGAGCAGAAGACATTGAATATAAAAACAACAGAGCCTGAAACTTTGATCGTCCCAGGCCGTCATGATGCCTGCATCGCCCTACGCACCCCAGTCATTGTCGAAGCCATGGCAGCCATTACCCTTGCCGACCTTGCACTCATCGGGTGAGCCACCTATCCGATGGCCTGGAGGGCTTGATTGAAGGCATTGTTCTCTACCAGCTGCTGCAACAAGACTTTCGTGACGGTTTTGCAGTATGCTCCTTTCAGAATATGGTAGGAGCCTTCCATCACAGACATATCGGTTTCGAAAGGTATGGCTTGGAACTCCTCGTGATTCCTTATGGTAGATTGAGACAGGACGGTCGCAAGCGAGCCTCTTGAGACAAGGTCGAGCAAAACGTTGATGTCATTTATCTCAAGCCGGATGTCCAGCCTGTAATCTTGCCCGAAAAGCATATTGTCAAAGACATTCCTGGCTTGCATTCCCTTCGCCGGAAGAGCCAGAGGATACTTTTCCAGATCCGACAGACGAATCTTGTCCTTGCCTGAGAGGCTGTGGAATTTGCTGACTATGACGCTCAGCTTGCTTTCGAAGAGAATGTGCGACTCTATGTTTTCATACCTCTGCAGAGGCTTGTACGACAGCGCAATATCTATTTCTTTCGACTCAAGCTTCTGCATCAGCTCTTCCATGGTGCCGCAGAAAATATTCAATTGTATGCCTGGATACTGGCTCATGAAAGATTTCAAGGTCTCATTCAGAAGCGGACAGAACGAAGATGTCGCACCAATGCTCAGAGAACCTGTTTTCAGATTCCTCACGTCTTTAATTTTAGCTATGCTGTCTTCGCTCTTCTGGAGAATGGCCTCTGCCGCCGGGAGAAAAACTTCTCCGTAATCGCTAATCTGCACGTAGCGAGAGTTTCTTACTAGAAGCTGTACTCCGAGCTCGTCTTCCAGCTGCTTTATCTGTTGGGAAAGGGTGCTTTGAGAGATGTAAAGAATCCTGGATGCTTCTGAAAAGCTCCTTAGCTTTGCGACATTGACAAAGTATTTCAACTGTCTCAGTTCCATTATCTGGTCATTTTAAAAGATAAATTCCTAAACAAGAATATCGGCACAGTGACTCCGACCACCATCGCAATGATTGTCACGGAGCATGTCATGCAGTTAAATCTAAGCAGGTAAAGATAATGCAAAAAAATGTCTTGCTCCGGACTCCCAAGGCATTTGCACAGGGCCTGCACGGCACGGTAGGCATACATTCCTGGCACCATGGGCAGAAGCGATGGGAACGAAATGCTTTCGGCTGGGACTCTGGCCATTGAAGCAGCAAACATCGCCAAGACTCCTATTACCGTAGCACCAGCCAGGCTGCCAGGGATTATGGAGGCATGAGCATAGGTCATGACGCAGTATCTTGCCATATGACCGCAAGCTGCCACTATCGCACAGAAGGGGAAGACTCTCCTGGGAGGATTGCTGATGCTAGTGAATCCTATGGCGGCGATGGCGGCAAATAAGCCGTCCTTGAATATGGCTAGAAATTCTTCTATCATGTAAACTGAATATTTAGAATCAGAAATGCCAGACAGAGTCCGAGAGAGAGGCAAACGGTGATAATCACCGCATGACAGAATCTGCTGAGGCTGCACACATAATGCCCGTAAATCAAATCATTCACCGCATTGCAGAAAGGGATGCCCGGAACCAGATAGAGAACGCTTGTGGCGAGGGCGATGTCCGGCGTGCACCCCAGAGCGAAGCAGTATGGAGCGCACGTGATTATCGAAGCCACGCAGGCAGAAATCACCGTGACTATGCGATAGTCCAGTCCAGTCTCCGGAAGCTTAAGCTTGAGGTAAAACCCATCGATAGTGGCGAAGAAAACGATGCCCATCGCAATCCAGTCCCCACCGAACAGTTCGCAGAAAGAAGCATTGGCAAAACCGACGAGAAGCGTCACGAGGTAAGGATTGAGACGCTTCTCATTAATTATTCTCGAATATTCCGCAGTCGCTGTCCGGACAGACAACTTGTTGTCATGGATGTTCCAGCTCAGCCTGCTGAGCCCGGTCACCACGCTGAAATTTATTTTTTCCGCAGGAATCCTGCCTGCCAAATTACAGGAAATTTCTTCGGTCTCATTCCATAGCGTGAGCACGATGCATGTCGGCAGGACAGAGAAGTCCGCCTTCGAATCCCATGCGGAAGCTATGCGCTCAATGTTCTTTTCAATTCTGATAGTCGTTGCACCGCTCATGTACAGCGCCGAGGCGTAGTCGCGAAGGAACACGCTTTTTCCTTTCAATATCCGATACTCATCAAGCTGCCTTTCTATGTTCAGCTTTAGCTTTTCCATAATCAGCACTGGTTTCTTCCACTTCCGCAAGCTCCATGGAGTTGCTTGCCGCGTCTTCGATTTCGTAGAAAGGAACTCCGTCTCCCGTAACCCCGCTTCCGTTCTCATGCATTACCGGCTTTACGATGTCATTCGAGCAGGTAATAATCTTGTGCTTGTCGTTGAATGCTTTCAGCGTATCCTTGAAAATAAACGCAAGTGCCAAACACAAGCTGACGATTACGCATCCGATAATGATTTGCGAAGAATTAATATTCATCGCCACAGTTGAAACTTCTAACATTGCCATGATTCCTGCATCTTGAAAACTGGAAGCAAAAATATACCGGCTCCGTCTTTCTACCTACGAAAACATATTCATTATATCTATTTCTCTCATCGCCGCAAATATCTATAATCTTCAACGATATTATCTGGGTTTTCTATGAAAAAAATCGATGGATTCTATAGGATTTCATGAATATTCGGCAATCCGGGTCCTGCACAGGCCGTAGACTGGCTTAAAAGGGCCGCAAAGCATAGATAGCTGCAATCTGGCTAAACCGTTTGATGTATGAGCGAAACCGAATGCTCTAATCTGCCAATCGGGATGATAGCGCCATTTTCCTGCAAGAGAGACGGCACATTCGCGATCAATGACATCATGGCGAAGCGTTTCTTCGGCGGCATGGAACGCTTCGTCGAAGAACCGAAAAGAGAAATCTATCAAAAAGCTGAGCTGGCAGATGCCACCGGTGGACAATTCATGACCCGTTCCGAAGCCGGGCACCAGATGCTGAAAGACTCTACAATCCTGACAGGCCTCAAATAACATAGCCTTGGTCAGAACGGCGGAGCCTTCAGGCAAAATCCCTATCGAACGGGAGCTCTAGAATGTGTATGCGAAACCTACGTTGCAATATATCGGATACATATTGAAGGAAATCGTCTTGAACGATTCCTTGAATATGTCAGTGAATCCCCAGCTGAGATCTGCCACGACGGAGAAATGCCTGTAGGCACGCCAGGAGCATCCAAGCATGGCGCTCCACTGCATTCTGCGCAAGTCATCGGAAAAGTCGAATGTTCCTCTGCCGTCTTCGCTGAAAGTGACTTTCTCCCCAACCGGAGTCCCGTTGCGCAGATATCCATCCTTGACGTAGCCGTTGAAATCCCCGCCTAGCAATACTGAGGTGCCGATTCCGGCACGCACTTTCCAGCGAGAATTGAAACGGTAATTTGCCATTATCGGAACTGTGAGGTACGTCATGTTCACGCTTGTGCTGTTGTACCCAGTGAAATAGCCTTCGACTTTCTGATCGCCCTTTATGACCTTAGTGTGGTAATTTTTCACGTCGGCCCCAGTCTCCATGCCTTTTTCTTCCAGCTTCAAGCCTCCGGAAATGCCCCAGCCGCTGCCGATCCATTTCGTCACGACGCCCTCCACGGCGCCGTTGAATTTGGGATTGAAACTTTTGATCTTCCTTATTTCACGAGGCAGAGGCAAAGGCGAAGTGCCTCCGAGATTAATGCCAGCCCTGATCTCATATTCCCAGCCAAGCCTCTCTGATTTAATAAGGTTAGCGTTCCTTTCCTCCTGAGCTCCCGCCTTAACGGAAAATATCAGCGTCAGGATTGGAACTATCATGAATATTTTAAATGCGATTCTCATATTATTCAGATTCTTTGTAGTAAAGTTCAAGTTCGTCTGCATACAAGGTCGAGCCCACGGCCCCTATGAATTCCGCTCCCCTCTCAGAAGATGAAAGGACTATGGCGATTGCGTATTTTCCATCTCTGAGTTTTTTCTCATCGACAGTTTTGCCAGAGACTTGGTCAAGCATGAACCAGAATTGATGCCATTCTCCATCTGCAATTTTCTGATCTTCCGGCACTTGCCCGAATTTTATGATGGTGGTGGACTTGCTCGTCGTATCCTTCACGTTCGTTCCGTTCAGATAAGGCACCCCATCTGTCGGCTCGAAAAACGAAGCATAGATATCGAAGTTGTCCTCACCTTCGATCGGCTTGTTCTTCTTGTCGGTCATCTGAGCACCACGCTTGTACCTGTACCACCCAGAGACGGCTAGAGGATCCTTAGCGCAAGGAACGCCTTCTCCGAAATGAGTGGACAGCAAAGTGTTGCCCATGTTTATTTCGAATTTGCCCAAGAACAGATTCCCGGCGGCGATAGGCGAGCCAAACATTGCGCCCAACGCACCAGTGCTCCTCGTGACCAGCTTGACACCCTTGCCGACATAGCCATTGTCGCAATGTGCGGTAGGATAGTCAGCCGCAGGAGCTTTTGAATTCGCTATCATGAACCCCGGGTTGCCTGAACTCCAGAAAAGGGTGTCGGCATTATCCCTAGGCTCATACATGATGTCGAACTTATAGCTGACCTCTCCAGTCCAAGTGTCAACGTAAACGTATGGCTTGTGCTCCTCGAAATGGTATTCGTTCATCGGATCGGAGCTGGAAAATGACACGATGTAGCTTTTTGTCCATTGCCCGTCTTCGGAAGTTACTGTATATTGCTGAGGGGTAGTAAAATCGCGGACAGTGCCGCTTGCAGGATCGATGGTGGCTCCTTCCGTGAGCGTGAATTCCGGAGCCAGGCTCTTCACCTTTTCCATGTCTTTAGTGTTCACATAGAAAGAGATTCTGTCATTTGTTACGACAGGGGTCTGCGGCAGTTCCACTCCATCAACAGTGCAGGAAAGGATGTCAGCTTCCGCATTCTTCGCAGCTTCTCGGATGCACGAGGAAAACAGAACACCTGCGGTCAGTGTCATGGCAGGCATCACCAGTCTAATTAATAAAGTTCTCTTCATCTTTCATCAATTCGTTGAATAATTTGCAAAGATGGTATTTTTTTCGGGAATAATATTGCTTTCTTGGCTCTTTTGGGAAATTATCTGTCGGCAGCCTCACAAAAAAGAGACGTTCCGATTGCCTAGATAGCCTAGCCAAGCCCATGCAGAGAGAACTCGCAGCCGCAATACGACTGGTTGTACAGCCCATATTCACGAATGAGGCAGCCCCTGCGCTCTTGCAGTCCGCCTTTCCTCCAGTTCTGCCCCCACCACCGGACATGATATCCATCTTCAGAATGAGCGGCATTGGCAGCATTGCAAGCGAAGCATCCGGCTTCATCAACCTGTTCTAAGTCTTTCCACCTAGATGACGCTAACGTGGTCGTCAATATGTCATATTCATGAACGGCGGCATATTCAGCAGCTCTTATAAGCCTGAATTTGAAACATTCCAAGCATCTGAGACCTCTCTCCGGCATCGCAGCCACGCTGCCATGCTCGCTCTCCAAGGAGCGCACCCAAGCCAGCCATGCATCGTGATCATATTCATCATCAATCACTTCCAAGCCGTATGAGGCGGCATAACGCTCCAGCTCTGAACGCCTATGGGCATATTCATCGAAAGGCACTATGTTGGAATTGCTGAAGAATATTCCTAGATGCAAGCCTTCTTGCACCATCCATTCAATTATTGCGGTAGAGCAAGGCGCACAGCAGCAATGCAGCAATATGCGGCCATTTTTCAGCTCATCGGGAATAGGCTCCCCTTTCAATTTTATGCTCTCCATATTCGCAAGAATTCCTACAAATATATAGCGTCTGTTCTTAATATTAAAGGATTCCATTCTTGAATAGTTTCATGATGAAGGAAATATGTTGTACAAAAAAAAATGTAATAACTGCAAAGGAAGGATGCCTGCGACGGCATATTCAAAAATTTTTATTGAAGAATGATTTTTTCATGCATTACATACGATAAAAAATTTCTGTTTTCGTGCACGAACTTTCTGTTATTAGAAAAAATTTATGTTTGGTTGCTCTATCTTGCCGGAAAAATTTAAAAATATGATAAACTTAAATGGTCCGGATTCAATCCGTAGGAGGCAGGTGCATGAGTTGGTACTCCTCCAGAAATATGCCGACATAATCACCGACTCTGTGTTCAAGAAGCTTTTTGGTGACGAACGATTCCCCGACCTGATGCTCTTCCTCCTTCAGGAGTTGATTCCAGAGAAGACCATCTCATATATTAAATATGCTCCCCAGGAGCACCAGAACGAGTTTCCAAAGGGGCATGGCATTCGGGTGGATGTGGAATGCTACGACGAGACGGACGGCTCGCGCTTTGCGGTCGAAATGCAAGCTCTCAAGGTCAGGAACTACCACGACAGGCTCTTAGCTTATTCAACATACATTATTCAGGAACAGTTCGGAATCGGAATTCTGAACCGTCAGTCAAAGAAGTGGGACTATTCTTATCCGCAGTCATACATCATCGCCCTCATGGATTATGACGACAACAAAGAATCTGACGCCATTCGGCACGAATATGCCGTGTCGGATATTCACGACAGACATTTGTTCACAGACAGGGTGAAGTTCATCACCCTTGAGCTGCCAAAGTACCATGACCCTGCCGATTCTAACGCCACGGCACTGGATAAGTTTTGCTACGCCATGCACAACATGAAGGCCTTCAAGAACCGGCCGGAATATCTGGAGGGAAAGTTCTTCGAACTGTTGTTTGAGAAGGCGGAAATCGCTAAATTCGCTCCTAAGGAAGTGATTAAATACGAGAAAGATATGCTTACGCAGTGGGACATAGACGAGTACGTCGGCGAACAGGTCGAGAAAGGCATGAAGGAAGGCATGGAAAAAGGCATAGAGAAAGGGTTTAATGAGGCAATTTCCATGGTTGCCAAGAACCTGCTGAAATCCGGAATGAAGCCCGAGGATGTTGCCAAGGCAACAACCATGAGCCTAAATGATGTTCATAAGATAGAAAATGAACTGAACGGCTGAACTTGTTTCAGCATCTATTCCATCCAAGTTGCAGCCTCAGTCCCCTTTGTCATCCTGACCAAAGTAAGTACCTAGATTACCCCAAAAGAGATCTTGAATCAAGTTCAGGATAAGGGATTGCATAAATATTTCAAAATACATTCATAGTAAACAAGTTACATAAACAGCCCGCATGGTCGGAGAGGTTTTGTGAAAACGGCGGAACTGGAGCACCATCACTGCAGAATGCGGGACGCAATCATTTATAAAAAGTGAAGAATAATCCGAATTATTGGTAAATGAAATGAATTAAGAATAAGTAATTTTGCAATAAATGCAAATGAACATGAAACATAAATTCTTTGCCTTGGCGGCCATGATTTTCATGGCAGTCTTTGGCGCAAACGCACAGGGAAATATGAACAAGACAGAAATTGAGGTTCCCCACATCAGCGATTTCCCAGTTGGGGAGCCTAACACAGGCTACGCAAAGTATTTCAGCGGGAGATCATGGCTGGCTCCGATGACATTCGACAAGAAACTGAACGTCCCAGTTTCAAACGTGACTTTCGAGCCAGGCTGCCGGAACAATTGGCACAAGCACTCGGTGGGACAGATTCTAATTGCAGTCGGTGGAGTCGGATACTATCAGGAGCGCGGCAAAGAGGCCGTGAAAATGCTTCCTGGCGACGTAATCGAGATTCCTGCTGATGTGGAGCACTGGCACGGAGCCGCACCGGACAGCTGGTTTCAGCATCTTGCAATTTCTCCAGACCCGCAGAACAATAAAAGCACTTGGCTGGAGCAGGTGAGCGATGAAGAATATAACAAATTGAGGATCAATGGCAGCATGGCTTCCCTGAAACAAAAGGATCCGGACATCTACGAGATATTCACGAATTTCGCTGGGAATGAAGTACCATCCAGCACGACCATAGATGCCAGCACGAAGTACATGGCAATATTGGCAACCCTTCTCGGCTGCCAGGGCGTAGATGAATACAAGGCCGTGCTTCCAGATGCATTGAATGCCGGCCTCAGTCCAGTGGAAATCAAGGAAATTGAATATCAAGCCATAGCTTATTGCGGCATAGGCAGGATCAGGCCTTTCCTCGATGCCACGAATCTGGTGTTCAAAGCTCAGGGGATAAAGCTCCCGCTGGAGTCTCAGACCACGACCAATGCTGACAACAGACTTCAGAAAGGCAATCAAACCCAAGTCGATATATTCGGAGAAGGAATGAAAAACTTCTGGGAGAATGCTCCTGATGAGAGGAAAAAGATAAACCGCTGGCTGGCAGACAATTGCTTCGGCGATTATTACACCCGCAAAGGTCTTGACCTGCGGCAGCGTGAACTTATCACTTTCTGCTTCCTCGCCGGGCAGGGCGGCTGCGAGCCACAACTCACCGGCCACGCCGCAGGCAACATGAGGATGGGCAACGATGCCGAATTCCTCAACGAAATCATCTGCCAATGCGTCCCTTACATCGGTTATCCCCGCTCACTTAACGCCCTGGGCTGCATAAAAAATGCAGCCGAATCGCAAAAGAGATAAACAGCCGCCACGGCACTCACACCGTCGATTACGCTGCCAAAATCGGCCTCGGTTCGCAAACCTACAAGCTCGTCAGCATAGACAAATAGTTAGCACACGTTTTATATTTCTTTTGCAGGCGGTGACCAAACAATATTTGGCCACCGCCATTTGCATAAATCCATGTTTGCAAGAGTTTCGGAAAAAACTTACCTTAGCGCCGAAAACTTATTGAACGTATATAAAATGAACTTTTCAATGAAGAGACAATCCTGCATGGTGGGTCTCATGTGGCTACTGTTATTATTCATCAGCAGCCTACCCGTAGCCGGAATCCCAAAGTCTGCCGCCCAGGCAAGGGCGAAGATTAAAGTAACAGGCACCATAACGGACTCGAACGGGTGTCCGCTTCCGGGAGCTTACGTAGTGGTAAAAGGCACAAAGACAGGATCGTCGGCAGATGCCGACGGCAACTATGCTCTCGAATTCAATACCCCGTCCAAGGGTTCCGCCACTCTCATCTATTCCTTCGTTGGAATGCAGTCTCTGGAGCAGACGGTCAGCGGTTCTACCACCATCAACGTCTCGCTTAAGGACGATGGACAGCTTGACGCAGTCGTCGTCAACGGATTCTACACACAGCCAAAGGAAACATTCACCGGTTCTGCCACCACAATCAGCGGGGAACAGCTCGCCGCCATGTCTCCCACAAACCTTTTAAAAGGCATTGCCTCGATGACCCCAGGCATGATCATCGTCGAGAACAACGCCGCAGGATCTAACCCGAACGCCATCCCGTCAATCCTCATCCGAGGAGCCAACACCCTCATAACGAATTCCAGCGAGGAGGGCGTGAACAATCCTCTCATAGTGCTCGACGGAGTAGAAATTTCCCTTCAAGAACTCTATGACCTTGACATCTTCGACATCGAGAGAATCGATGTGCTGAAAGATGCTTCGGCTACCATCCTCTATGGAGAAAAAGGTGCCAACGGAGTAATCGTGGTTGAGAGGAAGAGAATCGGGAACGAGAAAGTCAAGCTTTCCTACAATTTCATCCCAAAGTTCAGTTGGCCGGACCTCAGTTCGTTCAATCTCTGTTCCCCGGCTCAGAAACTGGAACTCGAAAGGCTTGCCGGACAATATGAAAGTTCTGACGGATCCATGGACGAGGCCTATGCCTACAAGCTCCAGAACATCCGCAAAGGAGTACATGACGACTGGCTTCATGCTCCTCTGCGCATCCCATTCAGTATGAATCATTCCCTGTCCCTTTCATCGCGAGGAGAGAAACTCGACTTTCGCGCCAGTGCGAGCCTTGCCGACACCTACGGAGTCATGAAGGGCGACAACCGTCGGAACATCGGGCTGAACTTCAGCATAGGATACCATCTGAGAGACAAGCTCACGCTCTCTTTCCAGACCAACATATCTTCAACGGATGCCAAGTCTTCGCCATACGGTTCTTACTCGCAGTATTCCCAGATGAATCCGTACAATCCGATGTACGACGAGAATGGAGAATTCATACAGAAATACTATTTCAATCCATTCAACACATCCAGCAACTACGACGTGAATCCGCTTTACCTCGCGACGCTCTCCAGTTTCTCGAAGAACAAGAGCCAGACCATGACAAATTCTCTTTCCAGCCGCTGGAATATTACAAAAGAACTATACCTCACAGGTCAGGGAAGCATGGCGACGACATCCGGCTCATCCGATGACTACGAGTCTCCTGACATGCCTAAGTATTCATCCTATGATCCTACGCTGCGTGGCAGCTACTCTTTCTCCAGAAGGGATGGACACGTCTACAGCGGGAAGTTCGTGCTGAACTATGGCAGGTCCCTTGACACGAAGGGCTCAATGTTCCGCGTCAGCGGAGGCTCAAGCATACGGTATTCTCGCAACCAGAGCGCCTCAGGAGTTGGCATAGGCTTTCTCAAAGACAATCTTTCAGACCTGTCATTCGCTCTCAGCTATCCATCCACGGGAAGGCCAGCCGGCGTAGACAACATCGCAACAGAAGTCGGCTTTTTCGCCAACGCCAATGCCGGACTCTGGAACAGGTATTTCGCCGATGCTTCCTATAGGTCTTCCGGCTCCTCCAGATTCGGATCCGACAATAGCTTCGCTCCGTTCTGGGCTCTCGGCGCAGGATGGAACGTGCATAACGAAAAATTCGCGAAGAATTGGAAATGGCTCAATACCCTGACGATACGCTACTCCGTCGGATACACCGGAAGTGTCTCTTTCAACTACTATCAGGCAAAGACGGTTTATGAATATAAGTCATCGTATCAATATTACACAGGCATTGGAGCAGTTCCGAAGCAGATGGGCAACCCCGATTTAAAGTGGCAGAGAACCCTGAACAACAACATAGGCCTCACCGCAGCATTATGGGATAGCAGGATCAATCTCTCTTTCGACTACTATTCCAACACCACTTACGACATGCTGATGTCAATCGACCTTCCGCCGTCTGTCGGCACTACGTCGATGAACGTGAATTTCGGTGAGATCAACAACAAGGGACTCGATCTTTCTCTATCAGCGCAGGTCATCCGCAAAGGAGACTTGTATTGGAACATAACCGTGACGGGAGGACACGTTATGGACCAGATCCGGCATATTTCTAATTCCATGAAAAATCAGGAGATCGACAACCCCAATGATGCCACCAAACCGAAGATTCTTTTCGAGGAAGGTGGGTCGCAGTTTGACATATACGCAATGCGCTCTGCGGGAATCGACCCAGCAACAGGCAGGGAAATCTTCATAAGAAAGAACGGCGAATACACTTTCAATTACGATCCGGACGAGAGGGTCGCAGTGGGAAACACTAACCCTATTCTTAACGGCTCATTCAGCAGCACGCTTCGTTACAAAGGCTTCTCCTTGAACCTGACCACCACCTACACCTTCGGCAGCGACTACTATAATTCTACCCTCCAGGACAAAGTAGAGAATATCGACATCTATCACAATGTGGATGCGAGGGCTTTAACAGACAGGTGGAAACAGCCTGGCGACCTGAGCCGTTATCTCAGCGTGAGATCCACAGAAACCACCCATTATTCCGAGAGGTTCGTGGAAAAAAGGAATGAAATCTATTTCTCAAGCATTCAGTTTGTCTACGATTTCGCTCCGAAGATGCTCTCCAGATTCCACATCCGCAAGCTTGCCGTGGGAATAGGACTTTCCGACATAGGATATCTTTCCACTATCCGCTTCGAGAGAGGGACAAGCTACCCATACTGCCGCGGAATCAACCTTATATTTCGTCCGACATTTTAAAGAATACGAACATGAAAAAGATATTTTGCATTGCATCTGTTGGGCTGATGACATTTTTCAGCGCCTGCTCCGGCTACTTGGATGTCAACCCGAAAGGCGAAACTTTCGATGCTGACATGTTCAATTCCGCCGATGGTTACGAGGATGCCATTTATGGCATTTACAGCAAGCTTTCGTCTGGAACCAATCTTTACGGAGGCCTCCTTCTCTGGATGCCGGAGGCCATGAGCGGTAACGTGACCGCAGTCTCCAGCTACCAGTACGGAAACTTGGCGGAAGCAGATTGGACCAGCAAGGGTCCCGTGAGCCTGCGTAAGAAAGTATGGAGCGACTCCTATGAAGTCATCAATAACCTGAACAACATAATAAAACACGCTGAGGAAGACGGAGACTCAAGGTTCAAATACTCAAGACTCTACCACGGAGAGGCTTTGGCACTCCGTGCCCTAATCCACTTCGACCTCGTGCGCTTCTACGGCAATCCTTTCTGGGCATCTTCATCATTGAAGTTCCAGGCCATCCCGTACGCAAAGAAATATTCGTTTGACATTACCCCCTTCTCCTCGCTCGACGAGGTGTATGCGGATGTCATCGAAGACCTGAAAGCAGCAGAATCCATCATGGGAGAGGATGAGTCGTTCGTTCCTGCCACAAGGACGAACTCTGCCGGAAGCTTCACCGACGCCAGAATCACTCACATGAACATTTATGCCGTCGAAGCCCTTCTCGCAAGGGTATATTGGAGCATGGGAGACCTCGACAACGCTGCGATCTACGCCGCAAAAGTCATCGAAAGCGGAAAGTTTTCTCTGAGGCCGGTGAGTTCATTCGTCCAGTTCGAGGGTGGCACCCTTGACCTGAACGAGACAATCTTCGGCTTTTATTCGACCAGCTGCATGCATTCGAATGCCGTACAGTACAACCTTTCCAGCAGTTCGATGTCATCGTTCAGCCTTGCCGATGACTGGAGGAGCCTGTATGAAGAAGGAATGTCCACGGGATCCGACTACCGCATGACCTCATGGTTCGACGAATCTGCAAACACTCTAATCAAAACGGTGAACCTCACCGTCGCAAACGGAGGCACTTACTCCGGGAAGTCTATAGTCGGGATAAACATTCTCCGCATACCGGAGATGTACTATATTCTCTCTGAATATAACCTCAAGACCAATCCGGCCCTTGCCGCTGAATATTTCAACACCGTGACCAAGTCGCGTGGGCTAGATGGCATCCAGAGCGGAAGGCTGACGCTAGAGGACATATACACAGAGAGGAGGAAGGAATTCTATGGCGAAGGATTCACCTGGCACGAACAAAAGAAAGAAGGTCGGGACAGGACTACTGCAGGCGGCAACATGCTCAGTGGCAGCGTTCCCGGCAACTACACGCTTCCTATTCCCGATGAAGAATTCGAGGCAAGAAACAACGTGGAGGGATAAAAAGATGAAGAAAACATTATCAATCGCGGCAGCCGCCTTCATGATGGCATCATGCAATGGCACATGGCTCATGTACGACACTGAGCAGGTTCCAGAAATCTATTTCGAAGAAGCCTCCCAGACTCATTCGTCATCGTTCGCCCTCATCCCAGAGGATACGGTGGTCGTCTACAATTCCGTTTTCGTGATGGGAATGCCATCGGACCATGACCGGACTTTCACGATAGAGTATATTCCTGCTGCGGACACGGCAACTTTCACCACCGGCAACGTTTCGTATCCAGTGAGAACAGCTCGCCCAGGAATAGACTTTACCATCGAGGATCTCTACATTCCTGCCGGCGCTGTCAAATCTGCCTTAAGAATCAACATCTTCCGTACTGCAGAAATGTCGGAAGGTTGCTATATGAGGATTGGTTTCCGCCTCACGGAAAATGACAACTTTAAGCCTTGCGCCACCGACAGCTCCTCAACACAGAAAATCATGACCCCAGAATATTACTATTATATCACCGACGGGGAGCCGTCCTGCCCGACATGGTGGCGGTACGGAAATTCCACTCCCGGATGGCACTTTAACTGGGGCAAATTCTACCCGGACAAATACCGCAGGCTCCTGGAATATTATCATGCGACCAAGGAAACTTGCCCTCCGTTCTACAACTATTGCGTCGAACACTACGGATATAATCTGGATGCGGAACCTTCGAGCGATAACAACAAAATGAACACGTTCTGGAGGCAGGCATACATGGCGGCATGGGCCAGATACGTGGCGATGCCACTCTATGACTACTATTTAAAATTTTATTCCGAGCATCCTGACGATCCGGACTACGAGGAGATGGGAGATTCGAATGTCAACATCAACCTCCGGACAGGCTGGGGCAACCCTATGAGCGGAATATATGGATTCATGAATTAGGAATATTGATATGAAGAAATTCATCGGCACATTGACTTTTTCACTAATGGCGGTCGCCGCAGTTTCATGCTACGACATCAGCCCTCGCGATTATGATGCGCTTACGCCTCTGAGCGTCAGTGCTACCTCGGACACCATTAACGTGAACCTAGGCAATAAATTGGTGTACAATGATTTGAACGTAGAGAGCGCAACCGATGTCAGCTATCAGTGGTCTTACGGAGCGCCAGCTGCGGGAAAGCAAATCAGCGACCACGAGTTCGCTACCATGGAGACCATTTCAACGTCCAAAACTATTGACTATACCTTCCCGAGGGTTGGGTCTTACATCCTCCGCCTCAGGGTTGACAACGGCAGCAGCATAGTTTTCAAGTATTTCACTCTCAACGTGAATTCCGGCTACGATGAGGGCGTCGCCATATTAAGCAACGACTCGGAGGGTAAGGGAGCGCTTTCTTTCGTGAAGACCTTAACCTCGGAAGAGATTGCGGCAGGAGAGCAGCAGGTGTTCTTCAACATATTTTCAGTAGAAGGGAAGGAGCTGAGGAACGGGACTGCGCTTTGGATGTCCGACAACACCTACAAGAATGTCATCTATTCAGGCTTCCTGATCGCCACGAATGACGAGAACGCCACCATATATCACATGGACTGCAAGACCTTTGAGTTCTTCATGTCTGCGAACATGGCTGACTACGGATCGTACTGCGAGGAATTCGGGGGAGAGTATGCCGAGGACAAATCTTCCTTCGGCTGTTTCTTCCGTAGCCCTGACGGACACTTCTTCCGATATGACATGAACGGAGGATTCATTACAGAGATGACCGACCTCCGGATGAAAATCGACAGGATAGTGACGGGCCTCACCCGCACCACTGCCAAAGCGAAGTCTACGAGGACTCCGTTCTTCTGGAATGCAGACACCCTCGGCACCAGGAAGACTGCATCCGCCGGAAACAAGTACCTGAATGAGGAGGGTTGGAGAATCGTGACCTTTGCGACAAAGCGTCAAGAAAAATCGACGCCAGGCAGAGTGCTTGTGCAAAGCATCTCAGACCCGACCCAATACAGAATCTATGGGACCACGACCTCAGGGACTAAATTGGACAGCATCTCAGCTTTCACAGCCCCGTCGGTCAACATAGACGGCAAGTCAAAGTTCGTCAACACCATTGCCTCCTCTGATGTATATTACGTTCACGAAAATGCAATTTACCGGTGGAATCTCAGTTCTGCGCCTAGCGCGAAACCAGCGATCACTCTTCCATCCGGGGAAATCATCCGCGACATCGCGACGAACTACAAAGGCAGGGCATATTCTTCCGATGGAGAAGATCTCCTCTATGTGGCGACGTACAATCCTCAGCGGAGCGGAGAACACAAAGGGAGCCTTTATGTCTACCGTTTCTCGGACGACAGCCTAGTGTCCTCTTATGAAGGCATATTCAATGACCCAGTAAGCGTGATTTACAAATACAGGATAAACTAAAAGCATCATAAGAAAACCAAAATCCAATAATGAAAATCAACACCGTTCTAGCTACATGCATGGCACTGTGCATCCTCCTTTCTGGGTACGACGCGACAGCTTCGCAATTATTCAGGAAGAAGAAGACGAAAGAGACTACTGTTTCAGTGCCTGCCGCGAAACCCTCAACAATCGCTAAAACCTCTCCGTACAAGAAGCTGATGAAAGAGGTGACAGATTCCGCCAGAGGCGGGTTTGTCACCCTTTACCGGACAACGAAAGACAAGATTTACATGGAGTTCCCCAAAAAATATCTTGGACGCAGGATGCTAATCGGAGGCACAGTCTCTTCAGTCAGCGATCCGGCATTCCTGAACGTTGGCCTGAAATATAATGCCCCCATCTGCCTGCAAGTCGAGTTGAAAGACACCACGGTGTTCCTTATCGAATCACAGGAGGGAGCGACATCGTCCGATTCCCTGATGAGAAAGGCCATGGAGAAGAACTATGTTCCGAAAACATACGCCAGATTGTCGGCTACCCCAAGCAAGGACAGTTCCGCAGTCATCTTCGACATCACTTCCATCGTAAATGGAATGGCACCGAAAGGTAGCGATTTCTCCGTCAGCAAATCGACAGATGCCAGGACAACATATTTCGGGCGTATGAAAGCCTTCGCAGACAACGCTTCCATCGAGATGTTCAACAATGTAGATTTCACACGCAACGTCTTCATTATGAGGGTCACGCTAGGAACCGGCACGGTGTCCTCCAAGGTATCTTTTCTCCTTCTCCCCGAGAAGCCGATGCGTCCTAGAATCAAGGACTCGAGAATAGGTGTCTTTTCCACTGGTGGGATAAACCGCCATGCTCGTTATGACCTCTCGAATGCGGAGGATGGATTCAGGCCGTACAGCCTCGCTAACCGATGGAGACTCGAACTCTCCGACACTTCGGCTTGGCTTGCCGGGAAAACCGTAGCGGTGAAGAATCCCATCGTATGGTATATCGACAATACCTTTCCCGAGCTGTGGAAAGGCCCTATTCGTCAAGGCGTTCTCGCATGGAACTCAGCCTTCGAGAATATAGGACTGAGCAACGTGATGCAGGTCAGGGATTTCCCGACCGAGAAAGAAGACCCAGAGTTTGACCCGGACAATCTTAAGTACTCATGCCTGAGATATGTGCCAAACGCTACTATGAATGCCATGGGGCCGTCATGGGTCGATCCGGTCTCCGGTGAAATACTGAACGCCTCCGTAATCGTATACAACGACGTAGTAAGGCTCATCAACAATTGGAGATTCGTCCAGACCGCACAGGTCGATCCGAGGGTAAGAGCCAAGAAGATGCCTGACGAGATAATAAGGGAGTCGCTTGCATATGTGATTGCGCACGAAATCGGCCATACGCTCGGACTCATGCACAACATGGCTGCTTCCGCCGCAATTCCGGTCGAAAAACTGCGCGATTCCTCCTTCACCGCCAAATTCGGCATTACATCCTCAATCATGGACTATGCCCGCTTCAACTATGTGGCTCAGCCTAAAGACAAAGGAGTGAAGCTTGCTTCCTCGTCTCTGGGCGTGTACGACGTATATGCCATCAAGTGGCTGTATGCCCCTCAGCCGACAGCGAAGGACATGTGGGAAGAAGCAAAGATGGCAGAAAAAATCATTGATGCCCATGTGGGAGACCCATTCTTCCGTTATGGTGCTCAGCAGACAAATTCTGCTTCGACAGCATCCTACGACCCGAGCGCACTCAGCGAAGATCTCGGAGACGACCCGATGAAGGCAGGCAGCTACGGCATCAAAAACCTCAAATACATCCTTCCCAACGTTTTTGCATGGATTCGCGATGATGGCGATTTCTCTCATCGCACCCAGCTATATTCGCAAATCGCAGCACAATACAACCGATATCTGGACAACGTGCTTGCACAAGTTGGCGGCATATTCCTTTATCAGGTAGAGGAAGGGACAGGCTCTCAGAGGCAGGCTGTACCAGTGAAGAAGAATGTTCAGAAGGCTTCGATTAAATGGGTAGCCTCCCAGTTCAAGGACAGCGACTGGCTGGACTGCAAAGACCTCTCCTCGAATCTTGAACTTCAAGTCCCATGCATCAACAAGATAGCCGTGAAACTCGCCGCCTCGCTCTCTACTGATGTTCCGGAGAGAGTGATGCTCGCCTCGACGATTGCTGGTGGCGGCTACACAATCCGAGATTACTACGATGATCTCTACAGAGAATTTTTTGCTGCTGGAATACAGCTCTCCAGCGCAGAGAAAACGCTTCAGAGAAACATCGTCTCTACCATTGCAAAGCCTCTCGTGAAGGCCAGATCCAATGGCATCGCCATTACTGATGGGCCTTCGGAGGATGAAGGCTTTCAGGAAGACGACCTTGTCTGCTTCGGAGAAAGTTCCCCCGCATACCAGGAAAAAGTAGACATTTCCTCGATTAGCGAGGTGACGGGATATCAGGAGCAGCTTCTTTCCAGAGTGATGGTCCTCGCTAAATCTCGTCGCTATTCCGGCAACCCTGATGACAGGGCCCATTATGAATATCTTTACAGAACGATAACTGCAGCTTTAGGAGAATAGCCCATATGAAGAAGACAGTCACTGCCATTGCGGCCATGCTTGCGGTGGTTTCTTGCGCAACGCTTAAAAACGGGACGCACACCTTGGACATCGTGTCCATCAATGATGTTCAAGGACGATGGTTCAATGAACCTTATACAGAAGGCGGCAAAGTCCGCGGCTCACTTGAGGCACTGTCCGACAGCATCAGCAAATGGCATGACAAAGCTGGTCGGACAAGCCTTCTGATTGATGCCGGCGACGAGCTTACGGGAGGCGATGCCAATTTCTACTACGATTACATTGACACCCTCAGCCCACATGTCTACCCTTCCATGGCTTCTTTCCTAGGCGTAGATGCCATCATACCTTCGCAAGAAGATATCAGCGCCCCTTCATGGAGACGAGTATCTGCTCAGCTTAAGGAGCAAGGCATCTCTGTCATAGAAGGTCCTGATTACAAAATATTCACGCTTAAAGGCGGCATCAAGGTTGCTGTTCTCGGTTCCTACGAGGCTCTTCTCGCAGCATCTTCAAAGAAGCCTGCTCTCGTGATCCTGAAGTCTGACGGTAAGCAGATTCCTTCAGACCTCACCGGAATCGATGTCGTCCTTGCCGCCCACGACCATAGAGCCTATGCGAAAACGAGCGATTCGACATGTATCATAAACGGTGGAAGCTATGCCAGAAACTTCGGGCATGCTGCGGTGACCCTCAAAGTGAAGCGTCACAAGGTGGCATCGAAGCATTTCGAAGCATCAGCCCCGTCTGTGTGGAATTCAGCATCCAACGAAGGTGTTTCCACACGTTTCCTACCGGAATTCTCAGCTGTGAAGTCTTTCGTCAACAGCAAAATCGGATTCCTTTCCGATGACCTTTCCGCTCGCTATGGTTACTGCGGATCATCCGATTACATGAACCTCTACCATTCCATTGCGCTCTCATCTCCGGGCGTAGACATCTCATTTGCCGCCCCTCTTTCCATTGGAGGGACGATAGAAAAAGGAGACATTCATTATTATGACGTCGCTGGACGGCTCTACCCTTTCGACAATGGCATCGTCGTGCTGAAAATGACAGGCGACGAGGTGCGAAGATACCTAGAAAAAAGCTATGCCAGCTGGGTGACAACTTCAGACGAGCACATATTCCTGCTTAAGGAAGGGAAGGATCTGAAGACAGGTGTGCCAAAGCTGAATTTCGCAAAGTCCCCAGCCAACTTCGATTCTGCGGCAGGAATCAACTATACTGTGGACATTACGAAGCCGTCTGGATCACGCATCTCAATCTCCGGGATGGCCGACGGATCTGCGTTCAGTCTTTCCGGCACCTATAACGTAGCCATAACATCCTACCGAGCCACCGGTGCCGGAGGACTTCTAAATGCTGCCGGGATAAATCCGAAAAACCTAGGGCCTCGACTTGTCGAGCTTGGCCCAGCGTTCAGGACTATCCTGTATCAGTATTTGCAACTCAACCCTGTCTTGTCACCATCGCTCCTTAGCAATCCCTCAATCGTCGGCACATGGAAGTTCATCCCTGCCGGCAAGGCTTCCGAACTCATCAGGAAAGATATTGACGAGATTTTTTAAGACCTGAAAAGACTTTTTCCAGTCCTCGCCACAACTCACAACTGCTTTCTGCATAGTTCTTCATGCGCAGGAATTTGCTCCTTACAACGTTTGAGCAGAGTTCGGGATGAATGGTTTGTATACAAAGATGCCCTTTTAGCGCCATTTGGCCGAAAAAAATGGCTGACGAACAATCTATCACGAAATACTGAACAAGTCTTTTAGTTCCGCATCGGAGAGTTTCCCTATCCAGCTTTCTCCGGATGCGACGGTGAGGTCTGCGAGAGCCTTCTTTTCAGATATCATGTTGTCAATCTTTTCTTCGAAGGTGCCTGCCGTGACAAAAAAGGTGACCATTACGTTCTTATGCTGGCCAATGCGATAGGCGCGGTCTGTTGCCTGGGCTTCGACGGCCGGATTCCACCAGCGGTCGAAATGAATCACGTGCGAGGCCGCAGTCAGGTTCAGGCCGGTTCCAGCCGCCTTCAGGGAAAGGATGAAGACCTGTTCGCTGCGGATGTTCTGGAATCGATCCACCATTTCCAAGCGCTGCTTAAGTGAGCATCCACCATGATAAAAGAGAGGACGGTGTCCAAGTTCTTTCTCCAGAATAACCTGCAGCAAGTCTCCCATTTCCTTGAACTGGGTGAAGATGAGTACCTTGTCTCCGCTTTCAACGATGCTACGAACTAAATCGGCAAGCATACCGCATTTGCCTGAGCGATCCATATCTGACTTCCCGTCCTTCAGGAATAATGACGGATGATCGCAAATCTGCTTCAACGCCAGAATCATCTGAAGCACAATCCCCTGACGCTTGAAAAGCGTCTTGTTGTCATCTCCGCTCACGCCTTTCAGCGTAGCCATATATTCATGAACGACTTGTTCGTACAGGGCAGCCTGAGAGGGCGTCATGGTAGGGTTGAAGTTGCGGATGACCTTGTCTGGAAGGTCGGAAATGACGCTCTTGTCGGTTTTCAAACGGCGCATCATGAAAGGGGCGGTCACTTTCCGGAATCGTTCCGCTACAGCCTGGTCACCCTGCGCCTCAATGGGAACGACATATTGCTCTTTGAATTTTTGGGCAGTGCCCAAGTACCCTTTGTTCACAAAGTCCATAATGCTCCAGTATTCGCTCAGCCTATTCTCCACTGGTGTTCCGCTCATTGCGATTCTAGATTCGGAGGGTATTGACTTAACCGCTTTTGTCTGGGCGGTACCGAGATTTTTGATGTTTTGGGCTTCGTCAATGACTTCAACTTCCCATTTCAACTTCCCAATCGTCTCCGCATCACTACGGGCGACTCCATAAGAAGTTAGGAGAACATCAGCATCGAACCCCTGCAAGCGACGTCCGGGTCCGTGATAACGGAAATGGGATAACCTAGGAGCGAAGCAATCCAATTCCGTCTCCCAGTTTGCCAGAAGCCCGGTTGGAACAACAATCAGAGCCTTTTTCCTTTCCAGTGCGCCTTCATCTTTCAGCTTTTGCAGGAAGGTTATCACTTGCAGCGTCTTCCCAAGGCCCATATCGTCAGCAATGATGCTTCCAAATCCTAAGCGCCAGTTCTTGTACATCCAAGAATATCCTCTTTTCTGATAAGGCCGTAGTGCGGCTTTGATGCCTTCGGGCACGGGTTCGTCAGGCGTGGCGGTGAGAGAACGAATAAGATCCCGCACCTCGTCCGTGAGAGAAACCTCGGCGCCGTCGTACTCTCCTGTGAGAGCTGCTTGCAGAATGCGCATTCCCCCAGGGCCGCAGGACGACGAAAAAGCCTTGTTGATGCGTTCCAAATCCTCATCGTCAACGCAGAAGAAGGAAGATTTGAAGCGTACAAGCCCTCTTGCTTCCTTGACAAGCGAATGGAACTCTTTCTCGGGGATGAAAACTCCGCCGATAGCCACCACCCAGTTGAAATCCAGCAGATCTTCGGCACGGATGAAAGTTTTCCCCGCGGATGCCTTTTTGCCAATACGGAGGCTAGGCCTAGGATGCAGGAGAGTTTCCAATCCTTTTGGAAGTATCACCCGCACAGAAAGAAGGCGCACCACGGGGACGATGTCACGCAGGAAATCAAAACACTGCTTGTCACTGAGCCCCATCGGTTTCTTTGCCCCGCCATCCACCCAAGCCGACGCTTTCTTGACATGTCGGAATACCAGACTCAGCTGGGACAGCATCTTGAACCGGTCCGCTTCATAGGTTTTCCGAGCAAGGATATTTCGCAGAGGCACGTCCCGGCCTTTTATGACAAAACCAAAATCCAGGCTAAATCCTTTGCCAGTATCTTCTATTTGCAGGAATGGTTTGTAGGAAGAGTCCGCTATCTTGAAAGGTGACAGCCAGACTTTAATGCTGCCAGGAATCCCCCGCTCGCCGATGCCGTTGAAGGCGACAACGCTGCCACAAAAGAATAGGTCGCTGAGCGTGTCGTCAGATGGGTGTTCGCTTTCTTGAAGAAGGATGGTGATGAATGCTTCCAAAATACGAAGCCCGGCATCCTTCAACGGCTGTTTGCTCCCAAACAAAGCCAGATTAGAAGCCGCAGCTATGGCTTCTTCCGTCAGCAGTTTCACCGCAGGATCCATCAGCGCAGGCCCCCAAATGATTTTGAAGGAGCCGTCGGGCGTTTCAAGGATTTGTGGCACTACGCAGCCATTAAGAACCAATATTCTTGCTAGGCGGTAGATGTTGAAAACCGTCTCGGCGGAGGGTTGCATGAGAGAGCGATCAAGAGCCTCCCACTCCCTCAGAGACTCTATGAATACGCCGGATTGGACTTTGCCGATTTTCCTTCCGACCTCGGAGATTTCTCCCAGAATCTCTAGGTCGTCGTCAAACAAAATCCTTACTTCAGACGAAGGACGTATAGGATTGATAATTAATCCTCTAGATTCCATTTTAGAAAGTGAACGCTGCGCCCGGCGAATGAGGCGACGATACTTTTCACGAAAGCCTTTTTCAAAGGGTGGGTCTTCGTCCAAGATGTCGGTGAGCCGATCCGTAAGGTTCGGGATAGTGGAAAGGTCAGGTACCCAAGGCCTTTGGCTTGCCGGTCCTTCATCGACCCTGAGCAGACTAACCGTCTTTTCTATAGCCATCGTTTCATCGTGGCCGAGTTTGATGCCGAGAGTTTCCACCTCGGCAGGGATGTCAAGACCGTGTATCTTGAATACAAGGAAAGGGTCATTGTCAATCTCCTGACTCACTTTGTAGATGACGGCAGCTATGTGCTTGCATGGAACGGCCCAGTCGGGGCAGCTGCAATGCATTCCTAAGTCTTTCCAAGAGGCGGGGAACACTTTCAATCCGCATTTTACGGACATGGGTAGCACTTCCTCCGGCAGTTCCTTGTTCAGCAGGCGAGACAGAAGGGCTGGATGTTCCGACAGTGCTTTAATCAGTTTGCATTTCTTTTCTTCCGGGAATTGCGGGACCTGAATCTCAATTTTATATGGTGAAGGCCGGGTTCCTTTTACTCGTGCTTTGATGATACCATCCCTTGTAAAGACAATCTCCCGTACACTGCCGTTACGGGCATATCGCGCACCTCGGGGAATCCTATTCGCGAAGTCTATGTGCGTGAGGGAATCCAGCCAGCGCCGTCCCCACCAGGTTAGTCCGAAATCCTTTGCCATAATTGAATGATTTCCGTCTAATAGCAAACCTTAGATTTGCAGCGTGTTTTTCTGCCATCTATGTTTGCATGACAAAAATAGTAAAATTATGCTGATATCAAATATTCTACCTATCTCTTGGAAAATCCATATGAATCCTTCTGGCAGGAAGTAGTGAAGAAAGTCTTACTGTCTCTACAAATATTCATACCCAGAAGTTTGCGCATGAGCTAAGATTAGTTTATCTTTGCCAACAAAGATAAACTATTTGGTTGTCAAGACAATTTCACTAAATATCGCATCTTTTGCCAATTCCACGAAGATGCAGCAGGTGGGAGCAATCGGCACTTTAAAATGACATGGTTACATTTCCCAAAATCCAGCGTATTTATAAAAAGTTTGTTATTTCTAAAAACGACTGACTCATGATGATAGACCTAAAGGACGTAAACAAAACATATTTCGGCGCGCAGCCGCTTCATGTGCTGAAGGGTATTGACTTGGAAATCGGGAAAGGGGAATTCGTATCCATCATGGGAGCTTCCGGAAGCGGTAAATCTACGCTTCTGAACATTCTTGGAATACTCGACAATTACGATAGCGGCGAATACTGGCTGGACGGAAGGCTGATAAAGGGGCTGAGCGAAAGGGAGGCAGCCAGCTACCGCAACCACACCATAGGCTTCATATTCCAGTCTTTCAATCTCATCAACTTCAAGACCGCCGTCGAGAATGTGGAGCTGCCTCTGTTCTACAGGGGCATCGGAAGGCGCGAGAGGCATCGTCAGGCAATGGAATATCTCGACAAGATGGGCCTGACCGACTGGGCAGAACATTTCCCGAACGAGATGTCCGGAGGCCAGAAGCAGAGAGTCGCCATCGCAAGGGCTCTGATAACTCACCCCCGGATAATCTTAGCCGATGAGCCTACTGGGGCACTTGACTCAAAAACTAGCCTGGAAGTCATGGAACTGCTCAAGCGCGTCAACAAGGAGGAGGACGTGACGATGATCGTCGTGACGCACGAGAGCGGGGTCGCAAACGAGACGAATAAAATCATCCATATCAAAGACGGGATAATCGGCAAAGTCGAGGATAACGTGGATCACAATGCTTCTCCGTTCGGAGAAAACAGCATAATGAAATAAGGGAGCGATGTTCGACATATTCAATGAAATAATCGGTACCTTGAAGCAAAACAAACTGCGTACTTCCTTGACGGGATTCGCGGTGGCGTGGGGCGTATTCATGCTCATCGCCCTGCTTGGCGCCGGCAACGGCCTGATGAACGCCATGGTGAACAACAACCGGAACATCGACGTGAACACCATGCAGGTTTATGGCGGATCTACCAGCAAGGCATACAACGGGATTAACGAAGGAACATGGACCGAGCTGAAAGATTTCGATGCCAAAAGGACGGAAACAGACTACAAGAATGTCGTTGACGCAGTGAGCGCAGACTACTGGAAATCGGACACGGCTAGCTTCCGCGACATGAGCAGCAACGTCGAGATTAACGGAGTAAGTCCCGTCCACTATGCGGCAAGAGACAGGGACATCATCGCAGGAAGAAAAATAAACGAGCTGGACATCCAGCAGCACAGAAAAGTCATACTCATCGGAGATGATGCCGCAGCTATGTTTCTCCCCGCCCCTCTTGACAGCCTCGCAATAATCGGGCAGTACATCAAAGTCGGGCATCTGGCGTACAAGGTAATTGGCGTGTTCCAAAGCAACACGGATGCCGACCTCATGCAGATGGACATCCCGTCAACGACTTTCTCGGATGTTTACTACGGCAGCGAGATGTATTCCATCATATTCTCGTACCACGGGCTGAACACGGAGAAGGCCAATGAGGATTTCATGAAGCAATATAAGAAAGACTACAACAACGCTCACGGTTACGCTCCTGACGATGACAGGACTCTGTGGATCTCAAACAGCGTCATCGATAACCTGCAGGTGAACAAGGTCATGAACATCATAAAAACCATGCTTTGGATAATAGGCCTGTTCACCCTCCTCAGCGGAGTCGTGGGAGTGTCGAACATAATGCTCATCACCGTTAGGGAGCGCATCCACGAATTCGGCATAAGGAAGGCTCTAGGCGCCACCCCATGGTCGATAATAAAGCTCGTGATAGTCGAGAGCATAGTCATAACCGCATTCTTCGGCTACATAGGCATGATATGCGGCATAATCTCCTGCCAGATAATGGATTCCACGATCGGACAGCAGGTGCTGGACATCGGCGTGCAGAGAATGTACATATTCAAGGATTCGACCGTGAGCGTCGGGGTGGCAATAGGGGCTACCGTGGTGCTTATCGTGGCTGGGGTTCTGGCAGGCTTCTTCCCTGCTAGGAAGGCCGCCAAGGTAAAGCCGATAGAGGCCCTCAACGAACTTAAATAATGAATATATGAAATTCGACATAGACGCATTCAGAGAGATCTCGCAGACGCTGCGACGCAACAAGAGCAGGACATTCCTGACCGGTTTCGGGGTGTTCTGGGGCATGTTCATGCTGCTGGTCCTGCTGGGCGGAAGCAAGGCCGTGAAATACATGGTCTCGAAGGACATGGGAAATTTCGCCACGAACTGCGTGATCGTGATGAATGGGATTACTACCAAGCCGTATGGGGGATTCAAGTCGGGCAGGCAGATAATGTTCAGGACAGCGGACATGGATGAGCTGAGGAAAATCCAAGGCGTCGAGCTAGCCACCACGTCCATGTCTCAATGGGGGGTGCAAGCCGTTTATGGAACGAATAAGTACAATGGGGTTAATTTCCAAGGCGTCACCTCGGATTATTCCAGGATCCAGTTCCAGCACATGAAATACGGACGGTTCATCAACGACATGGACAACGCTGAGGGTCGCAAGGTTGCGACGATAGGATGGCGCGTCTACGAAACCCTTTTCCCGGGCGGCGGCGACCCTTGCGGCAAATTCATATCCATCAATGGGATATATTACGAAATCATAGGCGTCGTGGCGCAGACCAGCAGCAATTTCAATATAAACGGAGGCTCAAACAGAGGGGTGTTCTGCCCGATGAGCGTGATGGCCAGGCTGTACAATCGCGGCGACAGGATATGGGGGCTGATGGTCCTGGTGAAGCCTGAATACAGATCCAGCGAAGTCATGAACCAGTGCGTGAATATGATGAAGCAGAAATACCTGGTCGCTCCCAATGACAAGCGAGCCATCGTCGGCCTGAACATAGAGAGCATGTTCACCTTCGTAAGGAATCTGTTCAAGGGGCTCGACTTACTGTTCCTTCTGGTAGGAATCGGCACTTTGCTGGCAGGAGCCATCGGTGTATCGAACATCATGATGGTAACCGTCAAGGAGAGGACTACGGAAATCGGCATCCGGCGCGCCATCGGGGCGACTCCTAAGACCATCATCTCTCAGGTGATAGCCGAAAGCATAACCCTGACCATGGTCTCGGGAATGTTCGGCATCATATTCTCCGTCATGATATTAGGAATGGTAGAGCTAGGATTCACCAAGGACGGGGTCATGACGGCTCAGTTCCAAGTGACCTTCTGGCAGGCTCTGCTGGCGTTGCTAGGGCTGATCACTCTGGGCGTGCTGGCAGGACTCGCTCCAGCATCAAGGGCGATGCAGATAAAGCCCGTGGATGCGATGAGAGAGGAATAACCATAGGCTGTCATCCTGACGAAAGTCAGGAACTTATATGAATATAAAATATTAATGAATATGAAAAAGTATTTCAGAATCATCATCGCAGCACTCGTAGCGTTGCTGTTCCTTGGAACTTTCGTCTACTTGTACCAAAGATCCAAGCCAAAGGAAGAGAAGTACGAAGAACTCGCTGCTACGAGGAAATCCCTTGAGAGGACTACGCTCATCAACGGCTCCATCGAACCCCGCAACGAAGTGAACATCAAGCCGCAGATAAGCGGAATCATCGCCGAGCTTTATAAGGAACCAGGCCAGAACGTCACCGCAGGAGAGATAATCGCAAAGGTTAACGTCATCCCCGAGATGAGCTCGTTGAGTTCTGCGCAGAGCAGGGTGCGTCTCGCGGAAATCAACCGCAAGCAAGCCAAGACCGATTTCGAGCGAGAGAAAGCCCTCTACGACAAGAAACTGGTCAGCGCAGACGAATATGACAAGATCGCTCAGGCTTACGAACAGGCTAAAGAGGAATACGATGCCGCCGTGGATGCCTTGGAAGTCGTCAGAACCGGCGTCTCGAAGCAGAACGCAAGCTCTTCCTCGACGCTCATCCGCTCCACCATCACCGGACTGATACTTGACGTCCCCGTAAAGGTCGGGAACTCCGTCATCCAAGCGAACACTTTCAACGATGGCACCACGATAGCCACCGTGGCCGACATGAAAGATCTCATATTCGATGGCAGGATCGATGAGACCGAGGTCGGGAAAATCCAAGAAGGCACTAACGTGGAAATCACGATAGGTGCCCTGCAGGATCAGAAATTCGAAGCCACTCTTGAATACATCTCCCCTAAGGCCACAGACAACAACGGGACAAAAGAATTCGAAATCAAGGCTGCCGTGAAGCCACAGGAGGGGTCTATGATCCGTTCCGGCTACAGCGCGAACGCAAAGGTGATCTTGGACCATGCCGACAGCGTGGTGACCATTCCTGAGAAAGCCCTGGAATTCTCTGGAGATTCAACTTTCGTCTACCTGATGGGCAAAGACAGCACATACAAGCGCACTCCGGTAACCATCGGGCTGAGCGACGGAGTGGATGTAGAGATAAAGAAAGGACTGAAGAATGGAGACAAGGTTCGCGGGAACAAAATAATCGAGACTAAAAAATAATGAATATGAAATTTAGCAATATAATATATTCATTCATCCTGGCAGCATTCTGCGCCATGCCGTCCCTCGCATCCGCGCAGGAGGCGGCTCATTCCGGCCCATGGTCGCTGGCAGACTGCATCAGCTACGCCATAGACCACAACATAACCATAAAGCAGCAGGACCTGCACAGGAAGAATCAGGAAATAGCTCTGAATACTGCCAAGAACAGCCGGCTGCCAGACCTGAACGGCTCCGTCAACGAGAATTTCTCATTCGGGCGAGGCTTGACGTCCTCGAATACATATTCAAATAACAACACCTCTTCCACGGGATTCAGCCTAGGTTCTTCCGTTCCCGTGTTCCAAGGCCTCAAAATCCGCAATTCCATCAAGGAAAGCGAGCTGAATCTGCAGGCGGCGACCGAAGATTTAGAGAAAGCCAAGGATGACATCAGGGTGCAGGTCGCACAGGCTTACGTGCAGATTCTCTACGACATGGAATTGCTGGACGTGGCTTTGAATCAGGTTTCAATTGACTCTCTACAGGTGGACAGGCTCTCTGAAATGGAGCTTAATGGCAAGGCTAGCGCTTCGGAAGTCGCACAGCAGAAGGCGGCCTTAGGTCAGAGCCGGCTGAACGCCACCCAGGCAAGGAATGACCTGAACATCGCCCTGCTGGATCTCAGCCAGCTCCTGGAACTGCATAATCCCGAAGGATTCTCTGTCGTAAGGCCGTCCCAGGACATCGAAAATCTCCTCTTGCCGAGCCCCGACGACATTTATGCAGACGCAGTGACTGCCAAGCCTGTGATCAGAGCCGAGGAGTTCCGGCTGAAGGCTTACGACTGGACCATCAAAAACGCAAAGAGCGGATACATGCCGACAATTTCTCTGAGCGGAGGAATAGGCACGAACTACTATACTCTGAGCGGGGCCCACAATGATTCATTCGCAGATCAGATGAAGCATAATTTCAGCCAGTACGTAGGGCTGAGCCTCTCTGTCCCCATATTCAATAAATTCCAGAACCGTAACCAGGTTCGCAGCGCCCAGCTATCGAAAATCAATCAGGAATTGCAGCTCGAAAGCGCAAAAAAATCTCTTTACAAAGAGATACAACAGGCATATTACAATGCCGTGGCAGCTCAGGAGAAGTATCGTTCTAGCACCGATGCCCTATCTAGCGCCAAGGAATCCTATGACCTGATGCTTGCGAAATACGAAAACGGCAAGGCCAACATCACTGAATTCAACGAGTCACGGGACAGCTACCTGTCCGCAGAATCCACCCTGGTCCGCGCCCGCTACGAGTACCTCTACTCCGCCAGCCTTCTGGACTTCTACCGCGGCCACGAGCTGACGCTGTAGTACGCAAACCGATACCGCAGGCCGTAGACTGACACCAAGGATGTCCCGTCTTAACCGCCCGGCTCACCTAGCGTGAGCAATGTGGCCAAAATCGCAATTGAAAATCAAAGACTTACAAAACCTTATGCTCACGCCTCCGAAAATCACGAGGCGTGAGCAATACTCGCTTGGAACACTTTGAAAATAAGTAAGTTACGGATTCACCTTGCTTATGCAATCAAAATGTAATCGAGGGGGGGCATCTAAAACCAGAAGGTCGGTTTGAATGGAATGCATCCCGGCTCAGCAATCTCGGCAAACCTTAGCAGGGTGTTACAGGTGATATAACAGCAGCTGATCCAGATCTGGTCGGCATGGAATCTCCACGAAGGATACCATTCCCAAGCAGTGGGGATGAGTCCCGATTCAGGAATTTGCACCTTGGTCACTTCGTCCATCAGTGCTTTTGCCTTTGCCAAAGAGAGTCTGTCGCCCGTTTCTTCATATAGAGCCATCCATGCCGAAGCCATGCTTGCCGCACTGTCGTCTATGGGAGTCCTATAATAGAACTGTTCTACCACGCCTGGGGTGTAGTAGGTCTTCAACCCATCATCGTTCGGAAAACTTTCCCAGTTGGTAAACTGGTCTTCTCCGAAAGCAATGAGCAGCCTGGCAACTTTTAGATTCTCTTTGCTTATCAACCCCGAATTCAGCATGTATGTAGCGTACGGGACACAAGTCCAGTGCGTCTGATCTTTGTACGGTTCGTTTTTTGCTGAGATGTCCTCGAACTGAGCTACCATGTCGAAATCCTTGAAGGCTTCCGTGTTCATCCACTTTTCTCCGGCCAGGCGCATCGCCTCATAGTCGTTCACGCCATACTGGTCGTGAATTCTCCTAGCTAGGCCGAGTATGGGATGGAGTCTAGCACAGACATCGTTGTCAGGCTCCCCAGTTGCGACGACTAGCTTGATTGGAAAGGATCCGTCTTTGCGCTGCAGCTTCCTGTAGGTGTCAAGGATTCCTATCACCTGGTCATAATATTTCCGATCTCCCGTCTCGTCGTAGAGATCCAATAACGCATTTGAGGCCTTGGTCGCCTCCATGCTCATCATCTTACCTTCATTGTAGGCGGATGCGTGAAGTCCCCCATAGTAGGTAGGAGGAAAATATGCTAGAGGAGCATCTGCCGGCTGGCTTTCGCGAATAAGGAAGTCGCCTGCGCTACGAGCAATAGCAATGGCGTCTTCACGTAGCGAAGGTATTAGTTTCGCCAGTAACATCTCACAGCGAATGGTTCCGCCGATAGACTTGGCCGGATAGGTGTTCAACTTATAGCTCATGTCCGGGACATTCTGGGTTTTCCAGTTCTGAATGGCCGGTAGGTTATGGATAAAAAGCAGAGCCTTGATTGCCGCCTCCTTGTAAGAACGGACGGGGCCAGGATAATTGCCCGTGAACGGGAAGTCGCGAATGAACTTACGCTCACCAACGAGACAGATTACCTTCCCTTTTTTGTCTATGGCTTCCACCTTAAGCACGACGTCACCAGCAGGAATCTTGTTCCAGACGGGAGCGAGGCAGTGGTAGGGCTTGTCGTCCTTGAACGTCCATTCTTGCTCTCCTTTCCTCAAAGTGTACAAATACTTGCGAGCGCCACCGACTTCCTTGAAGTCGAAGGCCGGAGCATATGTAAACTTGATGGAATAGCCGTTCCAGAAAGGATTATTTCCTTCGTAGCCGGGGCTTATTGGCTTCAAGTATTCCTTCGCTGCCTGTCTTTGCAGCTTCCTGTAATTAAACTTAGGCAGTTTTGAAGACGCTGCCGGGCATGCCAATGCTATAGCAATGGCTGCAAGAAAAACATTTCTGAATTTTATCATGATTTAGAACCATTTGGTCGGTTTGAAGGAGAGGCTTCCGGGTTCTACCAGTTCGGCGAACCGTAGCAGGGTGTTTACGGAAATGTAGCAGCAACTGATCCATAGCTGCTCGTGCATGATTTCCAGCCGTGTCATGTGCCAAGCTGTGGGAATCATGCCTTCGTTATCGTACTGGGCGCGAGTAATCGCATCCAGCAAAGCTTTAGCCTTTGCGAGCGACAGCAGGTCTCCGGTCCGTTCGTAGAGAGACAGGAAGGCAGTTGCCATGCTGGCTGCACTATCGTCCACCGGAACCCGGTAAAAATACTGCTCGAAGGCACACGGAGTGAGGATGTCATGAATGCCAGTAACTGGATTCGCTTCGGCATCCCAGTAAATGAACTGATCTTCTCCGAAGTCAACCAGTTGCCGGGCAATGTCAATATCTTTCTGCGTAACATGTTTTTTCTCAAGGATGTACGTGGCATATGGAACGGCTGTCCAGTGCGTCATGTTCTGATAGGGTGCCAGATTTTCAACGGAAACGTCCTCAAACTGGCCAACCATCTCGAAGTTCCGCACGGCCACATCATCCATCCATTTCTCGGCTGCGTGCTGCATGGCGGAATATTCATGGATCCCGTATTGGTCATGAATGCGCCTGAGCAGCCCTAGGATGGGATGCAGTCTGGCACAGACATCATTGACCGGCATTCCTGTCTGATAGAACAGCTTGATCGGAAAAGATCCATCTACATTCTGCATTCGTTTATAGGTTTCCATTATTCCAATGACAGCATCGTAATACTTCCTGTCACCTGTCTCGTCGTAAAGATCCAGAAGGGCGTTAGCGACCTTGGTGGCCTCCATGCTCATTGTCTTTCCCTGGTTGACAGCATCTCCTGCAGTAGCTCCGGTTCCGTAGTAGGTCGGTGGGAAAAAGGCCAAAGGAGCTCCATCGGGCTGACTCTGGGCAAGCAGGAAATCCGCAGCGTGCCTAGAAATCGCCATGCATTCTTCCCGCATGGAAGGTACAAGCTTCGCCAGCAGCATCTCGCATCGGATGGTGCCGCTTATCGATTTGCATGGATAACAGTTCAGCTCGTAACCCATGTCCGGTGCATCCTGGGTCTTCCAATGCTGGATGGCAGGGATGTAATGGATGTACAACAGAGCCTTGACGGCTGCTTCTTTGTAGGAGCGAGCCGGTCCCGGATAATTCCCGGCGAAGGGATAATCCCGTTTGAATTCTTTTTCTCCTACGACCGCCAGAATGTTCCCGCGCTTGTCTACTGCTTCCACCTTTAACCGGACATCCCCAACGGGAATATCTTTCCAGACGGGAGCGAGCGAATGGAAGGGCTTGTCATCCTTGAACGACCAGCTTCTCTTCCCCTGTTTCAATGTGAACAGGTAGTGATCCGCACCCTCAGTTTCTTTGAAGTCAAAGGCAGGGGCGTAGATGAATTTGATGGCATATGTATTCCAATAGGGGTTCACCCCTTCATAACCAGGTCTTACCGGCTGGAGGTACTCCCTAGCCGCCTGCCTGCGCAATTTTTTCTGGCTGAATTCCGGAAGTTGCGACCAAGCAGGAAAACTCACTGCGGTGAGTAGCGACAAAGCCAGCAGACAGTGGCATCTATTCCAGATGAAATCTTTGAATATCATTTTGGTAGTTTGTTTGTATTTCTTCAGAGTTCAGAGCCCTGTCGTAGAACCGGAAGGAATAGAGATCCCCTGTGTATTTGGAAGACCCCGTGAACCTCTCCCCTATGTGGATGTGTCCAGAATATTCCCCACCGTAACGACCTTCTGAAGTATCCGCTTGGACACCATCGCAGTACATTCTGCTTCCTGTGGCAGTGATGACGACAGAGAGCAGATGCACCTTTCCATCATCAAGTTTAGGAACGGAGAAGGATTTCTCGCCGCCGAAAGAAGAGTAGGTTTGTACGGACGTAACGTTTTCCAAGTACATTACCTGATAACCACTGTCATTCTCGCGAGCATCTATGAGGAAGCAGCCTCTGTTCGTTGGATTTCGGACCAGTATCTCGAACGTGCAGGCAGCAGGGAAGTTGATGGCATCGTTTACGTAGCCACCTTGGGAAGAACACGAGAGGTGATTGTCCTCGTGGGTTATGTCGACATCCATGGTTGCGGCGAATCCACCTACGTAATCTGTCCAGATGCCATTCACGGGTGGCTGCAGGCCGTCCCAGCAGGCATACAGATTCCGTGCATATGAATCGATTTCTCCATCCAGCTTACCGTCGTATTGGGTGTTGTCCACCGTCACAGCATAGGAAGGAGAATAGTTGTACATGTTTGTAGGAGCATTCTGCGCAAGGACGCCTATCCGCACGAAATATTTGCCGTTGGTCAGACCCTGTGTCTTCAGAACAAGGGAAGCCTCTTCGTCAACCTCGAAGACTTTGTCTGGAGCATCCTGTGCAGAGGCTGTCTGAAGCCCCCAGGAGACCCTTGAGCTCTGATTGCAGAGCAGAATCATCTTCGAGATCTTTTCCTTGGAGTCAACGTGGAACTTTGCTCTTATCTTGGCTTTCGTGGCATCATACGAAATCTCCTCTTCTTTCACCCTTGCGTATGGCTGGACTACCAAGTCGTACTGGGTATCCCCATTCAGGTTCATGATCCGAGGCTCAGGTGGATAGAAATTCCCGTAAGGTGCCTGGACCATGTAATTGCCGGAATGTATCCGAGTGAAATGATAGCTTCCTTCCATTTTGAAAGGAATGGATGTCAGAGTTCTGACCACGCCTGTGTCGGCCGTGATGATCTGGATGCTTGAACCGTTAGGCTCTTCCTGCAGAATCCTTTCTCCTGTCTCGGAATCGATGACCGATCCGTAAAGCGTCGCATCAAAAGTCTCTTCATCTGCCTCTCCGCATGACACGGCCAAAGAGGTAGCGAAAGCAAGTAAAAAGTATCTTAACTTATTCATATTCATAGAAAATCAATATCCTGGGTTTTGGACGATCAAGGCATTGGTGTTTATCTCCAGCATCGGAATGGCGAGCCAGTAAGATTTTGGATAGGAGAATACCCTTACATAGGCTTGCTCATCGACTGGCGTAATCTGGTAGAACTCTTCGGCAGTTGCGCCGTAGACGTTCATTCCATCGGCTTCGGTGTAATTGTGCATCACATTCCATCTTCGAAGATTATCATAAGCCCTGCCTTCGAAGCAGAACTCGGCTAGGTTTTCCTGATGGAGAGCTTTTCGCATCGTTTCTCCGTTCGGCATGCCGCCAGCGACGGACCAGGCATCCTCGAAGTTGGGCAGGCCGCAACGATGGCGAACCTTATTTAGATAGGCGAGGCCTTCTTGGCTGAGTTGTCCATCGTATTCGAAGTCCGCTTCGGCATAGTCTAGGTAGAGTTCGGCCAATCTCATGAAAGGCAGTCTGAAAGAAAGGTAACTCATCGAGCCGGAGGCCCGGTTGTAGGTCAGGGACTTGGACACCCATTTCTGAATGCAGTAACCCGTGCAAGAGTTATATGAGGCCTGACGATAGAAGCCGTGTCGCTCCCTCCAACGCATCTTCAGCACTATGTTATCTTGTCCGTTGCTGGCAAAATAGCCCCTATCGTAACCAATGGATGCGTAGAAACGCGGATCCCTATGCCTGTGGTAGAGCACGGTGGAATCACCAGGAGCTATGCTCATGAGATGGTTGGCAGCGAAGCCCTCTTTAGTCTGAGGGTCGGCCCATAGCGGAAGCCCGTTGTCAGTGAGAAACTGATCAATGATGAACAAGGTTGGGGACATCAACATCTGCATACCTCTGTTGTCAATTGGCTCACGTGTCTCTTCCGTAACTGGGTTGATGACCGTAGCATCCCAGTTGCGACAGCCGTTCTGCTGCTGGAGAGCATTACAATATGAATCGTTAGAGAATAAGTATTCGCATTTGCTTGCTGACCTCTCCAAGAACATGTAATAGTAGTTCCTCCTGCCTCTTTCCAAGTCATTGGCAGGCGGATTAACGGGGTCGCTGTATTCGTAGAGATGGTAGCCATTGACTTCTGCGAGGTCAATCGCATCTTTCGCAGCATCCATGGCTTTTTTCCATTTTTCGCGGTCATAGGTCTGGTTTATCATGTCCGAGCCATCATAATTGAGGAAGTTGGCGAAAGCCTTATTCCCATTCACGAAAGGACTGGCGGAATACATCAGGGCCCTGGACTTGTAGGCTTTCGCCGTGACAGATGTCGGTCGGCCGTATTTCTCTCCAACCCTGGTCGCAGGCAGCAGTCCAGCCGCCTTGTCGAACATTTCGCATATGAAATCTGAGCATTCATCCCAGGATGAACGTGGCCTGAACATGGATTCCGTACTCTCACTCATGGTGACTTCATGATCCCGTATGACAACCGGCCCGTAGTGCTCCATCAGCACCCAGTGATAGTAACCAATCATGAAATATGCCTGTCCCAGAAAGTCATTCCGATCTTCTTCCGAAAGGTCGTCGACATCTGTAGCAGCCTCGCAATGGTTGACGAACCACCAGGCTAGGCGAATGGCATTGTAAAGCCGTAGCCCGGAGCCATAGCCGTTAACGACATCGGTCCAGAGAGCGAAGTTAGTGGCGTTGGCGTTTTCGTAGCCATACCAGATTCCCTTCCAAGGAGCATACCGTGGAGGGTTATCATAAGTAGTGGTGACTTCATTGCCCAATGTCCAATCAGGAACCGACTGTCCGTAATAGACGGACGGAATGTTCCCGTAAATCATGTTGAGCGAATACTCTATGTCCTGCACCGAGGAAAACATGTCCACCTGGGTGGCGCTGTCTTGAGGAACGACATCCAGGAAATCACAGGAAGCCAGAAGAATGGCAAAGATGGAAATGAATATTGTCTTTTTCATGTCTCAAGCATTTAGAAGTTCAGCTGTATACCGAATTGAATCGTTCTCTGGAGCGGGTAGGAAAGACCTGTCCCTGAACCCATCTCCGGATCCCAGTACCTGAACGGCGAGAACAGGAACAGGTTGGTTCCCGTACAGTAAATCCGCATGGAATCCTTAATGGCGTAACCAATCTCGACGTTCTTGAGCCGGAGAAAACGGGCATTTCTCAGCCAATAGTTAGAGTCATAGGTTCTGTAGTTATTGTTGAACTGCCAATCAAGTCTCGGGTATGCAGCGTTCGGATCTGGATTGTCTTCCGACCAATGATCGTCAACAATCCACTGGAAGATGTTGTAATTGGCTCTTGAATCATCTAGGAACGGATGCGCTCCTCCGATTTCAAGCGAGACATGGCTTCTGCCTTGGAAAAAGAACGAAAAGTCGAAATGCTTGAAATATACGCTTCCGCCGAATCCATAAATGATTTCGGGGACATAGGGCCATCCAATATACGTCTGATCATTCCCGTCAATCTTCAGATCTTCATTGAGATCCTTGTACTTGATTTCACCTGGGAGCGTGACCGTAGTAAAGGCGATGAGAGGAGAGGCATCCACATCCGCCTGATCCTTGTAGAGGCCTTCTGAAACAAGTCCGTAAGTGGTGTTCAGGGAGTGACCTACCTGACTCTGATACTTGTATTTAAGAGACAGTGGCTCATCGATGTTCACCACCTTGTTGTGTGCATAGGTGAAAGTGCCCCTGGCAGAGACTGAGAAGTCTTTGCTGAAGACTTTGTTGTAGTCCAAAGAGACTTCGCAGCCCATGTTGTTCACCTCTCCTATGTTGCCGGCAGGAGAAATTCCAGTGAACCCAGCGCTGTAAGGAAGCGAACGCCTGTACATGAAGATTCCCGACCGATTCTCCTTGAAAAAGTCAGCTATGACAGTAAGTTCGTCCTTGATGGTGAGCTCTAAGCCGTAGTTGCTCTTGCGGCTGACCTCCCAGGTGGCCTCTTCATTTCCCAGCCTGCTAATGAAGTTGCCTGGAACCCCTGTAATGTTTTCTCCGAAGGAATAGCCGGCGTTCGCTCTCATATTAATGATGGAGCGGTAAGGGAAACGAGTGTTCAAATAGTCGTTGCCTGACCAGCCAAAAGAATACCGCAACTTCAGCATGCTGATCGTACCTTTAAGATTTTTCCAGAAAGGCTCGTTGGATATCATCCAGCCCAAAGCTATGGAAGGAAAGAAGCCCCATCGGTGCCCCTTCATGAAGTTCTCAGAACCATTGTAGCCGAAATCTCCTTCCAGCATGTAGCGCTTGTCATAATTATAGGAGACTCTTCCAGCGAAGCCCTGCTCTCTCCTCGGAAGCCAGTCCTCATAACCTCCCTGAAGCGTGTTTATTGTCTCTTTCTGGTGATAAAGAGCGGTGGCGCCGACAGAGTGCTTTCCAAAGGTACGATTGTACTCCAAAGTTGCCTGCAAGGTCATTTCGCGATAGCCGCTGTTGCTGACTGAAGCAGACAGATAGTCCGAGCCGACCGTACCCTGCACTGTGAGCTCCGGATTGGAAATGACGTTGGTCGCTTCATCATAATCATAGCGAGACAAAGTGTAGTAGTGAGGCCTGAGATAGTAATATGAGGTTGAATACATCCTATTGTAGAATGATACCAATCCCCATGCTTTCAGTCCGGTAGTAATGAAATCGAGGTTCTGGTCAACCCTCAGCGAGGCGGTGTTGTGCATTCTGAATGTCTTCTGGTAACCAGCAGATAGAGTAGCATAAGGATTCGGCATGTCAATGCGTCCGTCTATTCCGGAAGCACGTCCGAAGATCGTGAACTTGTGCTGTTCCGGCAGCCAGTCGTCCGGCCAGGTGGCAGGGAACAAGACAGGGATGACCCTCATGGCAGAATAGTACAAGCTGCTTGTAGATGAATAAGGATGATTGCCATACTGCAGTTGCGTATTGAGCCGGATATCCATGATTGTGGTATTAGTGACTTTTACATTCACATTGCTTTGGAAATTGTACTTCTGCACATTGATTCCGGTATTGAAACTGACGGCAGGAGAATTCTTCACGATTCCATTTTCCTGGGACATGGCAACGTTGAGAAAGTAGTTGACCCTGTTTCCGCCTCCACGCAGACTGATGTTGGCATTTTCGGAATTCGCCGATCCCTTGAAAAGCATGTTGTACCAGTCGGCATCGGGGTAGAGATATTCATTGACCTTCGCCTCAGTCTTACGAATCTTTTCTTCCGTCCACCAAGGACTGAAGCCACGCGTCAAGCGGGCCTCATTATATGCCCTCATGTAGGTGGGTCCATCGGCGATTTCTGGCACCGATGTAGGAAAAGTAACTTGGACGTTGACATTGACATTGACGGCGATTTTATCAGATTGCTTGCCATTCTTAGTCGTGATTATCATCACCCCGTTAGCGCCACGAGACCCGTAGAGGGCTGTCGCAGCAGCATCTTTCAGAACGGAGAAAGATTCGATAGACTCAGGCGAGATTCCATTCAGCTGCGTGGTGGTTATCTCTACTCCGTCTAAGATATAAATAGGCTGCGTGTTGGCTCCGAAAGTCGAGATTCCTCGTATCCAGAAGCTTGCGCCATCCGCTCCGGGCTCACCGGAAGCCTGAGTGGAAATTACGCCTGCAATATTTCCGGCGAATGTCTGCGAAAGGGTTGATGAGTGAGTCCCGCTCAGTCTATCGGGCTTGATGTTCGTCACGGCCGTAACCATCGTCTCTCTGTTCTGGGTAGTGCCGAATGCCACCACGACAGCATCATCAATCCGGCTGGCAGATTCGTCCAGAGAGACCATGTGGAATACGGCATCGTTTTCAGTGGCCGGAATCTTCTTAATGAGGTAGCCAATGGAAGAGAAGGTAACCTCCTTGGTTCCCGAAGGAAGAACAAGTGTGTATTTTCCATCGATGTCTGTAGTCGTTCCGGTCGTTGTTCCTTCCACATAGACGGCGACCCCGATAAGGGGTTGTCTGTCCTGTGCGGAGATGACGGTTCCGGAGATTGTTCTCGGACTGACTGTCTGAGCTTGGCTTTGTTTCGGAATCAATAAGAGCATTAGGCCTATGGCCATCAAAAATGCTTTTGGGGTTTTGTCATACATGGTTTTGGAACAGATATCGTTAGTGTTGGTGATTCGAGTGGAATAGCTCATCAAAAGTAGCCAATCCTTCCATACAGTAGTATAAGGAATCGTTTTAAAAAAGTAACTTTTTAGTTTTTTATGACTAAATTCGGACGCTGAAGACAAGGAATCGTTCCCAAAAAAGCGACATTCCGGTTTTCATGAATATATTAGTGCAATGAAGACATTATTCAAGGCTATGGCCGTACTGTCAGTTGTCGTCTGTAGCTCCATCTGGGCCTCGGGCGGCAACGTCTACAGAAAGTACGATGTCAGAAACGGTCTCACCGACAATAGCGTCAATGACATTTTGCAGGACAGCACAGGCTACCTGTGGTTCGCAGGAAAGGATGGACTCAATCGCTTCAATGGCAGGGAATTCGTCGCATACGGTTCCCTAGAATCAGGGTTTTACCTCAATATTTCCGCTACCTGCCTGGATGCCGATCATCAGCGAATCTGGATTGCGACGACTTCAAGCGTAGTCCTGTTCGACCCCAGGCAGGGAACATTCGAGAAAATAGCTTCCAGAGCCATGGATGGAGCCTCTTTCCATCAGCCGCACAAGCTAGCGATGGATCATGATGGAAGACTATGGATTGCAGCCGAAAATGGGATATATTCATGGAACGGCGCTTCGCTGAAGCATTACAACCTGGCCTCTGAATCCTATGCCAGAATCAATTTCTGTCGAGCCTTGCTTGTGGACAGGGACGGAAATTTATGGGCAGGATCCCTAACGGGACTCTTTCGTTATTCCAGGATAGCAGACCGTTTCGTGCTAGTGAAAGGATTTGATACTGTTCAGAGCATCTCAGCCAACGAAGTAACTGAAATCAGCCAATCCGGCGATGGCAGGGTATGGGTAGGCACATCGCATGGAGAAATCCACTGCCAGGATCCAGGTACGGACACATTTACTGTATTGATTTCTTCTGCGACACACGCCGGATGCCATTCCCCTTCTGCCATTAAGTCCATTTTTGAATATAAGCCCGGAATCCTTTACATCGGAGCGGACAACGGCCTGTTCATACTCGATTCCTCCAGTGGAACGTGGGCTCCCTCCGGAGATCTCCTAGAGGAAGAGAGCATTTGCAAAATATTCAGAGACAGAGAGGAGGGAATATGGTTCGGCACCCTCTACGATGGGGCAAGCTATTTCTCTCCGAAAAATATGGGGCTTAGATGGTTCTATGACACGGGTGGCAAGGGTTCCCTGAAAGGGAATACCGTCAGCGAATTCTGTGAGGATCCAAAGGGCAATTTATGGGTAGCCACCTTGAACGGAGGCCTGAATTATTTTGAGCCTAAAACGGAAAGATTCACTGACTATTCCGGGAAGTCTTCTTCCAGCATCAACGCTCTCTGTCTGGACGGCAATGACCTGTGGATAGGCACGGAGGCATTCGGACTGGATCGGATGGACTTGAAGACGGGACGCGTCCGCAGGTATCGCAAAATCCTTGGTGATGCATCCTCCCTCTCCGACAACCGGGTCTATGCCCTGCATAAGGATTCCGAAGGCACTCTCTGGATCGGCACCATCAACTCAGTGTGCCAGTATGATTCGCGACATGACGACTTCAGGACCGTACTGGACACCTGCTTCATCAGCGATATCACAGAAGACGCAAAGAAGAACATTTGGATTGCCTGTCGCAACGGAGGGATATGGAGATATTCTCTGGTTACCCGTGAATGGGAGAATCTTCGTCCTATGTCCGGAAGAAATGCCCTTTCGGAGACGGACCGCTATTTCAAGGTCTATATAGACAGCTCCGACAATCCATGGTTCTGCAGTGAAGATTCAGGAATATTCATGTACGATGAGAGCAGGAGACGATTCATACGTTATTCCGAAGCCGAAGGCCTTCCCGTAGCTACATATTACGGCATTCTCGAGGATGACGACGGTGCTTTCTGGCTCTCGTCAAACCACGGGTTGATACGCTATGATCCACGCAGCAGAGAGATTCTCAACCTGACGAAGGAAGACGGGCTACAGAGTGACCAGTTCAACTATAACTCTTCTCTTAAGACCAGTGACGGGAAATTGTGGTTCGGAGGGGTGAACGGCTTCAATTGCTTCTTTTCCAAGGACATCTATTTCAACAGAGTGAAACCGAATGTCATGATATCTTCCGTGGATGTTCAGGAAGGAGACAGGAAGACGACATATTCATGGAATGACATAGAGAAGACAAACGGGCTGAAACTTACGCACAAAGTTTCTGCCTTCGACATCAACATCGACTGTCTCAGTTACGTCTCCCCAGGAAACAATCGTTTCGAGTGGAAATTCTCTGATTCCCATCAGTGGATCCGCACGGAAAAGGGATCGGTTTCTTTCAGTGGCCTACGCCCTGGAAACTATCGCTTGCTGGCTAAAGCCTGCAATGGCGACGGTGTCTGGAGCGATCATGCCGCAGTGCTGTCTTTCCGAATCCAGCCTCATCCGCTGCTTGGACGGTTTGCGCTTGCCTGCTACGCACTCTTCCTGATAACTGCTATTCTCCTGGCCTACCGCATGATAGAGCATAGCAGGAAGAAGCGCAAAGAGCGAGCCTTAGTCGAAGAGAAGATCAAGATGTTCACGCAGATAGCTCATGAAATCAAGACCCCGGTTACACTCATCAGTTCTCCCTTGGATCAGATTTTGGAGGAGGGAAGGTGGTCAGAGGAGGTGGAAACCAACCTGAAGATCATGAAGAAAAATTCATCGCGTCTTCTTGAGCTGATTCATCAGCTGCTGGATTTCAGGAAAGTCGACCAAGGCTTCTACAAACTGACCATTGCCCCGGTCGACCTGAACCAGCTGACAAGGGAAGTCGTCATGCAGTTTCGCTCGCAGCGGCCAGAAATCGAGCTTTCTTGTGAGGTTCCAGATAGACTGCTAGTCTACAACGTGGACTGCGAAGCCATCATGAAGATTCTAAATAACATGGTTTCCAATGCGTTGAAATTTGCCAGAAAGAAAATCGTCTTAACTCTGTCAGAAGAACTTGTACCCAAAGGCCGCAGAGCAGTGTTCACGGTCAAAGATGATGGGCCGGGAATTCCACCAAGCAAACGAGAGCAGGTCTTCGCTCCTTTCTATTCTTCCAATCCCCGTAATGTGGCCGGTTTTGGAATAGGGCTGAGCATAGTAAAGCTGCTGGCCGAAAAGCTCGATGGTAAGGCGTGGGTTGTAGACAACGGTACCGGAAACGGGTGTGAGATTTCGGTAGCTATCCCTTACAGACAGATGCAGGAGATGGTGCAGGACAGTTTTCGAGAAAAAACACCTGTCCTCAAGGAGAAGACATCTTTCTGTAAGGATGAACCGTCGGAGGAATCTGGCAAGCCTGTGATTCTAATTGTGGAAGACACTCCTGACATGATGGAATACATCGCCAGGAACCTAGGCGACCAGTTCGACATACTAGAAGCAGCTAACGGCGTGGAAGCTCTGCATCTTCTTGAGACAAAGTCCTGCGACCTGATCCTCAGCGACTTGCTGATGCCACAGATGGATGGATTCGAGCTTCTGAGCAAGATTAGGGCGGACGAAACGCTCTATTATATTCCTTTCGTAATCGTGTCCGCAAGAGATGCGATTGAAGCCAAAATCAAAGGTCTGGATTATGGCGCTGATGCCTATGTAGAGAAGCCTTTCTCAATGACTCACCTGAAAAAGACTGTCAGCAGCCTGATTGAGAACCGCCGCCTTCTGCTGAGGCGGATGGCAGCCGATCCTTACCCCTGCGTAGACAAGGCAGGCCTGAGGGAGTCCGACCAGAAATGGCTCGAAAAGGCGCAGGCGATAATTGACGGAAACCTGTCCAACAGTGATTTCTCCATAGAAGACCTATGCTTGGAAATGGGAGTGAGCCGTTCTATCCTGCAGAAGAAGATGAAATCCTTTACGGGATTCACGCCTAATGAATATATCCGTATGATTCGTCTGAAGGCAGCTGCGAGACTCCTCCTCCAGAATGACAATAAAGTCAATGAGGTGTGCTACATGGTCGGTTTTAACACGCCGTCTTATTTCGCGAAGTGCTTTGCCGCACAGTTCGGAGTCTTCCCAAAAGACTATTCCCAAGTCAAAGCGCCACATCACTAGCATGTCTTGTTACCGATTTGCGTGGCATTAATTTTTTTTTCATTAAGAACAATAGTTCGTTAATTTTATAAAAGTTACTCCCCGGCGCGGACGCCGTAGAATAAAAGTTCTTTGAAACCAGTGTTACTTAATCGCATGTTCGGGGATTTCCCAGACATTGAGTTATCGGTTGAGAAGAAGACCTTTCTGGTCTGACGTTCCTTGTCCGCATCCTCGTAGCCAACCAGGACGACACGAACCTCACGCTCCAAGCTCACGGCCCAGACAACGGCGGTGTACATCCTGTATGCGAGTTTGCCCTCTGTGGCGTGGCCCTCTATGAAGACATTCATGTCCGGGTTCTTGAGATTAACCTTTAGGTGAACCTCTGTGGACGGCCTCGCTTGCCAGACTTGGAGATGTAACACGGATCGATGGCTATTGCGATGCGATGTCCTTTTGTCGATTCCAGGAACGATCGGTTGAACGAGAGCCAGTCGAAAGACTTCTTGAAGTTCTGGCGGAACCGGCTCTCGCATGAGAGGCCGCGCCTCGCCATCTGGGTGAAGTTGAGCCGTCCGGTATGCGT
>DCKG01000003.1 GCA_002320605.1 Bacteroidales bacterium UBA1680 | reverse complement strand
CGTATTTCACGACTTTCAGCTGGATGTTGTCAAGGTACATTCTGACCTGTCCGCTGGCATCCTTCCTGTTGGCGCCGATGCCAATCCTAGAGTTAGCGGTCACTCCGGTGAGAGTGATAGTGAAATGCTGCCACTCGTACTTGTCATTAAGTGTCCACTCAACGGTCTTTGCCGGAGAGGTTGCGACAGGCAGGCTGTGCGAGCTGACTTCTGCGCCGGTGAACACATCTACTCTTCCCTCAAACGGATCCTTCGTTCCACCAATGCCTTCCCTATAAGGAGCAGCATCGAACTGAACCTCAATCGTGGCTGTTCCGGACAGGCAGGAAAGTTCAGGGGTGACTATGTCACCGGTTTTCTTGCTCGCTCCAACCTTAATGCATCCATTCTCGATGCACATGGCACCATGGTCATTGGCTTCAACCCAATCTGCCCATGTGTCCAGCCTGGTCGAACCTACGGCGTTCCCTAAGGTTTTGAACAATGCCATGTGCGTGTTCGGAGTTACGAGATAAGGGTCTGCCGAAGCAGTCGTTGCCGGAATAATTCCAGAAGGATTTGCTATGGATGTCACGCTTGATCTGCTGGCCATTGAGTATCCAGGGAACTGCCTTACGCTTTCTCCGCCGAATAGGAACTGCCCGAAGTCCTCGTAGAGGATGACGCTACCAGCGGCAGCCGCGCTTGTAGGAAGCGTGACGACCTTGGAAGCCTCGGTGGTGTACTTTGCTACAGACTCTAGTCCCTTGGTTTCATCGGTCACCTTCACCCAGTAATCAGTCGAAGGATTGAGTCCGGCGAAGAGGAATGAAGGACACTTTTCGGAAGCGGTTTTTCCGCTCCAAAGCCAGAGATACAAATCATTGCCCTTAGTGTCCTTGTACTTGCTAATTCCGGAGAAGCCATAGATTACCTTGGAGCAGGCGGCGTCAGAGTAGACGGCGACAGTGTAGGTGTTCTCATAATCGGCCTCGTAGTCAGCGAAATCGGTTTCAGACCACTCTACGCCGATCTGGGTAGCGGAGACATAGGTCCCTTTCTGCCTGATGGCCTTCGGAGCCTCGGTGGTGGAGACGGTCTTGACTTCGGAATATTCAGATTTATTGTCCCCTGAAGCGGTGGCCTGAACCCTCACGTCGTAAGAAGTCGAAGGCTCAAGTCCTGTGATAGCGTAAGTCAGCTGGTCAGTAGTCCCTGCCACTGTCCAATCAGCATCGGAAGATTTCTTGTATTCAACTGAGTATCCGCTAGCGTGCTCGACGGTTTCCCAAGATACCGTAATCTTGTCAGAAGCGGCATTAACCTCGCTTATCTTCGGAGCTGAGAGGGAAATGACTGATCCGCCGACAGAGATGAGCTGTATCTGTACTTCGTCGAGGTACATCCTGTGCTGTGTCTTTCCTGGGGTAGACCCGTCTTCGCGCGTCGTTCCGATGGCTATCCTGCTGGCAGGAGTGACATTCTCGATCTCGAAAGAGTAGTCTTGCCATGCACCTGATTTAGATGGCAGCGTGAATTTAGCCACTTGCGTGGATGCTCCGACGGTGAGTACGTTCTGCTCGCCCATCGTTGAGGAACTGATCAGGTACACGGCAGCCGTAGTCGCATCCGACTCGTAGCGGGCACCTTTGAACGTGAGCTTCACGGTGGCAGTTCCCGGAAGGGAAGAAAGCGCAGGTGTCGCAAGGCCGACCATGTAGCTGCTTGCCCCGAGTTTCACGTAACCAGGACGTCCTAAAGCATAAGAGTTCGCAGGGCCTTCATTGATGGCTCCCCAGACTTTCAAACGGGATGAAGGAATCGCAGCCGCCAATGTGTTGAACAGTCCCATTTCGTTGGAAGGCTGGACAAGCTTGTAATGATCGTCTGCGGTAGGATGCTTGCCTGTTGCCTTCAGGAACGAATCTAGAGAGCTTCTCTTTGTCGATGAGTATCCCGGATAGCCCATGACAAGATCACCGCCCCAGATAAGTTCGGAGAAGTCCTCGGCGAGAATGACATCGCCTACGTTGGCTTTGCTATCGGAGATTCGGACTACATTGAACGCCTCCGTGGTTCCAGGCACGGCCTCGCTCGTAAGCTCGGTGTTGTTGTCCGTGACTTTCATCCAGTAAGTCTTTGCCTGATCAAGGCCGGAGAACAGGAAGCGAGTCTGGCCCTCGCCGTAAATGACTTGGACGCCGCTGGATATGCCATCATCTTGATTTGCCTCAATATCCCATGATACGATGAGGTCTGAGCAGGCTTCATCTGCATAAAGGGCGATGGTATAAGGGGTGGAGATGTCGGCGTTCACATCGGAGAAGTCATTGGAGGACCACTGGAATGCCAAAGTGGAAGAAGTCGCCTTCATGAATTTTGCGACAGGCGGAACTTCTGCGACAGGGCCGTGTCCGACCTCGTAGATCGATAAGGCTTGGTCATCGACCATTTCTGTGACTTTGAGCCAAGGAGAGTAGACTGTGTAACCCGTCACATTGTAGACGGCGCGACCGCGGACTAAATAACGGTTTTTTTTCGGAAGGTCGGTGAATATTGTCGAGGTGGCACTTGCCACTTCCTGGTTCGTCACATCTGGGACAGAAGATTTCTTGCTGTCCAAGAGGATGAGCAGATTGTTCGCAGAAGCAGATGTCGCAGATCTGGCATCGAGGCTGAAGCCCATGGAGACATCGGAAGAGATTGCACCGTCGTAGGTTATCTTGTCGATGGACGGTAAAGATGGGTCCACGATGCCATAACCAAGCTCGGTAGCATATTTCTTGTTCTCGTTGCCTAGGGTGATATAGACCCAGTCCGAGAAAACGGACTTTGGATAGTTCGCCCTGACTCTAGCGTAATACAATTTATACGGAGAGAGACCAGAGAAAGTATAGGACATGTCTCCGTCAGCTTGTATGATAGCTGAAAGCCCGCCATATTGGTTCACTGAACTGGTGTCGCTATCAGCCAACTGTATGGTATATGATGTCGCTCCTGCGGCGACTGTCTCACCCTTTTTCCAATTGACCACAAGCGCATCGCTTGTCGAAAGGACATCGTCATAGACAAGGTCAATAGGGCCGGGAAGAGATTTGTCGACGCCAGTAAAAGTGCCGTCGCCCTTGCATCCCGTAAAGACCATCGCTATTGCTGCTAGTGACGCGCAAAGGATTCTGATTGATTTCATGTTGAATTTCCGTGTTTAATAAAGCTTTGTTTTCAGAGCAGAGACGCATGAATTGGAAGATGCCTTTTCGGCCCGGTTGATTTTACGAGGCAAATGTAGCAAAAAAAACTAAAACGATGCATTAATTTCAAATTTTTATTTTTAATTTTGCAAACGAAATCAAAAAACATCGTTGCGAAGTAGTTTCGAAATTATTTTTGTTCGAATTCGCAACCATTAAAACGAAAAACGGAAAGATACTGGGAAGGAAAATAATGACTATATAATATTCATAAATCAGTTGAGCTTAGGCACATGTATTAGTTAGAAGGGGTTGATTTTACGCCGCAATGTGCGGAAACCTTATTATTTACAGACTAAGGCAACTTTTTAATGAATACTAATGCAAAACTAATTGTGAAGTGTTTGCTGGCTACGATTCTGGTACTGTTCTCGGTCACAGGCTTGTATGCTCAGACAAACATCATCTCTGGCGTTGTTACTGACGCCAAGAGTCACGAGCCAGTTCCAGGAGCCGCCGTCATGGTCAAAGGATCTACGAGAGGCATTGCTGTTGGAGCAGATGGCAAATATTCTCTGCAGGCCAAGGAAGGTGAAACATTGGTCTGCCAACTTTTTGGTTACAAGACAATCGAGACCGTAGTAGGTCGTGGCAAAGTCATCGATTTCGCTTTGGAAGAGGATCACGAGGTTCTCGACCAGGCTGTCGTCGTAGGTTATGGTACTTTGAAGAAAACTCAGCTTGTCGGCGCTGTCGAGAACCTCTCTGGAGAGGCTCTGGAAGACCGCATTAATCCAAGCATCACGAGAACGCTCCAAGGACAGATTGCAGGACTTAACATCGTGCAGATAGATGGTAAGCCTAACCATTCGGGAGTAATCCACATCAGAGGAAACAGCAATTCCTATAGGACGAGATCTTCGGCAGGAAGTGCTTCCGGCGCTACTCGTGGCATTGGCACAGGCACAGGTGCTCTTGTGCTTGTAGATGGCGTAGAAGGGTCTCTTTCGCAGGTCAATCCTGATGATGTTGAAACTGTTGCCGTTCTCAAGGATGCGGCTTCTGCATCAGTCTATGGGGCCAGGGGCGCATTCGGCGTGATTCTGGTCACGACGAAGAAGCCTCAGACCGACAGGATGAGCGTGAATTACAGCACTGCGTTCACGATGAACCAGCGTATCATCAAGTGGGAGGATCACATTGTTTCCGATGGTCTTGAGTGGGCTACTGCCTTCGTAGATTTCTTCACTGGCAACGATAGGACCCCTACTTCTTCAGGAACTTTCCCGAATGCAGTCAACAATATTTCAGGGACATTCTCCGAGGCTTACTATGAAAGGCTGAAGGAGCATGCCGCGAACGGCTATGCAAATCCAGTTGTCGTCAATGACAAAGGTTCCTATGAATATTATGGCAATACCAACTGGCTGAAACTTTTCTATACGAAACGTCACTATTCTCAGACTCACAATCTGAGCATTAACGCCGCAAGCAAAAGGATATCATATTCTTTGTCTGGAAGGTTCTATGGCCAGGGCAACATCTATAAGATTGGCAACGAGAACTTCGAGACTTACAATCTTCGCCAGAAAGCAGCGGTGAAGCTCACCGACTGGGTCACGATTGACAACAATACTTCATTCTTTAAGGATTATTACAATCAGCCTTTTTTCGCTTACGACATGCCGTTCCTTAGGAACATCGAGCATAGAGGACAGCCTCTGTTCGTGCCTACGAACCCTGACGGGACTCATACTCGCTGGGGCGAGGACACCGGTTACTGGAGATTCATGGAAGGGGATGACTATCAGGAGTCTTCTTCAATCAACTTCGTTACCACTACAGGACTTGAGCTTCAGCTCATCAAGGACGTTCTTAAGGTTAGGGGCGATTTCTCCTACAAGGCAAGAAGGTTTGAGCAAGATCGAGTAAGGACTCCTTCGGAATATTCAATGGCTCCTGGCAAGACTACGGAGGGCATCAAGCAGGAAGATTCCTATAAGTCTCGGTGGAGAAACAACACTAATTACTGGTCTACTAACATCGTAGCCACATGGACTCCTAAACTTGGCGAGAATCATGACCTCAACGTTGTGGGCGGCTGGAACATGGAGAACAATAAGTACACCAACTTCAGAGTGCAGCGCAAGGGTATTCTCTATGACTCTCTGCCAAGCTACGAGCTTATGGACGGAATTGATGACTCATTCGACGACTACAGCTCAGACTATTCCATTGCAGGTGCTTTCGGCCGCGTCAACTACACGTTCCTTAAGCGTTATATCTTTGAGGTCGCTGCCAGGTACGACGGCAGTTCTAAGTTCCCGACAGACAAGCAGTGGGGATTTTTCCCTTCGGCATCTGTCGGCTGGAGGCTCTCTGAGGAGCCGTTCATGGACTGGTCTGACGGATGGCTCGATAATTTCAAGATCCGCGCAAATGTCGGAACTCTTGGAAATGCCAACATAAGCCCATACACGTTCCTTGAGACCATGGGCGTGAATAAATCAGGCATGCTGTTCGACGGACAGAAGGTTTCCTACACCTCGACCCCTAGCATCGTCCCTGACGACCTGACATGGGAGAAGGTCACCACTTACGACATCGGACTTGACTGGGATATCCTGAAGAGCAGGCTTTCGTTCTCTGGCGATTACTATGTCAGGACCAACACCGACGTTATCATCCCTGGCCCAGAGCTTCCTGGCGTCTTCGGAGCCAGCGCTCCAAGAGGCAACTATGGCAAGCTGGAAACCAAAGGATGGGAGATATCTCTTTCCTGGAGAGACCAAGTCAAGATTTATGGCAAGCCTCTTACCTACAGCGTCAAGGGCAGCCTCTGGGACAGCAATACATGGGTCCGCAAGTACAACAACCCTAACGGCAACATCTATGCAGCTGCCTACAAGGATCAGAAGCTTGGGGACATCTGGGGCTTCCGCACGGATGGATATTTCCTTTCTAACGAAGAGGCAAATAATTATACCAAGGACACTTTCCACAAGAACGGAAATAATTTCCAGGCATTTGCCGGAGACCTTAAGTTCATCGATCTTGATGGAGATGGCAAAATAACGACAGGCGCCGCCACGCTTTCAGATCATGGGGACCTGGACATAATAGGCAATGAGACGCCTCATTACCAGTTTGGCCTGAATTTCGACTTCGACTGGAACGGCATCGGACTTAGCGTGTTCTTCCAAGGCGTCGGGCACAGAGACTGGTATCCAGCCAATGAGTCTGGCTTCTTTTATGGAATGTACAACAGGCCTTACGGTTTCCTGCTTAAGGATCAGACAGGCAACAATTATGTTCACGTAGACTACGGCACGGAGAACTGGACAGTTACAAATGCGGACAAGAAGCCTTACTGGACTCGCCGAGTGGCTTATGCAGCGAACCGTAACGTAGGACCTCTCTCTTACGAGAACGATTACTACCTGCAGAATGCGGCGTACGTTCGTCTGAAGAACCTGACCGTTTCCTACACTCTTCCGGAGAAACTTACGAAGAAAGTTCATCTGAACAAGGTGAAATTCTATCTTTCAGGGGAAAACCTCTTCACGTGGTCTCCTCTCTACAAGCATACGGACATGTTCGATCCTGAAGGAATCGTTTCAGGAGATACTGATTTCGGAGGAGATTCTTCCGGGCTTTCCGGAGTCGGCGAAGGTTATGCCTACCCTATGCTTAAATCTTACACCTTCGGAATAAATCTTTCATTCTAAACTGAAGAAGAATATGAAAAATATATTTAAGACAATAATCTTTGTTTCAGCGGCTGTGGCGGCACTGTCCTCTTGCTCAGACTTCCTCACTAAGGAGCCTACGAACAAAATCAACGCAGGCAGCTATTTCTCATCCGAGACTGACTTGAAGATGTTCACTGATGGCATGTTGGTCAATTACCTTCCGGGATTCACCACAGTTGCGATTGGGGATGATGCCTACACCGACTTCTGCGCCACGAAGTCCGGGAGCGACTTCTACCATCCTGGACTCTGGACGGCTGAAAAACAGGGTGGCTGGTCAAGCGGCAACTTCTCTTTCATCCGCAAGTGCAACTACATGCTGGAAAACATGACAAGGGCCAAGGGAAAGGTTGCGGACGAGACCTACTATCATTACAGAGGTGTAGCCCACTTCTGGAGGGCTTATGCCCATTACATCAAGATTCAGACTTTCGGCAATGTTCCTTGGATAGACCATGTCGCACAGCCATCCGACTCTGTATTGCTTTACGCCCCACGTGATGATCGTGAATATGTTTTCCACAACATCCTGGCAGATCTTGATTCTGCGAGCAACAGCTGCCTTGGAACCACGAAATATCTCACCGGCGGCAGGACTTACGTCAATAAGTGGGTGGTGCTGGCCATGAAGGCTAAGATGTGCCTGTACGAGGCAGCCTACAGGAGGTATCATTCAGTCAATCCTTCCACCAATGCGGCTTGGAACAACAAGTACGAAACAGCAGAGGATCTCTATAGGGTAGCGGCAAATGCCGCTGAGGAAGTCATAAACAGCGGCACTTTCTCTCTGAACTCGTCTTACAGCGCATTATTCCTGAGCGAGAACATTCCTACGGACGAGGTCATTTGGTCAAGGCAGGCAAATGCCAGCGCCAGCGTAACCCACGATGTCACATGGTACTACAATTCCGCTACTTACGGACAGAAATATTCTCCGACCAAGGAATATGTCGACATGTTCCTGAAAACTGATGGCAATCCTATCTCGAGCGACCAGATGAGCCCTGACGACGAATTCACGGGTCGCGATGCTCGTCTGAGCCAGACGGTGCTGGGGCCTGGGCATAAATGGGTGAATTCTGCCGGAGTCACGGAGCTGAAAGCTCCTGATTTCTCCGTAACGCTCACCGGGTACGCTTGGATCAAATGGAACGTCGAAGATGCCGTCAACTATTCCAAATCTCTTTCAAATAACTCAGTCCCTATCCTTCGCTACGCCGAAGTCCTTTTGGACTACGCTGAGGCAAAGGCGGAACTTGGAGAAATGACCGAGGATGTCTGGAGCACCACTATCGGGGCTTTGAGAAAGAGGGCTGGGGTAAAGAGCATTTATCCTGGAAGCGCAGATTATCAGAAAGATCCTATCCTTGAGAACTATTATGCGGGAAGAGGCATCGGAGGCGCAGATCTTTCAGACATGATTCTCGAGATACGTCGTGAAAGAGCAACAGAGCTTACCATGGAATGGGGCAACCGTCAGGATGATCTCATGCGCTGGAATCTGGGAAGCTTCATAGAACGCCGCTACAATCATCAGGGATGGAGAGGAATCTATCTTACGGCCGACCAAGCCAAGAACGGGTTCACGATCAACGGAACGACATTCAAGATAGGATCTACTTCTCCAACATCTTACAAGGTGGCAAATTCCGGTAGTGACGCTACATGGAGCCTGACCGAAAAGACTTATGGCTATCTTGTTTATAATTATAAGCTTGAGTGGTCAGACAAGATGTACACCCGCCCAATTCCAGTGACAGCCATTACGCTTAACAAGAATTTGCTTCCGCAAAATTATGGATGGGACTAAGTCTCTGAATATAAATTATGAATATACTTAATAAAATATTTTATCTCTTCGCGGCAGCCATTATTCTGGCTGCCTGCGGAGGTGGTCATGGTGGTAAAGATGAACCTGACGTGCCGGACAATCCGGATACTCCAGGAGCCACTACGCTCAACGGGACCACCATTAACAGCAGTAGCAATATGTATGGCCTGGTGAAAGATTCCCAGACCGGCAAAGGAATTGCGGGGGTGCCAGTGACGGAAGGGTACAATTGGACGACCACGGATGCCAATGGCGTTTACCAGTTCGTTGGCGATGCCACTCATGCAAGGAACGTGTACATCACGGTACCCGCAAACTATAAGGTTCCGGTGGATGCCAATCATTTTCCAAAGTTTTATGGCACGACCATAAACAAGGAGGGGAATAGCCGGAATGATTTCACGCTTGAGCCTCAGGCCGTTCAGGAGAATTTCACTCTCGTGATGGTCGGGGATCCTCAGTGCAAGACTGACAATGACGTCAGGCGATTCACTTCGGAGACCATTTCCGACATCGCGAATACGATTTCATCAGGCAATTTTCAGAGCGTCTATGGCTTCACTCTCGGAGACATCACTTTCGACAACACGGTTCAGTGGGATCCTATGGTGAAGGCTATGTCTAATGTCTCGATAGGGGGGAGCAAGTATCTGACGTTCTTCCAGTGCATAGGCAATCACGATCACGATGCCGCCGAGAAATCCGATTACAATGCCACGAAAAATTTCGTGACGCGCTTTGGGCCAACTGATTATTCTGTGAATATCGGCAAGGCTCACATAGTCGTGATGGATGATGTGATGGGAACCACTTCAACGGGTTCTACGTGGAATTATGTTGGAGGATTCACGGCTTCTCAGTTAAAATGGTTGCAGGGCGACCTGAATCAGGTTTCTGACAAAGAGAACACTCTGCTGATATTCTGCTCGCATATTCCGTTCAGAGGCGGAGCTTCCAATTCTGGTTCTTCGGTGAACAAAGACAAGAATTATTCGCAGGTGCTGAATCTGCTGGCTCAGTTCAAGGAGACTCACATCATGATTGGGCATACCCACTACACGCAGAATTATGTGCATTCGAATCTGAAGACAGGGAACGGCCTTCCTATCTATGAGCATATTCATGGGGCAGCCTGCGGGGCATGGTGGAACGGAAATTCCACTGTCACTGGCGAGCCGAACGGCTACACCGTTTACACCGTGAGTGGCAACCAAATCACGGATTGGTTCCTCAAGGGCACGAACCAGGACAAGGATTTCCAGATGAGAGTGTTCGATGGGAACCAGATTTTCGGTAGCACGTATAAGCTTAAATGGTACACGGCTTCCCAGAAAGCTGGCGCTAGCGGCGTCACCGTCAAGGGCAATGCAAGCTTAAGAGGCTGCTTCGTCGCCGATGTATTCGACGATGACGACACTTACTGGAAGGTTGAACTTTACAAAGATGGCGCGAAAGTCGGTGACTTCAAGAGGCTTTCTAATGGAGCTTGTTGCAACATAGCCATCACTTCATACTGGTTTAACGAAAAGAATAAAAACACGTCCACATGGGCATCGACTACGGCCAGCCATTACTGGTATTGCCCTGCTCCGTCTGGCAATCCTGCCAGCGAGACAGGCTGGGAGGTTCGTGCCACTCAGACCATCCCTTCCTCCGGAGAGACGCATGTGTACACTTGTTCTTCGCTTCAGACGACGTACGAAGGATTCTAGTTCAATGAATATATCTACAAAAATAGCCGGCCTGCAGAGGTCGACTATTTTTATTTTGTCTTTGGCTATCTAGATCCTGACTTTCGTCAGGATGACAAGTGAGTTATTCATCTCCTATACCATTTTATAGAACTCTTCCCAGCCTTGTGAGGGGGCTCTGCCCCCTACTATCCCCCGCGGCCTTTGCGCCTTTCCGTATTCGTTCAACTGAAGTCTCGCGAATACCCGGCCCGGCCGGTCGCATGACTGCGACTGGCGGCTGGAGAGTTCTACATTTTGTAGAACTCTTCCCAGCCTTGGCGCGGCGGAAGACCGGCGAGCATGGAGTTGGCGAAGTCGTTGTTGGTGAACTGTTTCATGCGGGGATCGAAGAACAGCTGCGTGTTCAGTCTCTGGGCGATGACGCCTAGGCAGAATACCTGGCTGAGCACGCCAGAAATCTCGAATGGAGAACGAGTCTTCTCCTTGCCTTGGCAGGCCAGCAGGAAGTTCTCGAAGTGGTTGGACGGGCTCTTAGGCACTTCAGGAAGCTTGCTTCCCATCTCCTTGGCTGCCTCGCCAGGGATGATGGACAGAGTGCTGCCGTGGCTGCCACCCTTGAACGTGAGCGTCTTAGTGTAGATTTCTTTACCAGGATTCAGCTTGGTGGTCTGAGCGCCTTGGTTGGTCGTAGGAACGTTGGCTGTCTTAGCGTCTCCGCCATAACCTTCCGGAAGAGGAGGCAGATTGTCCAGACCGTCGTACCATGTTATGTCCACAGGTGGCATTTGGCCTCTCTGAGCGAACCTGAACAGGATCGTGGAAGAGAATGGATAGAAATAGTCGTTGTGGCCGTTTGCGTACAGCATGTTAATTTCATACGGCAGCCCCAGATCCAGGAACTGATGCACGGTGTCCAGCAGATGTGCTCCCCAGTCACCCAGCGCACCCATTCCGAAGTCGTACCAGCAGCGCCAGTTGCCCTGATGGTATTTGGCATTATATTCATGATAAGGCACAACTCCATGCCAAGCATCCCAATCCATTCCTGCAGGGATAGCTTCTTCTTGAGGAAGGCGATAGATGTTAGCATCGTAATTGTGCCAGCGACGAGGACTGTTCATGTGAGCCGTCACAGCCGTCACGTCCTTGATGATTCCAGCATCCTTCCAAGCCTTAAACTGGAAATAATTGCCTTCAGAGTGGCCTTGGTTGCCCATCTGGGTAGCAAGTCCAGGATGTTTGCGAGCAGCCTGCATTATGAGTTCTGCCTCATGGAACGTGCGGCAGAGCGGTTTCTCGATGTAGATGTGCTTCCCTTGATTCAGAGCCAGCATCACGAGAGGGAAGTGAGAGTGGTCTGGGATTGCCCCGACGACAGCCTCGAAATCCTTGCCGCATTTGTAAAACATCTCACGGAAGTCCTTGAACTTTTTAACGTTAGGGTATCTTGCGAGAACCTTCTGGCATTGAGGTCCGTCCAGATCGACATCGCAAAGAGCCACGACATCTATCATGCCGGTTTTTTCGAACTCCTCGATGACCTGTTCGCCTCTGTTGCCGATTCCGACAAACGCGATTTTAACTTTCTCACCCTTAGGTTTATCAGGTTTCGTGGGCGGAGTCGGTTTAGTAGTTTTAGTAGTTTTCTTCTGATTCTGTGGGATTTCGCTTCCCAGAATCTGGCCAGGAGCAACTGCAAGCCCAGCAGAAGCCACGGCCATGGATTTTAGAAAATCTCTTCTGTTTAACATGGTAGTATTATGTGATATGGTATTTCTGTCTTGGCAAAATTAATAAAAACCAAACTGTTTCCAAACAGGAATATTCTTATCTTTGCCCCGTCGTTATATTAATAAAGCATGGTGGCGCTTTCTAAAGAACAGAGATTCAATAGGGCTTTCAATTATTTTCTAGTGATTGGATTGACCCTTGCTGTAACGATTTCCACCATTTACAAGCTCCAAGAACCGAACGCTAGGGTTTTAATCTTATTTATGGCGGCCTTCAGCTCCATAATGGGTGTGCTCAGCACCGTTCTTAGCGCCAATGGGAACATAATGACGTTCATCTTCGGCTTTCTGGACGTGCTGATTGGCACTATAATATATTTCGACAACGGCATAATGGGGAATTTCGCCTTGCACGCATTCTATTTCCTGCCGATGCAATTCATAGGATTCTGGCAGTGGAGCAAGAGGGGAGCGAAGATGAAGTCGCATGGAGGAGAAGCGTCGCAGGTGAAAGCAAGGAGGCTGAATGGCAAGCAGGCGTCTTTATTAATATTCTGCCTGCTGGCCTCGATTGCTGTCATGTACCTAATCCTGCTTTATGTTGACAAGATGAAGCTGAACGCAGGAAAAATTGAATATATCGACAATTGGAAAATCCTTCTGGACTCCGTGGTGATGATATCGAATATAGCGGGCCAGGTACTTATGTCTCTTGCTTTCGTGGAGCAATGGTATCTCTGGCTCGTGGTGGACGTGGCATCGGTGTCGCTTTGGATAGTAGCTCTATGCGGCCCGAACCATTCAGCCTCGGCTTTGGTGATGGCCATCAAATATTTCTTCTACTTGTTGAACGTGCTGAACGGCATAAGAATATGGCGCTATCTGAGCAAGGCGTAGTGACAATCTATTTCACCAGTTTTTCTATTTCTGAATATGCTGCATTAATTTCTGGGATTAGCGGATCAGATGCGTCCAAGCCGGTAAATTCCGAGATGGCTGATTCAAGCCCTGCTTTCGAGATGGTTTCGAGCATTTCCACGCTCTGAGGATCCTCGGGGTTGTTGAAATGCAGTGCAGCCCCAATCGAAAGAAGCAGTTTATCATAAGGACAGCCATATTCCCTGGCATTCAGGACTGGCATCACAAGCCTGTCGTTGCCCGCGAGCTTGCGAAGCGGCTCGCGACCGACTCTGTCCACGTCGTCTTTAAGGAAAGGGTTCTGGAAACGCTTCAAGATAGTTTCTATGTAGTTGAAATGCTTATCGTGGTCGAAGCCGAATTTCTTTATGAGGCCGTTGCCGCTCTGCTGCATCACTTCTCGGGCCAGATTGAAAATCTGTTTGTCGGCTATGCTTTCGTTGATTGTCGCATAGCCTTTCATCTTGCCCACGTAGGCGACTGTTGCGTGGCCAGTGTTCAGCGTGAGCAGCTTGCGCTCGATGTAAGCTTCCAGATTATCCACTGGCTCCATTCCTGGGATTGCCGGCACTCCGCCCACGAAAGAATCACGTTCCGCATCCCATTCGAAGAATTCCTCTACTGCCACGTCTAATGGTACCTCGCAGCGAACCGGAGGTACGATTCTGTCCACGGCCGTGTCCGGGAAACCAACGTGCGATTTAGCCCATTCTATTGTCTTGGCGGACAAATGGCTTAGCACTAATTCCTTGAGCTGCGAGGTTGCCCTGATGCCATTCTCGCATGCCATGATGTTCAGAGGCTTTTCAACCCCTGCCTCCTTTCTCGCCTCCAGACCTTTGGCGATTGCCGGAGCCACGAATTTCAATATTCTCAGGCCAACAGCCGTCGTTATGATGTCGGCTTGGGTTATTTTTGCGATGATTTCCTCGCCGTTGGAATTCACGGCGCTGACATTCCGTATCGTGATGTCCCTGATGACGGCATCCTTTACGTGAACGCAATATTCTTTTCTCTCATTGATCGTCTTAAGAAGGTCTTCCACCACATCGGCGAACACTAGTTCGTGGCCAGCCTCCGAGAGGACGGCTCCGATGAATCCACGGCCGATATTTCCAGCACCAAATTGAATTGCTAACTTTGCCATTGCGTTAACCGTTGAATATTGAAATTGCTGCAAATTTAGTTTTGTTTCGTTTCATTTTCAAATTTTTCTCGTTTTTATGGCATGTTATTGCTATCTTTACGAATAAAATTACGGGAACCAACCACGATTCCGTGGCTGATTGACGCAGGATGGTATAAATAGTATTTTATCTTTAGTTATGAATTCGAAAGAGAGAATAGCAAAAGCTCTGGAAGTGTCGACGGACACAAAATATTTTGATCTGGAGCAAAATTGCCTTCACAAGGCATCAGAAGTTTTCAACAAGTTCTTCAGCGGGAGGAAGGCACTTGTAGTCGCCAGTTACGAGACATGGGGCATTGCGGGAGAAAAAGTTTATGAATGTCTGAAAGCAGCAGGCATCCCTACCGAGAAATATGTCTTTGACGAGACCTTACTCCATGCCCTTTGGCGGGACGTGGAAGTCGCCGATAAAGCTCTGGATGGAGATTTGGCGGGGGCGAAAGCGTTGGAAGAAGATCCGTCGTACCAAGAGGGAGATGCGCAGAAAGCTTTCAGGCCGGCTTCCAATGAATATTCCATAGCGGTGAGCGTGGGTTCCGGAGTGATCAACGACCTCTGCAAGCTTTCTTCGCATCATCATGGACAAAGATATCTTTCCATTCCGACCGCAGCTTCAGTGGATGGATTTTCGTCTTTCGGCGCCTCTATATCTTACCATAATGCGAAACAGACATTCGATTGCCCGGCGCCTATCGCGCTTCTGGCAGATGTCGACATAATAAAGGATGCACCAAAGGAGATGACCTCGGCAGGTTACGCAGACCTTGCCGCAAAGATTCCAGCCGGTGCAGAGTGGATGATTGCTGATCTGGTGGGTACCGAGCCAATAATTCCAAGCGCATGGCATGTGCTGCAGGACTACCTGAACGATTTGCTTTCCGACCCGGAAGGCGTCGCCGAGGGTAAGCCGGAAGCGATTTCGGATCTTTTCGAAGGTCTGACGCTCAGTGGGTTTGCCATGCAGGCTGCGAAATCCAGCCGCCCGGCATCCTGCTGCGACCATCTCTTCAGCCATATTCTGGACATGACAGATCACACCTATCACGGAAAGCCTACTTCGCACGGCTTCCAGGTTGCGATTGGCACGCTGACGATGTGCGCAGTCTTCGATAAATTCCTCACCTACGATTTCACGAAGCTGAACGTAGACGAATGCGTCGCCGCATGGCCTACTTTGGAACAGGAGCAGGAAAGGGCATTGAAGTTATTCAAAGATTTCCCTGCGCCGAAGCTCGGTTATGAAAGCATCGCTAAGAAATATACCGACGCAGACTCCGTGCGCAGCGAGCTGACCACCTTGAAAGCCATCTGGCCCGAATTCAGGAAGAAGCTTAGGAATCAGGTATATTCATTTAAAAAGATGCAGGATCTGTTCAAGAAAGCCGGGGCCCCTTACGATCCTTCCATGATAGGCGTTACAAGGCATGAGCTTAGGGACATGTTTCCTTTCGTTCAGCTGATGCGCTGGCGCTTCAACGTGCTGGATCTTGCGAAGAGATGCATGGTTTATGACGACTTGGTCGACTCTGTCTTCGCTCAGGGCGGAGCTTGGGACTTGAACGAGGAACTTCCTATCAAATAAAGAGATGCAGACGAAACATTCATTCAAATACTGGCAGTGGAGGGTCATCATCAGCACGATGATAGGATATTCGATGTTCTATTTCGTGCGTAAGAATTTCTCTTTCGCGATGCCAGTGCTGGGCAAAGAATATGGCATCACGAACACTAGCTTCGGCGTAATCCTTTCTCTGGTAGGCATAATCTATGGCATATCCAAGTTCATAAACGGATTCATCGCCGATCGCACTAACGCTCGCTGGCACATGTCCATGGGCCTTGCCGTGTGCGTGGTAGTGAACGTGCTGTTCGGATTCAGCGACAAGTTCGCTGCCTGGGTAACAGGGGGCACTGAAGGAGGGGCCTTCGTGGCGGCGATGGTCAACATATTCGCAGTGCTGCTAATAGTCAACAACATATTCCAGGGTACTGGTTTCTCGCCTTGCAACCGCCTCATGACGCACTGGGTTCCGCCGGAGGAACTGGCAACTAAGATGTCTATCTGGAACACCTCGCACTCCATTGGCGCAGGCCTTGCTTCGGTGATGTGCGGCTACATCATCTCAAAAACAGGCGACTGGAGGCTGTGCTTTTGGATTCCTGCAGCCATCTCTTTCATAGGTGTCATATTCATAATAGTTTCTCTTAGAGACACTCCTAAGTCTGTCGGGTTGCCAGAGCTGCCGAACACTAGGACATCGCTCGATGGAAAAGATACTAATAAGGAATATAGGAAATTCGTGAAGGAGAAGGTCCTGAAGAACCCTGTGGTGTGGCTTCTGGCCATCACGGACCTTTTTGTTTACATCGTGCGTTTCTCCGTCTTGGACTGGGGACCTACGTTCCTCCAAGATCAGCACTTGTCTCCGGAGCTTGCCGGCTGGACGGTGGGTATTTTCGAGGTCAGCGGCTGTGTGGGCATGCTTGTGGCGGGTCGTATTTCCGATACGTTCTTTAAGGGTCGCTCTCAGAGAACTTGTGCCGTGGAGATGATTCTCACGGCAATATGCCTTCTCGCTCTCTGGCTGCTCCCTGATGGCTCCAGCCCAGTGCTGATGCTCATCCTGCTTTCTCTCGCCGGATTCTTCCTTTACGGGCCGCAGGCTCTGCTAGGAGTTGTCGCTTCAAATCAGGTGACGAACAGGGCCGCATCTTCTGCCGTCGGCCTCATCGGCCTTTGCAGCTATGCGAGCGTTATATTCACAGGCGCCGGCCTCGGCTGGTTCACCGATAAATTCGGATGGGGAGATGTCTTCCTCCTGATGTCGATTGTCGCAGTTATCGGTTCATTTTTTATTTTCCCACTCTGGAACCTTTCCAAGGATGGGTATATTCATGACAATGACGCAAAGTGACCCTAGGGTCATGCGGACACACTTGGATTCCGGAAATTACAAGAAGAATCAGAAGCTGTTTTGGATAATTGAGGATTTTTTATTTAATTTGCGGACGTTTTGTTGCAATTTGTTGCAAAATATTTACGTATTAGTTTGAAAATTAGAACATTAATTTTATTAATTTTTTGATTATGACAGATGAAGAAATCGTAAAGCAAGTCAAAGCGATTATCGTTGACAAGCTCGGCGTAGAAGAGTCTGAAGTGACTGAATCCGCCAACTTCACAAATGATCTAGGAGCTGATTCTCTTGACACGGTTGAACTCCTGATGGAATTCGAAAGAGTATTCGGCATCAAGATCCCAGACGAGGAAACAAGCACTATTACCACTGTCAAAGATGCTATTGACAAGGTAAAAGAGAAACTTGCCAGCAAAGAGCAACAAGCTTAATTCCTGCGAAATATAAAAAGAGATGGTCATTTTGATGTGAACCCAGAAAGTTGGATGGATTAACATTGATGAGTCTCTTATTCGTAAAGAGTTCGGTACTGCGCCGGACTCTTTCCTTTTTTCGTCCGTTGTCGGAAGGTACCAGACGCAAAAAGTAGACACGAAAAATAATCTTTAGAACACGGTAAGAAAGCCCCGATCCCTCATAGAGAAGTTTCATGCATCGCAGCTTCTCAGCTACAACCCCATCCCGAAAAGCCCTGTGGCTGTCCGAAAATGTACAGAATAGAGTTCTGGGTGACAGACCGTACGCAACTCGAAAATATGTGATTGGTAATAAGAGACTTGCAAACCCCTTGCGTACGGTCTATGTGGCGAAATGGGTAAGCGTCTCCGGGATGATGGCAGTCTCGTAGGCAGTGCCTTAAAGAAGGGGAGGGCGAATGGCGAGTTCAGAGGAGCCATAAGTTTTGGGGCTCTTGGTCTTCGAGAATATGGTGATAAGCTTTATTCCTATACTTTTGATGGTCAGAATAATCTGATCCGCATTGATTTGACGGAATCTTTCAGCCAGAATCATACAGTTTTCGATGTGATTGTTGAAAGATCCCGACTAGAGATACCTCGAGCCATATTTTGCAGAGATTCTGTGTTTTTTATTACGTCTACGTCAGAAGATTTCAGGAGAAGAAACAGAATACTATTGCATGAGAATGGCACATATGACATGCCAGATCACCTCCAGTTTTTGAATAATGCAAGTGTCAAAAAATCAGATGATGTCAATATTTTGTCAACATTAGTGGCGTTTAATCCTAATCTCCAACGTGTGGTCGAGACAGGATTACAACAGAACTCTATACAGTTGTATTCATTATATGATGATTTTGCAAAAACGATAGTTATCGGAAATCAACTGATGTCTATTGAAAAGTTGGCGACGACAGAAAAGGAATTGATCAGGGATTAGTATGTACACGTATGACATTGACTGCTTAAAGAAGAAAATATATTTCCTGAGTCGTGATTCCGAGTCTATCACTGAATGCTCCTTGCCTGACTGCTTGGTGACTGGCATTAATTGACAGACAATTGTAAACAAATTCGATTTCATTTCTAAAGATATTCGGACAATTATTTGAGTGGTTTTTCATAATGAAGTTCTGGATATTATGTTTAGCCACCGTTAGTGATGTTCTGCCTGTAGTTTTTTTCTTCAGGGTAAAAATGATTATTTTCGCTAATGACTAATGCTAATGAGAAGTCCGATCTGTACATGAAACCATACGGAATCGTCCTGCAAATCATAGCAGTATCCATCGCAGTGGCGGCATCCTGTTCATGCGGAGACAAGGAGGCTGGCAAGAAAATGGATGCGGCAGATGCTGTGATGTGGACGCAGCCTGACAGCGCTTTGGCTGCGCTGGAGTCCATCGACACGCTGAGCCTGAAGACGAGGGCCCGGCGAGCAAGGTACTCCTTGCTGTACACCATGGCGCTGGACAGGAACGGTGTTGATACAGCGGACTTGCGTATCATACAACCTGCCGTACAGTATTATGAGCGCTACGGTTCCAATGATGATAAGATGAAAATGTACTATTATCTAGGCACTGTTCAGTATTTTGCCGGAGACTTGGAATCTTCAATAAAAAGTTTCATTCAGGCGAAAGGTCATTCTTTGGGTTCGGACAATCAGACTTTCATAGGTCTGATAACTTCTGCAATTTCTGATGTATATGCTCATAATAATAATTACTATAAGAGTATTGCGTATTGTAAGGAAGCCTGTGAGCATTTTTCGAACGCAAGAGATACTTTTAGGTTATGGAACACGACAGGACATTTGGCAAACTATTATTCAAATGTTGGAGATTGGACCATGGCTGATAGTCTCTATGCAGAATTCTTCTCACAACCGATCCGTGATTCCTCCATCTACGCAAGACAATTATTGAATCTTGCGTGGAATAATATCTTCAAGCCAGGCTCCGATGCTCATAAATCTATTGACCTGTTCAGAAAAGCGACAGAGGAATATGGGGTAGCGCCTTCTATAAACGACTACTGTGTCTATGCCTATGCCTCTGAAATCATAGGAGATCACAGGACTGCGAAAGATATAATCAGTCAGTTGGAAACTATTAATGTAGATTCGACTATCATAACGGTCTGGAAATACAGGATATCAAAGCATTGCGCTGACTACAAAGAAGCTCTGAGATATCTTGAGCAGTCAATTAATGATCGGGATTCTGAGGTGTTAAAAACAGTCGGTCAGTCGGTGGCGTTGGCGCAGTCGGACTATTATGAGAGCAAGTCTTTGTCGTTGGATAAGGATAGAAGAATCCAGCGTCAGATGAGATGGATGGTTTCCATAATTGCCTTGATTGTGGTGGCGTCTGTCATGTGCATTTATTTTAAACGCAAGAAAGGGTGGCAGCGCCAGTTGGAGGAGATGTCGTCCATCAATGATGAAGTGAATCAAAGACTTAACGAGCTACTGCTTTGTGAGGCGGAAAACCTGCGTTCGATTGCTTCTCTGAAATCTGCGAATGAAATTGCTGAAAGGGATATACAAACGTTGTCGGAAAGAGTTTCAAGCGCTGCCGAAAAGGAACAGGTGTTGATGGGGCTGAGGGCGAAATATGTTCAGGCGAACAAACGACATTACGCCCAATTGAATGTCCTTTGCCGACGGTATCTGGACTCCTCAATCTCTTCTACAGGAGGGAAGGATAAGATTTATGCTGAGGTCAAAAAGATTCTGGCGATATTGGATGAACCAAACCAAAAGGAGCTTGAGTCTATGCTCGACGACAATCTTGACGGCATAATGACGAAACTAAGGGCGGCGATGCCAGATGCCACGGAGAAAGACTTCCGCTTCATCACATTCCTGATCCTTGGTTTTGATGCCAAAACCATAGCCAGAATGATGGGCTACAATGTGAACACGGTTTACACGAAGCGTTACAACATTAAAGAAAGAATATCAAGGATGGACGGAGAGAACAAGATTCTTTTCTCAGAATCCATATCTTGATAGAGCAATTGCCAGATAATCTTAGACGTGCAGATTGCGTAAAATGTTGAATATTTGCTAAAGCGCTGACGGCTAATAAGTTAATCAACATAAAGTGAGAAACTGAATTTCGATGGGCTTATAACTATTTAGGAATAAGTCTATTGCGTTTTGCAGAAGTGAAACTTTTTTTTATTGCATAACCGGCTTTTCTACCGAACTTTACAGTCAGAAACAACACATTTTTTATGAGAAAGTTTATACTGCTATTGTTGTTGGCATTGTTGAGCGTCAGCAACCCGATTTATGCCAAAGGAGAGGAGATCATAAAAATCGAGGTAATAGATAACACTAAGCCCGGAACGAAAACTAACCGAATCCCTGCTAAACCACAGGTAGAATGCTATTTTTATTCTGCACTTAAATGTTTGGAGCTGCTTTTCCTATCAAACATGGGGGCTGCTATGGTGTCATTGGAAAATCAAACCACAGGAGAGATACACAGCTACGTCGGAAACAGTGCTTCTGGAAGGATGGTGATTTCAGTCGAATCGGCTTCTGCATACAGAATGGACATCACGACGGAGAATGCCCATAGTTACCATGCGGTATTCTTCACGGATGATGAGTCCGAAGAATAATCTTCATAATAATTCAAGAAATGCCCAGCTCGTTTAAATGCCTGATTGTTCTTGCTTCACTCTCGGTAGCATCTTGTCCTTATGACCAGATGAGCGAGGTTATGCACAAGATGACGGTAAATAAAAACAAAGAAAATTATGAGTGTAATAATCAGATGTCATAATTACTTATAACAGTTCACTGCTGTCCGGAGAAATTTTACCATAAAGTAAGTTGCTCGACAGAGTCCGCCTCCGGAACATTAACGGGGTCT
>DCKG01000014.1 GCA_002320605.1 Bacteroidales bacterium UBA1680 | reverse complement strand
AAGCGTTATTTTCACCCAATTTTAACACTTTTTTCGGCTTTGTTCTATGCCGCCCGCGCGGTGCTGTTAAGCTACCCGGAAACGGGCTATTGTATATGTAAGTAATTGAATATTATATAATTGTTAAATTTTTAACGAATCATTGAATATAGTGAAAGTTATTCGAAATGACTTTACTAAGCGTGAAGGAACAGACGGGGATATTTATTAAGGATCAGGAATCACTGATTCACAGTAGGTAATATTCGAAGGCATGTCATTATTCAAGTTTACGGCTTCGTAATAGTGGAAAATGGTACCCGGCATGTTTCAACATCTATCATAATAAAAAATCCCGCTGCTAAGGGCAACGGGAAAGAACCTAATGTTTTCACAACGGAATAATCCTTATTGTGATTTGCTTGAAATTCTGTTGCTAATATAAGAAAAAAATATTTTATTATTCATTATCACAATATTTTTTTTAACTTTATGATGAGAAAAACAAGAGTTATTGCACTTGGCAATGATCTCCCAAGCATGAGTTTACTAATAATCAATAAATAAAAATGAAAAATATTCTAGGACTAGACCTTGGCACTAATAGCATTGGCTGGGCTGTTGTTGGAAGCGTAACTGATGCGGCTGAAAAAGAAATACTTGCGGGCATTAAAGGCTGCGGAAGCAGAATTATTCCAATGGATGCCTCGCAGTTGAGCGATTTTGCTAAAGGAAATGCTGTTTCACAGACGGCGGGCAGAAGAAGCATGAGGGCTTCCCGCCGAATGAATGAGAGGTTTATTCTCAGAAGGGAGCGGCTTCATAGAGTACTGAATTTGATGGGCTTCCTACCTGAACATTATGCTGCTTCTCTTGACCGTTATGGGAAATTCATCGATGCCGATGACCACAAAATAGCATGGAGGGCAAATTCTGACGGCAGGCAGGAATTTGTCTATCTACAGGCATTCAATGAGATGTATGAAGAGTTCAAGGTGCATAACCCTGAATTTCTAAAGAACGGAGGTAAGATTCCTTACGACTGGACCATATACTATCTCCGGAAGAAAGCCCTCTACAGCCCGATCACCAAAGAAGAGCTTTCCTGGATACTTCTGAACGCAAACCAAAAGAGAGGATATAACCAGCTCATGGGAATGGATGAGCAGGAGCAGGAAGACAAGTCAAAACTAGTTGAATATTTGTCGGCCACAGTTGTAGAAGTAACCGACAGCGGTGATAAGAAGGGAAAATCCACTTGGTGGAATTGTAAGCTCGACAACGGGATGGTATACAAACGTCCTTCTGAAATCAAGCCTGATTGGGAGGGGAAGACAAAGGAATTCATCATTACCACCGACCTCGACAAAGACGGAAAGCCAAAACTGAACAAATACGGAGAAATCCAGCGAAGCTTCCGCATGCCGGGAGAAAACGACTGGACTCTCATCAAAACAAGGACTGAAGATCAGGTCAACAAATCAGGAGAGTACGTTGGGGAGTACATTTTCAATGCGCTTCTGAAAGAACCAACACAAAAAATCCGAGGCAAACTGGTCAGGACTATAGACAGAGAGTTCTACAGAGCTGAATTGAAAGCAATTCTCGGCAAGCAGGCTGGGTTTATCAAGGAACTGACAGACAGAGACTTGTATCGCCAATGCATCGAAGAACTGTATCCTAGCAATGACGGCTATCGCAATTCCATTGCGTCAAGAGATTTCATATATCTTTTAGCTGATGATATCATTCTATACCAGAGGCCATTGAAAACAAAGAAGAGCCTGATAGACAACTGCCCATACGAGAGCCACTCCTATATTGACAAAGAGACAGGCGAGGTAAAGACAGCCCCGGTAAAATGCATCGCCAAATCTCAGCCTCTTTACCAGGAGTTCCGCTTGTGGCAGTTCGTTCAGAATCTGAGGATCTACAATAATTTCACAGAGAGAGATGAAACATCTTATTTCATTCCTACCGAGGCAGAACGTGTAACTATATTCAAATGTCTCAATGACATCTCAAACACCGAAGAAGAGACTTTCCTTAAAGAATTCTTTGGCATTAAAAAGCCGAAAGGCAAAGATTCGAAACTCCCATACGTTTGGAACTATGTAGAAGGTAAAGATTATCCTTGCAACGAGACACGCGGCCCGATTCTTTCAAGGTTGAAGAAATCGGGAATCCCTTCTTCTTTCCTTACCAGAGACATAGAGAATGAGCTTTGGCTAATTCTCTACTCATCCGAGAGCAGGAAAGAACTTGAAGAAGCCCTAGGAAAATTCGCCGAGAAACATGGCCTCGAAGGAACTTTCGTTGAAAACTTCAAGAAATTCCCGGCCTTTGAAAAGGACTACGGAGCTTACTCAGCAAAGGCCATTAAAAAGTTGCTGCCGCTGATGAGAATGGGAGAATTCTGGAGCGAGGCAGCAATATCTGATGATGTCAAGGCCAATATTGAAAACATAATTAACGGAAATGTCTCCGCCTCCATTCCCCAGAAAGTGAGAGATCAGCTGTCGTCATATAAAAGTATTTCCGATTTCAAGGGACTGCCTCTTTATCTTGCTTGTTACGTTGTCTATGGCAGGCATAGTGAAGCGTCTGATTCTCAGCTTTGGACAAGTCCTGAAGACATTGATGCCTATCTTAACAATTTCAAACAACATTCTCTCCACAACCCTATCGTAGAGCAGGTTGTGACCGAGACTTTGAGAACTGTCAGAGATATCTGGCGGTGTTTCGGCAAGATTGATGAAATTCACATCGAGATGGGACGAGATCTTAAGAGTCCGGCCGACAAACGCAGACAATATCAGATGAGAGCCCTTGAGAACGAGAATACGAATATGAGGATCCGCGCTCTATTGATGGAGTTTACCAATCCTGATTTTAAAATCGATTATGTCAGACCCTATTCTCCTTCTCAACAGGACCTTCTCAGGATTTATGAAGAAACCGTCCTAAATAGTGGAGAAGAATTGCCTGATTATGTTGTTGACGTTCTTCGTAATCTTGGCAACGGCAAAACTGAACAGCCGACCCATGCTGAGATTCTAAAATACAAACTATGGCTGGATCAGAAATACCGTTCACCATACACGGGGCAGCCGATTCCTCTGGCAAAATTGTTTACTCCGGCATATGAAATCGAGCATGTGATTCCACAGGCGAGATACTTCGATGACTCATACAACAACAAAGTAATATGCGAATCAGAGGTGAACAAGCTGAAATCAAACATGTTGGGCCATGAGTTCATTGATAAACATGGTGGAGAAGCTGTATCGCTCAACATGGGTGGCACTGTGAGAATATTGACTAAGGACAAGTATGAAGACTTCGTCAAGAAAATCTACGGAAACGAACGGATGAGGATCAAGTTTAAGAATCTCATGCTTGACGACATTCCGGAGGACTTTATCAACAGGCAGCTCAATGACAGCAGATATATCAGCAGGCTCATGCTTGGGCTTCTATCCAATATCGTAAGAAAAGAAGGCGAGACTGAGGCGACCTCTCGCAATGTCATTGCCACTAACGGCTCAATAACAGACAGGCTCAAGGTAGATTGGGGTATAAAAGACATATGGAATAAGATCCTTCTGCCTCGCTTTAGAAGGATGAATGAAATCACAGGTACAAACGAATACACTACAATTAACAAAAACGGGCATGAAATCCCTAACGTGCCAGACGACATGAGCAAAGGATTCATCATTAAGCGAATCGACCATAGACATCATGCTATGGATGCAATTGTTATTGCCTGTGCCAGCCGAAACATCGTGAACTATCTCAACAATTCTTCCGCCTGCAAAGGAGCAAAAATTTCGAGATATGACCTCCAGCGTTTATTGTGCGACAAAGTGCTCCAGGGAGACGGAAGCTACAGATGGGTAATCAAAACGCCTTGGACTGGATTTCAAAATGATGTATACAATGCACTGAACAACATTATTGTAAGCTTTAAGCAGAATCTGAGGGTCATAAACAAAACTACGAATTATTACCAGCATTATGAGGACGGAAAGAAAATTATTGCGAAGCAGATGAAAGGCGACAACTGGGCAGTGCGCAAGTCCTTGCACACGGCCATCTTCTACAGAGAGGTGAATTTGAGAATGATTCGTCAGAAGAATCTGAAATCCGCCATCGAGCACCTTGACGATATTGTGAACAGAGACCTTAAGGAGAAACTCAAAGAGTTTCTCAGGGAAGAAATAAGCCTCGCTAAAATCAAGGACTATTTTGAGCAGGAGAAGGATACCTGGTCAGATGTGAATCTTAAAAAGATTGACGTGTACTACTTTACTCAGGAAGATAAGAACCCAAAGACAGGGCTCCCGAAACATCGGTTCTTCTCCACGAGGAAGCCAATCGACATGTCTTACACCGAGGAGAAAATAAAGACACATATTACGGATACTGCAATCCAAAAAATAATGCTGGCCCATCTTGCCGAAAACGGCAACGACCCGAATGTAGCATTCAGCCCTGACGGAATCGAACGGATGAACGACAACATCGTGCGTCTGAACGGCAGACGTATGCACCAGCCTATTTTTAAAGTTCCGTATTATGAAAAGGGCCATAAGTTCAGTGTAGGATATGTCGGCGCAAAGGCCAAACAATTCGTAGAAGCGGACATCATTCTATTCTATGCGATCTATGAAAGAGAAGCCAAAGACAAGGAGACGGGAGAGATTAAGAAAGTCCGATCGTTTGCCGACATACCTTTAAATGTCGCCATCGATAGGGAGAAGCAAGGTCTGGCTCCTGCGCCGGAAAACGAAAACGGTATGAAGCCTATTATGGTGCTGTCCCCAGGTGATCTGGTTTACGTGCCTACGGAAGAAGAAATAAAAGATGGAAAACTTGGACCTTCACTAGACAAGAATCGAATCTATAAAATGGTGAGTTCGGGACAAGGGAAGTGCTATTTCATCCCTCAGTCAGTGGCCTCTGTCATTAAAGATAAGGTTGAATTTGAATCTGGGAATAAGTCTCAGAAAACAATAGATGGAAAGACTTCTATTAAGGAAGTCTGCTACCCCGTCAAAGTGGATAGGTTAGGACATATCATTTCAATCAACGGCGATATGATATGATTAAGAAGACTCTTGCCATCATTAATCCCGCCTATCTTTCGCTTAAAGACAGGCAACTCGTTGTGAGAGAAATTGTTGCGGATTCATCTGAAAGTAAGGAGAAGATCATAACCGCACCTATAGAGGATATCGGTGTTCTTGTTCTTGATAATAGGCAGATTACGATAACGCAGGGACTTATTGCGGCTCTTGTCACCAACAATTGTGCTGTCATTACCTGTGATGATAAGGGCATGCCTGTCGCAATGTGTCTGCCTTTGGAAAGTCATACTGTGCAGAGTGAAAGATTTAGAGACCAGATTGAAGCCAGCCTTCCATTGCGGAAGCAACTATGGCAGCAGACTATAGTAGCAAAAATCACGAACCAGTCAGCGGTTCTATATAGAAACTCTGGCATGGACAAGAAAATGATGCTGAATTGGGCGAAAAAGGTAAGGAGTGGAGATCCGGATAACATTGAGGCAAGGGCTGCGGCATATTACTGGAAGAATCTGTTTTCTGGCATTAAAGGGCTTGACAACTTTGTGAGAGGACGTGACGGTGCTCCTCCTAACAATTTGCTGAACTACGGATATGCTATTCTCAGATCAATAACTGCAAGAGCATTAACATCTAGCGGAATGCTGCCTACGCTAGGCATTCATCATCATAACAGATACAATGCATTTTGTCTAGCGGATGACATAATGGAACCATATAGGCCGTACGTTGATGACCTTGTGTTCGGGATTATTTGGAACACAGGAACAGGAAATATAACTATTGATAAAGAAATTAAAAAGAAACTCCTGACTATCCCTGTGCTAGATGTTGTAATAGATGGGCAAAGGAGTCCGCTTATGGTTGCCATGACGCAGACGACAGCATCTTTATATAAATGCTTTCGTGGAACGATCAGGAAGATAACATATCCGTCAATAGATTGATTTTTTATGCTAGACAGACTAAGCGAATACAGAATTATGTGGATACTTGTGTTCTTCGACTTGCCTACGGAATCGAGGAAAGACATCAAAGCTTATGCTCTTTTCCGGAAGAGTTTGATAAAAGATGGATTTACCATGTATCAGGAGTCTGTTTACGTTCGCAATTGCGGTAGTATGGAAAACTGTAATGTTCATGTTAAAAGGGTGACGGCGATATTGCCGCAAAAAGGAAGCGTATCTATAATGTGCATCACTGACAAACAATTCGGCGATATAAAAGTGTTTTATGGAGCAAAAGAACAACCTCCTCAAGCACCTGGACAACAGCTTGAACTATTCTGAATATTCCGAATAGAAATGAATAAACCCGCCATAAGACGGGTTTATTTTAGTAAAGCACACTCAGAATTTTATTTCTGCGCAACGCACGTAAATGCTTCATCTTTAGGAGCTTACCGAAGTTGTACTGTTGCTTTACCTCTCAAAGGTAACGAATTTCAAGCAAATCACAATAGAACACTAAGGTGCGTCAAGGCCTTGTAGCATGACGCTCCTTTCCAGCGAGGTCTATCAATCGCACCTTATTGGAATTGAAATAACTGCAAGATCATATACTACGATGCACATGACTGCGTGTTCCTAAAGCTTGAAGAATACGCCTTAAGTGGTGTTGAATATTTCGAGGTGTTGCAGGTAGATATACTCCTTTTGCATCCCGATATTTTCAGACAGATTGCCCGTTGGCTATAGTGCGATTATTATACGCCCAATAGGTTTCGTCAAAATTAAGCACCCTTGGGACTTTCCCGACGAGGCTTATTTGTTCGTCCAGCACGAATGTACTCTAACGGTAAGCATTCGGTGAAGTACATATTGACAAAGTAACATTACGACTGGCATGGGTGAGATGTCAGTCGTTGTTTGCATGTAGAAGTTAGATGGATGTGAGGTAAGCATTCGAACAAGTACGACTGTTGGTTGGTCTCGGTGGGATGTAACTTTGCATCACAGAAACAAACTGACAGACATATGATAACAAGAGAACAGATCGAGGATATCCAGGCTGAGGGCCGCGAGAGAGGGATCTCCATCACGAAGCTATTAGACGAAAAAGGCATCGCACCCCACCAATACTTCTGGTGGAAAAGGAAGCATGTGCGAGAAGTCGTTTCGGAAGGGTTCGTACCTGTAGCATGTGGCATGCCTCCGGCAGTTACGGCAGCAGCCATGGGTGCAGGCGCACGTGGCAAGTCCAAGTCTGCCCCTGCAGGCGAGAACTGGATGAGCATCGAGCTACGCACTATTGCCGGTACGGATATGCGCATCCATGGCGGACTGACCCCGGCAATGGTATACACAATCCTCAGAAACTGGGTGGGCAATGTGGTTCTCCATTCCAGACCATACGGTAGCATGACACCATTGCCGGTAAATTTGAATCACAATGACTAGTGAGGTTCGGTCAACGTGATTGGATTATTGTTGTCGATAGATGTAAAAGCTTTGTCCTCGCATGCGGAGACAAGCAGTTCTTAAAAGGGGCTGGGCAGACCAATGTGGGAATTATGTTCTCTGTTGCATATCTGTCTGCCTGCTAATTGCCAATAACGTGGGAATAGAACCGAGTTCGGGATGGTGGTCAATGTTGCTCAAAAACCAGTATGCGTTCGCACCTTGTCAGTAATAATCTGGGGTGCGTGCTGTAGGAGGCTGAAATAGTGACTGAAAGACTGAAAATGGGGTGCGGATGGTTTTGAAGTATTGGTCCAAAGTGCTAAATTCGGCTTGCAATACATAATATTCTTGGAATATGAAGAAGTTATATTCATTATCAGTCGTCGTTGTTTCGTTTTTACTTTTGTTTGCGTCGGTGTCGTTTGATCTTTCAGCTCATGAACCTGTTGCAGTGAACCGGAGAGAGGAGATGCCGAAGGTCACCGTTGCCGGGAGGGAAAGCGCCACCGTAGCAGGGCGGGGAGGTGCGGCGGACTTCGCTGGTTCTGCATTGAGGTCCTGGGAAAGCGCCACCGTAGCAGGGCAGGGAAGCGCCTTGGCGCAAGGGGCGTTCGAGAATTTTCCGCTGCCGGAGAACCCTGACACCCTGCGGATTCTGGCGATAGGAAACAGTTTCTCTGATGACGGTACTGAATATCTTCCTGCTCTGCTCAGGACTGCGGGAATCCACAACGTGACAGTGGCACGGCTGTATATCGGGGGGTGTTCGTTGGAGAGGCATTGCAATGAATATGCTTCCGGCGCGGAGAATTATAAATATTCGAAGGCTAAAAATGGCGAATGGACGGTCGTCAGCGAGCATTGCTCTTTGAAAGGTGGCATCAAGGATGAGCCTTGGGATATTATCACTATGCAAGAGACTTCCGGGTTGTCTGGAATATATGATAACTACAGGGAGTGGCTGCCGAAGCTGATAGAGATCGTTCGCAATGAGGCGACGAACCCTCATGCGTCGATCGTCTGGCATGAGACATGGGCATATGCCACGAATTCGGATCACGAGAGGTTCCCGCTTTACGACAGGAGCCAGGTTAAGATGTGGAATGGCATTCAGAGTTGCGTGGAAAATCTGAAGAAAGACTTTAATATAGATGTCGTGATTCCTAGCGGAAAGGCAATCCAGCTGGCGAGAGAGACTAGCCTGAACAACAAATATAAAGTTCCGGATGCATGCAAGGTCTACGATCTTACCCGTGACGGATATCACCTGAACCGGCAGTATGGCCGCTATATCGCTGCCTGCACGTGGTTCGAGACACTCATCAGGCCGACGCTGGGCGTGTCTGTGAAAGGCAATGAATATGTCTTGGAGGACACAGAATATCACATCTCCAAGAAAGAAGCTCGCCAATGCCAGAAAATAGCCATGGAGGCGGTCAGATAGATAGGCTCCCCAACAACGAAAATCGCCCGGGATTGCTCTCGGGCGATTGCGGTGCGGATGGGGTTCGAACCCACGACCTCCGGCGTGACAGGCCGGCATTCTAACCAAACTGAACTACCGCACCAAAAAAAATGCATCTGCATTTTTCGGATTGTTTCCTCAAATGCGGATGCAAATATAGTCAAAAATAGATTGGCTGCAAATTTTTTTATTTAATTTCTATCATTTTCTTTGACTGAGGTACTTCCTTGTTCTCAATCTTAGGGAGAGCTACTTTCAGCACGCCGTCTTGAACTGTGGCGCTAATTTTCTCTCTGTCAACGTCATCAGGCAGTACCATAGTCTGCTGGAACTTGGCGTATGAGAATTCGTGCCTGAGGAAACGGCCTTTCTTCTTGCCCTCATCTTTAGTTTCTTCTTTCTTCTCCATCTTGATCACGAGGTCGTTGTCCTCATCAAGGCTAACCTGGAAGTCATCCTTCGTCAGGCCAGGAGCGGCCAGCTCTAGGTTGTAGCCTTTTTCGTCTTCTAATACATTGATCGCTGGAACAGAAGCATTTGATCTTTCGATCCAATCGTTATCAAAGAAATCATTGAAAATGCTCGGTAACCAATTCTGGTTATATCTTCTCGAAGGTACCATAATATAAATCTCCTATATTTTTAAGTTTCTATAATTTACCCTGACCCTTTCGGATCTGTCTCCAGCCCGTCCTTCGAGTCTTGACTTCCGTCGTCCTCTCGAACGGACGATTAAAATATAGGCAACCAACGTGCCGATGCCAAAATTGGATAAAATGGCGACAATTTGTCATAACTTACTGACAATGTGGCGTTTATATGTGTCAAATTGTCTTATCCCAGATGTCTGGCTCAGCTCTCGGGAGCTCTTAGGCATTGCTTTCTGGAACTAAGGATATATTCATTCTTTGCCGGATTTTTTAGTAACTTTACATTCTTAATGGTTAGTCAATGTCAGAGAAAGGCAACATCATTATCAGAGGCGCCAAGGTAAACAACCTTAAGAATATTACCGTTGAGATTCCTAGAAACGAGTTCGTGGTCGTCACGGGCATTTCTGGTTCTGGAAAATCATCGTTGGCGTTTGATACCCTGTTCGCAGAGGGTCAGAGACGGTTTGCGGAGAGTTTGAGCTCGTATGCCAGGCAATTCCTGGGCAGGATGAGCAAACCCGACGTGGAATCCATAGAGGGGATTCCGCCAGCGATAGCAATAGAGCAGAAAGTGAATATCAAGAATCCTCGCTCCACGGTTGCCACGACGACGGAAATTTACGATTACCTGAGGATCATATTCGCCCGCATCGGCCGTACATACTCGCCAATCAGCGGAGAGGAAGTGAAGTGCCATAGTGTCAATGATGTGATGGCAAGCATATTGAAAGGCGACGCCAGTGCCATTTACATCATGGCGGACTTGGACTGGGACAATCGAGAAGATAAGGTAGAGCTGATGCTGAAGCTGAAAGAGGATGGCTATGCCAGGTTCTTCGGAATTGGGGAAGCCCAGGGAATGGTCTCAATCGAGGACATAATGCGGCTTGCATATACCGGAAATTACCCGAATGGATTGTGTCTCCTCGTGGACAGGTTGAAGCTGCCGGGTTTCAAGGGCTGCTATCCTTGTAATGAGGATGGCACGCCTTGGGCCCAGGCTGACTGGGATGACCTCCAGACCCGCCTGCGGAGCTCTATTGACACTGCTTTCACGGAAGGGAAGGGCAAGCTCGTTCTTAGGAAAGAAGGCGAGAAAATAGTGAATGAGGAATATTCCAACCGCTTCGAGCTGGATGGAATGACGTTTAGGGAGCCGGATGAATATCTTTTCAGCTTCAACAGCCCTCTGGGTGCCTGCCCGACCTGCGGCGGCCTCGGCAAGATAATCGGCATCAGCGAGGATCTGGTGATACCGGACAAGACGAAGAGCATCTATGATGGGGCGATAGCATGCTGGAGAGGGGAGAAGATGAGCTGGTTCAAAGACCAGATCGTGAAAAACGCCGACAGGTATCATCTAAGAGTATTCGAGCCTTGGTGCAATTTGACAGAAGAAGAGAAAAATACTATCTGGGAGGCCCACAGCGTTGAGGGGGACGACCATAGCATAGTTGGAATCAACGAATTCTTCAAATGGGTTGATGCGAACCGCTATAAAATACAGTACAAATACATGCTCAGCCGCTTTTCCGGACGGACAGTATGCCACGACTGCCATGGGAGCCGCCTGCGCAAGGAGGCGCTTTACGTCAAGGTCGGGGGCAAGAACATTGCCGAGCTGCTGGAAATGAACGTGGGTGAGCTTCTGGAATATTTCGCCGGCTTGAAATTGACTGAATATGAATATGGCATAGTACGTAAGGCTATAGACGAGATAGTCTCTAGGCTGCGCTGCATAAAGGATGTGGGGCTTTCATACCTCAATCTGAACAGGACCATGAACACGCTTTCGGGAGGCGAGAGCCAGAGGGTGAATCTGGTCACCGCCCTGGGAAGTTCTCTGGTAGGCTCCATGTATATTCTGGACGAGCCGAGCATAGGATTGCACCCAAGGGACACGGACAGGCTTATTTCCGTGCTGAGGCGGCTAAGGGATATAGGCAACACTGTAGTGGTGGTCGAGCACGATGAGGAAATCATCCGTGCTGCAGATGAAGTGATAGACATGGGGCCTCTGGCGGGTGTGAATGGGGGAGAAATAGTCTTTCGAGGCAAGATAAAGGATAAGATTCCTGCGCAAGTCATGAAGGATTCCCTCACTCTTCAATATATTCAAGGAAAAAGGTCTCGCTACGTCAGAGAAAAACACGATTGGGCATATTCAGTAACGGTCGAGGGAGCTATGGAGCACAACCTTAAGGATATCGACGTGAAGTTCCCTCTAGGGGTGCTGACGGTAGTGACCGGAGTGAGCGGCTCAGGCAAGTCTTCCCTTGTCGGGGACATCCTCTATCCTGCGATGCGCAGAAGAATCAATGAGACTGGCGACCTTCCCGGAATATTCAAGAAGCTTTCCGGCAACTTGGACAGGATAACCCGAATCGAATACGTAGACCAGAATCCCATTGGGAAGAGCTCCAGGAGCAATGCCGTAACCTATCTGAAAGTCTACGACGACATTCGAAAGCTTCTAGCCGATCAGCAATATGCCAGGATCAATGGCTACACGCCATCTTTTTTCTCTTTCAACCAAGATGGAGGACGCTGTCCTGAATGCCAGGGAGAGGGTTTCGTGAAGATCCCTATGCAATTCATGGCAGATGTTACGATGGTCTGCGAGGCTTGTGGCGGGAAGCGCTTCAAGCCGGACATTCTTGAAGTCCGTTACCTAGGCAGGAATATCGACGACATCCTGAACATGAGCGTTGAGGAGGCGATAGGCTTCTTCGGCTCTCAGAAAGATGAACTGGCGAAACAGATAGCCATCAGGCTCCAGCCGCTGGTTGACGTGGGGCTGTCGTACATTAAGCTTGGCCAGAGCTCTTCTACGCTTTCTGGTGGCGAGAGCCAGAGAATCAAGCTGGCGTATTTTCTTTCTCAGAGTGAGGAGTCAGATTCTTCAAGAAAAGAACGAATAATGTTCTTGTTCGATGAGCCCACGACGGGGCTTCATTTCTTCGACGTGGAGAAGCTTCTGAAGGCTTTCGACGTGTTGATTGCCAAAGGCCACACGGTGATTGTCGTGGAGCACAATCTGGATGTAATCAGGGCTGCGGACTGGGTGATAGACATGGGGCCTGATGCCGGAGACAGGGGTGGAGAGGTAGTTTTCGCAGGCACGCCTGAAGATTTGGTCAGGCAAGGAGGAACCTGGACTGCCAAATATCTGGCGGCGACAGGCAATTGACGTTAAATGAATATATTTCCAAGCGATATGGATGGTCCAATAGACGCTGTTCTCACCTGGGTTGACGGAAATGATCCGGGACTGGCTGCCATGAGGCAGAAATATCTAACTTCTGCCGGCGAAGAGAAACTGAACGACGTGGGAGGCCCTGCCCGCTACGTACAGAGCGACGAGATTTTCTATGCCGTGGCATCTATCATAAGGTTTGCCCCATTCATCGGCAGGATATTCATAGTGACTGACGGGCAGGATCCCCATCTGGATTCTTTCATAGCAGCGAACTTTCCCGGCAGCAAGGTTGAAATCAGGGTTATAGACCACTGCGAAATATTCAAAGGTTATGAGGAATTTCTGCCGGTATTCAACAGCAGGGCGATTGAGACCATGCTATGGAGGATTCCCGGGCTGAGCGAATACTACATATTCATGAACGATGATTTTTTCTTCGCCGCGCCTTCGTCAGTCGAGGACTTTTTCATGAATGGCAAGGTCGTGTGCTATTCGAAATATTTACCCGTATGGTGGGAGGAAATCGTGCATTACAGCCATCCGGTGAAGAACGGGCATCGCAGAGTAAGCTACAAAGACTCCCTGATGAATGCTGCGCGGATGCTCGGCTTCCACTATTTCCCATACCTGCCTCACACACCGAAGGCTATGCGCAGAAGCGTGTTCAAGGAATATTACGAAGCTCATCCGGAGGCTGTCTATAGGAACATCAGGCATAAGTTCCGTCATGAGGAGCAGTACAACGTTGCGGGCCTTTTCTACCTCCTGGAGATACGGGAAGGCAAGGTAATCAAAGACAGGCATGAGGACAATCTGTTTATTGTGAGGGAGATGCGCGAAAAAAAAGATTATTTCAAGAAGAAGCTTGAGAGCGCAGACAATAATCCGGCGATGAAATTCGGATGCATTAACTCCCTTCAGGATGCCAGCCCTGTGGAAATGTGCATGTTCAAGGACTGGATATCCCGAAGGCTCAGCCTGACTAGCCTCCCACAAAGTATAACCATCAGATTCGCAGAAGGCCAGGGAACAAAATGAGTATGGCAGGGAGATAGTCCTTGAGCGAGATTCGCATTTTCTCGAGTACCTTTTGGATATCGCGTTTGACCTTGCGAGGCGTAATATTGTATTTGGCGGCTATCTCATTGTATGTCAATCCCTCAAAGCGACTGTCCATAAAGATGTCGCGGGTAAGTTCCGGCATCGTGGCCATAAACTTGCGGAAAATGTCGGCGACCTCATTGCCGAACAGACAGGAAGCATCCTCTTCCGACAATACATCCGCCTCCGTTTCAATGGCCTTTGCCGTTTGTTGCTGAATCTTGCCTTCAATCCGGAGCCTGACAGCTTTGTCGCGCATATAATTGAGCGACTTGTTGCGTACGGTCTGAAGTATGTAAGCCTCTGGGGAAGATTTGAGTTCAATGTGTTCACGAGCTTTCCAGAAAGCAGTAAAACTTTCTGTAACGATATCTTCGGCAGCAACCCTGTCTCGCGTGAAAGAACAGGCAATAGTGATATACTTGTCTCTTAAACGCAAAAAGAGCCTGCCAAAATCCTCGGTCTCTATTGAACTCGCCAACATAATGATTATGTTTCGCAGGACAAAATTAGGAAGTTATTTATGTTTAACAAATTCCGGCTACAGACAAAAAAGGAGGCTGACGTAAAAGCCATCAATAGACTCTTCAGGCAGCCTCCGAATTATCATTCATCAGGAATTATCTTACAACTAGTTCAGTCTTATTCGACTTCTCCAGAGAAAGCGTGCCGACATCTATGGCATCCTTCTGTGCCTGCGAGACATAGAGTTTTTCAAGATGGCATATTACATTATCATCCCAGTCAGAGGTCTCTCTTTTCGCCTTCAGGATTGAGAGTTTAGGGCAGCCTGCAACATCTATTTCTGCGCAGTTGTCATAATATGTGATATAGTACGACTCGCTGGAAACATTGATTTCAGTCAGGTTGTCTGAACTTATTTTCACGGACGTGGCTTCAAAATAATCCTCAGAATAGTAAGAATACCCTCCGTCGATGCTGGTCTTGAAAACCGTAACCGGGCAATTCCCGAGGATGACCTCCTTCAGCTTAGGTAATTTATTGATGGTCAGCGTCTGAAGTTTAGCACAATTGTCAAAGTCGAGCGTCTCTGCATTCAGATTCTTGAGCGACAGAGACACAAGCGCAGGAAAATTGTCCAGGCCGTCAATTACCTTGACATTCAATGCATTCCAGCCTGAAGTCGAAATTTCAAGTGATGTCCCGGTCATACCCGGCTCAAGAAGTTCGCATTCAGTGCTTGAATCCGATGCCAGAATCCAACCCTTCTTCACAAGTTCCTGACGCAGAATCATATCCGTAATGTTGAAAAGAACTGCGTCTGGATTCTGCTGTTTCACTGCGACCTGAAGGAGAATCTTGCCTCCGGACACGAAGTTCAGGTCAGCGACACGGCTTGAAACATTCTCTCCGAATGAAAGAGTGATGGTGTAGGTTGTCAGTCCGTCTTCCTCTCTGGCTCCTTTCTCCTGGGACACAAGAGTCAGCCAGGAAGGAAGTGCAATGGAGAAATCAACATTGGCACGGACATCGAAGGTCACGGAAGAAGCATTCAAGCCTGTATGAACTACTTTCGGGGTATCCGTAACAATTGCGTCAAGCTGCGACTGTGAAATTTTCACCGAGGCCGATTTCCCATTCCCGGAGAGGGTGAGCTCGGTCTCCCTGCCAATGTAAGTCTCATTGGCATTGACTCTGAATGTAAGAATCGTATTGCCGAACACTTCCTGACGGCCTACGTATTCTACCCAGTCTGCCCCGCTTTCCGAGAGCATGGTCTCAATCTCTGGGACATTGGTATCCAGCTTGATTTTGAGAGTGGATGCGGAGGAGCTTAATTCAACCTCATTCTCTGTCAGCAGATTCATCATAAATGAAGGATTGCTGAGCACTTTCACTGACTTCACCGCTGAGCCTGAGAACACTTTGAATTCCGTGGTCAGAATATCGTGGGAGTTGCTCGGATCGACCTCGATCCGCAATGTCTCGCCGCTCTTGCCTGACTCGGACAGCGGCCTTGCCCATTCACAGAATCCGGACACTCTCCAGTCTGAATCAGAAGTCACGGTAACATCATATATGCCACCTTCAGGTGCAGCCTCGACTGTCTCCACAGAAAGAGTGACCGAGCTGTTGTCCTGTACAATCTCTTCATTCTCGCAGGAGACCAGCATGGCTGCAGCCGCCAATATTGTCATTATTGTCTTTTTCATAATTATTACCAATTAATCGGTTTGGTTTCCATTGATTTTGATGACGGATAATAATATTCCGGCTTCTTCAAAGGACTTCCGTAGAGGCCCCGGGCAAGATTATTCATAGAATTGAACTGGGCCTGGCTGCCCTGCTTGTTCGCTGCCCAAAGACCGAATGCCATCACGTAACCATAATCACTGTTTGCATATGCTTTTGCCTGTGATAGGCTTATGCTGCCTCCGCGGGCCATCTCATATGAATTTGCGCTGCAATTTGCAAGGGTCATTCCTGCATACGGAACACCTGCACGGCCATAGTCTCCTACAACGATGTCAAGCCATTCGTTCGAAGGTATGCCGTCGACATAGTCTTGACCTACGCAGTTGCCGTACTGATAGGAAATAATCTCCTTGTCAGGCATTGCCTTCTTGGTCTCGAAAATAAGGCGTGAGCCGGCCTCTGTAGACCTTTGGGTGAAGAGAGGATTGCTGAGGTCTGGGGAATTCGAGTACTCGTCATCATAGTTGACGCCGTCGAGATTGTATGCCTCGCAAAGACTCTTGACCGACTGTGCGAACTGTCTCGCTCCAAGGTCTGACAATTGTGCGAGACCGGACTCATCGTGGTTGCCGAGAATGCTGAGTATCACCTTCATACCTCTTTTGCGGAGAGGCTGGATAATCTCTTCGCTATGGTCGAGGATGTACTGGACCTGAGGGTTGCAATAAACATATACCTCACCCTTCTCCCTGTCATAGTTGATATTAGCTGCGAAAAGAACCACATAATTCCAGAGATATCTTCCGTCCTCCATCTGGAACTGGAGAGCGTTGAGAGGGTTGGTGTCGTTCACTTCAAAGAAGAGAACAGTCTCCTTCTCACCCGGTTCCCTCATCGCAGTGCCTTCACCTGAACGGTTCTTGATAAGATAGACGCAGCGGGATTCGGATAGTTTCACGTCAGCGCCTGATACGGTAGCCTTCAGAGGAAGGATGTAAGTAGCCTCGGCAACCAGCTCTGTAGTGTCGGCCTTGGCTATCTCCACACCAAGTTTGTAGGAGACCTTCTCATCCGGTGCTACTACGATCTTGCCGTCATTCTGAATCGAGAATCTTTCCTGCGGCCAGGCAAGGAAGGATGTCCCGTGTTCCTTGTTGTACTGGTTCACATACTCGGCATCATATTCCACTTTCACGTCCACACCGGCTTTCGGGGCACGGGAAAGGGTGAATGCCACATTTGTATTGTAAGTATCGTGGTACATTTCCACAATTGTGCTGACCTTGTTCGTATTGACATCGCGGAGGGTGCCTATAAGCGAGGTTACATTGGCGTAAGCATCCTCGTCCACCCTGTCAATCTCAATATCCTCCGTGCAGGAGACGGCGGACAGAGAAGAAACAAGAATAGCCTGAACCATCAATATGTTATATATCTTTTTCATCATAAATCAATGTTAAGGAAGACTGACTTTATTCCACTTTGGATTCTTGTCGCAGGTCAAGTCGTAACCGTTAGGCGAGTAATCCTTGATAATGTTTCCGGCCTCGTCATCGAATTTCCAATAGGAAATCAGGCCTTCTGATGCAGGGTCAACGCTGTAGAAGTGGTTAGGAGCGTTGACATCGTCCTTGGTGAGAGTCTTGTCCCATATACGCACTTCGGCAATGTCGCCATCGAAATAACGGTCATTGGAGTATGAGTAACCTACCCAGAACACGCGGCTGCCGTCATCCTCGTTATGATGCTTTGCCCCGAGACTGATTCTTGTAGAACCGACATTGCCTGAAAGTTTTTCAGAACCGTTGATGTAGACCTTGACATTTCCATTGTCGAAAGCCACTGCGATATGATACCATTTCCCGGTCTCGAACTGGAGGTCGGAGTTTGTCTGATTCCTTGAGCAGGCAATCTGGAGCTGATTGTCAGGAACTCCGGCATCTCCGATACGGAGGAGGAAATTGCCCTCGATCCCCATAATGGTGGAAATCTGGCGGCCAAAGGCCTGAGGACGGATAAGCGCCTCCATTGTGAAGTTGGTGAGATTGTTGAACTTGGAGTCGTTGTTGAAATCAGGATATGCCCTGTTCTCGGCAATGTTTGCTACGACATTGATGAGTGCTGCGCCCTTGAAGACATAATATACTACAGTCTTGGACTTCAGCACATCAATGCCCTCCACGTCACGTAGAGCTACAGGCATCACATAGACAGTCTCCCTGTCAAGTTTTTCAAGATCAGTGAAAGTCACGGTAGCTGGGGCTGAGGATGTAGCGCCAGCTTCGACAGTAATGTCGGCATTGTCAATCACGCACATTGTATCGGCGAGAGCGACCGCATTCTCGTCATAGCAGCAGAGTTTGTAAGTCTCAAGCATATCCGGAGCCGCAACAAAGCGACCGGTAATCTTGTTGGCTGCCTTGAGAGCCGTACCTACTGTAAGGTCTCTGGAAACCTGGACACCGGAGCCGGAAGGCTTGACGAGGATTTCCTCCGATGAGACTGACGTATTGATGAAGAGCTTGTTGTCGAAATGATGCTCGTCCATCTTCTCCTTCTCGGAGGTGCAGGCAGAAACTGAGAGCATCGCTGCGGAAAGGGTCAGCCAGAATATATTCTTAAACATATGTTTCATTGCTTCAATTATTTGATTGGTGAAGGATTCATAATTGAAATGGCCTCCCTGATACTGTAGTAGGTCAGGGAAAGATTGTAGTAATCGTTCTGGGCGTTTTCTACGGCAATGCCTGCCTTGACTGCACCGGAAGCCGCCTTTGCAGTCCACTCCGCCGCTCCGATGATTGCTGTCATATCCCTTCCTTTCCTGTCGGTGCCGGAGAATGTTCCGTCCGTCAGAGCCGGATCTTCAAGAGAGCGAGTTGTTACGGAGATGATGAACCTGTCAGCAGGGATATTGCCATAGCGGTTGGCAAGGTTGAGTTTGTAGTTGAGCTCGGACTCATTCACAGCTTCAGTAGCGGGAATTATAAGATAGCCAGCCTTTGTCACGAGCTCAACATTTTCCAGAACGAACTGAGGCGTACCCTCGAAGAATACCAGGGCATCCGGGCAGGCGGCAATAGCCTCGGCGATTGGGCCAAGGAATGCAGCCTGAGCGGCCTTGAGTTCAAGCAGGTCTTCCTCTGTGCAGCTGGCAGGGTTCTTTGATGAATAGACGATGTTCACTCCGTCATATCCGAACTCGGAAAGTAAGGCAATCTTGCCCTCCACTGCCTCTTTCACGTAATTGTTGAGAGATACGAGGGTATCGGCCGGATTTGCTGGAGTTTCCTCCCCAACGCCTTCCTCAATCGGAGCATGGGCATCATTCCAGGCTTCGGCATAAGCCTTATAATCATTCTCAATAGCCTTGTACTCAATCTGGCAGAGTACCCTCTGACCCTTCAGGGAACGGACTTCCTTCATTTCATCCGCAATGGTCTCGCTGACCTCTGGATTGTAGAGGATGATGTAGTCCACACTGTCAGGCAGGCAGGTAATGTGCTCCGCACGTCCGGCAGGGGTCGTGGCCTTGTTGCTGAATTTGGCAATCACGACTTTGTGGTCTGAGGCCCTGTAGTCTCTGATTGACTGATAATAAGCCTTGTAGAGCTCCTGATTCTTCTCCTCGAGAGTGGTATAATGGAAATCCACGGACTCAGGCTCCGTCCATTCGGAGCAGCTGGTGAAAGCCGCTGTTGTCAGGACGGCAGTCAAGAGACATTTCAATGTATTATATGTGATTTTCATTGCGTCAATAATTATTTGCAGTCAAACCAAAGTTTTGTCACCATATTGTCGGCACCCTTCAGGTACTCGGACACGGCCTTGGAGATATTTGACGGGTTGTTGATGTATTCATCACGCGGGTAAGGCATACGACGGGCTCCAGAATTGGAATCAACCACGCCATTACTCTTGTTTCCGGCATCGGAAGCCGGGATGAGATGAGGATAACCGGTACGCCTCCAGTCAGCCCAGGACTCGTTGCCGAGCAGCCAGTTGGCAATCCATTTCTGGGTAATGATTCTCTCCTGCATCTCCTCGGTATCTGCATTGTCATTCCATGCGACAGTGATTGAAGATAGAGATTGAGTGTAGGTATTAGTGCCGGCAGGGTCTAGATACACCTGAGGTGTGCTTGAGTCATCGGCTAGGTATACCGATGCGTCACCTGCGCCCCACTGCTCGAATGAGAGGCGCACTCCTTCCTCATAGAACTCTTTGGCGGTGCCACCCATATTGTATCCGAAGACTCCAACTGCCTCTGCCTTTAGGAATGCCACTTCCGCAGCGTTCATCCAGTAGATAGGTGAATCCTCAGCTATCTTCACGCCTGAATATTTGTGGCCAATGCTCGAATGGTCAGGAATGATGATTCCGTGGCGGAGACCAGTGTACTGGAATCCTTCGCCCCACTCGGACTCAGTGAAATATGCCTTGCGGCGAGGGTCGTTGAAGCCATTCATGTAGCAGATGATGTCGGCCGCAGCATGGGAGTCTCCACCGGTCCGGCAGACAGATCCGTCGGCATGTTTTGCCATATTGTAGTGGACTGCCACGTTGATAGGGTTGCCGTCCACGCCGAACGTTGTAACCTTGGCATTGTCAGCATTCGACGAGAATACTCCGACTTCATTGTTCACTGCTTCTTCGGCTGCCGTCTTCGACAGTTCGGGAGCTGCGTAGCAGATACGCATGGCGAGCCTGAGTTTGAGCGAGTTGGCAAATTTAATCCACTTCTCGGTTTCTCCACCGTAGATGATGTCGGCAGAAGGGGCGAAGTTGTTGGTGCGGTTCGGAAGGAGGACTTTAACGGCATCTGTAAGTTCTTGGATCATAGTCTTATAGACCGTCTCCTGGGAATCGTACTCGACTTGAAGTTTCCCGTCCTGCCCAATCTTGCTGTATGGAATCGGGCCGTAAGTGTCGCATACTCTATGCATTGCGGCTACCTTCACGATGTCTCCAACTGCGAGAATCACAGGATTGTCAGTGACATTGCGGAGCTGGTTGTAGTTGGTATACACCACCGGCATCATCCTGTCGCTCTGCATGAAGACATTAGTCCAGTTGTCAGTAGCGTTATAGTTAGAAATAGTGTTTGCGAAACCTGCGTTCGCATCGGCCAAATAGCCGGCCATAGGTCCTCCTAGAAGACACTCGGTGAACTGCGTGGTGTTTACATCCGGAGAAATGACTCCGTTGGCGATTCCGGTCAAGGCAGAACGGATGATGTATCCGTCTCTCTGGAGCTCATCCTGGGTAACTCCGTTAGGGTCACTGTTGATCTCGAGATAATTGCCCGTGCAGGAAGCCGCCACGAAGGCTCCGGCCGCCATAATAAGGCATTTCATTATATTGATATTCATAACTTATCCTTTAGAATTTGATTCTTACATTGAAACCGAAATTACGTGTGGACGGACTCATGAAGTAGTCAATTCCTTGGTAATAGCTTCCGGTGGTGGCGATTATTTCAGGATCGAAAGGAGCCTTGTCATAAATCATCCACAGATTGCGACCTACAAGCTGGAGGGTGAGTTCGCAGACGTTCTTCATCATTTGGCGAGGAAATGTGTAGCCAATGCACGCCTCTTGAAGCCTGAAGTTGGTTGCTGAATATGTATAGTACTGAGGCACAGTGTCTCCGGAGCCGATTGTGGTATACCACTTGTTGGCATCAATTAGGTCGCCTCCATTGACGAGTACTCCACCGTTATCCCTATCTAGTGCGGATGCCTCGGACACTCCGTAATAGTCAAGAATCGCTTGGGTTCTTGAGAACACTACGCCACCGAGACGGGCTGTGAGCATGAATCCAAGGTTGAAGTTGCCTATGCGAAAATCGTTTCTCCAGGCCATGTTGGCCTTAGGAGAAATGCTTCCTAGCTTGATGTAATCATCCACATTGTCGATTGTCTGGGTTGCGATATTCCCCTTTTCATCAACGTAGATGTCGTTGTTACTGTCACGCTTGAGATCACTGCGGGAATAGATGTCACCTAGGGAGCCGCCTTCCTTAAGGAGGAATTTAACGTTTCCGAGGCCACCCATTGTCATTGTTCCGATACCAATCGGCTCGCCGGTCATAGGGTTGACGCAGTTGGTGAGGAATCTTATCTTGTTGCGGTTCATTGAGAATGTGTAATTGCTCTGCCAGTTGAAGATTCCCCATGTCTTGTCAAATCCGAGGGCAAGCTCGAGTCCCTGGTTGACTACGCTTCCTGACTGTATTGGAATCTTGGAATATCCCGAACCTGACGAGATTGTAGGATAGATAGTCTGATTCAAGGTGTTGGTGTGGTAGTAGGTGGCCTCAAGATTGAACCACTGGAGGAAACGCATGCTGATACCTGCCTCCCAGGAGTTGGTTCTCTCCGGTTTGAGGTCTTTCACCGGATAGGAAGTTTGCTGATTCCAGCTTGAACCTTTCTCCGGCCATGTGTGCAGAGGATTTGCGATGAATCGCTCGAAAGCGGAACCCACCGACGCATATGAAGCCCTGAGTTTCAGATACTCCAGATTCTTTGGCATATTAGGAATAATCTGCGAGAGGACTACAGAAGCTCCCACTGAAGGATAGAAGAATGAAGATGAACCAGACTGAGGACCTGCAAGCTGAGATGGCCAGTCATTTCTGCCGGTGAGAGTGAGGTAATAAGCACCCTTGAATCCGACCTCGGCTGAAGCATAGACAGACTGTGTCTGCTCGCGCCATCCAGACTGAGCCTTAACCAGTTTGGCTTGGTCTATTGTGAAGAGGTTGAACACGTTAGGTATGTTGTCAGCGGCAATGGGACCTCTGTTCTTGAGGAGGTCATATCTCATATCCGATACTGAAGCACCGATATTGGCGTGGAGACTCCAGTTGTCCCAAGTTTTGTTTATGTCGAGGAGGGCGTCAGCATAAACCTGTTTGTCCTCTGACTGCTCGATGCCGAAGAGACCGTTGTTGGACTGCTCGGTGAGCTGGGTGTTTGTCGTCGCAAAAAATTTCTCGGTGTATTTGTTGGTAGAGTTGTCGATGCGTACGCGGCCTGAAACTGTGAGCCAGTCCAGAATCTTGTATGAGAGGCCGGCCCCGAGCATATAGCGGTCTTTCTTGTTGATGCGCAGGTTGCGGTAATTGATCCAGTAAGGGTTCTGCATGGTGATTCCGGCGTCGCCTACAGGCCAGTACTGTGTGTAGATTGACCTTGAGGAGTCATATCTCTCGTACATCTCAATGTCGCTCCAGTCGTTTCCGCGAGGGAAAAGATAGGCTCCTACAACAGGGTTGTTGTAGAGACCCTGGTTGGTCATGTTGCGGTCATTCTGCATGATGTAGCTCGCTGTGACGTCGAGAGTCATCTTATCGTCAAGGAAGCTTGTCGTATTGCGGAATGTAAAGTTGTAACGATTGTATGAATTGTTCGGGACATTTCCTCTTGAGTTCACGGCAGCTGCTGAGAGATAGGTCTGGTTTTTCTGAGTTCCGGTGGAGATGGACGCCGATTCAGTGCCAGTGACTCCGAGCTGGAAATAGTCAGAGCGAGGGTTATATCCCATATAATTGGTCTCGTTCAGACGATTCCCCCAGCTGCGTATTGCAGAACCTTCTGGAGAATTGTAGTCGCCTGTGCCGTATCTGTTCTGGAAACGAGGCAGCACGAATGGACGGTACATTTCCGTGTTGCTTGAGATTGTCACGGAAGTCTTGCCTTGCTGGCCCTTCTTGGTGGTAATTACAATCGCACCGTTGGCAGCTGACGAACCGTAGAGGGCGGCAGCTGCAGCGCCGGTGAGGACACTCATTGACTCGATGTCCTCAGGGTTGATGTCGGCCACTGGATCGGTTGTTCCCTGTGAGGAAAACTCAGTGCCTGCCTCTTTAGCGACATTGAACATAGGCACGCCGTCAATCACATAAAGGGCGTTTGAGCTCTTGGAGATGGATTTCTCACCACGCATCACGACTTTGGACGATCCTCCGACTCCGGAAGAAGATGCGTTGATTACGAGACCCGCTACCTTACCGTTCAGAGAGTTTACGAAGTTGGCGTCCTTATTGCCGAGAATGGCCTCGGAATTAACTTTCTGCACATTGTAGGACAAGGCTTTCTCGGAACGTTTGATACCGAGGGCAGTAACCACGATGCCTTCCATCAGAATAGTATCATCTTCGAGAACCACGTTAAACACCCTCCGAGAGCCTATTGCGAACTCCTGGGTCTTGTATCCGAGATAGGAAACTTCAAGTACTCCTCTCTCGCCTCCTTCCTGCAGTTCAAATGAGAAGTTTCCATCCATATCAGTGCTGGCTCCGTTCGATGTCCCCTTGACAAAGATTGCCGCGCCAATCACAGGCTGGCCATATGCGTCCGTCACAGTTCCGGTAACAGTCGCAGATTTTTGCGGTACGGAAGAATGGACTGGCTTATTGGAAATGTAAACATTAGTTCCCTGAATATTCCAGTCGACGTTCGTTCCCGCGAAAATCTTTGTCAATGCTGATTCAAGACTCTGATCAGACACATCAACAGTCACTCTTTTGGACAAGTCGACCTGGTCGTTCAGGAAAAGATACCTTGACTGCTGTTCCACTTTGTCAATCACGCTCTCAAGGGTGGCATTCTCCACCTTGAGGGTTATGCGCTGTGCACTCGCCACCATCGGAATCATGCACAGGACGAAAGCCAGAACAGCGAGTCTACAAGCAAGTAATAGACCTTTGTTCATGATTTTAAATTAGTTATTGGTAATATAGTGCAGCCATATGGGCTGCGTCATTAGCTTGTGTTGCTACTTCACGTGTATCGTGGCACTTTCAATGTCATATTCGTATTCGAAGTTCGAAGCGAGCTGGAGCACAGACATCGCATGTTCGATGCCGTCCGAAACTCTGATTTTTCCTCTTGTATAAGTTATTACAGGAAGGCTTTCTCTCTCAATTTCAATCTTCACGTTGAAAGCCTTCTCGAATTTTTTCATCAATTCATCGAACGGCAGGGACGACACATCTATGATACCTTCGGACCAGCAGCCGACAGCCGACATATCCCTGATTTGGTTCACAACGAGTGAGCCGTTCTCATACCGTGCGATTTCTCCCGGCACAAGGATACGTGACTGAGACGGGTCTGATGCTGAAGTCACTTCGATTGAGCCGCGGATCAGAGAGGCCGTGAATTCATTGTCATCTGAGTCCGCCGTAACCTCGAACCTAGTTCCGATGACCTTGACTTTTCCAGCCCAGGTTTCAACGTAGAAAGGTTTCCTCTCATCCTTGGCAACATCAAGCAGAACCTCTCCCTCATTGACCTTAATATTTCTATTGTTTCTGGAGAATATGACAGGGATCTCCACTTCTGTACCAGAATTCATCCAGAGATGCGTACCGTCGGTAAGGACGATATCCATTCTCTCTCCGGCAGGGACACGTAAGGTCTCAGCGTTTGATGCCAATGTATCGATCGTGGTGCGTTTCCCTAAGAATGCGGCTCCGAAGGCCACGGCGACAATCACCGCTGCGCGCAAAATGGCAATGCCTACTCTTTTCCAAGCAGGGCGCAATCCTTCCGGCTCTTGTGTCCGGGCTGAAAGCCGTTTTGCCTCTTCGGTGTAGAGAACCATTCCCTCGAACATCAGGTGAGCCTCCCTGAAAAGATTGGCACGGCTACCGTCCTTGTCGTCAAGGAGCCAGGTTCTGACGAGATTCTCCTCCTGCGGCGTTGTTCTGCAGGCGAAGTAGCGGATGAGCAGGTATAAATTCATGTTTGAAACAATTTACATACTTAAGACACGAAAGTTTAAAGGATGGTCCCCCCTTCCAGTTGAAAATTTTGTGGAAAATGTGATTATCTTGTATACGACACCTTTGCATCGCCATATTCTTCGGCTTGATTGGGATACGTATTAAAATGATGATAACCCGACAGCCGTCCTTCTGTAAGTTGTAGTTTGAAGATGTTGTCTGGCTGCGCCCGTCACGGGCGTATTGACTGATCATTGATAAGATGAAAACCCAGTAGTGTGAGAATGAAGGGCGGCTTCATAGTCGGGTTGGCTTAAAGTATCTGATGCGAATTTAGGTCTCGAAATGGCATATTCCTAGGATTGCAAAGAATTTAAAGCAGATTTTTTTTGTTTCTTTATATTTTTTGCCTTTCTTTAAAGCCACATTAAAATTATTGAAGTCAGAGTAAAAATATTCTGGTCCCCAAATCATTTTTTATGGGTGTATATAAAAATATTTATAGGCTGTTCCATCAAAGGGAAAAGGACTATGTCCACATTCTCGAGCAGCAGACCGATTTCATATGCAGGACATCTACGCTGCTCCTTGAGATGTTCATGACCACAGATGCGGAAGTGTGGCAGAGTAAAGAACGACAGATCAAGGCTTGTGAGGCCCAGGGAGATGCCCTGCTGAATGAGATTCACGAGCAGCTTTCGGGAAGCCTCATGACGCAAGTGAATAGCCTGGATATTCAGGCAGTCGCAATGGCGATGGATGATTGCCTAGACGTCATCAAGGATACTTCTAAGGCCTTGCTCATCTATAATCCTGAAAAACTTGACCCTCAACTGGAGGATCTTGCTCACATGGCTAATTCTCAGTCCTTGGCGCTGCATGATATGATCCCGCTGCTGTCCAATATCAAGAATAATATCGCATCACTCACTTTGGGCTGCGATCGCGTCACGGAGCTGGAACATGCGGCAGACGATGCCTACGAAGACTATATCGGCTTCATATTCCAGAATGTGGAGGACGTGAAGGCGCTTATCAAATATAAGAATCTGGCAGAGATGCTGGAAAATGCGACGGACGCCCACAAGCGAATCTCCGATAATGTCAGGAAACTCCTGTTGAGTTATTTGTCAGTCTAGGCCTCAAAGGGCCAGCATTATCATTAGTTGCGCCACAAGAACCCTCATGAACATCGTGAGAGGGTAGACGGTAGCGTAATTCACGGAAGTGTAGTCTGTTCCGTAAGCATCTTGTGCGAATGCGAGCACTGCCGGGTCCGTAGTGCCGCCGGAAACAAGGCCGCAGATCTTATAGAAATTCAGCTTGAAGAATACCTTGCTGATGAATATGATCAAAGCTATCGGAATAAGAGTGATGAGCGCTCCATAAAGTATCCACCAGTAGCCTCCGTTCACGATCGAGCTCACGAAGTTGTCTCCGGCTCCTAGGCCGACGGCCGCAAGGAAGAAAGAGATTCCTAACTCCCTGAGCATCATGTTGGCGCTCATCGTGGTATATGTCGTAATCCTGAGCCTTGGTCCGAAGTAGCCAAGCAGTATGGCGATGATGAGCGTGCCTCCTGCGAGCCCTAGCTTGATTGGCTGCGGTATCCCAGGGAATGTGATAGGAATCATGCCTAGGATGATGCCTAAGGCAATTCCGAAGAAGAAAGGCACCAGATTAGGGTGGGATAGGGATTCGGGTCTGTTCCCGACCAGCTTTGCGACTGCATTGATGTCGTCTTCCGTGCCTACTACTTGCAGGACATCACCGAATTGCAGAAGCAGATTGCCATTTGCCACGAGCTCGATTCCCGCCCTGATTATTCTAGTCACTGAGACATTGAAATTGGAACGAATCATCAAGCTCTTGAGTTTCTTCCCGGTGAGAGACTGTTTGGTGACGCTGATTCTTCTGGTGATAAGGTGTTCATCCATTTTCATCCAGTCGGACTGATGCATAGGTATTTCTGAACCGAACACGATACGCAAGCTTTCAACTTCGGACTCTTTCGTGACGAGCAGAAGCTTATCGCCTTGCTCAAGCACGGTGTCTCTCTTTGGCACGAAGATTTCTCCATTTCTCATCATTCTGGACACGACGAAATTCTTATTGAAATTCGATGTGACCTCGCTGAGAGACTTTCCGAAAATCGCTGGGTTTGTTACCTCGCAGTGCATTCTGCGAGCTTTCTCCTCAATCGCTTCGTCATCTTGCTCAATCGATTTCTTTTCTTTGTCGAGATCTATCTTGAATATGCCTTTAGCAAAAATTAGCAGGAATATGACGCCGAGAACTCCGATAGGGTAGGCAACGGCGTAAGCAGATGCCATTGTACCAGCGATGGGAGTGCCGGTTTCCGCTCCGGAAATGTCCGAGACGGTCTGCTGAGCCGCTCCAAGGCCAGGAGTGTTCGTGACTGCACCAGACATAACGCCTACCATCGTAGGGAGGTCTTCTTTAGTGATGGCCTGAATGGCAACTGTCACGCCAACGGCTAATAGAACTAGCAGGACGGCCAGCACGTTCATCTGCACTCCGCCTTTCTTGAATGAGCTGAAGAAACCTGGACCAACCTGGAGTCCGATGGAAAACACAAATAGAATGAGTCCGAAGTCTTTCATGAAAGAAAGCACCGTAGGGTCGGATTTGAACCCCAAATGACTCAATAATATTCCTACGAATAGTATCCAAGTCGTGCCAAGGGATACTCCCTTGACTTTGTATCTTCCCAGCCAGAGGCCAGACATGATTACGACTGCGAACAACAGCAGCGTGTGAGCGATTCCCGTACCAAGAAACAGATCAGCCATATTTTGATTTCTAATTTCGGTGCAAAGATAAGATTTACTTTTTATATTTGCAGTCAAGCATTAAATGAAAATGCCATCTCATAGAGACAACTACGTATTTCTGACGACTGCGCCAGTGGGCAAGGTCATTCTCACTATGGCTGTGCCGACCATCATCAGCATGCTCGTGACGAGCATCTACAACATCGTTGACACGTTCTACGTCGGAAGGATAAGCACCCAGGCTACTGCCGCCGTTGGAATCGTGTTTCCGGTCATGTCTGTAGTGCAGGCTTTCGGATTCTATTTCGGACAGGGGTCCGGCACGTACATTTCCAGGAAACTGGGTTCTAAGGAAACAGAAGATGCGGGAGTAATGGCATCTACGGCATTTTTTACCTCCCTAGGCTTCGGCTTCCTGATTTTTCTGCTTGGTGAAATATTCCTGGAGCCGTTGTCCATCGGCCTTGGCTCCACTCCCACCATTCTTCAGGACACGAAGGATTTCATGAAATATATACTTGTTGGCGCTCCTTTCATGACGGCGACCATGACCCTGAATAATCAGATAAGGTTCCAAGGGAATGCGATGTATGCCATGATAGGAATTATAGTCGGGGCCATATTGAATGTCGCTCTGGTGCCGATATTCGCTTTCTCTCTGAATATGGGTGTGAAGGGAGCTGCCATAGGGACTGTCATAGGGCAGATCGTCAGTTTCGTCATCCTGGTGCTGATGACCTTCAGGGGAGGAAACATACGGCTGAGCCTTAAGAATGTGTCGTTTTCCCGGAAATATCATTTCGAGATGTTCAAGGGGGGAACTCCGTCGCTGTCCCGGCAGGGGCTGGCAAGCGTCTCTACCTTGCTATTGAATATAGCAGCCGGCGTTTATGGCGACGCTGCCATCGCTGGCATGTCTATAGTGACCAGGATAACTTTCGTGATATTCTCTATCATCATCGGCATCGGCCAGGGATTCCAGCCAATGTGCGGTTTTAATTATGGGGCGAAGCTCTACGACAGGGTTCGCAAAGGCTATTTCTTCAGCATTGAAATCGGATCTGCTTTCCTGCTTGCGTGCGGAGCGCTGGGGTTCATCTATGCCGACAAAATAGTGGATGTGCTGCGGCACGATCCTGAGGTGGTCAGCGTGGGGGCGGCAGCTCTGCGCTGGCAGATCATCACGTTTATTTTCGCGTGCGTGATAACCATCAGTAACATGGCTTTGCAGACAAGCGGACGCAGCATTGCCGCGAACTTACTCGCCGCTTGCAGGAACGGCATATTCTTTATACCATTAATATTAATTCTGCCAAAATATTTCGGGCTCCTCGGGGTGGAGATGTGCCAGGCAGTGGCGGACGTGCTGTCTTTCATCGTCGCCGTCCCGCTGATCACGCATTATTTTCGGAGCATCAGTTAGCACTTGGAAAGCAAGTCCTTTGCTCCGCCCATGAAGAAGTCAGCGACGTTTGCAAAATCCATCTTCAGTTCTTCGCTCAGGCCGACCTTGTCCTTGTAAATGGCGACATTGTACCACTGCAGGCACTGGAATGCCCTGTGGTAGTAAAGCCTGCGAAGCTCCTCGGCGGTAGGTTCGTGTCCCACATACGCCTCCAGAAGCGACAGAGCCTTGTCTAATCCCACATTGCCGTAGCATGCGATGTCGTAGAAAGGATCGTTCATGCCGGCATATTCCCAGTCTAGGACGAACAACTTCTCGCCGTCGAACACGAGGTTGGTGGGCTGGTAGTCGCAATGGCAAGGAACGTGCTTCACGGCAGGAAGTGATTCCCTTACCTCAAGGAGCCGTCTTTTCAAGTCAATATATTCATGAGGGTGCCCGAAGTCTTGTTCCTTGCAGAGTGCCTCGTAGTTGGCTAACCTCCCGAAAGGGTCGTAGTCCCTGAACAGCACGGCACTCTCGTGGAGTTTTTTCAGAGCATTCACTGAAACATCATTATATGAAACGATGTCGGTGTCCGAGAGGATCGTGCCCTCTATGTAGAGAGCCATCTTGTCACCGCTGATGGTGTCAAAATAGATTGTCTCGTTGTTCAGGCCAAGGGGCTTGATGGCATTCAGGCATTCAAGTTCGTCATCTCTGTTCACGAAAACTTCTGCATGCGTGCCAGGTACCCTGAATGTGTATTTCTGCCCTTCCGATTCAACAACGTATGTATAGTTGCTCATACCGCCGAGCAACCTCTTTACCAGCTTAGCATCGTTTGCGTTCAGAATTTCGTTTGAGCGCTCTACGATGTATTTCTCAACGTCTGTCATGATCATTCTGTCTTGAATGGCTGCAAATTTAGTAATTTATGGTTAATACCGAAATTTCTCTAACTTTGCGGCCATTATGTTTTAAGTCAGCAAAATACTATGCAGACTGGTCGTGGGAGATGTATTCCACGACCTTTTTTCGTCAGTTTCCCGGTCTTTGGGTTTATCTCGTATGTCTCTATGAGGTTGGAATCCCTGCATGCGACGAGCAGGAATTTTCCATTCGGAGTAATGCAGATGTTGCGAGGGTGCGGTCCGGTAAGCTGGTAGCCTGCGGAAGAAAGCTTGCCGTCAGGCTCGATACGGTATATTCCCACCCCATCATTCTTCAGCCTGTTGCTGGCATAGAGGAATCTCCCGTCTGGGGTTATCTTGATGTCTGCGCTGCCACGGGCCTGCGCCGGGTCATTGTCTATCACTTGGATAGGGGTAAGGATGCCATCGGAATATTCGCAGACGGTTATGTCGCCTGATAATTCGCCTATGACGTAGGCTCTGTCGCTACCTTTGAATATTATGTGTCGAGGGCCATAGTCGGGGTTCAGTTTTGCGGTGGCATATTCAATGAGGCTGTCTTTCTCCACTTTGAAAGACATTATGGCATCGGCGCTGAAGTCGCTGGCAAGCAGGTACTTCCCGTCCGGAGTGAATATGGCGCAATGAACGTGTGGCTCCTCCTGTCTGCTGATGTCGGGACCTCCTATGTGCCCGAGAATATGCTGGTGTGGGATTGTGTCGTAGAGCGTCCCCTCTTCGCCTATCCTGAACGAAGAAATCGAGCCTCCGCCGTAATTTGCCGTCACTGCGATCGCTTCATTGGTGGAAACGTAGCAAGGAGAGCCTTCTGTGGCAGCCTTCCCCATATTCTTAAAGCTGAGATTTTCCTTGTCGAATGAAAGGGCGGAGACGAAAGATTTCGCAGAATCTAATTCGCTGACTGCGTAGATTGTCCCTGTCGCCTGATTGACAGCGAGATATGATGCCTCTGGCAACTCGGCGTGCCCGACGAATGAAGAGTCTGCCCGGCAGTTCTCTTGGTCGAAGCGGTAGGCATAGATGCCGTTGCTCTCCGAAGTGGAGTAAGTGCCGACTAGCATCGTTACAAAATCTGCCTTCTGGCTGCATCCAGCCAGGAAAAAGGCAAAACAAGCAAAAAATATATTCCTAATATTTCTCATGACTAGCAAATTTAATATTTATTCTCATAGAAGGATGATTTTTCCTCAGGGAATATGTCTTATTCTTATTTCGGAATTTTAATTAAATTTGCGTTCCATAAACCAATATTTTAGTTAGAAATGAGTTTGAAAATTGCAGTATTGGCAAAGCAGGTTCCTGACACACGCAACGTGGGGAAGGATGCTATGAAAGAGGATGGCACGATCAATCGCGCCGCCCTTCCAGCCATCTTCAATCCGGAAGACCTCAATGCCCTTGAACAGGCTCTGCGCCTGAAAGATCAGTTCCCTGGAACGACTGTGACCATGCTTACGATGGGTCCTGGCCGTGCAGCGGAAATCATACGCGAAGGCCTTTATCGAGGCGCTGACGAAGGTTATCTGCTCACCGACCGAGCTTTCGCCGGGGCTGACACGCTTGCGACTTCGTATGCCATCGCGACTGCCATTAGAAAAACAGGGCCTTTCGACTTGATAATCGGCGGTCGCCAGGCAATCGATGGGGACACCGCGCAGGTAGGTCCTCAGGTTGCGGAAAAACTTGGCCTTCCGCAGGTAACTTATGCCGAGGAAATCCTCAATCTGGACGAGAATGCTCGAAAGGTAACGATCGAGCGTCATATCGACGGGGGAGTGGAGACCGTAGAGGCTCCGTACCCTCTCGTGGTTACGGTTAACGGCAGCGCCGCTCCTTGCAGGCCTCGCAATGCCAAGCTGGTGCAGAAATACAAGAGGGCTCTCGGGGTTCAGGAGAAGGCTGCCATCACAAAAGACGGAGGCGTGCTTCCTTATGCCGATCTCTACGAGACGCGCCCATATCTGAATCTCAAGGAACTGAGCGCCGCAGATGTCGACGCAGACTTTTCTCAGTGCGGCCTGGCTGGGTCTCCGACCAAGGTCAAGGCTGTCATCAGCATTTCTTTCCAAACCAAGGATAGCAAACGCATGACTGGCTCCGACAACGATGTGGAGGGGCTTGTAGTTGAACTATTGTCAAATCATACCATAGGATAGAGCCATGAACAACGTATTCGTATATCTTGAAATAGAAGGCCAGAGCGTAGCTGACGTCAGCCTTGAACTTCTGACGAAAGGACGTAAGCTCGCCGACAGGCTCGGCGTAAAACTCGAAGCGATTGCGATAGGAAGCAAGCTGGACGGCATAGAACGCCAGGTCATGCCTTACGGAGTTGACGCGCTGCACGTTTTCGACGATCCAAGGCTCTCTCCATACACGACCCAGCCTCATGCCGCAGTGCTAGTCGGGCTGTTCAAAGAGGAGAAGCCTCAGGTTTGCCTTATGGGCGCCACGGTCGTAGGCCGTGACCTGGGTCCTAGGGTGTCTTCTGCATTGAAGAGCGGTCTCACCGCAGACTGCACATCGCTGGAAATCGGCGACCACGATGACCCGAAGACCGGAAAATCTTACAAGGATCTGCTCTATCAGATTCGTCCTGCTTTCGGAGGCAACATCATCGCCACCATCGTGAACCCAGAGCACAGGCCTCAGATGGCCACAGTGCGCGAGGGCGTGATGAAGAAAGAGATACTCGATCCTGACTATAAAGGGACCGTCGTGAGACATGATGTCAATGAATATGTCCCTGACGCTGAATATATCGTTAAAGTCATCGACAGGCATATTCAGAAAGCGAAAAATAATCTTAAGAACGCTCCCATCGTGGTTGCCGGCGGTTACGGAGTGGGCAGCAAGGAAGGTTTCGACATGCTTTTCGAATTGGCTCGCGAACTTCACGCCGAGGTTGGCGCAAGCCGCGCCGCGGTCGATGCCGGTTTCGTGGAGCATGATCGCCAGGTAGGCCAGACTGGGGTCACTGTCCGTCCAAAGCTTTACATCGCTTGCGGAATCAGCGGACAGATCCAGCATCTTGCCGGCATGCAGGAGAGCAAGATCATTATCTCGATCAACACCGATCCGGATGCCCCGATCAATACGATCGCGGATTACGTGGTCGTGGGGAAGGTTGAGGACGTGGTTCCTAAGATGATAAAATATTACAAAGCTCACAGTAAATAGAATTCGAGATGGCTAATTTTTATACAGATAATAATGAATTGAGATTCCATCTGAGGAATCCCCTCATGGAGAGAATCTGCTTCTTGAAAGAACGCGGCTACGCCGACAAGGACAAATTCGATTACGCTCCGCAGGACTACGAGGATGCGCTTGATTCTTACGATAAGATCCTTGAAGTCGTAGGCCAGATAGCCGCTGACGTGATTGATGCCAATGCCGAGAGCGTGGACATCGAGGAGGCTCATTGCGAGAACGGCCGCGTAACTTATGCTAAGGGCACCCAGGAGAATCTGGATGCCATGATAAAGGCTGGGATGAACGGGGTCACCATGCCTCGCTGCTACGGAGGGCTGAATATGCCTGTGACGGCCTACACCATGGCTTCTGAGCTGGTTTCCACTGCCGATGCCGGGTTTGACAACGTGTGGTCTTTGCAGGATTGCGTAGAAACTCTCTATGCATTCGGCAATGACGAGCAAAGAAAGAAATATATTCCTAGAGTCTGCGCTGGCGAGACCATGTCTATGGATCTCACTGAGCCTGATGCTGGCTCCGACCTGCAGAGGGTGCAGCTTAAGGCAACATTCGACGAGGCGAACAATTGCTGGAGGCTGAATGGCGTGAAGAGGTTCATCACTAATGGAGACGCTGACATTCACCTGGTTCTGGCTCGTTCGGAGGAAGGCTCGAATGATGGTCGCGGGCTTTCGATGTTCATTTACGATAAGAGAGACGGAGGAGTTGATGTTCGTCGCATCGAGAACAAGCTGGGCATTCATGGTTCGCCGACCTGCGAGCTGGTTTACAGGAATGCCAAATGCGAGTTGTGCGGGGAGCGCCGCCTAGGTCTCATAAAATACGTTATGTCGCTCATGAACGGTGCCCGTCTGGGCATTGGCGCTCAGGGGATTGGCCTCAGCCAGAAGGCTTATGACGAGGCTTTGGCATACGCCAAGGATCGCAAGCAGTTCGGCAAGGCTATAATCGACATGCCGCCGGTGTACGATTTGTTAGCTACGATGAAGGCTAAGATCGACGCTGGTCGCTCCCTGCTGTATCAGACGGCTCGCTACGTAGACATATACAAGGCTCTGGACGACATCGCCATGACCCGCGCCCTCACGCCTGAGGAGCGTAAGGAGCAGAAGACATATTCCCGTCTGGCTGACGCATTCACTCCGCTTTCCAAGGGAATGAATTCTGAATATGCCAACCAGAATACCTATGACTGCATTCAGGTTCATGGCGGCTCCGGTTTCATGATGGAATATGCCTGCCAGAGGCTGTATAGAGATGCCAGAATCACTTCGATTTATGAGGGCACTACTCAGCTGCAGGTCGTGGCTGCCATCCGCTATGTGACGAATGGGACTTACACGAATATATTGAGAGATCTCGCTGCAGGGGTTGTCATTGATGAGATGAAGCCTTTGATGGCCAGGGTCTCCAAGATGACCGACAGGCTGGAGAGCGTGGTAAACCTTACCAAAGAAAATCAGGATTCTGAATATCACGACCTCATGGCACGTCATCTGTACGAGATTGCTGCCGTGACCGTAATGGCAGGCCTTCTCGTCAAGGATGCTTCAACCGCCCCTGAACTTTTCTCTTCATCTGCTAGGGTTTACGTAAACCTTGCAGAGGCTGAGGTGGCTAAGCACGCTTCCTTCGTGGAGAATTTCTCTGTGGATCAGGTCGCTGATTACAGGAAATAGGAGCCATGGATGTCGTAATAGCCTATGTAGACGGAAAGGATCCGCAGTGGCAGAAGGTCTATGCGGCGGTCACCAACCAGCCGATTCTGAAGAAGAGGTTTCGCGATTGGGGTACTCTTAAATATCTTCTGAGAGGCATAGAGACTTACATGCCTTTCATCCGAAATGTTTATTTGGTGGTTTCAGGTCCGACTCAGGTGCCGTCTTGGGCATCTGAGTCTCTGAGACCAGTTTTCCATAAGGATATTCTTCCTCCTGAACTCGTCCCGACATTCAATGCCTCGACGATAGAAATGGGCCTTCACCGTATCAAAGGGATTGACGAGCAGTTCCTGTACTTCAACGATGACATGTACCCGGTAGCCGAGTGCAGCCCGGATGATTTCTACGTTGATGGGAAGGGGGCGATGAAGTTCAGCAGATTCGTGTTCGGAAACGGATTGTACAAGATGCTATCGAAGAATGCCAGCAGCATGGCTCGCAAGTATCTTGGGTTTAAGCCAAGCAAGGTTTACATCAGGCCTCAGCACATCTGCTCTCCGATGCTAAAGAGCGCCTGCGATGAATTGTATTCAAAGGCGGAGGATGAAATTATAAGCATATCCACGCCTTTGCGAGAGGATTTCAACGTGAACCAGTACCTTTATCTGGACTACATGTATTATTCGGGCAGGGCGGTTTCGCGCCGCCTGTCCAATACTCACATTTCTTTAGCCATAGCTTCTTTGGAGAAGGTCCGAAGGTGCATCATGGCTCCGCGGACTAAGCTGGTGTGCATCAACGACGTGAGCATGTCCGAAAAAAAATTCCAGACGTACCAGTCTGGAATCTTGGATGCGTTCGAGGCTCGTCTCCCGAATAAATCTCGCTTCGAGAAATAAATCCTCTAATGCTTCTTGAGGAGCATGACAGCGTCCTATCTCTTGGGACGTGACCTATCTCTTGCCTTCGGAAGGTGCGGAAACGTATCCTGTGTACGAGATGCCGTCTCTGTTATCTGAACGGACAGTCAGATAGGCTGTGCCGTCTGCGTAGATGTCGAACGTGTAGACGTAGTTGTCTTCCTCGTTTTTGGTCTTGATTGCTACCTGGGTGCATTCCGACTTAGCCTGGGTCGTTTGGTACGAGTTGATCTTCGATTCGAAATTCAGCCCCTTGCCTCCTCCGTATGGGGCTGAGTGAACCACTCCGAAATATGGCAGATTCGAGACGAGGGTGTCTCCTTTGACTTCCACTGAGAAACCGCTCACGTTGCGTGACCTTCCCCTCTGGGGATTCATAAAGCGGATTTCCATCTCGAAATGTTTTTCGCTAATGCCAGTCTGAATTGCCTGGGCAAGGTTATTCTTCTCTTCGGTGGTAAGACGTGTAGTTGCGCAAGATGCCAGTCCCATGGCAGCGGCGACAATCAATAATATTCTTGAAAAAGTTTTCATAGGGCTCTAAATTTATTGTCCGTCAGATATTTTGCAATAATCAAACCAATGACAGAACCGGCCATGAGGATATTCTCGCTTCATGGCCGGTTTCTTGGTAGGGACGATCGGCCTCGAACCGATGACCTCTGCAATGTGACTGCAGCGCTCTAAACCAACTGGGCTACGCCCCTATTGCTTTCGCAAAATTGCGATTTTTTATTCACATCGCAAAATATTCTCACATAAAAATGTGTTCCGCATTCCTGAAAAATGGTAATTCTAACAGAAAAAAAGGTATTAGAAGAATGAACTGAAATGCGTAACATTGCAAACGAAAAATAAGATAAAACAAATGAAGCGTAACATCAACCTACTACTCCTTTCCCTGCTCATCCTAGTTGGATGTGGGGCTAAGGCACAGGACAAAAATCAGACAGTTATGGCAAACAACAAGAAAGTGCTTGTAGCCTACTTCTCCTACTCAGGAACCACAAAAGGCTACGCAGAGAAAATCGCCAGATACACAGGCGCAGATATTTTCGAAATTCAAGCAGCTCAGCCTTACACCGAAGACGATGTCGACTGGACCAAGGATGACTCGCGCGTGAACCAGGAGATGAAGGTTCATCCAGACAGCCGTCCGGGCATCAAAAGTAAGGTGGAAAACTTGGCGCAATATGATGTGGTTTTTCTCGGATTCCCTATTTGGTGGTATATTGAACCCAACATCATCAATACCTTCCTGGAGACTCAGGACTTCCGTGGCAAGCGCATCGTGCCTTTCTTTACCTCTTACAGCAGCGGCCCTGGCGAGACTGACAAGCATCTGCATGCCTCTATAACCTACGAAGTAGAATGGTTTAGTGCCGTGCGTGCCAACTCCATGAACGACAAGCAACTGAAGCAGTGGGCCGAGAATGCCGTGAAGTAAACCATTATCGAAATAAAATGATTTTAGCCCGAACGGCTGGACGATTCTTTTATTTTGGGATGACTGGGTGAGGCGTTTGGGATGAACGAGAGGTCTCGTTCAGGGCGATGGGTGTGGTGTCTAGGATAACGTGGCTGTCCGCATAGGGACTGAATCGAGTTTTGGGTGAGAGACCGTACGAGATCGAAAAAAAATGTCATTGGTAATCAGCGACTTGCGAACCCTTTGCAAACCTCTTGCGTACGGTATGCCTAGCGAAATGGGGACTGTGCCATAACTGCCCACCAATCATTTAATAGTCAATCGCTTATGAAACGCCATTCGTACGGTCTCAATCCCTAGCCTCTCCAAACACGGAAATGTTCGACGGAACTGCTTTCGTATGTATTATCCTATGAGTTATCTTGACAATTTCTGGCAATCGGAACACGTGGCAAGTCAAATATATCGCATTATACCCATGATTACGGTCATGGTTCACAATTAGCAGCGCCTCCAGTCCAGCCCTCAGCCCCGAATGGCAGTACCGCCAGCCACCAGATCCAATTCCCATACACAGTGACTTCATAAGCATGTCCAAACTTTAGGAGCGTGAGGTGTCGCTGTGGGGAAAATAGGAAAATCAACAAGTTATGGAAGGCCATGAGGCGCAATCTAAGATTGCGGATGATAGATCCTTTGTCTGCGACTTGTGTGGCCTCAAATGCGGATTCCCTTGCGATAATCCGTAGGCGTGATGCCGTACATCTTCTTGAAGGCACTATAGAAATTGGGTGTATGCTCGAAACCGCAGCGGTCGGCGATGTCTTCGATCGTCAGTGCCGGTTGGCTATCCAGCAGGTTACGGGCTCTTTTCATCTTTATTTTCAGGATGTACGAGGCCGGAGAGTCGCCTGTAATGGCTACGAGCTTCCGGTGGAACTGCCGAGGGCTCATGCAGAGTTTATAGGCAAGCGTGTTCACATTCAACTGTCGCTTGTCCATGAGCTGATAGATGAAATCGACCGTCTTGGTCAAGAAGCGGCGCTCCGCATCCGTTAGCTGTGTGTCCTTGTCCGTATCGGCATTCTTGCTGAACTTGTCACGTAGACGATGATTGCGGTCGAGCAGTTGCTCAACCCTCGTGCGCAGCTCGTCGGCGTTGAACGGCTTGGCAATGTAAGCATCAGCTCCGGTTTCAAGTCCCTTGATACGCTCTTCCTCCGTAATCTTCGCCGTTACGACGATGATGGGAATATGGTCTATGATCTCATTGCTGCGCACCTGCCGGCACACCTCCAGTCCATCCATGCCGGGCATCATAAGGTCTGTGATGATGAGGTCAGGTACGAGGTCGAGTGCCTTTTCCAATCCTTCTTTGCCATTGGTGGCGTATGAAACGGCGTAGCGGTCGGCAAACTGCGAGCCGATGTAGGCGGCGATGTCGCGGTTGTCCTCGATGACAAGCAACCGACACGGGCTTTCACCACCCTCGCTGTCGGCAAGCGTTGCTTCTGTTTCGGGCAGGAGCGGGGTGTTGGCCTCCGATGTCGCAACGATCCTTTGCTCGGCTTCGTTGCGTATCGGTAAACTGATATGGAATATCGTGCCTCTGCCTGCTTCGCTCTCCACCGTTATCGTTCCCTTCACGGCATCCATGATCTGCTTCACGAGGGCGAGCCCTACGCCTGTGCCGATGTTTTGTGTATCACTTTCTCCTTGATAGAACGGCTCGAAGATGTGAGCGAGAGTCTCCCAGTCCATGCCTTCGCCCGTATCGGCAACATCAATGAATAACTTGTCTCCCTCACGCCATGCAGCCACACTCACCTTGCCGTATTCGGGCGTGAATTTGAAGGCGTTGGAGAGCAGGTTGTTCATTACTTTATTCACATAGTCGGGCACGAAGTCCATCTCCACCGTTTCCTTAGCGAAGAACTGCAGGTCGATGTTGCGGGTACGGGCATAGTCTCGATAGGTCTCGACAATCATTGCGAGGTGGGCGGTGATATTGCCGTTGCGCCAGTCGGCATTGCCCACCGATGACTTGATTTTCGAGATGTCCAAAAGTTGGTTGATGAGCGTGAGTAGTCCATTGCCTTGTCGTTCTATGGTCAGAGCCTTGTCCCTCACTTCCTCCGTGTTGGAATTTTGCAGGTCGTGGCTCAGGCCGAGAATCACGGTGAGCGGCGTACGGAACTCGTGTGTGATGTTGGTGAAGAAGTTCTCGCGCAAAGCCGCAAGCCGTTTCAACGCCAGATGGTTGCGTCGGCGCACCCTGCCCAAGTAGACAAGAGCCGCCACCATGAGCAGAAGCGCAGCCGTCAAGGCGATGCTTACGATGAGGATCATACGCTTCTCGGCACGCTCCTGCTCCTGTCGGAGAGCCAGTTCCTCGGTCTTGTAATGCACGTTCTGCTGGCTTACCGCCTGTTCCATGTCGCGGTGATAAATCGAGTCTTTCAGCTCGGCATAGCGCAGCAAATGCCGTCCAGCCTCAGATGGATTATTATCTTTCATGGCCTTGTAGAGCCCCATCTGTGCACGGCTCTCGTTGTACATGTCGTGCTGTGCGGCAAACACCTCAGCTGCCTGTCTGAAGTTTTGGGCAGCCTCTGCGTGTGCGCCACGATGGTCGAGCAGTTCGCCCATCTGGTTACGACAGATGGAGAGCGACTTTGTATTGCCCGCCTTTTCGAGTATTGGAATAGCTCGTTTCAGCGAGCGCTCCGCCTCGGCATATTGCTCCAACGCCATCTGTGCCGCCGCCATCTGCGAGAGGCGGATGCCCACCTTCGCCGTATTCCCCCGCGCAGAGTCCAGGTCGCAGGCCCGGCGGGCATAGTCCAGCGCACGGGTATCCTCCCCCATGGCGTGATAGATTTCCGATGCCATACCGTATTGGATGGCCATGCGGTTGGAGTCTTTCGCCTCCGTGCTGTAGTGGATAGCTTCGAGAATGTATTTCTCGCCGTCGGCAAGCTCTTTGGCGGTCAGGCAGATGCCTACCAACGTGTTGAGCGAACTGCTGATGCGGCTTTTGTCGTCGGTCTGTCGGTCAAGGTCGAGGCTCTTGCGCGTATGCTCGATGGCATGTATATAATCGGACTTCCGGAAATGAAACAGTCCCACTAACCGCTCGCAGTCGCTCTGCAGCAGTTGGTCGCCCAGGCGGTAGGTCAGTGGCAGGGCTTTGCAGGCATAGCGCATGCCTTCATCGTAGTCCTGCGTCTCCCAGAAATATTCACCCGCCCAGTACCAAACCAGCATGTCCACGCTGTCGGCAGGTGTACGGGTAGTGACGGTGATTCGGCTTTCAGTGAAATCTTCTTCGAAAAGCCGCTCGAAGATGCGGTCAGCAATGCCCATGTGTTCCTTTCCACTTTTTTGGTCGTAGTCTCGCAGCAACAGGCTCATTACCTTGCCCTCCTCCGAAGTGACTATGGTTTTGTTGCTTTCTATGTGCTTATGCTCGTCCGGGGTGAAAGAGGCTGTTTTCTTTCCGCATGAAACGAGCAAGGGACAAATTAAAATAAACGCATATGACATATTCAAGGTCATCCGCATGCGTTTATATATTCCATAAATATTAATAGACTTGCGATGGAGCTGTAAAGTGGTTTTGGAACCATATTCGTTGTTTAGCATCAGTGTTATATTTTATTTGGTTCAATAAGGTTATCAATTGTTGGGTCAGCCGTTCGGAGACAGGAATCATTCTTTATTGTGCCTGCTAAGATAACGAAAAGTTCCACAGCAATTAACGAAAACACAATAAAACTTTCATACGAGAAAAATAATTTAGCGGCTATTCATGGACTTCTCCTGAGCCTCAGCTAGTTACGAACTTAAAATGTCCGATTAGCATAATCAGGGCAGATGCAGAATGTCAGATTATAATAGTTTTTTGTCCGATTAGCATAGTCCCTTTTGAGTGTTTCACCCTTTATTTTGCGAGTGGCTTTGCAACGTGTGGCAAAGTCGGAAACAGATTCTCTTTGCAACAGCTTGCAGAAATATCAGCAGAACAAAATACATGATGTCTTATGAACGGAACAGAAAGGGGAATACTACCGGAGGATCGTCGGCGCAAATCCGACGAGGCACAGCAGTTCTCGGAGGACCGCATGCAATTGCTCGACACCATACGCGACATGATAGACATAGAGCTGGAACGTCTAGGAGTGATGTCGGAGGGCGACCCTCACCCCGTGAACTTGCCCCCTGAGCATGCGGGACTAAAGCCGCCCGACAGGAAGCTGCCCTGCCGCACTCTTTGGCAACGCATCGTGAAATTTTTCAAGCTATGACTACAAAATATTCAGGGTGCAGCATAAAGTATACCCCACAGAAGAGGGTAAATGACATACAGACAAACATTTTATAATTCCTTAATATTAAAGTCAATGAAAAAGGACAATCTTTTGGCGAACATGGCAGGCAAGGTTCTTGCCTTCGCAGCAGCAATGATGATGAGTGTGGCGTTCACCGCCTGCTCCGGGAATGACAACGACACGCAGGAACCACAGTCCGAGCCGTCATTCACCAACACCGTCACCGTCGACGGCAAGACGATGCCCGTGCTATTAGCAGAATACGGGGAAAACAAAGACGGGCTTTTCGAAATCTATCTCATTCTCGATAAAGCTCGAAAGACCACTGCCGGTTTTGTATGTTCCTCCGACATTGTGGGCAAGGACATTGACCTCACTCAGAAGGTAGTCAAGAACATCTGGTTATTTGCTGCCATCATGGAGGACGGAACCTCGTTTTCAGCTTTTCCAATTGTCAACCAACCCACAACTCTCCCATCCTTCACCACCGGCACGCTCCGTATCGACAACTATCCGGATGGCGAAATGTCCGTCAGCCTGAAAAACGGCAAGATAATAGGTACAGAGGCCAGCGACAAGCCACACACCATCAGCATCAGCTGGAAAGGCACGCCGATGGAAAAGAAGAATTAATAAGCATTTTAACCATATCGAAACAAAACATCAACATCAACGCCCAGCCTCCTGCAAAGCGTTTCCCACAATGGATTAAAGGGGAGGCTTATATACTATGTACAAAAGACGATCGAAACCGCTTTTCCCGTCACTCAGCGGCCTATGGGCCAGAGTGGGTCTCTCGGCAGTGCTCACCGCAGTCGTCACCGTCGGCGCCCAGGCGCAGGCATCGGGCGAGGGCAGCACGCAGCCGCCACGAGACCAGAACTGCGAGCTGCGCACAGGCACCTGGAGCATCTATGCCGAGGGTGGACTGTCGTGGGCTACAGATGTCTGGTATCAGAACCTTGATGCCAAGAAGAGCTACAAAGTCGCACCAGCCGTGGGCGGCGGAGTGGACTACACCATCCGTCCGTGGGTGAGAGTAGGTGCCGAGTACCTTTGGTCGCGCTACCGCCGTGAGCAGCGCTTTTCGCAGCTCGACACCAAGTCGATGCCAGTCAAGGCATACGGCAACTACCTGATGAACTACCACAACGTCAGGCTCGGGGCTGGCTTCAACTTCATGGAACTTTGGCCGAATCGCAGTGCGCAGTGGCTCAACATCTGGGCAGGCACGGGCTTAGGCTACACCTTCGCCAAGGGCAACGAATACGGCATCTTCTTCAGCAACACCGTCACGCAGGACGGCAAGACTACGCCGCTCATCGACGGGGCAAGCATCAGCAACGAAAGCTCCGTCACCATCATTGGCACCGTGCGGACGACCAACCGACACGAAAACTTCAAGAAGCTCTACGTTCCTGCTTCTCTCCACATCGAGGCCGATGTGAGTCGGCAGCTCAGCGTTGGGCTGAAAGGCGAAATCGACTGGCTGATGAACCGCAAGGCCATCGCCCCGAAGAATTATGCCTTCGCCCTTGTCACCCTGCGGTACAACTTCGTGCGGAGCCGCGCCCGTGTGCAGCGTGCCTGCTATGAAGATGAGACCGCCACGCTGGGCAACCGCTTGAACGTCCTGCAACGCGAGGCTACCGATGCCAGGATTCAGGCCGAAAAGGCAGAGAGCGCACGCCGACAGGCGGAGCGGCGGAACGGCAAGCCAGCAGCAGAGGGACGCAGAGTAGCGATAACAGTAGAACACAGCAAGTAAAACAATTAAATACAACAATGATATGAAACGCATCAAATTCATCCTGCTCGCCATCACCATGATGCTGGCAGCACCAGCGTTCCTCACCTCATGCCAGGAAGACGCACCAGAGATCAACTACACGATGAACGTGTCTGTGATTAACGACTTCACCAAGGTGGTGGAAGCCATCAACAACGGATTCCTCAAGAACGAGGAAGCTATCAAACAACTCACCGCAGCCATCGACAAGATGAACGCCGACCAGCAGACCAAGCTGCAAGCCGTCATCGACGTGCTCAACTCGGTGAACGCCACCCTCGAGACCAAGCTCACGGCCATCGAGGCAGCCATGAAGGCACAGACCCTCTCGCTTGAGAACAAGCTCTCCCTGCTTGAGACCGCCGTCAAGAACCAGACCCTCAAGCAGGAGGAAATGGCAGGCAAGCTCGCCACTGCCATAGAGAGCCTCCAAGGCAGTATGGAAGAGAAGATGGAAGCCATTACGGAGGCCATCAACAACGCAAACGCCACCCTCGAGACCAAGCTCGACCTCATCGAGGCAGCCATGAAGGCACAGACCCTCTCGCTTGAAGGTAAACTTGACCTGCTTGAGACAGCCATCAAGAACCTGCCAGACTACACAAGCAGCTCGAAGCCATCAAGGCAGTCATTGAGAGTCTACCTGACTATGGTGACAAACTCGACGCACTGACAGCAGCCATCAACTCGCTGCCCGACTACTCCGCACAGCTCGCAGCCATCAAGACGGCCATCGAAGCACTGCCCGACTACGGCGACAAGCTCACCGCACTCGAGAATGCCATCAACGCACTGCCCGACTATAGCGACAAGTTCGATGCCGTAGCCAACGGTCTGCATGCCATCAAGACACAGATCGAGGAACTCGGCACCGTACAAACAGACATAGCCACGAAGATAAGCGAAGTGACCACAGCCATCAACAACCTTATCGCCGAAGTGAACAGCGGCAATACCAGCGCCGCCGCTGCCCTTGCGCAGATCATCCAGAAGCTCGAAGAACTCAAGGCAGCCATCGGAAGCGGTGGCGGAGGCACCACCCCATCCGTTGCCGTTACCAGCGTCACCCTCAACAAGACCATGCTTTCGCTGAAGGAGGGCTTAGCGACAACCCTCATCGCCACGGTGCAGCCAGACAATGCCACCAACAAGAATGTAATATGGAAATCCGACAACACGACAGTTGCCACGGTCGATGCCAACGGCAAGGTGACAGCCCGGACGGCCGGTAAGGCTACCATCACCGTGACCACCAAGGATGGGGGCAAGGCAGCCATCTGCGTCGTGACGGTCGTAGCAGGGGGCGGCGGAACCGTTGGTGATGAATATGTCGACCTCGGCCTGCCAAGCGGCTTGAAGTGGGCGAAGTGCAACCTCGGCGCATCGAAACCATCAGAATATGGCGACTACTACGCTTGGGGTGAAACTAACCCTAAAGCCAACTACTCATGGGACACCTACAAGTTTGGTACTGCTAAAAATCTGACCAAGTACAACGGCACCGACGGCAAGATCACCCTCGCCCCGGAGGACGACGCTGCCACCGCCAAACTCGGCGCGCCTTGGCGTATGCCGACCCGTCACGAAATCAATGAACTGTTAGAGAATTGCATATGGACTTGGACCACGCAGGACGGCAAAAATGGCTTCAATGTGAAAGGCCCTAACGGCAAAATCATCTTTCTTCCTGCCGCCGGCCACCGCAAGGGTTCCGAGCTCAGCAATGTCGGCAGCTGGGGCTACTGCTGGTCGGGCTCGCTCTACACGCCCTACAGCGACTACGCCTGCAGCCTCTACTTCGATTCGGGCCGCTTCAACTGGGGCACCTACTACCGCTGCTATGGTTTCTCGGTTCGGCCCGTCCGCCCATAGGATTTGCCTTGCCCCCACGGGCATCGCACGATAAAATCAACTCTAAACCTCTCCTCTCCCGTGGCGAAAGCAGCGGGAGGGGAGTTACGATAACCTAGCTTCAGCAACTTGACCGAAACGATAGTCATGCACTCGCTGGATAAATATGAGGAAGAGACGGCTCCGAACGAGAAAACTATTCCCGCACAGAAAGAGGCGCGAAGAGACGTGAAAACCAGCAAAGGAAACAATTCCAACATGGTTGACGTGTCGGACGAGGACTCGAAGGTGAAGTCGATGCCTGACTGGCATGAAAGAAATCCATTTCACGATGCAATACATTCGACTGAACGTTTAGCTTATATCATATTATTTATTATCTTCCAGGATGTCACGGGCGTTCCAGCGCCGACGATCGCCCGGTTCGAGAATTCGGCCAGGATATCGCTGGAATCATTCGTCAGGCTTTCGATGGCGCTCGGGTATGAAGAAGAACTCAAGAACTTGTTCCGCGAGGACAAGTACGCCTCGATGGAAGAGATGCTGGCGATGAAAGAGAATAAAAACAGAACAAGGGGGAGAAGGAAATGCTCAAGCTGCCTAAATCATTGACGGTCCAGTATCATGGAATGAACGTCGGCGTCCTGTCGATGTCCCCGGATAATTCCCGCTGCATGTTCGAGTAAGACAAAGGATGGATCGCCAACGGCTTCTCGATATCGCCGCTGGAGCTTCCGCTGAAGACTGGCCTGCAGGCGGCGAGAACCAATAATTTCTATGGCGATTTCGGCATCTTCGAAGACAGCATGCCGGACGGGTATGGGAATTACCTCCTCGACAGGATCTTAATCACTTAATTAGTTGATAACTTTTTAACAAATTTCGGAGATAATCAAGTATTTTTATATTTATTAGTAAATATATTGTTACTAAAATTATTTTTAGTAACTTTGTGGCAACTTATAAGCAGATAGTATTATGGAAGAGAATCCCTTCGCATTCGGTAAATCAGTCGAAGGCAATTACTTTACAGACCGGGATGAGGAAACAAAACGGCTGGAAGCCAATCTCACTCATGGCATCAATACCGTCCTTATCTCCCCCCGTCGATGGGGCAAGACATCCCTTGTGAAAAATGTCATAGCTAACAACAAGCGTGATGACATCCGTTATGTCCTTCTTGATATGTTCTACTGTAAATCTGAAGCAGCCTTCTACCACCTGCTTGCCAACGAGATAATCAAACAGACATCATCCAAACTGGACGAATGTATTGAAAACGGCAAGAGGTTCCTATCCAATATCACGCCAAAATTCTCTTTCGGTGCCGATTCATTGAACGACTTCTCCATCTCCTTTGAGTGGAATCCGAAAGATGGCACGGACATAGAAATACTGCAACTTCCCGAGAAGATTGCGGAAAAGAAGAATATCCGTGTAGTCGTCTGCTTTGACGAGTTTCAGCAGATAGGAACATTCGATGATACATTGAATTTCCAGAAGAAACTACGTTCCGTTTGGCAGCACCAGCAGAACGTCACCTACTGCATGTTCGGCAGCAAGAGACACATGATGGAGAGTATGTTCAGCGATGCATCATGCCCTCTATACAAATTCGGCGACATCTTGTTTTTGAAGAAAATTCCCACAAAGGAATGGGTATCGTTCATTACCAGCAGGTTCTCCGCAACAGGTAAAACTATCACAGAAGAACAAGCCGAGAGAATCTGCAATATTACCGATAATCTATCTTCGTATGTCCAACAGATGGCTTGGATTGTCTGGTACAAGGCAAACCCTATTACCACAGACTCAATGATCGATGATGCGGTCAAGGACTTATTGGAGCAAAACAAGGTCTTTTTCCAACGTGACGTAGAGTCTCTGACAGAACTACAACTCAACTTCATTGTGGCTCTTGCAGACGGTGTGGAGACTGGCTTGACAAAGAACGAAGTCATTAGAAGATACCATCTACAGACATCGGCCAACGTACAGGGAATAAAGAAGTCGTTAATGTCCAAAGAGTTCATAGACACTGACGGGGAACGGATATGTATCAGTGACCCCATTTTCAAGTTATGGATAGTTAAAACTGTCAAGGTTAGATAATCGACTTATTAAGAAATTTGCAGTAAAGACAAAATAGATTTTACTTGCGACAGGAATATCACTTTCTTTGCGAAAAATATCGGAACGAAAAATATCGCAATATGGAAAACCCGTTCAAATATGGCGTGTTGGTCGATAACGACTACTTCACAGACCGCACAAAGGAATTGTAGTACATAGCGCAGTTCCTCCACAGCGAGAATCATCTTATCCTTATCAGTCCAAGGCGATATGGAAAGTCCAGCCTTGTACGTAAGGCTGTCAAGCAGACAGGACGGCCCTGCGTGTATATAAACTTGCAGCAAGTAACCTCCATCGAGGACTTCTCTGCCATGATTATCAAAGAAGTCTATAGATTATACTCATGGGAAAAGCTAAAGCACATGCTGGCAAGCCTAAGGATAGTCCCGGTTATATCGTCAACCCCTACTGGCGACCAGTTAGAGGTAAGTTTTAATCCACAGATAGCGTCATCCTTAACGTTCATTGAGGATGCTCTGGGCTTGTTGGAGAAGGTAAGCACACCGGAAAGAAAACTGATAGTAGTGTTGGATGAGTTTCAAGAGCTTCTGGAAATAGAAAAAAATGTCTACAAGAAACTGCGAGCTATCATGCAGGAACAGGATGGCTTGAACTATATCTTCCTTGGCAGTCAAGAATCTATGATGGCAGATATTTTCGAACGTCCAAAATCCCCATTTTATCATTTTGACTTACTCATGCACCTTGACAAGATACCCTATGATGATATCCTTGACTTCATCAAAGAACGCATGACATCTGTTGTCAAAGATCACAGCGAAGAAATAGCAAAAGACATTCTCGAATTTACAGGGTGTCATCCATACTATACGCAGCAGCTTTCCGCAAGGTGCTGGGAAATCATTCAGGTAGAGAAAATAACAGAGAATCCTGTTGAGTATGCCATCAACGACCTTGTCAATGCCCATGACCTCGATTTTGAGCGTATATGGCTTATGATGAACCGCACATCGAGGAAGATAATGCAGATACTTTCTCTTGGCAAGGCCCCTTACAAGGACAGAAACCTGCCCACAAGCACATCTTATAGCTCCTTAAAGAAACTTATGAAGGAAGGGTATGTCATACGGACTGGCTCTTACGAGATAGAGGACCCGTTTTTCAGAACGTGGATTAAGAAACAGCAAAATTAATCAACCACCAGCGAGCTGAAGACTTCCGGGTTTCCTTGATCCAAGTTTTATGAAAGCAAATGCAATCAACAGCGAGTACGCATATCAAATTCTGAACAAGCACTATGATGTCCTCAGGCTTGCCGAAAGATGCGGCATATCAATTCCCTAGATGAAATTGTTCAACGGGAAATATTTGGGGACGAAAAGGTTCGACGTGTCTCCGGACGGGACGAGGCTTCACGTGGCCACGGCCTCGGGACTACTCTGCGAATCGATTTACAGACCCATGATGGATTACAGGAAGCTCATTCGTTTCACCCGCCATCTTACCAGGGATGTCTCTGAGGCGCAGCAAATGTTCATGCGGATGGTTTTTAATTTCGAGATAGGGAAAAACGACGATCACGCGAAAAATTTCTCTTTCGTCTGCGTCGACGGAAGATGGTCCTGCTCCCCGGCGTATGACGTCACCGAATGCCCCGAGGCGAACAACGGCTTTCATGCCTCGCTGGTCAACGGAAAGGAAAAGCCTGGCCTGGAAGATTATGTCGCCGCGGCGGCGGACGCCGGCCTGACTAAAAGGCAGGCCATTGAAGCGATTCAGGAAATAAAGGCCATCGTTTCCGAACGGAAAGACGCCGGCGAGCGGGCCGAGGAATCAGAGGCGAGACTGCCGCTGAGAAAGGGAAGGGGATATTAAGATGCACTGACCGATCCAACGAATTCATTCGCGGGAGCGGTCAGACTAAACAATACGCCCTATGGAACCAATAAGCGAACTCCAAAGACGGCGGTTCCGTATACAAAGGGCTTGCTCATAAGTCTTTATTTTTTGCTAGTGTAGCGCATTATTTTTAGCCCACAAAATTGTGGGCCAGTCCGGCTCGATAGATTATGAGATTCGCCCTTTCATCTCACGATTGAAATCGTGGTTTTTCCCGGGCGAATCTCATAAATCAAGACTATCCGGATTCAAAAGGAAATCGAATAGACCTATCCTCAGAATTCCATCATTATCGTGGTATGAAGCAATCAGGTCTTTCTCTATGATAATTTTCTTGAAAGAGTCCGGAACATTAATCAATGATTTCTTCTCTTGTATGACTTTATCCTCATCTTCCATTCGGAATGCAGACTGTATATAATATCGCTTACTTCCTTGATTAGCAACAAAATTAACTTCAAGACGCTTGCGAACCTGCTTCCTATCATCATTCCTCTCCATAATCTCAACCATCCCGACATCAACATTATATCCGCGATATCTCAATTCATTATAGAGAATATTCTCCATCACTGCTGTCCGGAGAAATTTTACTATAAAGTAAGTTGCTCGACAGAGTCCGCCTCCGGAACATTAACGGGGTCT
>DCKG01000022.1 GCA_002320605.1 Bacteroidales bacterium UBA1680 | reverse complement strand
CTCGAACGAGCCCCGCTCAAGGCGCTTCTGGTACAGCAGGAACCCGTCCGCGTCCCAGCGCAGCAGCTTCACGCTCTAGCGGTTCTTGGAAAAGAACACGAACACGTCGCCGCTCATCGGCGAGAGCGGGGACTCTGCCTGGATCAGGTTGAACAGGGAGTCGATGCCCTTGCGCATGTTCACGGGGTGCTGGCACATGAAGTACCTGTGGTTGGCCTCTAACGAGAACATTCCGCAGCCTCCCTCGCCGACCTGCGGCGCTCATAGGTATCAAGCAAGGCGACTATGCCTTCCGGGTAACACTCCCGAAGAGTCAGCGTCACCCCGTCAGGGAAATCGATTTTAACACAGCCCATCGGAACCGGTGGCATGGGAGTCGGCGGCATGAACCGCACGAACATATCCGGCGACCCTCCAACTGCGTTTTCTTCGATTTGGATTTTGCGCCTGCCGTTGTTCCTTCTCAAGCGGCGAACGGACAGTCCGCGCGCGGCAACCCAATGCTTCATGCCCTCGTAATTGACGTGAGCCGACTCACAATACGAGGATAACTTGGCTGATCCACCACGGCGAATGGTGGCTTCATACCCGCGCCAAGCGCGCTGATAACGCTTGCTGGCCATCTCCGTGAACTCATTCATTTGCGTTTCCATTGACTTCTTACTTTTGAAAACGCAAAGGTAGCGGCAGATCTTGCGAGCGGCAATGCGTATTCCCGAAGACGCTTACTTCGCATTCAGTGTATCTCTTTGAACTCCATGATATCCAGCATCGAGAATAGGATGCCGTCTATCTCGGAATTCCAGCTCTGGTGGAAGTGACCGTAATACCAGTGGGACACTGGATGCCCGGCTGATTTGAGATAATTGTGAATACGGTCCATCGTCTCACGCTCTTTTGCGCAGTCGGAAGGTATATCAGGATCCAACGTTGCCCATTCAGTCAAGCCATCTTTGGAGATCAACTCGCAAAAGGAAGGAGCCGTGTGAGTAATGACAGTGTCAAGCTTGAGTTCTTGGCTGATACTATCCAATTGTTCCTTGTCATAGACAGGCATCTCATCGGTCCAGTACGATGCGACACCGGAGCGCAGATTTCGGGAATCATGCTTCTTCCGGTAATCCCGGTCTATGCTGACGGCACCGCCGACGCATAGGATATTGTGTCCGCAAGCTTGGATGACGCTGTAATCCGGAATGCAGCGGAATCGCTCATGATGAATACGCTCCTCTTGGAAATACGCAGGATCATCATGATTGCCACGAATCATCACAACCAAATTGTTCGCCTTGCTTAACCTTGAGGAATTGCGATTGTACACATTGTCATAGTATCCCGGCTTATCGAACCCAAAGCCGCAGTCCCCAGCAATAATAAGCACGGTATCCGTCATCTGGTACTGGATACATAGCTTGTATATCACGGCGTTGAATTCGCCGTGAATATCTCCGCAGACAACAACGCTCTTTGCGTTAGGAAATGCGTATGTGTGAAATGAATTCATTTCTTCAACGATAGCCAATAGGGGGACAGTTTTTCCGTGATATAATCAACTACTTCATTCAGAGGTAAAACTCCTTTGTATTTCATCTTTTTCAAGAATGCGTTCCATTGAGTCTGCTTGATAGGATCATTCTTGAATTCGCCATTGAAAAGCGGATGATTCTCAGTATATGTCGTTCCTCTATTGCTGAAAACAGAGGCAATCGCTTCGGAAAGAGTTTCCTCGTTTACCTTGACACGTTCTGACTCTGACGAAAGAATGGAGTAGACATCAAAGAAGTCTTTCATCCGACTGTTGGCCAATGCTCTATCAATCATTGTCTGAAACTTCTCAGCAACCACGGTCTCCAAAGAATATGCGTTGATGCTTACCTCTGGCATATTATCAAGGAGGAGAGGATAGTCCAGTTCCTGGGGTTCAGGTACAACGATGTCACCAAATCCAATGTCCATAGAAAAAGGTTGTACAATGGTATCAAGGTGAGCAGTCACAGTAACTGTGACACCATTATACTCTTTATCCGAAGAGATATCCTCAACCTTAATGTCATTCTCCCCGTTATCGAAAGCAAGACCATCCTCAGGGCACTGAATTGTGCAGATCTCGCGGAAAGCTTTACGAATGGTTTCTTTGTCTCTGCTGATCTTGTCGCCCAGGAAATCAATGTCTTTCGTCGGACGAGCCTTGAACTTTTCGTAGGCGAAGAGAAGTGCACTTCCTTTCAGGCAGAAGTTATCCCGATACTGGCTCATCGACAGCCTGTACAACATCCGCTCTTGGATGTATCTGAGCAGAACTTGCATATATTCGGTCCCGGGCTCTGAATCCCTGATGTTCAGGAGTTTCGCCCGAACCGACTTTGCTACATTTTTCTTTTCCATATTACAGCCCCATTTCAAGGTATTGTCTCATTGTTGACAACACTCTTATTTGTTTTGCGTAATCCATAAGACGGGAAATGTTACGATCCTTGCGCTTGAGATAGTTCCTAAGAATCTCAACAGCCACCTCCGTCCCGATCTTGTTGCGAAACTTTACGGCGTCGCAGACGCTTTTCTCGATGCAGAAAATCTTAACCTTATGATTGGCAATGTCAGCTTCTTCAACGCCCATCGTGCAGTATTTTTCTTCCCAATAGCAGAGAACTATGCCTGAAATCTCAGGGACCACCACTTTCCTGTGCTTTTCAATAGCGACGTAGAATCCGTCAGGGATTTGAGTGGTAAGTCCATAATAATCCCATGCTGAATACATGCAAACGACACCGCCAGGGACGATTCTTTCAACATCGACCATCGTGGTCGCCAGTTCTTCAGGGAGAATATACACACCATTCTTGATTCTGATGACATTGCCGGATTTGATTTCCTTGTTGATACCATAGTAAGCCCTGGGCTCACGTAGTTCATGAGTCCGTATCGTTCCTCCGCTTGCAGAGATGTCTTGATAAAACTTGGCCATATGCGTATTGTTCGCGACAAATATACGGCTAATTTTCGAAATAGCCGTAGTTTTTTTGATTATTTTTAATGAATTCAGAATGAAAGTGACCTTCGGACACGAAGATACGGTATTTGTGATGGGATTGAAATAGAAAAACCTAACTTTGTAGAAGAAACAGAACATGAACGGCATAATGAAAGACCGAAGCAAAGCAAAGAAGCGTTTGACTCTGAACTCTCGCGATATTCACGCCGGCTGGATTGTGGGGGCAGGTGCATCAGTGGTCATCTGTCTGCTGGCCACTTTCGCGGTAGCATACCGCCATGATGTGTATTCTTCGAGTTTGGGACTACGGGATTTGGTATCTACCGATGTTTGGTTCCGAGTATTCCTGGCCTTAACCTGCTTTTCATTACTGTTATTCCTGGGGCTGCTTGTTTACGCATTCATCGCTGGAAGAATCGGTGGATCCGTTGATAACGAAGAACAGACATCGCTACCGACCGATGAAGAGAGAGCCTCCAAAATCGAGCAACAGGACCGAGTGGCCATAAATGAGGCCAAGTTACAGGATACCTTTGATTCTGACTTTATGCATGATTGGATGGACTCCTATGGCAGTAAATCAATCTTGACCAATTGATAGAGGACCTGCAACATGTCAGAGACCATTATAAAAAGGGAGCGAAGCAGGATGATCAGCATTATTGCATAAATAACATTATCAAGATAGACTTCCTTCTTGATAAGCCTGAATATCTGAAAAAAACCCTTCGGCACTTTTCCAAAGCTATGTCGCTCAGTCTTCGATTGCATGCATCTCCCGCATCCTAAAAACATCAAGAATCATCCAGCTATTGCAGAGCATGTCAAGAGGCGTTTCTACTACCTTCTTTAAGAGACAATAATCCGGAATTAACCGGGAATAATCCGGAATTTCAATCCGGGAGTTGCGAGTAATTGGCTGATTATCTGCTAATTGCTCGCTTTTCTTGTTAATCCCTTTCTTTGTTCTGCCCAAAAAACCATTCTATGTTTGTCACGGCCATTCTGGAGCCGTGAGATTTCCGACCACGTGTTCCGGAGGTCCGAAGCCAAGTGAGATCCCCATCGGAAAGGGGGTCAAGAGAGGCAGAATCCATAAAACTTATTTGAAATGGATAAGCAATTGGACTTACTAGAGATCCTCCGGGAATTTCCCGAAGCAAACCTGACCGTCCACGCCGGAGACCTGGGCCATTTCGCCCGGGAGCTCCTGGCCGAGGCGCGTCAGGACTACGAACGTGATCGCGGAGGAAAAGGCGGAGGAGTATCTCACCCCTGAGATGGTCAAGGCCCTTCTCAGGATCTCGGAGAGCACGCTCTACCGGATGGCGAAAACCAAGAATTCTCATCCCTGTATTTGTCGGCGGACAGAAGCGCTACCGGCGCTCCGACCTCGACAATATCCTCAGTCCCTCGTAGCGATGCTTTACACGATCATCTATGATTTCATGTGGAAAGACCTGCGGCTTCGAGGCGCAGAGAAGGAAGTCTTTGCCGTGATTTATGGCTTCTGGAAGAAAGGAAAGACTATGGTCGATATCCTAATCCAGACGGTCCTGACCATCACCGGCCTCAGCCGGACATCGGTCATCCTGGCAAAGAGAAGCCTTATCGCCAAGAAACTGCCGCCCACGAAGTCAGTGGAAAGCCTTCCCGCTATGTAGTCCTGATTCCGGATCCGTGCGAAAATAATACGGGTACAGAGTCTGAACGGAAACCCGTACAAAAACAGAACGGGTACCGGTATCAAAACAACACGGGTGCGGAGATCACACCCAGAAGTAACAATTATTATAAAACAAATTCTTATGAATGAAATAAATCAAATCGTATCAGTTCTTGTGAAGAATTCGATACTCACGACAAAGAATGACCTTGTCGCCAAGCTTCCGGCTCAAATAGAGGGAACGGAAAAAGAGACGCTGGTGGAAGCGCTCAGCCAGATCTACCGCAAGGCCGTCGAGTCCTGCGGCATCTAATTCCAGGATATCACCGGGAAAGAGGTCGGCACCAAAATCCAGAAGGTCGCCGAATGGATGATGGGAAGCCCCGTCAGCTCCGGCCTACTCTTCCAGAGAACCACCGGCTCCGGGAAAACCACCCTCATGTACGCGATGTACGGACTCTACAAGCAGTTCGCCTCGCCGGTAATCTATATCACGGCCTTTGACCTGCACACCCACTTCAAGCACCAGCTGGAGAAGGAGGCTTCCCGCTACGAGGAGTTCCTTAGGGCGAAGTACCTCTTCCTGGACTAGCACGGTTCGGAACCGGAGAGATGCCAGAGCTATGGTACGGAAAATACACCCGTTCAGAATCTGATCTCCTACCGCTATGACCGGAAGCTTCCGACCATCGTCACCACCAACATTGCCGATGACAAGATCCTGGACCGCTATGGTCCCCGGATGATGGACCGCACCAATGAGATGTTCTCCATCCTCCGGTTCAAGGGAGATTCCTATCGGAAGTAATGAGTGGCACACTCCGCATGTGTTTCGGGGAGACCCCTTCCCGAAACACCGTGCAAGTTGTGCCGATGTCGAACAATTCCGCTACGCGATTGTCCAAACTCGGCGGAGAAACCCTGCTCGCAAGCTCGCATCCGTAGCGGAATCCAAACAGCATCTGCCATGAAAACAAACCATTTGATCCCAACAATTTCAAGGTCAACATGACCTGCAGGATGGGATTCCGTGCCACTCAGCAGGACCGGATCATCATCAAAGCAAAGACGCAAGCCTGCGGTAAATCCGTCAGTGAATACATCCGATGTTGTGCCATCGGCCACATGCCCAAGCTGCGGATGACCCGGAGCCAGGCCCAGGCCTACACCAGCATCAGCGAAGCCCGGGGCGACCTGATCCATATCAAGAACGCTCTGAATGCGATGCCGCAGGCAGAACGCCTCCGATGTTTTGCCGACCCTTATTTCATGAGGAAATGGATTTCCAGCGCGAACAAGATTATCAAGCGCTGGCGCGAGATTGAACGAACCTTAACCGAATAAGCCATGATAGCACGAGCAAAATCAATCGCCCACGGCGGGGTGTCCCTCGGATACATTACCCGTCAAGGAAAAGCACAGGTAATAAAACTGAACCACCTTCTGCAGGATGCCAGCCCCCAGGCCATCTATGGGTATATGAAGGTGCACTAGAAACTCCGGGAGGAAGAGTTACAATGCCGCCCGTTAAAGAACAACATGATCCGGATGGAGATATCTCCGTCCAAGGAAGAGTCCGAGGTCTGGACCCGGGAAGACTGGAAGCAACTGGCCGAAGAATTCGTCCAGGCTTTCGACCAGGTCCGGCTACCCGGAGAGGAAGGGTGGTACAGGTCTCCCTGCCGCCTCCCAAAATCCCAATACATCATCACGCTCCATACGGACAGCAAGTCCGGTATCCCTCATCTCCATTTCGACTGCAATCGCGTCGATATGGACAACTGCCTGAACAGCGACCACCTGATCGGCATCTGCGCCAAGAGAGCCGCCGAGGAGATCAACCGCATGCGCGGCTGGAAACGCACGGAAGACAGGTTCGAGGAGGACAAAGCCCGCATCAAGAAAGACTGCCTCGCGGTCCTTTCAGGGATGTCGCAATTCTCCTGGGAGAAGTATTCGGCGGGATTGGAGGCCAAAGGATACAAGGTCAAACTGAAGCTGGATACTTCAGGATTTGTTCGCGGATACACTATCCGAAGCGGGAACTCCGTCTATAAGTCATCCGTTATCGGTCGCGAATTGACGCCATCGAGAATCCCGGAGACTTGGGAGAAGATGCGTCCGGAGAACAGGTACGGACAGATGACTCCATCGGAGCGCGTTGCATTTGCGCTATCAGATGAAGGTAAGGATTTCCTTTTCCCCTGGGGTTTCACTGTGAATGGAAAACGCTATGAGAAGATGGTTCCCGGAAGAGTTGGACGAGTCTTCGCTGAAGAAAGCCGGGTGACAGAGCAGTCTTATTCGTGGGAGGAGACCAGCAGCATCTTTCGGACGGCCTTTCTTCTCTTCGCCGGTTACGTCGATGCCGCCACCACCTTCGCACAAAACTGCGGGGGCGGCGAATCCGCCCCCGACCAGAACTGGGGCCGCGACAGAAACGAGGACGACATCCTCTGGGCCCGCCGCTGCTTCCGCAAGACCCGGGAGATGGTTGCTACGCCGATGATACGGTGGAGTAGAAGGAGGTAACTTCAAAAAAACGTTGAACTGCCGAGGATTCCTTGGCAACAGGGTACACTGATGTAACCCGATACCTATAAGTCGACATTAACCACGAAGAGGCCGCCCCATTGGCGACCTCTTCTATCATTAGTTTGATCTCTTTTTTCCTAATTCAAAACAACGAAGTCTTCTGTACCTCAACTGTCAGGTCAATAATACTATTCTCTGATAAAAATTCCGGGAGATTAAGTGTCCTTACGCCAATAGTATCGCATATTCCTGGAATCTTTCTGAAGGGCTTGCCATCTTTGCTATAACCAGTCTCTTCCGTCACAATCACGACATCCTCATTTTCCTTGACGCTATAGGCATATAGCACCATGGCAAAATCAGCTGATGCCGTGAACTTATCCCGCGGAAGCTGATACTCTGCCGGCGGAAGCTGTCTCGCAACTGAGCCATTGATGAAGTTGTTGTCAATCATTTTAAATAACTTCTGATTGACTGGTACGTCTGTAATAGATGTTTTATTCTTTGGCTTGTCTACGAAAGGCAATGCCTTAACCACTTGCCCTTTTCCTTGCAGTTTGCATTCTGCCACGACTTGTTCAAGAACGATAAGATTCTTGGCTTCAATTCTCTCCTCGATAAAAGCCTTCAACTTCCCTTCCTTGTCAAAAGGGAAATAGTATCTCACCAACGACACAAGCGAACTGGTATCAATGACTGCCTTCATAGAAAACCCTGCTTATATCGTTTGGCTTGATATTCAAAGCCGCACAGTATTCATACTCTGAAACCACTCCCTTGTTGAGCGCAAGGTTGTAGATGTCATACACCAAATCAGACTGGATAGGCTTCGGATTGCGCCCGCCAACTATCTCTCCCGCTGCCTTTCTGTTCTCACGGTCCAGTTTCTCCTTCTCTTTACGAGCCAAATACCGCTCTCGCAAATCCTCTCTGACATTGCTATAATCATTGAATGTCATTCGATGCTGTAGGAACAAATTTGTAAAGATAGCAAGTCTGCTGAGGTTCGTCTGACGTGAAATCCCTGCCACAAGATCGTGACCATAGTCTACATGATAGTCGTACTGGGCGATTGCCTCAAGTTTCTTTGCATTCTCTTCTCCAAGTAGCAAGTAGTAGGCAAACTGATTGCACCAGTTCTCAACGTCCGAGAGGCCATTGCTCTTGTCTGTCACCTTTGCGAAATCCAGTTCATCTACATCCTCTGTCTTGAGGAGATAGTGGCCCAACTCATGAGACAAGGTGAATATCTCCCTGCTCAGAGCATCCTGATTCCTCTTCAGCACGATAGCATTGGGTTCAATATAGAATCCGTCAATATTTGCCTTCTCCTTTTTGTTGAACGTGTCAACAAATTCAAGGACAAGGATATTGTACTTGCCAAGTTTGTTGATGTAGCTCTTGAGGAACTCTCTCTTATCCGAATTGAAGGCCGGGAGTAAGGTCTCTCTCAAAGAGAAAGCCACCTCTCGGGGATTCTCCTTTACCGAATATGTCCTCAGCGTTTTCTTTAGATCGAACTTCGACATGATTGAAATAGCACTGATTTGAGTCTTCAAATCCTCAAACTCACGTATCCTTTTTCTGGCACCAATGTTCGGTTCCGTCGTAAAGCTCTCTTTTCTGAAAAAAACGCTCACCTTTTTGTCCTTCACGGGGACAGTAGGATCATAGTAATACAGCAGACCCTTTTTGAACACCTTGTCAATACGTTTCAGGTAGTTCAATTCGATTTCGTCGCTGTCGATGTCCTCCCAAGTGATTGGGGTCTTCAAGTCCTTGTTGATTGAGGACAACAACTCCTCTACTGTCATCTTGAACAATGACAGCAAGTACTCTACACGATGCTTGTTGTACTCGATCTTCATACTTGTATTTTATTGGGCAAAATTCCCAAAATTCAAGCCAAACACTGCAAAAATACATTATTTTCGTAAATCTTGCCGTATTCAGTAACCTTTTTCTTAAAAGCTGCGGAAGTTTGACACATTCTTGAATTAAGAATATTCGCAAATAATTGATAGACTTTTTCGTAAAAGTCTTTTTTTTGTCAAATTTTATTTCTATATTTATAGCTATATACGGTTATATTATATGAAACTAACTATCAGCAAGTCTAAAAACGCCACGCTTTACTATGTCCAGAAGTCCTATAGGACGGAGTCCGGGAAGAGTTCAACAAGGACGGTGGAGCGCCTGGGGAGCATCGAGGAGGTTGAGGCAAGGTTCGGAAAGGAGAATACGATGGAAGCGGTCCAAGAATACATCAAGGGGCTGACCAAGGCAGACAAGGAGCTCCGCAGGGACGTGGTCGTAAAGTTCTCCCAGAGCGCCCTGGTCAAGAAGAACGAACAGCGCTGCTTCAACGGCGGCTACCTGTTCCTACAGAAAGTCTACCACGAACTGGGTCTTGATAAGATTTGCAAAAAGATAGAGAAGAAGTACAAGAACGAATATGACCTGGACGACATCCTTCAAATGCTGCTCTACACGAGGGTGCTGTATCCCGGCTCCAAGCGTTCATCCCTGGAGGATGCGAAGCGCTTCATCGATCGGCCGAAGTCAGACATCCATCAGGTCTATAGGGCGTTGTCGCTTCTGGCAAAGGAGAGCGACGACATCCAGGCGGCCGTCTACAGGAACAGCCTGAAGCTGGGCAAGCGCAGCGACTCGGTCATCTACTACGATTGCACCAACTACTACTTCGAGAGCGAGGAGGAAAGCGGCCTGCGCCAGTACGGGCACTCCAAGGAGAACCGTCCCAATCCCATCGTCCAGATGGGGCTCTTCACCGACAAGGACGGCATCCCGCTCGCGTTCTGCGTCAATCCCGGCAACACGGCGGAAACGACGACGCTCAAGCCGCTGGAAGACAAACTCCGCGAGAAGTTCGGCATATCGAAAGTGGTCGTATGCACGGACGGAGGGCTCGCCTCATATGAGAACAGGCTGAATGACCACGTCGGGGAGAGGGCCTTCATCACAGTGCAGTCGCTGAAGAAACTCGAGGGACACCTTCAGGACTGGGCCTTGCAGACTACGGGTTGGAGACTTGTCGACTTCAAGGGAAAGAACGGCCCGGAACTGTCAGAAAAAGAATATGACCTGACGCAGCTGGACCCGGAGACGCATGCGGACGACCTCTTCTGCCGCGAGCGATGGATAAAGACGACGCTCAGCAAGACCGGCGAGGAACTGTCACAGAGGCTCATCGTCACCTTCTCGTTCAAGTACCGCGACTACCTGCGGCACGCGCGCGGGAAGCAGACAGCGAGAGCAGAGAGCATCATCAAGCGCGGGGCGGCCGGCAAGCTCGGCAAAGGGCAGAACGACCCAAAACGCTTCATCAAGTGCGAATCCTGCACCATTGACGGAGAACCAGCCCAATACAACAGCTACTCGCTCAATCAGGAGATGATAGACCAGGAGGCGCGCTTCGATGGCTTCTACGGCATCTGCACCGACCTTGATGACATCGCCCCAGAAATCATCAAGGTAAATGGTGGGCGCTGGATCATAGAAGACTGCTTCCGCATCACAAAGACCGACTTCGAGGCAAGGCCGGTATTCCTACAGAGGGACGACCGCATCAAGGCCCACTTCCTCACCTGCTTCCTGGCTCTCATCCTGTACAAGTACCTCGCGAAGAAGATCAACCGCGGAGGACAGCGCTTCTCTCCCGATGAGATAATCGGCACTCTTCAGGACATGAACTTCCTCGCCGTGAACGGAGAAGGCTATGTCCCCACATATACACGGACGGACGTCACCAACAACCTGCATGGCTCCGCCGGCTTCAGAACGGATACGCAGATCGTCTCAAAACAGAGAATGAAGGCCATCATCGCAGAATCTAAAAAATCTACGAAAAAGGACCAAAAGAAGTCCGTATAGCTACAAAGTTCCGGAACGGCTTCTCGCGCATGTTTCCTTTTCCGCCAGAAGTATTGGTGGGGTGAGATGCCTTTTTCTTCCAGGAGTTTCGTGATGGAGATCCCTCTCTCGCGGCTCTCGGCCTAGATCTCCTCGATCTGTTCTCTTGTTATCATAAGCCTGTCAGTTTATATCAGGGATGCAAAGGTACATCACACCCAGACCAACCAACAGTCGTACTTGTTCGAATGCTTACCTCGCACCAAGCAACTCAGTGAGGAAATGAGTGTCCCAAAGGAAATCCTGGAAGGACTCGGAGGCAGGGAAGGTTTCAACATGGGAGGGGGAGGTTCTAACAACGAACTCACCAACTGGGACGGAACAAAAAGGAAGACTGGATGGGGTCGGTAGAGATGGTATGCTGCGAGCTATCAAATCCTCCAAAAACCAAGTTCAACAGTATCCTCCACGACTTCTTCTGTGTTGTCATCAAGGTTTGGAAAAAAATCAAGCCCCGAAATCTTCTCCAACTCATTGATGCTCAAATAACTTTCTGGTAATCTTTGCGTTGTGGGGTTATTGAACATCACGAATGCGATACCGTGATATGACTCATCTTTGTAAACCAGGAGCGCCTTAAAGAAAGCATCAGGAACGGTAATCTGGTGAGTTCCTATCTTGCCACCTTGGTTTTGACCCACAATCGGACCTGTTACGACGAAAACGCTGCCGAATTGCCTGGCCCAAGTTCTGACTTTGTTCTCCAGGACGTTCCAGCTGCCGTTATTCAATTTCTCATCCTGCGGGCAGCAATTGGTATAGAAGAATGTGTCCCACATTGCTCTGTCATCCCACTTGAAATCTCCGGCAGGAGCCATATGTCCACGCGACCATCCTGAACTGCGATAATCATAATTGTCAGCCTGTACCACCTTGGCTTTATCATCAGGCCGGAAATTCTTGCCGCTGCGACTAATTGTGCCGTTTGCCTCATCAGTAGTCAGTTCATAAGCGACCCAGGCTGGAATACGTGCTGCTTCATCGTATGAAACCGTATATCCATTGTATTCGATGATGCAATCTGTGTCAGAATGAGAAGGCAGCTCCATCCGGACCTCGTTGCCGGCATCCGGATAACTGATGCAGCCCACAAGAGTCTGGAGAATGCAAATGAAGATGGAACCTATGGTGAACATCCTTAGCATCATCTGCTGACAACGGACTTCCGCGTGTCATCCATTCGAATATTGCCGATGACAGGTACGATATGAATCAGGAAGCGCTGGTTGAATTCCTCCCGTGTTGTGTCCCTCGGAACGCCGCCTTCACCGCTGCCGCTAATGACCAGTTCGCATTTCGGCATGGCGGAGAAGTCGATGTCATTCTTCTTCCAGAATCGATGAAGTTCCAAAGCACGCTGATAGCTCAAAACATCGTTGTTGAAGTATGGATTGACATAATACCCATCAGCAGATGCCTGCTCTTCAATAACAACCAAATATTTGATGTCCTGCTTCTTATCGTGCATATTCTGGAGATTCTGAACGGTCCTCTTAATCTCCCGGCCGGCAGCAATAATGCGTTTACGAAGCGTGTCTGCCTCAGCACGGTTCGTGCGGTCAGCCATCAGTTTATACAGATCGAATTCGCCTTTTTGATAGGTTACCTGGATCTTGAAAATGTGCTTTACGTATGTTGAGTCATACGCAAAGTAGGTGGAATCAATGTTCTCTACGGTCTGGTAGATTTTCTTGATTTCTTCGTACTTATCAGCGATTTTCCTCAGCTCGGCCTCCTTTACATGGAACCGGCTATACGACACCGCGAATAGCACCACCATGATAGCAAACAGGTTAGTTACGATGTCCACATAACTGGGCCAGAAGGAATCTTTGTCGCCTTTCTTTCGCATCTTCGAACCTACTTACGTCTGAATGGCCATATGCCTCTTCTAAGAGGCTTTTCACCGCTGCTGGTATTACCGCTGGAAGAAGATACGGTCCTCTGTACGACAATCGGACGTCGGGCAAGGTCCTCAATCTTGGCATTTCCTTCCCGGACGGCCTTGGAAACATCAGTAAGAGCGGATTTGTCTGCCATTGCAGCCTTGATGTCACCAAGCCCGGTTTCAAGTGCCTGGAGGCGATCCAAGTTGGAGAGTTTGCGGTTGGCATCCTCAACATCCAACGTCTTGTTAAGGGCGTCGATGAATTCTTCCAGTTTCTGCTGAACACCAGTCTTGCAGTTGAGAACAATCTCATCGTAGGCTTTCTTGAAGTCGCCCATGGCAGTCTCGATGTCATCCTTATTCTGGGCAACAACACGTTTGAAGGCATCTGAAAGATCTGTGACGGCTTTTGACTGCTCTTTGTAAATCTTATCGAGTTCTTCAACCTCGGTATCCTGATAACGATACACAAGGCTGTGTTTCGTCTTAAGCGCGTTCAACTGCTCTTCAATAGCATTAATCTGCATGTTGCCAAGCAGTTGGGTCTGAGCGATGTTAACGCCAAGGGCATTGATGCTCTGTTCGAATGTAGTAACACGATCGAGGATGGAATTGACCTGCTGCAGAAGCCTTGTAGGAACCTCAAGAGACTGGTTATAAGACTCTTGCTTTTCAGCAAGCGTATTGGTGGATGCGATGATTCTCTCCTTGGCCTCTTCAAGCTTCTGAATGGATGTGGTCGCAGAATCAAAGCTGTTGGCCGCAGTGACAAACTTGTCCAAAGTAACAACCATCTCCCTTTGCCTGAGGGTGGCAAGCAGCTGGTCCTGCTTCTGAATGTTTTCGTTGATGAGAGTCATATTGCTGCCCATCTCGGCAACCGCTTTCGTGAGAACTTCAGCATTCTCTGCAAACGTCCCTTTAAACATATCCGTACAGTCGCGGAAAGCCTCTTTGAATTCCTCAATGACTGCACGGAATGAGGGCTCAAATTTGCCGATTGTGCTCTTCAGCCTGTTGAGAGAGGAAGAAACATTCGTTCCAAGAGTTGGAATGACCGACATTTGAACGAATTCAAAGAATTCATCCTTCTGAGCATCAACATTCTTCTGTACTTTGCTTGCGTGGCAATTGCTGATGGTCATCAAGATAAGACCCACCAGCGATGTCCACATTGAAACAATGATACCGTTGATGAGTTCCTTGACCATCTGGTCCGCGATGCCGCCGTCACCCTGGCCCAAACCGTCATTGAAGCATTCCAAACCGATATATGCGCCTAAGAAAGTACCCATAAGACCGAGGTAGGTCGGGAAAGAAATCTTGGACGTTGCAAATTCATACAGGGCGTCAATGCGGCGTTCCGTTTTATCCTTGATGACGGCATATTCAACCGCACCGTTTGTCTTTGTGATGTAGTCGTTAATCTCGCTGACCAGTTTCTGGGCGCTCTTAGAGTCTTCGGGTTCGGCAATCAAAGTCAAACTCTCCTCGTCGCCTTTCGTCTCCCATTTCTTGGACGGGAAAAAGCGGCTCAATTTATTCAGCTCTCTCATAGTGTGGAAGAAGAACCAAAACTGGATTGCTGCAATGACAGCGACAGTTACCAACGGATGTGTGTCGAGAAAATGTAAAAAAAGGTTCATGGTTTATTTCTTATAAACGCCTGTCAGCTGAAGCACAGCTTCTACAACCGGCAGGAAGAATAGAGTATCGTTGAAAGGCTCCTGAAGTATGTACTTGTCAAGAATCTCTGTCTGGAACTTGGATACCAGGGCGTCCTTGACCACAGAATCCACGACGTCCTTCATCTTGGCAGAATCCACCTGCTCAATGACTGACTGCCGGATGAGGGCATCCAGAACCTCTTTGTAGATTCTGTTCATTGCGGCGATTTCATTGGCAAGGTTATTCTTCATGCCAGATGAATAAGCCGCATTGATGGCCTCGACATCCTTATATTCAGCATTGTTGCCGTCGCCCAGGTAAACAACCGGCTTCGGTTCCTTGGCTCCTGCGCGGTGGTATAGGCCGCCGTAGCAGGTACTTTCCTTACGCTCCATAGGCAGAACGAGTTCAATATCAGATATTTCAGCCCCATATACCTTCGACACAATCAGCTCGGTAATCTGTTTCAGGATTACCTTGGAATCAGTAATATAGTTGTCGATATATTTACTGCCGTTACCACTGAAGATGATGGTTCTCGGGTAAGGAAGCTCGTTCGCCTTGAACATGGCGGCCATATAATAAACCAGCGCCGTGTAGTGATAGACGAAGGTAGAAATATGATCGGTCCTCAGTTTCTTGGCAATTTCAGTCTCCTTGTCATTGCTGATCCAGAGATTGATGATGTCACGAGTCGAAGTATGGTTCGACTTCAACATCGCTTCGTAGAGTTCCTTCAATTCGTTGGTATCGAAGTGAATCTTGTCCTTGTAGTGCTTGAAGATACCATTGTCCCGGGCATTTACAAACTGGTTGTATCCATTCTCCCAAAGGACATCGCATCCGAAATGGACGGAGTTAGCAATCTTAGCTTCTCCCTTGGCGTAATAGACAATATCAGTAGAACCACCACCAATGTCCATCACGGCGACAGACTCAACATTCTGGAAAGCAGACTTCGTCGCGAAGTAGTAGTAGGGAGCCTCAGATTCCGTATAGCACTTCAACTGCTGCTCTGCGGAGTCAAGATTGAGGATATTGGAGGCTTCCTCTTTCCAAATCTTCTCGAAGTTGCGTCGAATGCTTTCCTTGAAGCTGAGCGGACGGAACCAGATAACCTCAGTGCCTGAGATGACACCGTTCTCCTGAAGGATATCAGCCTTGATTAGAAGAAGAATTTCGCGAATAAACACCCGCAGATTCTTTTCATCTTCCGCCCACTTTATGTTTGTAATGACAGTCTGATTGCCGGCACCACGGAACTTCTCGTAGAAGAAAGCAATATTGCTGTTGTCAAAGAGGACAGGTTTCCTGGTATCATCGCCGGTCACGCAGAGAGCCGTGCGAATAGGGAACCGGTAGGTCTTATCGTCAATAAGCGCAGGGACAAACTCCGTTTTGACCAACGTCTTGAATGCTTCCGGAATCTTTCCTTCAATCCTGGAAATAAGGCCCTTTTGGACAGATTCTTCCTTGGCGTGGAGATAATTGACAATCTGCTTATCCATCTTCAGCTGCTGAGGCTCCGTCATCTTGCCATATTCACGACGTGAGATATAAGTATTGGAAGTACCCAGGTCAATGGCGTAAGAGAACTTCTTCTCTGACGGCTCCGACTTGTCCCAAATAGGGATTATAGCAAACGGATAGGCCTTTCCTTCCAGATAAATCTCTGCACAAATGGCGCTGAAAGGCGTGTTGAACACCTCGTAATACTTGGTGCCGCAGTCGTTGTTGCTGTCTTGCTGAGAACGGATAAATGGCGCTCTAACACCGTTTTCAAAGGTGTTGTCGGTCGCTTCCTCGACATGGATGTATTTTCCACCCTTGTCGGTAGCATAGAAGTCCAGGGCAAGATTTGTCACAGAGAAGGTCTTGTTCTCGTTCTGGTCTGTTGCCGATATCAGAATCTTGAAATAATTGTTCTCTGCCGGTTTGTATGACAGGACATTCGGGAAGAGTGCAATATCGAAATTGATCTTTGCCAGCGAGAGGTCGAGTACGGAGCCCTTGCCTGCGCCCGGATTCTTTTCTGCAGTGTAATAGCGTTCGTGCTTCTTTCCGTTGCATTCCAGAACGACAGCAACGTCTCCATATGACTTCTTTGTTCCAGAAATCTTAAGGTCGCCAGCCTTGAGATGCTCGAGTCCTTCTTTCGTCAACGGAAGCAGATAATCGAAATCTCTGTCAGCGCTGTCCGGCGTTAAAACAAGCGTTACGTACTTATCAGAATCAATCTTGTAGGGCAGCCTGATGATGTCATCCGTAAGATAGTTGATTACATCAGTGGCCTTGCTGCAAAGGATAGGAATTCCATTTACCACAAGGGGCGTGTTGTTAACCGAATAGACCTGCTCGAGATCAGCATCGGACCAGTTCTTGATTATTTGTCGGTCAGCATCAAACGCCTTGATATAATCCCTCAACTCCTTAAAGCGAGCATCGATGGTAGCGCCGCCGGAGAAGAGCTTGTTATACATGTAATTCTTGAAATCCTCACTCCTGTTCTCGAAGAGGAGAATATCCTTGAAATACTTACCACCTTCTTTTCTGGTAAGCGGGGTAATATTAAGCGCCTGGTAGATTGCTCCGATGAAGTCTTCTTCATTTCTTCCGGCCAGGGGTACTGTCTTGAGATCCAGATCAGGAGGGGTAATGAAACCGGTCATCGGGGAACTTGTCGCCAAAAGGCATTCTTTGCCCTTGTCCTCAAGAATAATGAAGAAGAGTTTTCTGGATGCTTCGCCCAGATCTTCCTTGAAGTAACTCTCTACGGCATTACCCAAGATAGGGACGTCGTTCTTGAGAACCTTCATCTGGTCGGCATAATTCCATTCCTTGATTACGATTCTGCGGTCCTGGCTCTTCCAACGGTTCTCGTGATACTTGAGATTATAGAGGAGTTCGAACACATCAAGTGTATTGGAAACAAGGTGCTCGTAAGCCCGTCCTGCAGGTTTGTTTACAGGGTCAAGTTTCTGCTCCAGCACGCGGCGGAATGCCTCCTTGAACACGAAGAAACGTGCAAAGGGAGTAGGAAGAGCATTAAGCGCTCCGCAATTGTCGGTACGTTGCTCGCCGATTTTACCCAAATCTGCAGCGGTTATACGTCCCTGCTCGGCTGACCACTCAAAGTTGTTGGTGATGCCTCTCTGTATGATATTGATGTCTATGCTACTCATAATTCAACTACAGATTTTTGGTGTAAACATTGATGGCGCTGTACGCAAACTCCAAGAAATAACGGAAGATGTTGTCATGCTTCTCGCCGTTACCCTTGTTGCTGGCCTTAATCATCTCCAGCAGATAGTAAGACTCATCCTTGCCTTTGAGCGTATTGCCTTTTACCAAATTGGTCAGTTCCTTTCCGGGACCGACAAGGTTCAGTGGGGTAAAACCACGGGCATTCTCGGACAATTCCTTATACCACTGGTAGAATCCTTTGGTAAACTGGTCAAGAGCGACGAATGCATGGTCCTGATAGAAGTCCTTGTTCATCTTGCGGTCTTTCTTTAGCGGGAACCGCGATTCCTCAGGCAGAATCTTAACCAGAAGGTCAAGCAGTATCATGTCTGCAACATTCTTGACGATTCCTTTGTATCCGGCTCCAAGAGACGCCAAGTCAAGGGCTACCTTGTCGTCATAGATGGCACGGGTCAATGCCTGTGGTGCATCCGGTTTCGGTTTGGAAAGGAAGTCAAACAAAGCTGTGGCTGCTACCAGTTCTACGAAATGGGCCAGGTCTTTCTGTTCCTTCTCATTATTCTTGTAATTTGCGCGAAGGGTCTGCTCGCCGGCATAGTAGAGATAATCCGATTTCACGGTGTTCTCATAATAGCTCAGCGCGGATTTTGACTTCGTGAAGAAACTGGAGGAGTCAATGTCGCTTCTGGAGACTGTCGGATCTTCAAGGGAAAAATAAGGGAGCACCGTCACGGCACCCATTATTGCCCGCTGAACATTCGGGAATCCTTCAGCATCGCGAATCTTCTTCTCGATGAGAGGATAGCCTGATGCTCCTGTACCGCCGAAGATGGAACTGATGATGAACACGCGGTCTCCGCTCTCGCAATGGCGGGTGAAAGCGCTGTACCAGTCAGCTCCGTTAACCATCTCGTTCAGGACAACTGTTCCGATGTTAGGATTGCCCTTGAATCCCACGGACAGGCTGTTGGTGAGATTCTCTTTCGAGAAGAGGGTCTGCACGAGGAAATTGTTCACGTCATCATTGCTGAGGTTGCCGACATTCATGTATTCACCGAATGTGCGGCGTTCAGCCATGCTGGCGCTTGTGTTGTTCTGCTCATCATCAATTTCTGCGAGGCGCTGGAACTGGGTGTTGAAGAACCCGTCAAGCGGATTCATCTGCTGCCCTTCGCTCGTCGTCGCATATTTGTAGATGCTGATATAGTCATGGATAAGATTGTCAACTTTGGTTTTCTCTTCCAGGTCGATATGAGGATCGATGATAATTGGGACTATGGAATATCCATTCGTCTTTACGCCAGATGCCGCGAGCATCGTGATGGCTTTCATTACGCGGAGACCGGTTCCGCCAATGCAGAAAACGAAAACTTTATTTGCCATAACTACTTGCCGATTTTAAGGAACCTGTATGCGTTGGTCTTCAGGAACGGCATATTGCAGACCAGAAGAGCAGCGATGAAATATACTCCAATGCTGTAGAAGAAATTGATTCCGCTGACACGGAGAATCAAGCAGATTCTTGCAGAAAGAGGAGACTTAACCATAACCAGCCCCAATACCATTGTAATCACAAAAGTAACAGCGGCAGTAATGAGCATCCAAATAAGCCAATGCTTCACCTTATAGTGACGCCCCGGCTTATTGTTATAAGGCCCGTAGTAAATGATGACGAAGACCAATGCAATAACTACGAAAATGACAATAAACCAAACCGTGCAGGAGCCGAGTTTGCTCCATAGGGCACGGGCTTGATTATAAAGCGTGTCGTTGTTTTTGAAGTGGTTAAGGAAATCCGCCTGCTTGGGAAGTCCCCATCCGTAAATGTCAACAATCTTCATATGTTAGTTGCTTTTTGAAATCAAGATTCGGTTGGGTTCCTGGTTCCAATGGTTCTGAACCGCTTGGAAAACACCCTGTATGAAATTGGCTAAGGAGAAAGACCCGGTGAGGTCTGCCTCGGCAGCAGCATTCTGAATCTGCATGAAGGTATCAGTAACAGAATATTCCGGATGATCCAAAGTCCATTCAATAACATCAGCATCCATCGGCATATTCCATAGTTTCAACTCAACTGAAGCGACCGCAAGTCTTTCAAGTTTCTTCTGGTTGTGATTGTTTATACTGATGTTGATTTTGCCGACCTCTATCTCTGAGCCGTATGCTGCCTTCACCTTAAGGCATTCTCTGAGGACATCTTCATCGCTTGCAATCAGCCAGCGGAAATCAGAAAGGTCAAGGTTAAGCACCACTTTGCATGTGTCGGAATAGGAGACATCGTAATTGTAGAATGTTGGTTCCTCATCAAGTTGGATGATATTGTCAGGAACGCCAAATCCGTAGGCGGGACGCTTGTAATCAAAACCAGTCTCAATGTTATCCAGATAATTATCTTTGTCAGAAATGATGGTTGTGATACAGTTGCGAACTTCTGCTACACAGACATCTTTACCGATAACCACATAATAGTATGGAGACTTCTCGCAAGCGATGTTGCCTTTAGCATCGAGATACTCTGAATAAGCTCCAATTATGCTATATGCAGATCCGGGGAATCTTCCAACGATATTTCGAATATCAGTTGCATACTGTTGGAGAAGGACAGACATGGCTTTGCTTCCAACAGGACTATATTTCATATCAGAAATAAGCACAGCAACTGCACCATTTTCGTAATCTAGGGATTGTAGTATGGTTTCCAGCATGGCAGGAACCTGGGTAGATGCAGTAGAAACAAAGCCGCCTGAATTCATCCTGCTTCTAAACTGGTCACCTGTAAACTTGGTAGCTTGCGTTCCTGTGTTAGATAGAACAGAAACGCCAGGATTATCAAAATTTGAAACGATAGCCCATACGTCTGTCTTAAAAGCCGTTGGCCGATTGGCTCTGAAAAAGCCATTCATGCTTCCGCTTACCTCAACATAAAAATCAAGAGAAGTAGGGAAGGCCGAATGGAAGGTACTTCCAAGGCTGTCAAGATAAACACCGCTTTCGTCGAAATGTGGATCGTTGATGCTATTGATAGGAGAGGAGCAAGACACCAGACCCATAGCAATAGCTATTAAGACAATCGGAACAGACAGCGATTTCTTCATTTGCGCATCGTTTTCATCAATGGCTCATTAATGTTAACTTAATCATAAATGAAGAAAGTGTGAGCCAACTTAGTCTTATCCTACCAAGAGGCTATGGACGGCCGTGTGTGGAGATAAGGGGTCGTTACTGCTCACACTTTGCTATAGCGTGAGCATAAGCCCTGCATATAGCCAGTGCAAGCGATTAAACATTATCCCACCACACGTGAATTGTCCAGATTCCTTGGTATGGAATAAAGCTAAACGCTTTCTTTATGTAATTGCTTTCCTACTGGATTGCAAATACAAATGTATAAATGTACAACTTTATTTCAAAAATAAAGTTTATTCTTTTAAGAACAGATACTTATGCCACTATTAATAGGCACTATTTGTGTCTATCGGTAGCCGACATTATAGATACTGATGATTGGTTAATCTGCGTTTTTCTATCTCTGTGTTTAATTGATGCCGAGAATCTTTTTTATTTCAATCTGCATCGACGCTCCATCAACACTTTCAAGTGCGTTTCTCTTGTTCGACCTCATTGTTGTAGGTTTAATTCCCCAGTAAGAGCCGAACAGTTTATAATATTTTTTGACCCCGGGAATAGGACGCCCTTCTCGTCAAACCATCCGGCTTGGATGAATTTGATATTATCTTTGAGAAGAGTTTTGTTCTTTGACATCTCTTGAGGAAGAACGGGACGAAGGCTGCTTTCAATATTATTCGGGTATGTCGCAAAGTCCCCGGATCGATAATCTTCATGCATCTTGTCGAATACCGCCAGAGCGAACCTGTCCTGTGTGAAATAGTAATGATAGAATTCCGACTTTGAAAGCATCTTCGTTACGGTCAATTTATGGAGCTTGAGATTCTCCTTTCTTTCAAGCGGACCGAAGACGGGCTTGTAATCCTCTATAATCTTCACGGCCTTTCGCTTGAAGTATTCTTCGTTATCCTGAGGGTCAGCTTTCAACCCCTTGAGATAGCAATCGCGGATTTTCACCATCATCCTGTATTTGTTATCCAGAAGCAGGAAATGATCCGAATTCTTGAAAGCCCAATAGACGAACCACACGAGGAGAACCGCCGAGAGCATGTATACGATGACAAGAAGAATGTTCATGACGCGCCTATTTAAAATAGTTGATAAATGTCTTCATGGCGTCATCTTTGGTCCTTTCCACCACCTCGATGTAAGGTCTCATGGCCTTGTAGTCAGAATGTCCCGTATATTTCTTGATGACTTGTAGAGCTATTCCTGCAGCCAGGGATGTGCAGATAAACGTCCGACGTGCGGCATGGGTTGCCATCAGTTTCCATTTGGGGAAGCAGACATCCTTCCTCTTCCCGTCAACGTATTGGACAATGGTTAGCGGGGTCGTGAACTCGCACAGTTCGCAGATGTCCTTGAGATACTGATTCATTTTCTGGTTGGTGATGACGGGCAGGGCAAGACCATCGAAATCAAATGCGGCGTACTTGTCCAGAATAGCCTGGACCATTTCGTTGACAGGTATATTGACCGTGTCGTCCATCTTGATAGTAGTAAGCCGGATATACCCATCCTAGATGTCTGTCCGCTGCAGCTGGGCCAGATCCGAATAGTGCAAGGAGGTGAAGCAGCAGAAGCAGAATAAGTCCCTAACCTTGTCAAGAGAAGCTTTTTCAGTAACCTTCTTCTTATATTCTTCACCATACATGTCGTGGATAGTTACTTCTGATCCATTCTTGGGGATTTTGAAATTGTAGAGTTTCAAGAGTTCATCCTTTTCAAGGAAGATCACCGGCTTTTTCGTGTCTTCCAGCCTCGCACGATATTTAGAGAACACCCGATTTGTGGTGTATCCTTTCTCGACACACCAGCCCAGATACCAGCGAAGAAGACTCAATTCTTTTCTGACGGAAACATCCAGCATATTGATTTCGGTTGCCCGAAGCGAACATATGCGTCGAGGGTTTCCTTACCAAAGTCATCGAGAGTGATGTTCTTATTGAACTTCATCATATGGCTGCGGAGCGTTCCCCACTTCTTAACGGTATTTAAGGCCCATTTATGATTCAACTTGCCGTCAAGGATGAACGCATCGAAGTATTTGAAGAAACCGACAGGTCCGTCCGTCTCTGTCTCTTCTCCCTTAACTTGCCTTCCAATAACTTCAGCAAGCTGTTTCTTGATCTGTTCCTTTGACAACTTGGCGTTGTTCGCTTCAAGGGTGTCAAACTTGGACGAAATGGCCGCAATCCTGGAATTGTTGGTATTGAAAGGTACTTTTCGGGCACTGCTGGCGCCGTGCTTCACTTTCATTTTCTCATCATCCCATTTGTCAGGATTGATGCTATACCCGATGCTGGAGCAAAATCTGCTCCAGCCAAGATAAATGGATGTGTAGATCGGATGGTCTCCTTTCTTGTCCAGCCTCGTGAAGAGATAGAAGGTTACAGCCATAGCTTGTAAAAGTTTTTTACAAGACAAAAAACACAAGCTATTTTTCGAAATAGCAAGCACCAATTAAAAAAGTCTAACAATAGCAACTCGCTAATTGTTAGACTTTTCCGCACTCAGGAGATGTTTAAAAAAATCAAAAACACTCCTTGGTGCCTCGGGCGGGAATCGAACCCGCACAGCCATTGCTGGCCAAGGGATTTTAAGTCCCTCGTGTCTACCATTCCACCACCAAGGCTTGACGTTCTGCAAATATAGCAAATAATACGGACTTTGATAAAAATCCTGGGAGACGATTTCTGTCTCCCAGGATCATGATAATTATTGAATGCTTAGGTAATTATTTCTTCCCCTTAGGAGCCACAGCATTAGCTTTTTCGGCACGTTTCATTGTGGCATCGTACATCACTGGAGTACCAATGAATATGGATGCGTAGGTTCCGATGCAGATACCAAGGATGAGCGCGACAGCAAGACCCCTGATTGACTCACCGCCCCAGATTGCGATAGCAATCATGGTGACGAGGGTTGAAACCGAGGTGTTGACCGTACGAGTGAGGGTCGCATTCAACGCCAGATTCGTGTTAGTCTTCAAATCCACGTTAGGATGCAGTGACTTGTATTCACGAATACGGTCGAAGATAACTACGTTATCGTTGATAGCGTATCCGATGATGGTCAGGATGGCTGCGATGAACGTCTGGTCAACGTCCAGATTGAACGGCAAGATTCCTGAGAACAGAGAGAAGAAGCCGATGACGATGATTGCCGTATGCGCCAGCGAAACAACGCCGCCCAGACCCCAAGTCCAGCCTCTGAACCTGAATGCGATGTAAGCGAAGATTACGAACAACGCAAGTATGACGGCTATCACAGCATCTCTCTTGATGTCATTAGCAATGGTAGGACCAACCTTATCTGATGATATGATACCGTTAGGATTCTCGAGAGTCGAGGTAAATTCGTCAAGAGTCATAGACTGATCTGCGAAGAACGGCTTCACTGCATCGTAGAGCATCTTCTCAACCTCTGCGTCAACTTCAGTAGATTCCTGGTCATTCTTGTACTGGGTAGTGATCTTCATCTGGCTGCCGCCACCGAACTGCTTAACCTCAACGGCACCATCGAACTCCGCAGTCACTGCCTCACGAATCTGTTCTGCAGTGACAGCCTGGTCGAAACGAACGACGTAAGTACGACCGCCTGTGAAATCAACGCCATAGGTGAAGCCCTTGATGCAAATCGACAGGATAGCGATCAAGATGAGGATTCCGGAAATCGTGTAAGAATATTTACGAGCCCTAATGAAGTCTACGTGAGTATTCTTAAGGAAGTTCCTCGTGAGTTTGTTATCGAATGAGATATTCTTACCCCTCTGGATGCGGTCATCGAAGATGAGCCTCGTGATGAAGATTGATGTCAGCACTGAGGTGATGATACCGATGATTAGAGTAGTAGCAAAGCCCTGCACAGGACCAGAACCGAATATGAACAGCACGATACCAGTCAGAAGAGTGGTCACCTGACCATCGATGATGGCTGAATATGCGTTCTTGTAACCATCGGCGACAGCCTTGCCCAAGCCCTTGCCAGCGGCAAGCTCCTCCTTGATGCGCTCGTAGATGATCACGTTGGCATCCACGGCCATACCCAGAGTCAGCACCAAACCTGCGATGCCAGGCAATGTCAGGACGGCACCGAACGATACCAGAACACCGAACAGCAGCAGCACGTTGCACAGGAGCGCAACATCAGCCGCTAAACCAGCGCCCTGATAGAAGAATACCATGTACACTAGCACCAGCAGGAATGCTATGATGAACGAAATCATGCCTGCGTTGATGGACTTAGCACCAAGAGAAGGTCCGACGACCTGCTCCTGAATAATCTTCGCAGGCGCAGGAAGCTTACCGGATTTCAGCACGTTCACAAGGTCGGTAGCTTCCTCCTGAGAGAAGTGGCCAGTGATAGAAGAATTACCACCAGTGATGGCGTTCTGCACGTTAGGATAGGAATATACCATGCCATCGAGAACGATAGCTATCTGCTTGCCTACGTTATCGCCAGTCATCCTGGCCCAAATGTTGGCACCCTCAGCATTCATGCTCATGGAAACTGAAGGCTCGCCGTTTGACCCGCTCTCGTAAACGACGCGAGCATCCGTAATGGAACCACCATCAAGTTTAGCCTTACCGTCACGCGAAGTAGACTTGATGGCTACCAGTTCGTAAATATTATTGCCTTGAACATATTCAGATGGATGGACAGACCACATCGGCTTGAATTCCGCAGGGAAAATCGAGGCAATCTGAGGCATTGCGAGATACTTGTTCACAAGAGCAGTATCAACAGCGCTAGCAAAACCGATGCAGGCATTTCCTTTGAAATTCGAAGGAGAAAGCACGGCAAACAGAGGGTTCTGCTTCTTGTAAGCCTCAATCTCAGCAGACTGATCTTTATTTTGAGCAAGCTCTTGATTGATCAGAGAATCTGCGGCCGAAGCAGGCGCAGATGTAGCAGTGTCCACTGGAGCGACGCCTTCTGCGGCAAGAACGGAATCAGGAGTGCTGGAAAGAATCTCTGAAAGCTTCTGGTTGGCCTCCTGAAGGAAAGGAGCAATCTCGTCGTAAGTAAATGTCTCCCAGAACTCAAGAGAAGCTGTACCCTGGAGCAGTTTCCTCACGCGCTCAGGCTCTTTCACGCCTGGCAGCTCAACCAAGATACGGCCACTGTTTCCAAGCTTCTGGATTGAAGGCTGAGTGACTCCGAAGCGATCGATACGGTTCCTCAACACGTTGAAGGAGTTACCTATGGCGCTTTCTGCCTCGCCACGGATGATGCCTATCACCTCTGCATCAGTGGATTCTGGCTTGATTTTATCCTTCATCTCGTAGGTTCCGAAAACCTGAGCAAGCCTCTGGCCTTTGCCAACCTCTTTCCATGCGTCTGCGAAAAGGGTAATGAAATCGTCACGTGAATTCACGCTGCGCTGCTTTGCCAGATTGATGGCCTGCTGGAACTCAGGAGCGGCATTATTGCCTGCGAGAGCCTCTACTAGGTCTTCAAGCTGCACCTGCAGCATGACGTTCATGCCGCCTTTCAAGTCAAGTCCGAGGTTGATTTCCTTCTCCTTGCAATCCTTGTAGGTATTCCAAAGATAGACTTTCTTGTTGGTGACAGAATCAATGTAAACACTGTTCTGAACTTTCCTGATGGAGTCGAGGTAATATGCCCGATCTACTTCAGGGATAGCAGCGAATTCAGGCGTGCTTTGGATGACTACTGCCTGCTGCTCAGCGAATTTCACTGCCTTCCTCTCCTGGATGGAAGTCACTGCCGTGAACGATAGCTGCCAAATGGAAGCCAGAGCGAGCAGGATAGCGACGAACCTGATCCAACCTTTACTTTGCATAACTAACTATTTTTAAATATTAAATATTCAAAAGTGCATAAAAATAGGGGTACAAATTTAGCATTTTTTTCGGAGAAATAAATTATCTGCCAAGTATTTCTTATTTTTGTACTCATCTTATGATTAGGAAGATGAGGAACTCAATATTCGCCGATATATTCATAATTCCTATCCTCTGCCTAGCTTTTCGGCCTGCTTACGCACAGGATATGACAAAGCAGATGCTGGAAGAAGCCGATTCCGCCAGGCTTGCTTACGACTTTCCAAAGGCCGAAGAAATATGCCAGAGGGTGATAGCAGCGCTGGACTCCAGCTCTCGCACAGAGGCTACGGAGCATCTGATTCTTGCCCAGAACGGGCTCAGCATGATGAATTTCTGCAGCACGCCGAAAATCGTCGCAAAACAGGTGTTCTCGCTGAAAGACTTTTTCCTGTTCTATCCGCTTCAAGACCATAGCTGGAGGAAGGTGCCCAATCAGCTCGACTCAATCCCGACGAAAGACATCGAGACTGCGACGTACATACCAGATGGGGCGCAGACTCTGCTATATTCATCAACCGACGAGGATGGGATACGGAATATCTATATAACGAATTTCAAGGACACCGCATGGTCTGTGCCAGCCCTTATCAATGAACAGCTCACCAGTTCTTCTGATGAAATATTCCCGATGCTCTCTCCTGACGGCAAATCAATTTTCTTTGCTTCGAAGGGCCTTTATGGCATGGGAGGCTACGACCTTTATGTCTCCAGATGGAACGAGGAAAATGGCGATTGGGACGTGCCTGTGAATATGGGTTTTCCATATTCCTCTCCTTACGACGACTTCCTATTCATAAACACAGAGGATGGTGAATATTCCATATTCGCTTCTAACAGAGAGTGCTCTAAAGACAGCGTTTGCATCTATGTCTTGGAATATGACGGGATGCCTGTCCGCAAGTCAATCGCAGACCTAGGCGAGCTGCGCAAGCTTTGCAGCCTGACGCCTGCCGATGATAAATCGAAGTTCGACAATAGGTCTGCAGTGATGGACGCAGGCACAGACAATACTGAGACCAAGGAATATGTCGCCAGAGTCAGGGCTGTGCGTGCAATCCGGGATTCAATTGCTGCATTCAATAAAAATCTCGACGAGATGCGTTCCAAGCTGTCTACGGCGACAGGAGATGAAAAGGCGAAGCTGACGGAGACTATTTCCGAAAGCGAAGCACAGCTGCCTGCCCTCAACGACTCTCTCACAAAGGCATCCAAGGCTCTTCAGGAAGTCGAGATGGATTTTTTGTCAAGGGGAATAGTGTTAGATGCGAATAAGCTCCAAGCTGCCGCAGATAGGGAAATCGTGGGTTCTTCTTCCGCATACACATTCTCAAAAAACAGCTATGGGCCTGCCCCGCATCTGAATATTCTTAAGCCAAAACCATCGTTCGACTATTCATTCAAGATTCTTCCGGAAGGAAAATTCGCTGAGAATAACTCTCTGCCTGAAGGGCTTGTGTACCAGATTCAGATTTTCGCCCAGTCGAGGAAAGCAACCATCGCCGACATCAAAGGGCTCAGTCCTGTTTTCGAGCGCCAAGCCGGAAGCAGGTACGTCTATTCAGTAGGCTTGTTCAGATCCTACAAAGACGTGCTTTCGAACCTGAATAAAGTGAAACGCCAAGGCTTCCGTTCGGCAATCATCACGGCCTACAACGAAGGCCAGCCTATCAGCGTGTCTAACGCCAGGAAGATGGAAGCAGACGTTAAGACAGTATTTTTAGTGAAAGTCTACCCGGCGAACGGTTCCTCCATCCCAGTCGATTTACTCAATGAAATCAAAGCACTGACCCCTACAGACTTGATCAAGAGCGTGGAGGATGGCTCGGTGGTGTTCAAGATAGGACCTTTGGACGACGAAGCCCTAGCCGACAGCATCCTGAATGCGATGAAGAAAGCCGGAGAGGCCAACGCCTCCATCGAGACCACGCAAGTGAGGTAAGGCTAGAATATGGATCAAGTCCAAAATCCTGTGTTAAAAGGCAATCCGTTAATGTTGTCACATGTCCAGATTACCGAGAAACCACAAAAATTACTGAAGTCAAGCAAGGCGAAGCCGCACCGCAGCATGTTCAGATCTTGACCGAGATGATAATTGGGAAATTGACTTTCAACCTCACAAGGGCGAGAAGAGATATCCGCAGGCTCATACACTCCGGGCAGTCAGTCACTAGAGGGTGAGCAAAACCCCTTCATAAATGGCTGAATATCAATGGGGTTAGGAGAGAGCGTCGCTCACCCATATAAAAATCAGGCAGGGTGAGCAATTGGCACAACGGAAGCATTGATTATTAAGCACATACAAACCCATCATACCTACCCCATCTGTCGGGCCAGTCTTGTGTGGCATTCCGAAATGTCCAATCATCGCGACAAACCACGGCAGGCATCACAGTCTGAACAACGACATGCGGAGAGGCGCCGAGTTGCACGGCATGGCTGAACTATGGTTTAAAGTAGGAATGAAGCCGGGTCTCGGAACATGTGATGGACGGGGATTTAGTCGAAGGGGATGGGCTGTGGCGGAGAGCCGGGATGGGGCTTGCCTTGACGAGGTGCGTGGGGAAACGGAAATCATCAGCCTCTTTGACGACCGAGCCAACGATGCTTTTGCCGAGCCCCTCAATTGCGAGATAAGGCCTTCAGGTCTCAATTCAGAGGAGTGGCAGATATAAACTGCTCCTCTTCAGGCTTCAGAACATCTATGCCTAAAAACATACTTTTCCCCATGAGCCTAGAATATCCAGCAACCGAAGGAGAAGCAAAAGAGCAGCTTGCGCTTGAACCCATCGCTATAGGGAGAGATAAAAGTCACTCCTAAGCTTGAATAGTATCCGCAATGCTCCCCTTTATAGCCAAATCTGAAATCAATCCTTGGGGAAAGATAATCCACGTCAGCATTAAGGATCGTGCTTGTGCATCCGCCAAAGACTTCTAAAGCCAGATTCCTGTCTTTCGGACTCAAATCATATCCAATCCCAAGACCCAAGCTGCACTGCCTTGCAAAATTCTTGGTCGTTTCAAGGTTGTACCCCAAGAAGGTAAGCTCCGATGGGACATAGAACGTCATTCCAAAGTTTGTCCTGTATCCGGGACTAAGCGTGAATTGCGACATTAAATAATCAGAATCCTTGGATGAAAAAGAACTGCCCCCTCCGGAAAACTGTCCGAATCCCGACAGATGATTTACCCAGGAATCCTGCGCATTGACACAAGGCAAATTAATGAAGAAACAACAAAGTATCAAAAAAGAAACCTTGAAAATTAGTCTGACTGACTGTCCCATAATGCTTTACTATTTTCTGCTACCGAAACAGAGGAATTTATCAAGTCTTTCGAATCTTGACTCAAATCTGATTCATTTACTATTCTTTGAAATCCATCTGTAATCTCTGAAATTTCCTCATCAGATAAGTCGTAAGATCTCGCAATTGTTTCAATATAATAACGAATAACTTCTACATCGTTAGCTCTTCTTGGCATCAAATCAATCATTTTTCTAAACATTGCTTCTTCATCATCTCCTTCCATCCCTGTTATAACATCGTAGAGTCCCAAAGTGCTTTCTTGGTTCAATTCATCAAGAATATCCGGATAATGCAGCAAAAGCCGCTCCTTAATATTTACGAAAAGTTCTTCATCACTTAAATTCGAGAGAAATAACGAGTCCTCTTCGTACATTTCAAGCAAAATCTGATTATGAATGATTCCGATATCTTCTATGTTATCCAAAGGAATTTTCTCCGAAGGCATATCCGCTCTTGTAACAAGGTTTCTACTGTCGTTAACTTGAATCGTTTCTAAAATTATGCCCGGTGCGTTTATCGCAGAACTAAATATGCCATAAAATAAACCTGAGCCTACGCCACCTCCCATGAATAAGCCTACACCAAAGCCGACAACATCGGCGCAAACTGTATTCCTAAGGAATCTTAAGAATCTACTTCTGGAAGCAGGGGCCAGATTTAATCCAAGTGAGGCGTTGTAATCACCAAGCTTCGTGAATAAGTCTTGGTACTCAACAGGAATCTCTTCCGGTACCGACACCTCATTCCTATCTGCATTGTTACACGAGGCAATCAAAAACAGAAAGGTTAAAATAACGAATTTTACGATTTTTTTCATTGCTTTAACTTTTTAGTTGTGATTAAATATGTGTATTAAAGAATGGGTATAACAAAAATAGAAAAAATTTGCATAAAATATGTATCGTCCTAGATTTTTTTACCGCAAAAGGCGAAAAAAGACGGAGAAAAAGAATACTTATGTGACCAGGCTGGAATGTGCAGTCCGGAAGCAGGTACGTCTATTCAGTAGGCTTGTTCAGATCCTACAAAGACGTGCTTTCGAACCTGAATAAAGTGAAACGCCAAGGCTTCCGTTCGGCAATCATCACGGCCTACAACGAAGGCCAGCCTATCAGCGTGTCTAACGCCAGGAAGATGGAAGCAGACGTTAAGACAGTATTTTTAGTGAAAGTCTACCCGGCGAACGGTTCCTCTATCCCAGTCGATTTACTCAATGAAATCAAAGCACTGACCCCTACAGACTTGATCAAGAGCGTGGAGGATGGCTCGGTGGTGTTCAAGATAGGACCTTTGGACGACAAAGCCCTAGCCGACAGCATCCTGAATGCGATGAAGAAAGCCGGAGAGGCCAACGCCTCCATCGAGACCACGCAAGTGAGGTAGCACTGCGCACGACAGCTGATTCACGCCTTAGAGTCCGGCTAAAAAAACATGAGGTCGGCGATTTGGCCGACCTCATATTCATAATCCATCAGCAGGAAAATTATTTCCAGCCGTAGTTCTGGCTCAGAGTCTTTCCTTCCGCCTCGTAAAGGTCAATTTGGCCTGAAGGGATAGGATATAGATAATATTTCGCATCGTAAGACCTTTCCTTTCCCGTCGGGCGAGCATTTATGTAGCCATCCGAGTCAATCGCAGGGCCTTGAGCCGTTCCCGCTACGGCATCGTCTTTTACATACGCTCCTCTCATCTGCTCAGGATATTTGTTTACATCCAGCTTATCGAGCTGGTGCCAGCGGATAAGGCTCCAATAACGGTCATTGTTGTCGTACATCAGCTCTACCCTGCGTTCACGCCGGATTTCCCAGATAATGTTGCTGACGCCCATGTTGTTTTCAGGGTCAGAATCTGGATTTATCATCATGGAAGGCATTCCGGCTCTGGTGCGAAGCTTATTTACCGAATTATCCAGGTCGGACTGAGATATGGACCCCAGCTCGGCGCAAGCCTCTGCGTAATCAAGGTAAATCTCTGCCAGCCAGAAAATAGGGCCGTCCGTCTCGTTAGACCCAGTGTTGTTTCTGTGGGACAATTCGAGGGTGGAATTATCGAACTTCAGCACGCCGTAACCAGTCGAGGACGTAGTCTCCATGCTGCCCATGCCGAAACGAACGTATCCGTGACCTTTGTACATCAACACAGGATCGACGCACGCCGACAGGCGAGGATCCCTAACCTCTAGCATGGCGGCGATGCTCCACTGCCCATCGGCGTCTTTCACCGGATGATCCGACTTATCGTATGAAGTCGAGGCAAGCGGCTTGCCGTCCAGAAACAGGAAGGAATCGAATGCAGCCTTGGTCATTCCGCTTTGCATGGTCGAAGAGCAGGTGTAATCAATCGTCGAATGCGCCATGACCCCGTAGACATATTTCTTATAAAGGATCATCTCCTTGTTGCCTGCCAAGTCAAGGGAATTGTAGTTGGCGATGTAGGATGAATTCAAGGAATACATCGAATTGCCCATTATCGCCAGGCAGGCGGTTTTTGCCTCGTTCAGATATTTTTCTGCGCGAGACGAATCTGGAGCTTTTTGGCCATCCGATGAAGAGCGATATTTGCAGAACGTGCCCTCATAGAGGCAGATCTCCGCCTTTATGGCCTGAGCCACCGCGGCGTTAACCAACACCCTAGAGGATGAGTTCCCGGTTATGTTTGTGACTGCGAAGTTAAGGTCTTCCAGGACCTTATCCATGACCTCGTCGCGGTCTTTCCTCTCCCCGTAGAGATACAAATCTTTATCCGATGCACTCACATCCAAGACTTTATCCACATAGACGATGTCGCCGAAAGCGCGCACCAGCTGATAATGTTCGCATGCCCTGAACAGCCTTGCGAATCCAAGCCAGTTGTTCTTGGCAGCCTCGCTCATGCCGGAGATGCCAGGAATTTTTTCAATCATGAGATTTGCCCTGCGCAAATATTTATAGCTGTCGCTCCACAGGCTAATGCTCGAAGGGATGGTCTTGTATGTCCATTCCGTGAAGCCATTGCTAGCCTGGTTGTCGTTCAAGGTCGGGAAATAGAAGACCCCTGAGCCGCTGCTGCCATACCCGGTAAACTCATCGTAGAATGAATTGGCAAATATTTCCACATTGTCCTCGCTCGTCCAGAAATTGTCATTCGAGAATTGATCCTTCGGACTCTGGTCGAGGAGATTGTCACAGCCTGCGAGAGCCATTGCGGCAATTGCCATTAAATATATTTTATGCTTTTTCATATTCATTCAAAATTAGAAGGTTATTTGGATGCCAAAGGAATATGTTCTCATCATAGGATCCGTGCGTCCCCACACTCCATTCGCCGCGCTGCCTTCTCCCGTGTTGATTTCCGGATCGAGCCCGAATTTCTTCGTGTGCTGTATGATGTCGAGAGCATTGTTGATGCTGCCGTATACCCTTACCCTTTCAATCTTGACCTTCTCGGTCAGGAAAGAAGGAAGAGTGTAGCCGAGGGTTACCGTCTTGAGCCTGAGGTATGCCAGGTTGACAAGGTACTTGGATTGAGGATAGAAATTGTATCGTCCGTTTTCCAGGACAGAGACCGTGCCCTTTCCAGAACCGCCTGCCCACAGACGAGGGAAAGTAGCGCCCTGGTCGATGATTCCTTGCTGAGCGTCTTCATTGGTAATGTAAGAAGTCTGGTTCGAATAGATGGCATCCGCTCCTCTCATCAAAGGCATCACGAAAGCCGATTGCGTCCAAACATTCCTCTTCCCCACGCCCTGGAAATAAAGGTCAAGGTCGATTCCCTTCCAGTCGCCCCCTAAACGAAGGCTGTACTGATAACGAGGCTGGGTATTTCCGATGACTTTGAGGTCGCCGTGGTCGTCAGCCGTGCCTTTCCCGCCGTCGATGACTCCGTCATGGTCCAGATCCTTGAACTTGATGTCGCCAGGCCCGAAGTTGAAAGCTCCGCTCTCAAGGTTATCCTGATTAGCCACGCCGGAAGCATAGGTGCCATCGGCGTTGAAATCAGAAGCCTCGAAGTACCTGTCGGTTTCGAAACCCCAGATATCTCCGTACGTCTTGCCGGAATAATTGCTGTTCAGAAGCCTGGAAGTGTTGTTCCATTTCGTGATCTTGGTTTTATAATCCGAAATATTGCCTATGGCGTACACATTGATTCCGTTGAAGTCGTGATGCCAGTCGATCGTCACCTCCCAGCCGCGCGAACGCAGCGTGCCGGCATTCTCATAAGCAGCATCGGTTCCCAGAACGGCAGGCATGGTCTGCCCCGGGGCAAGCATGTCGTCGGTCACCCTCTGGAACCAGTCGAACGTGGCATTCAGTTCCCCGTTCAGGAAGCCCACGTCGACGCCGACATTCGTGGTCTTCAGCGTCTCCCACGTCAGGCTGGATGCGACCATCTTCGGCATCTTAAAGGCATCGAATTTCGCATTGCCATCCCCAAGCCAGTAGACGGAGCTTCCGCTTCTGGCTATCGTCTGAATGTACATGTCGCTGCCGACCTCTTGGTTGCCGATTTCTCCGTACGAAGCGCGAATCTTGGCATTGTTAATGACCGCCTTCAGCGGCTCGAAGAACGGCTCTTCAGAAATTCTCCATCCCGCAGATGCCGAAGGGAAGAATGCCCAACGGTCATTGCTCGGGAACTTGGACGACCCGTCGTAACGACCGTTCAGCTCAACCAAAATCCGGTTCTTGTAATTGTAGTTCAGCCTGCCGAAGAAGCCTGCGGAACCCACGGCCCTGTGCTCATGAGAATAGGTATTCTTGCCATCCGCATCATTCGTCAACGCTATGTCAACGAGATTCTTGTCCAGAATGCCGTAGTAATCATTCCTCAGGTATTCGTAATCTGATTTGTCGGCATTGAAACCGAGCATCAGATTGAAATTATGATCCTTCGCCACCGTGATCTCATAGTTGCCGTAAATGTTCGTGTTCCATCCGCGAGTCCAGCTTCTACGATCCGAAATGTAGGTGGTGGTGCTCAGGGTCGCCTCGCTAGGCGTGACAGACCAAGTGTTCATGAGGGTCACCGGAAGATTCACCTGGTCATACCGCCAATTGGTCGTAAGGTAAGTATAATCCGCATTAAGCGTCAATCCTTTCACTATGTTCATCCTGGCGAAGCCGCCAAGCCTCAGATTGTCCGTCTTGGAAGAATTGTCCCCAGCCTGCTTGCGGTATGCAATCGCATTCCTGCCATCCATGCCATTGATCGTGCCCCAAGGCCCGAAAAAGCTGCCCCATCTCCACATGTACTGATAAGTCCCCTGACGGAGGGCGTCGGTCGGGTCTTTGTAATTCTTATACATATAATTGACCCTTGCCCCTATCTGCAGCCAGTCAGTGGCCCATGACGAGATGTTCACGGTGGCATTGTATTTATCCAGCTTGTCGGGATTGAATTCCATCAAGCCTTGCTCGCGATCATACCCGAACGAGACGTAATAGCTTGTCTTCCCGACGGTCCCCTGAACGGAAAGATTATGGTTCTGGGATGGAGCAGCGTCATTGAACATGATTCCCCCGACATCCCAGTTGGCGAAATAGCCGACTCCAGGGATGTAGTCATCCCCTTCCACCATTTCACGGTAGCCGGATCTGCCGCCATGCTTCTGCTCCCATGTCTTGACCCCGCTGATGAAGGCATCGCTGTCCAAATACATCCCGAACAGTTCGCTTGCGACGCCCATCCTTGCATTGACCTGGTTGAGCCCAGTGATCTGCTCCATCACTGAAGGATAAGATGGCAGGACGGTCGCCCGGCTCCATGCGAAATTATCGGAATAGCTCACCTTGACCCTCTCTTTGGTCGAGGCCCCCTTGGTAGTGATCATCACGACTCCGAACGCAGCCCTCGTACCATAGATAGACGAGGATGCCGCATCCTTCAGGATGGAGATGTTGTCTATGTCCTGGGTGTTCAAGTACGAGATGTCGCTGATAGGAACGCCATCCACGATGTACAGAGGAGTCGAGGTTTCCTTATTGGAAAGGGTGCCTATGCCTCGGATGACAATGGAAGGTTCTTCGCCAATCTTTCCGTTTTTATTAATCACGGTAAGTCCTGGCACGCTTCCCTGCAGAGCCTTCCCGAGGTCAGCTGTAGACTTCGACTCCAGAGTCTTGCCCACATCCACAGTGGCGACGGCACCGGTCAGGTTCGCTTTCTTCTGCGTGCCGTATCCGACTACCACCACGTCCTCCAGCATCTGGGAATCCTCTGCGAGAGTAACGTCGATGACGCTTCTTCCATTTATTTCCTGAGAGACTTCTTTGTATCCAAGGCAATTGAAGATCAAAGTCCCATTGGAAGGGACGAAGAGCGAATACGATCCGCTCGCGGTTGTGATGCTTCCGGTAGCAGCGCCCTTGACGTAAACCGAAACGCCTTCGATAGGCTCCCCGCTTGCGTCCGTGACTTTGCCGGAGACTTGAATATTCTGTGCATTTGCAGAAATGCCAAACAACGTGACAAGTACCGTTGCCAGAAATAATCCGAATGACTTGCCAAATATTTTTAATCGCCGCATGAAACAAAAGATTAAAATGAGTAATAGTTCATTAGCATAGTTATTAATTATCGATATCGATATGTAAAAGTAGCAATAATTTTACATTTAATACAATAAAACGATATAATTCTGCCGGGCGGAAAGAAATTCCGTCCGGCAGAATAAAACGCCACATCGTCAGAAAATGATCATCTGATCGCTCTCTTGGCTCTGTCAGCCTCCGCCTTATGGACAATGTTTATCAATATGCTGCCGACGATCCCAGCGCAAAGCGAACCCATCAGCACCGCCACCTTACCCATGTCGCGCAGCCTGGCGGTGATTTCCGGAGCCTGTTCGCCGAATGATAGAGTGTCCACGAATATAGACATGGTAAAACCTATGCCGCCTAGGCATGCAACTGCAATCAGCATTTTCCATGAAGCCTTGGATGGCATCTCTCCGGCATGCAGCTTCACCGCGATGAAACTTGCCAGAGATATTCCCAGAGGCTTTCCTATTAGAAGCCCAAGGAATATGCCCATGCTCACGCTGCCAAGCTCCTGGCTGAATTGGAAAACATTGAAATATGAAAGGTCCGGAATCTCAACGCCTGCATTAGCCAGCGCGAACAGCGGCATTATGAGAAAATTCACCCAAGGGCTGAGCGTATGCTCCAAGCGATAGCTCATTCCCATGGTGTCCTTCGATATATTCGATAACCTTCTCAGGCAGTGCCTCTGCGGGCCGTTAGGGAACAGCCCTTCTTCCACGCAGGTATATTCATAAAGCCTTTTGATGTATCTTTTGCCTTTCACCTTCATGTACGCCTCGCTATAACGTGGAGCCATAGGCACAAGGAATGCCATGACCACGCCGGACATCGTGGAGTGCACCCCGGCATAGTAGAACAGCGCCCATATCGCCATAGCTGGAATGAAATAGAACCAGGGTCTTTTCTCACCAAGGTAATTCATCAGCAGAATAAGAAGAATCAGCACGAAAGCTATCCCAAGCAGCCCAAGATTAATTGTCCCGCCGTAAAAGAAGGCCACGACCAGAATGGCTATCAGGTCATCAGCAATTGCCAAGGCTGTGAGGAAGACCTTCAGCGAGACAGGAACTTTGTCTCCAAGTACTGATAATATGCCGACCGCAAAAGCGATGTCGGTTGCCGTCGGTATGCCCCAGCCGGAACTTGCTGCAGTGCCGTGATTGATCAATGCGAATATGAGAGCAGGAGCTATGACTCCGCCGAATGCCGCAATAACTGGCATCATGGCCTTGCGCACGCTAGAGAGTTCTCCGTTTTTCATCTCGCGCCTTATTTCCAGACCAACGGTGAAGAAGAAGATCGTCATCAGGATGTCGTTGATGAGGGCTTCTACGTTCATGCCCTTCGGGAAGAAAATTCGCTCTCCGTTAGGCGACTGGAAAGACAATGAGACATCGGTTTCCAAAATGCTATGGTACGACTCTTTCGTGAACGGAAGATTGGCAAGAAGCATGGCCACGACCACGCATATCAGAAGTATGACGCCTTGTGCCCAAGGCTGTTTGGAAAACTTGCGGCGCCTGTGGTCGAAGTTCCGGATCCCCCTAGTCCAAGAATATATTGGAATGAGTCTCATTGCTAAAGGTTATTATATGGTACTTATTGTCTGGTTTTAAATTCGGCCGCAAATTTAACAAGATTTAATTTATTTCCGCAATTATCAGCAAGTTTCAAATATTTTCAATAAATTTGGCGAATTATTAATGTAAGTTTAATAGATGAAAAAACTTTTTTCTTTAGTACTCGCAGGGCTTCTAATGCTCCTCGGTACAAATGCTTTCGCTCAGTATTCTTTCGGCGGTGGCTACACCCAGTTCGTTTTTGGCGGCAAAGACGCACCAAAGAACTATGATGATATGCCAGGGTTCTATTTCGGTGCCAATTACGATGTTGCATTTTCAACCCTTGAAGGCCTTACTTTCGAGCCAGGAATATATTATCAGCATTATGGCAAGAAAATGAATCTGGGGACTGAGGATAAATCATACCATCTGAATTATTTCAATGTGCCGCTGAACCTGAAATATTCTTTCGATGCTGGTTCCGTGGTCAGGATTGGCGTGTTCACAGGTCCTCGTTTTAACATTGGTTTCGCCGGAAATGGCTTCAGCAAATCACGTCTTTCAGTTAAGAATTTTGACGCCCAGTGGGGCCTTGGCGGCACTGTCACGTTCAGCGAAGCCATCCGTCTGCGCCTAGGCTACGATTTAGGCCTTCATAAAGACCTTAAAGGCAACCTGAAAGACGAGAAAGTCCGCAGGAACGGCCTCAACATTGGCGTAGAATTCTTGTTCTAGGAATATACTAGCAACTCATAATTTTACTCCCGCCGGGCTTGGCGGGAGTTTTTCGTATTGCCTCGAAGCCTAAATCGCGTCGAGAGCGAAGATGTGGGCTTTGGGAGCGCCCCCAGGTGGAGGTGATGACAAGGCGGAGAGCCTGGGTGAACCTAAAACAAGCGCCTGCAGAGTGTCTGCAAGCGCTTGTCGCTGAATGTGGTCCCAGTAGGGCATGATCCTACGACCCCCTGATTATGAGTCAGATGCTCTAACCAACTGAGCTATGGGACCGTAACCTGACTAATAAGCCAGGTCATGATATTCATCTGTCAAAGATAGACATTTGGAATTTCTGCTCCAAATATTACTCTGAACTTTTTGGCTAAATCTTAATCTTTAAACCGGCTCAGACCTTGATCTCGACCTCAACGCCAGAAGGAAGCTCAAGCTTCATGAGGGCATCGACAGTTTTCGCATTGCTGTCATCGATGTCCAGAAGCCTGCAGTAAGAGTCAAGCTCAAACTGCTCACGAGCCTTCTTGTTGACGAAAGTCGAACGGTTGACAGTGAAAATCTTCTTGTTTGTAGGAAGCGGAATAGGTCCGTTAACCTTTGCGCCAGTAGATTTCACAGTGTCCACGATCTTAGATGCTGATTTGTCAACCAGCATGTGATCGAACGACTTAAGCTTTATTCTGATTTTTTGACTCATCTCAAAAATATTTTATTCAATAAAACCGCCTCAGGAACCGTTACGGAAGCCTGCGGCAACATATTCATTAATCCTCTTCTGGAGCTTTGTAACCGCTCTTCTCTATGATGTCCTTAGCAAGAGCCGGCGGAACCTGTGCATAATGATCGAATGTCATCGTGCTGGTGGCACGGCCTGAAGAAAGGGTACGGAGAACAGTAACGTATCCAAACTGCTCTGCAAGCGGAACGAAAGCTCTGACGATCCTAGCGCCGTTTGCGGTAGAATCCATGGCCTGGATCTGACCACGGCGACGGTTCAGGTCTCCGACGATGTCTCCCATGTAGTCCTCCGGAGTAACGACTTCGAGGCTCATGATAGGCTCGAGGAGTACTGGGCTAGCCTTAGGGCAAGCGTGACGGAAGGCCAGACGGCCAGCCATCTCGAATGAAAGCTGATCGGAGTCTACCGGATGGTAGGAACCATCTATCAGCCTTACCTTCATCGACTGAACCTCATAGCCGGCGAGCACGCCATTCGCCATAGCGGACTGAAAGCCCTTCTGGACGCAAGGGATGAATTCCTTAGGAATATTTCCACCCTTGACCTCGTTGATGAACTGAAGCCCGGTGACGCCCTCGTCTGCAGGACCAATCTCAACGATGATGTCGGCGAACTTACCACGGCCACCGGTCTGCTTCTTGAAAAGCTCACGATGCTGAACGGTGCCGGTGATGGCCTCTTTGTAGTTAACCTGAGGAGCGCCCTCGTTAATTTCTACGCCGAACTCCCTGCGGAGACGGTCGATGATGATGTCGAGGTGAAGCTCACCCATGCCGCTGATGACGGTCTGGCCAGTCTCTGGATCAGCCTTAACCTTGAAAGTAGGATCCTCCTCAGCAAGCTTGCCGAGAGCGATGCCAAGTTTGTCAAGGTCGCCCTGGGTTTTAGGTTCCACGGCGACTCCAATCACTGGATCAGGGAACACCATTGACTCAAGGACTATAGGATGTTTCTCGCCGCAAATCGTATCGCCGGTACGCAGGTCTTTGAAACCTACGGCTGCCGCAATGTCACCTGCCTCAACGAACTCGATAGGATTCTGATGATTGGAGTGCATCTGATACAGACGGGATATTCTTTCATTCTTTCCGGTGCGAGGATTGTAGACATATGAGCCCGCATCCACCTTTCCAGAGTAGCATCTCAAGTAAGCCAGGCGTCCTACGAAAGGATCCGTCGCAATCTTAAACACAAGACCGCAGAAAGGCTGTGAGATGTCTGGAAGAAGGTCTTCCTCATTGCCGGTGGCAGGATCTGTCCCCACAGTAGCCCCCTTGTCCAGAGGGGAAGGAAGGTAACGAATCACTGCGTCGAGCAGGAACTGAACGCCTTTGTTCTTGAATGAAGAGCCGCAGCAGGCAGGGACTATCTGCATTGCGATGGTACCCTTGCGCAGAGCAGCGATTATCTCGTCATTGGTTAAGGAATCAGGATTCTCGAAATATTTCTCCATGAGAGCCTCGTCGCATTCGGCGGCTGCCTCGACGAGCTTGTCTCTCCATATCTCCACATCCCCTTTCATATCCTCAGGGACATCCTTTATCTCATAGTTAACCAGTTCTTCACCTGAATCGTAATAAATTGCCTTCCTATCCAGTAGGTCAACTATTCCCCGGAACTTATCCTCGGAACCGATAGGCAGGCAGATTGGAACGGCGGTAGCACCCAGCTTGGCATGAATCTCCTCAACGCAAGCCAGGAAGTCAGCACCCACGCGATCCATCTTGTTAACGTAAGCAATCTTTGGAACATGATATTTGTCAGCCTGACGCCAAACTGTCTCAGACTGAGGCTGCACACGCCCTACTGCGCAGAAAGTCGCAATGGTCCCGTCGAGGACGCGGAGCGAACGCTCCACTTCGACAGTGAAGTCTACGTGACCCGGAGTGTCTATCAGGTTGATCTGATAAGTATGTCCGTCATAGTGCCAGAAGGCCGTGGTCGCAGCAGAAGTGATGGTGATGCCACGCTCCTGTTCCTGAACCATCCAGTCCATCGTGGCTGCGCCATCGTGAACCTCTCCAATCTTATGCGTCTTCCCAGTGTAAAAAAGGATGCGCTCGGACGTGGTGGTCTTACCAGCATCGATGTGAGCCATGATGCCGATATTCCTAGTAAAAGCAAGATCTCTTTTTGCTGTTGCCATCTAAATATCAATGCTAAATTAGAAACGGAAATGAGCAAATGCCTTGTTTGCTTCGGCCATCTTATGCATGTCCTCTTTCCTCTTGAAGGCACCGCCCTCATTATTATAGGCTGCCATGATCTCGGCAGCGAGTTTTTCTGCCATTGAATGACCAGAACGCTGACGAGCGTACTTGATCATATTCTTCATTGCGAGAGAGACTTTCCTCTCCGGACGCAACTCCGTAGGCACTTGGAAGTTGGCACCTCCTACACGACGTGACTTGACCTCGATCTGAGGGGTCACGTTTTCGAGAGCCTTCCTCCAGATATCTAGAGGAGCCTTGTCAGATTCTTTCATCTTCTCGCCTACCATGTCAATGGCATCGTAAAAAATTGAATACGCGATACTCTTCTTCCCCTGCAACATAATGTTGTTCACGAAACGAGTCACCTCAGCATCGTGAAACTTTGGATCAGGAAGTAGAATTCTCTTTTTAGGCTTCGCTTTTCTCATGATGAGTTAAAATTAAAAGTGATTAATAATACTACTTAGATTTCTTTGGCCTTTTCGCTCCGTAGAGAGAACGGGACTGAGTCCTGCCTTCCACGCCAGCAGTATCCAAAGCACCTCTAAGGATGTGGTAGCGCACGCCAGGGAGATCCTTCACACGCCCCCCGCGAACCAGCACGATGCTGTGTTCCTGAAGGTTGTGTCCCTCGCCTGGGATGTACGCATTGACCTCTTTTGCGTTCGTTAGGCGCACCCTTGCCACCTTCCTCATCGCTGAGTTAGGTTTCTTAGGTGTCGTCGTGTAAACACGAAGACATACGCCACGCTTCTGAGGACATGCGTCCAGCGCACGAGACTTGCTGCTGTAAGTCGCAGTCTCGCGTCCTTTACGAACTAATTGTTGAATTGTTGGCATAAACTATTGTAAATGTAATATTTATGTATGTCCCAAAATATTTGGGGCTGCAAATTTACAGATAAATATTCAAAATCTCAAACTTTTCCGGGGAAACGGTTACCTGCTCTTGAGGAAATTCCAGAACATGTCGTCCGTAACCACCTCAAGGACAACCTTACGGTCGCCACGGCGTTCGGCGTGCGAAGCTTTGTAAGGGACAAGAGAGTTACGTTTGCCGAAGCCTCTGTAAACCAGCTGGCTCTCGTTTACTCCCCTGTCGACAAGGGCCTGGTAGACAGCCTTTGCTCTACGTATTGAAAGATCTTCATTGTAGCTTTCTGTCCCCCTTGCATCAGTGTAGCCTGCGATTAGGAACCTTGCCTTAGGATAGTGGCTGATGACATCCGCCACTGTGTCGAGGACAGCTGCGGACTCGCTCGTGATTATGTCCTTGTCGAAGTCGAAGTTCACGTTCTGCACGATTTCGGCAAGAAGCTCCTTTGAAGGAATCTCCTTCTCCACAATCTTCTCGACCTCCACAGGCTTTTCAACGATCTTCTCGACGTACTGGATCTTCTCTGGAATGCCCGCATAGTATTTTTCTGCTGTAGCGCGACGCTTGTCCTTGCCACCAAATCTGTAGATGAGCCTAGCCGTACCCTGTGCGAAATTCTTGCCTTTGCCCCCGAGATCGTAGTTGTAGTCTGCTTGGATGCCGATGCCTATTCTGTTACTCACCCAGCCTATGACGCCAAGGCCTGCCGTTACGGGAATATATCTGTCTTTGTCTTCACTCAGAGACTTGTTCCACTCATCTTCAGCCTCCCACTTGGCCTGACCAGTAGGGTCATTCTTGAACTTGCCTATGTAGACAGCATCGAAGTTCTTCCAAAAATAGTTTATGCCGACCCTCGCATAAGGAACAATCCAATCGCTCTTGGTGAAAGGCCTGAACTGAAGACCGGGTCCGACGAGAATTGAATATCCCATCTTGTCACCATTGTCCGTCCTGTACCTTGCGATGCCGAATGTGCCCTGGGCATCCACATAGAGCCATGGCGTAAGTTCTCTGGCAACGTAGAGATTTGGGCCGCCGTAAAGATGTTTGTCCTCAAGCTTGAAGCGGTATTCGCCATTGGAGAGTTGCTCAAAATCGTAAACGGTCGTCCTGACGTAGTTCATCCCGGAAACGCCGGCTCCGATTTCCCAAGCTTTCTTTTCCTTTTTCTGCCCCTGTTCCTGAGCGGAGGCTAAAGCAGATGCTGCAAGCAGTGCCATTCCTACAAGCAATGCCATTGCAGATTTCTTGTTGATGTTCATATTCATTTGTGCTTATTATCTTGATACGGTTGTCTTTATGCTGTATGTCTTTGTCCCAAGGGTGATTGTCGAATTCGTGCCTTCAATAGAAGTCGTCATGAACGTGCCTTTGCGTCCGGCGTAGAGAACGTAGTCATAGCTGCTGTTGGCAGGAGACTTCTCTCCCCTGCCGAGGAAGTCTGAATATTCAACCGCCGTGTCGCTGAGCACCCCGCTTAGAGAAGAAGTGCCGAGCGAGACTGATCCGGCAGTGACAGAGACACTTATCTCTGCATTGGCAGAGCCTGCGATGACATTGCCCCAGAAATATTCTGTCCTTTCGGCGCCATTCGCCGCATCAGTGAGATAAGCGGAAAGGCTGCCGCAGCTACTAAATCTGATGACTTCAGAAACATTCGACGCACCTAGGCCAGACCCAGCCGTCACATAAGTCTCGTTCATGAATACGGTTCCGAAAGAAGCCGGATCAAGCGCAAGCTTCAAAACTACAGAGGACATGTTCTCGGACATCTCGTAGGAGCTGCTGCCTTCATCCACATCCCCCATGTAGTGGAGCTCAGGAATTTCAAACACCCTGCCGTCGATGCCGAACGTACAGATAAGCTGGCCGTAGTCCGCATACCTTACAGGGCGGTAGTTGTTCTCGTGGACGCCGATTTTCGTAGGATTGGTGCCATCCCCTATCACGGCAACTCCATACTTCGTTGCTTTCACGTCACCCTCAGTAATCTCCCTGGTGGTCTCCTGTCCTCCGGTGGAAATTTCCGATGAAACGTCCATGTTCGAAAATGCCGACAGGTCGGACTTTACTATGAATCTGGTGAGCTCGTAAAGAGTCTCTGCTGCCCGCCTTGAGTCATCGCTGTTCCTGAAATACTTTGTCCTGACATCTGGGTAATCGGAAGCCTCTGTGGACCACCCCTGGTATGACTTTCCTGGCCATGCGTAAGTTTCTTTCTTCCCTTCAATGATCCTGTAGGCCCTGGCAACAGGCGTGACGCTTCTGCCAGAAAGCTTTGCGTCCTCAAGGGCAGCCGTAAGGCTCACTTGGTATGGGATGACAGGCTGTCCGCCGAATATCTCCGAGGCCTCGGGATATGTCGTCCCGGATATGGTGATTTCTTTCGGGTAGAGCCTCAAGCCCCCTGCCGGGGAGCTATCGGTCCACACTGGAAGATCCTCGCGGGATAGATAGATGTAACCTTCCTCATCCGATGTCCAGATGTACTGCCTGCCTAATTCGTCCTCGACCTTGACGGTCGCATTCGGGAGACGGACAGGACCCGGCTGAATGAGCATGTACGCCATGCCGCCGCTTATCGGATTGACATATTCATATGTCGTGTCGGGACTGGCAGAAAGGCTTCTCTTCTCGATTCGCATGACGGCTTTGACAGGGGCGAGGTTGTACTTATAAGGCTCGATGACGCCACCTGCATATTCCAGCTCCCGCTTCTCCTTGAAGTAACCGCTGTTGCCGGCAGACCCGTCTTTCCCATCCAATCCCTTGAAGTAAAGATAATAATCCGTGATTGAAACATGATCGGCCGGCCACTTTGGATATGTCGTTATGTCATAAACCTCGTTCCCCGGGTTAGGAAGCCCATTCTCATCAAGAACGTCAGCTTTCCATATCTCATACGAACTCAGGCCATTGGCTCCGCTTAGGTAGTAATAGTAGTGCTGGATGGTGGTGTCTGCCGCAGGCCATTTCTCGCCCGAAGCATGTGGGTCATCGGCATCGCCGCCTTTTACATATTCCTTCCAGAGTTCGTAAGCGCTCTTAGAATCATTCCCACCTCTGCCATCCTCGCCAGACTTCCCTTTCAGGAATTCCCAGAAATCCGACATGGAGGTCTTGTTCTTAGGCCAGACCGGATATTCGTCAATGTCATAGACTCCGTTGCCAGGATTGGCAATCCCGTCTTCAGAGGTAACCTGCTCCACCCAGATTTCGTAAGCTGTCTTTCCTCTTTTGCCATCTTTTCCGGTACTGCCGTCCTTGCCATTTTTCCCGTTAGCTGGGATGCCTGTGTCAGTGTCGCCGACATACCAGTTCCCATTGTCGCCGACATGAGGAATCACCCCGTCAGCCCCATCTTTGCCGTCCTTGCCATCTTTCCCGTCTTTGCCGTCCCTGCCATCTTTCCCGTTGGCGCCGTTCTTTCCATCATTGCCATCTTTCCCGGCAAGATAAAGATAATAGTCGGTTATCGTCGTCTCCCCATTATAGATGATGGTTCCATTCTTGACGGCAATCAGCCACTCTTCGTAGCTGTCGATTCCATCTGCTCCATCCTTGCCGTCCTTGCCTTCTTTTCCATCAAGGCCTCCTGAAGGAACGCCTGTGTCCACGCCGTCGATGTACCAGTTGCCGTTGTCCCCGACATACGGGACGTTTCCATTGTCGCCCTTCGATCCGGTTAGGAACACGTAGAAATCCTTTTCCGTATTCTTGGAAGGGTCCCATTTCGTTCCTGGATTCTGAGGATCATCGACAGTCCCACCCTTGATGTACTCCTTCCAGAGTTCGAATGCGGACTCTCCATCCGCCCCGTCCTTGCCGTCTTTTCCGTTGGCTCCGGAAATATAGATGAAATAGTCACTCTCTGTCGTACGGGTCTTGTCCCAGTCCAGGGTACCATCATTCACGGCATTGACCCAGACCTGGTACGCAGTAAGACCATTGTCGCCCTTAGGCCCTACGGGCATCGTGATTTCATTCTTGTCGCAGCCAGCAAAAAGGAGAGCAGCTGCTGTGAATATTATGATTGCATTTTTCATTTTGAGTCACTATTACTTGTTCATTGTCGGAAAACGATACGTCTCTACAGGGGTAGACATTTTCAATGACGAATCTTCTCCGGGCTTGGATTCAGTCGCAAAAACTCCAGAGCGGAGCCAATAGAAATTGTAGTAGCCATTGCGGCCAGTGGACAGGTAACCAAAGTAACTGAATGTCACCGTAAATCCATCGTAGATGTTCTTAAGTTCCCATGAGCGGGGGTTGGAGGTAATCCCATCCATGCAATCAAGGCCGCTGTAATCACCCCTGTTGCTCAGATTTACTCCCCCAAGCTTCCCCGAAGACCTGAACGACCAAGAAAAATCTGATGGCTTATAAATTCCGGAAGCGAGGAGATCTCTGAAGGAATCGTACTTCGGGAACATCAGCATCTCAGAGACATTTGGCAATGAGAGGTCGGTCCCTGATTTGCGATACATCCTGTTGACGTACGTATGCCCGAACGTGTCTGGGTTGAAACGGACGTAGAACGAGGTCTCGCCGAGAGCAATTTCATAACGAGTCCCTTTCTTCATTTCAGTTTCCCCCGTGCTGGCATTTCTCACGGAAATGAAGCTTGTGGTGTCAAGATTCCCCATAAAAACCAGTTCCGGAATCTCCACTACTTTCCTATCGCAAAGGTAGCTGAACCAGTTAGCCCCATAGTCAGGACAGTAAGTGGAAGAATTCATATTGAATGAAGCTCCCACTTCCATTCTAGTCGGAGCTGCTCCTTTGTTTACACCTGAGCCAAAGCGGCAAGAGGCATACAGCTTGTTCGATTTGCCAGATTCTGCGCTTCTCCTGGAAAGGCTAGGATAAGTGTCGCCATATCCCGGAACATAGGACGTAAAACTGCCTCTGAGCAGATTTGCTTCCGTATATTTGGTGACGTCGTCGAAAGAGAATACGATGCTGTAAGCAAACAGGCTCTTGTAATTGATGGTCGTGCCCGCATAATCGGAATCGGCAAGATAGCATTCGTTTCTTACCATAGGATAGCTGGAATTGGAAGTCGACCAAGAAGTTGGCCCTGGCCATGGATTTTCCTCAACCTTCCCTTCGATTACTCTGTTCCTATGATAAACGACGTTGGTGCTGGCGCTGTACAGGTAAGCCGAGTCGATTCTCACTTCGACGTCGATTCTGTAAGGAATCTTGCAGTTAGGAGCGAAAGCCTCCTCTCCGTAGGTTTTGCCGCCGAAAGTGAGGCTGTACGGCCTGAGGTCAGTGTCACCCGAAGGAGCGCCCTCGTGCCACTCGGGGAGTTCGTTCCTTGTCAGATAAATGTATCCTGAATTATCGGATGTGAGAGTATGGTCATTGCCGAGGACATCCCGGACCTTGACTGTTGAATTCGGCAGGATGACCGGCCCCGGGCCCAAGAGCATAAGGGCAAGCCCTCCCGAAACCGGGTTGACATATTCGTAAGTCGTATCTATAGGAGATGCCAGAGACTCCCTGCTCATGCGTCTGAGGGTAGCGACCGGGACAAGGTTGAACCTGCTCTTGTCCACTTTTCCCAGGGTATAGGTAGTTATGTTCTTGATGGTGACATCCGCCCCATCAGCTCCGTCAATCCCATCCTCTCCATTCTTCCCTCGCATATAGTTGTAGAAGTCATCAATCGTGGTCGCATACCAAGGCCATTTTTCGTATCCTTTTTTGTCATAGATTCCGTTGTCCGGATTGTCCAGTCCGTTGGCAACTTCATCTTTCCAAATCTCGTAGGCGCTCTTGCCATTCTGGCCGCTGAGATAGCGGAAGAAATCCTGTACGGTACTGTCTGCGACTGGCCATGTTCTGCTGGAATCTGCAGGGGCGACTACATCCCCGCCCTTGATTTCCTCAACCCAAAGTTCGTAAGCGCTCTTGCCGTTCTGGCCATCGGCGCCAGGCTTGCCGTTAAGATACAGATAATAATCTTCCCTGCTGATCCTGTTTTTCGGCCAGTTCGGATACTCGCTTGTATCGAAGACGCCATTGCCCGGGTTCACGAGTCCGTTTCCGACATCCTCCACCCAAAGTTCATAGGCGCTTTTTCCGTCATTCCCTCCAGCGCCGTCAGAGCCATCTTTGCCGCTGGCGCCATCTGCTCCCGTTGCAGAGATGCCAGTGTCCGTGTCCCCGATGAACCAATGGCCGTTCTCGCCGATGTGCGGAGTGTTTCCATTCCTTCCATCCTTTCCGCTCTTGCCGTCCTCTCCGTCCTTGCCATCTATGCCATCAGCCCCATCAGCGCCATCCTTCCCGTCAATGCCGTTCTTCCCGCTGTAATAAATGAAGAAATCAGCCAGGGTAGTGTCGCCTTCATATTCAATGGTGCCATCCTGAACGGCCTGCTTCCAAACCTCAAATGCGCTTCTCCCGTCCTTGCCATCCTTGCCATCAGCCCCGTCCTTGCCATCAGGGCCTTTAGCAGGAATATTCGTATCCGTGCCGCCGATGAACCAATTGCCATTCTCGCCGATGTAAGGGGTGTTCCCTTTGTCCCCCTTCGGACCTGTCAGGAATCTGTAGAAGTCGTGCATCGTGTTTTCGTCCGCCGGCCACTTTTCTCCAGGTTTCAGAGGGTTGTCGACATTCCCTCCTGCAATGAGTTCCTTCCACACCTCATAGGCGCTTTTCCCGTCCTTGCCATCCTTGCCTGGCTTTCCGTCCTGACCCTTTCTGTAGATGAAGTAGTCATTTATCTCCGTTCTGGAAGGATTCCAGTCCACTACGCCATTCTTTACGTCCTTGATCCAAAGTTCGTAGGCAGAGAGGCCTGATTCCCCCTTTGGACCCTCTGGCATCGTAAGCGTGTAGTTCACGCAACCCGCAGAGGCAATCGTCAGGCCAGTAGCAAGCAATATTATTTTGATCGTTTTCATTTCAATCTAGTCATTTACGATTGTCTGGATTTCTCTCTCAATTTTGTTTATATATCTCAAGGTGGATTTAACCCCATCTTTCATGGTGGTGTTGAAATACCTTACCGACTCATAATAAAGGCTGTAATACGAGTTCGATTGTTTGTTGTTCGCATAGACAGACCTGATGGTGACTGCGAAATTATTGTATACGTTCTTCGTCAATATTGACTCAGCATCCCGAACGCCCGCGAAATTCTTGTAGTAGTAGTCTGTCGTCGCGGAGAGAGAAGTACCTGACAGAATTCCGCTGGTGTAGACAGAACCGTGGATTGTTGCTTTACGGCTGCCGTCCGGATCATCATTCAAGAACTCCCTTAACGAATCGTATTTTCTGAACCGGAAGATTCTGGATGCGGCAGGGAAACCGTACTCCGCACCAGTCTGGCTGTACAGTTCATTGGCGTAGAGCCTGCCGAATGAATTCATGTCCATCTGATAGTAGAGCTGTGTCTGCCCGGTGATTACTTCATATCTCGTGTTGTAGAGCGTGTCCTTCATGCCAGTTTCGCCGTCAGTCTCGACCGTGAAAGTCTTGTCGTCAAATGTCCCGGAATAGAGGATTTCAGGAACTTCGTAAACTGTCTTGTCGTAAGGATAAGAATAGCCATAACATCCGTAGTCCGCATAGTGAGTGTAGCCATACTGCGAATTCGTGACTATCGACTGATGGACATTCACCTTTGTCGGTTCCGGTCCATCTCCTCCCTTCGAAATAGTGAATAAAGGCGATGGAGACGCATCCACATGGACGATTCTCCTATAGACGCCGGTCGACGACCCTGAACTTGAGGAAATCTCCTTCGAGTAATCAGCTTCATCTATTTCTCTTAGGTTATTTTTTGAAAGAAAGCTACTGCTGACTCTGAGCCGCCTTTCATTCTGTATCTGAGTGCTGGTAAGATTCTGCTGATCCGACAGCGCCCTGTAATAGCCCGAGAGTTTGCATGGATACGCAGTGGCGACCGTTGGCCATGGGGTGTTCAGGGGCAATCCCGGCCAAGCCTCAACCTTGCCCTCTTTCTTTCTGTAGGTGCTTATTCGTCCATTCGTGAAATTATAGCTCAAAAGCCACATTGAATCAATCTGCGAGAAAAATTCAATTCTGTAAGGGAGTTTGGTGACCGTGGCGAAGAGATCCGGCTCATCGTAGGTGTCTCCTCCATATTCAAGGGTCTTCGGGGTAATCGTGAGGCCGCCTTCCGGGTCACCCTCTTTCCATTCAGGAAGCTGGTCTCTGGTAAGATAGACATACCCAGTGGAATCGGTCTGCCAAGCATAACTTTTGTTGTTTTCGTCAACGAGAGTAATTGTGGCATTCGGGACGAGCACTGGACCAGGACCGACCAGAACGTACGCCACTCCGCCGGAGATAGGATTGACATATTCGTAAGTCGTGTCTATTTTTCCGTTCCTGACCTCTCTGTTGAGCTCTATGTAAGCCCTTGCCGCAAGAAGGTTGTAATGATCCTCGTCAAATGGATCAACGTAGCCCAATTCATTGTCGACGATAAGTTTGCCGTCGTTTCCGTCTTTGCCGTCGACGCCTCTTTTGCCGCGGAGGTAATCGTAGAAGTCATTCAGGGACACCCTTTCTTTCGGCCAGAGTGGAAATTCGGTGACATCGAAAACTCCGTTGCCAGGGTTGGCAAGGCCATCGTCGGAAAGCACGTCGGCCTTCCAAATCTCGTAAGCAGACATGCCGTCCGCAGCAGTGAGGAAATAGAAGTAATCCTGGAGCGTGCTGTCCCTTGGCGACCAGTTCGACGTGGAGTCATGCGGGTTAGGCACGACTTCGGACTTTATGTAGTCTTTCCAGACTTCATAGGCGCTCTTGCCATCTTCTCCATCCTTGCCGTCATTTCCGATGCTGCCTCTGAGATAGTCCCAGAAGTCGGCCAAGCTTATCTTGTCTTTCGGCCACTGGGGATATTCGTCAGTATCGTATATTCCGTTGCCAGGATTCTGCAGACCTTTTCCGACATTGATGACCCACACCTCATAAGCGGAACGGCCGGCTTCTCCCGCCGATCCGGCAGCGCCATCCTTACCATCTTTCCCGATTGCCGGAACACCTAAATCCGTGTCCCCAATGAACCAATTGCCGTTCTCGCCGATGTAAGGAGTCTGGCCGTCGGCTCCATTCTTGCCGTCGACCCCATCCTTGCCATCCTTTCCATCCTTGCCGTCAGCCCCGTCCTTGCCGTCCTTGCCGTCTTTTCCGTCCTTCCCGGAAAGGTAGATGAAGAAGTCGGCGACCGTGGTTCCGCCATCCCATTCGATTTCTCCGCCCTCCACGGCGCTTTTCCAGATTTCGTAGGCGCTCTTACCGTCGGAGCCGTTTTTCCCGTCTTTTCCATCAACCCCATTACGGCCTCTTGCCGACACGCCGGAGTCCTTACCGTCAACATGCCAGTTGCCGTTTTCGCCGATATACGGAGTGTTTCCGTTGTCTCCTTTTGCTCCTGTGAGAAAATAATAGAAGTCCTGCTCTGTGTTGCGAGTTGGCGACCACTTGGAGCCTGGATTCTGGGGATCATCCACATCCCCAGTCGAAATGTATTCTTTCCAGATCTCATAGGCATCAGCGCCATCAGTGCCATCGGCACCGGCCTTCCCTTCATTTCCTTTAAGGAATATAAAGAAGTCTGAAACCTCCAAGCGTGTTTCGTCCCAATCTATGAGACCTTCCTTCACGGATTTTACCCAAAGTTCATAATCCGACAGCCCACTGTCGCCTTTCGGGCCATCCGGCATTTCAATCTTGGTCTTGACGCAGGCGGAAGCTGACAACAGGATAGCTGCCAAGATGCCAATACTCAACAAATTGATTTTCATATCATCTGTTCATCTATTTAAAAAACTCTATTAAACTCTATCAGTTGCAGTTAACGTTAGAACTTGATAGAGGAGGATGCTTTCATCTACATATCTTATCCTCAAATTTGCGAAGTTATAACAAATTTTAAAAATTCACAATGAAATAGCAGAAAACTAGCAGAAATTAGCAATTCCCTGCCTAGCGCCTTTTTGCTCTAATTAAATAAGAAGCTGTTTTGAAATGTTTACTCTTGTTCTTCAACTGACTCTGCTCTGCCATCATACGTACGACTGGCTGCGACGATGTTGGAGATGAGGGCGCGCATGCGGCCGACGCCGCCTTCGTCTTTCGGGTGAACTCTGTGCGCTAGCAGAACTACCGCAGTCTTAGTCTTCATGTCAATGACGATAGAAGTGCCTGTGTAGCCTGTGTGCTCGATGGTAGTTTCAGCATCGAATATATCGCCTCGAGGTCCTGAATGCGAACTTTTCTTGTCCCAGCCGAGGGCACGACCAACTTCAGGAGAGTTCTGTGGCGGGATGGTGGTCATGAGATCCACAGTCAGAGGACTCAGTATGCGGTGTCCGTTCCAGCTGCCATGGTTCATGATGGCAGCGCAAAAGACCGAGAGATCTTCTGCATTGGAGAATACCCCGGCATTCCCAGAATTGCCCATCATGACTCTACGAGCCAGAGGGTCGTGCACATTAGCCCGCAGAGGATTCCCGTCTGCCTGAACCTCAGTCGGAGCGCAGAGTGCCTTCAATTCCTTGAGGCGACGAGCCTGAGCCCCTTCCGCAGAGACAACCATGTCGGAAGGGAAATAACAGGTATGCTGCAGTCCGAGGACTCCGAAGACATTCTCACTGGCATATTCATAAAGCTTACGGCCAGTCACTCGCTCCAATATCCTTTGCAAAGTGATGAAATTAAGGCAGCTGTACATAAACTGAGTGCCGGGCCTGAAATTCCTCTTCACTCGAGTGGCGATGAAGGCCTCCGCAGAATCGGGAGTATTCTCGCCGAATTCTTTAACGTATTCATTTACATCGATATATGGCGAAAGTCCCGAAGAATGGGTCATGAGGTCACGGATCGTGATGTCCACGGCTTCTCCAGAAGAAGGGTCTACCCAAGGCTTAAATCCAGGAATATAACGACTTACGTTGTCGGTGAGGCGCACATAGCCTCGTTCAATGAGTTGCATGAACGAAAGGGTAGTTCCTACGCATTTGCTGACCGATGCCAGGTCGAACATAGTTTCAGTGGTCATTGGCTCGACAGACGGAACAACGGATTTGTTGCCGTAGGCTTTCAGATACACGATCTTGTCCCCTCGAACCACTGAAATCACTGCTCCAGGAATATTTTTCTGAGCTATTTCATCATTGATTACGCTGTCTACCCTTGCCAGAAGATCGGCATCCATTCCGCAGTCCTCTGGACGGGCCGTTTTAAGTCCCTCGGCAGCAGCGAAGAATGAAATGGCAGCCGCCAATAAGCAGATAATAATTCTTTTCATTTTCATTAACATTTAATTGGCCGCTGCCGGAGGGTGATATATTCCTAGAAAATCAAAGTTGCGGTGACTGGGTAATGGTCAGAGATGAATGTCCTTTCCATGTAAGGCTTCGTGATGGTCTCGTAGTATGGGCAAGAATCGAAGCCCATGTACCAGATGTAGTCTATGATGCCAGTGGTAGTATCGCTCCCCCAGCCGTTGAACGTAGCGTGGTGATCCGTCTTAACCGCCTCCTCGCGAGCATTCTTCATGATTTTCTTCAAGTCATCGAACTCCGGACGATCAATCGTCATATTGAAATCCCCCGTCAGCACCATCGGGTAGCTATCAGGATTCATTTCCTTAATCTTCTCCACTATGAGAGCAAGGCCGTTTCTCCTAGCCTCCCAGCCCATATGGTCCAAATGCGTATTCACGTAGAAGAATTTCCGGCCGTTCTTCTTGCTCTTCATCAGAGCCCACGTAGCGGTTCTCTTGCAAGCAGCGTCCCAGCCCATCGAAGGCTTATCAGGCGTTTCCGAAAGCCAAAAAGTGCCCCATTTCAGCTTTTTCACTGTTTTCGAATTCCAGAAAATGGACATGTGCTCCCCTTTGTGCTTGCCATCCTCGCGACCCACCCCAACGCACTTGTAGCCTTTGCAATATTCTCTAAGGTATTTCACCTGATAGCCATAGGCCTCCTGAAGTCCAAAAATGTCTGGTTTCTGGTCCATTATCATCATTGCTGAAGCTGGATAGCGATATTCCCAAGAATTAGTGCCATCCTTAGCCTCCCCGTTCCTGATATTATAAGAAATAACCTTCAGTTCATTAGGATTGGCTGAATTATTTTCTGCCTTAATGGAAATAGGGAGCCCTGCAATAAAGAAAGCAGAGAAAGCCGCAAACAAAAATTTAAGTGTCGTCTTCATATTCATAAAAAATACTTAGTCTGATTTCAACTTCTAAAATTAGTGTTTTTTATTGTTTAATGAAAGGATTCGGCAGCAAGATGCCGAAGCCTTAGTGCTACATTGAATCTTCTATCACCAGCCAAGCTAGTTGCTTTTCTTATCCAGAAACTCATAAGAAACGACCATGATAAAGAATTATGTTGTAACTTTGTGAATATAAAATATTAATGAGTATGTCATCTGAGGATTCTTTCAGCAGTCTTGGGAAAATAGAGGCAATAAATAACCTGCTGTCTTCGGCGGGGCTTAAAAGGGAGAGCAGTTTCTCCCCTACGGATGGGAGCCTGGTGAAAAGCGCAGGCAGGATATTCCTGGAGGGGATAGACTATGACCTGATATATTTCCCTCTGCCGCACCTTGGATACAAATGCGTAGTTGCAGTGACGGGAGAGCTATTCGCCGCTCTAGCGCATCCTAGGGTACTGCAAGTGAGGCTGGGTGTTTCTGCCAAGCTGGATTATAAAAATGTACAGGAGCTATTCAAAGGGATTGTGGCGGCTGCGAAAGAGTTCGGTTACGCGTCGATGGACCTGGATCTAGTGCCATCGCCCAACGGCCTCACGATAGGCATTTCCGCCGTCGGAGAAGAATTGAAATCTACCGAAGAACGTCGCAGGACTGCCAATAGCAAAGATTTAATCTGCATTTCTGGCAGTTTGGGAGCCGCATTTCTCGGGCAGATGATTCTGGAGCGTGGCAAGAAGAATTTCGAGAGAGATTCTTCTCAGCCAGACCTGGAAAAATATAAGATGCTGGTCGGCAGCTACCTGAAGCCGGAATTGAATGCTTCTATCTTGAGCAATTTCGAAGATGACGATATCATTCCATCCAACGCTTATTTGGTTTCCCACGGCCTTGGAGATGCAGTTAAGAGACTTGTGCGTGATACTGGCTTAGGGGCGAAAGTGTATGCAGACAAAATTCCTTTCGAGGGCAATTCTTTCGACACAGGGAAGGAACTCGACATAGACCCGATTTCAGCCGCCATGAACGGTGGGGATGATTTCAAGCTTCTTTTCACGATCCCTATTCTCTCGGCTGAGAAATTCCGTCGTGATTTCCAGACCTTCGAGATCATTGGGCATCTCGCACAGAGCGATGTAGGCTCTGTTCTCGTTACTCCAGACGGTCTGGAGCATCCCATAACAGCGCAAGGCTGGCCGCAAGAAGCCGAATAGGCTATTTCAGATGCTTCAGGAATATGTCCTTGTCTGGCGCATCGGAATTGTCAATCCTGTTCTTCAGGCGCCATACACGGTTATAGATGGCTTTTTTATCCTTTTCAAGCAGGGTTGAGATTGTCGTGGTCGAGAAGCCCGAGGCGGTGAATATGTACAGAAGGTACTCTTCATTCTTCCAGTTCGGGAATTCTTTACGAAGCTTCTGCATTATGCCATCGTAATTATCGTCCAGAAGATTTTCCAAGCTTTTCTGGATTTTAGAATCGCTTCTAAGGCCTTCCACGATGGATTTCACTTCTTTCAATATTTTAGGCTGGAGATTTTCGGTACCTTCGTAAATGTAATACTGCTCGCAAAGACGCTCAAGGGCATCCACGCTCCAAGGAATTTTAGGGCTGGTTTTCTTGTCATCGGTCCCCTTAGCTTCTTCGGCGTTCACGGCCTCATCCTGCTTGGCTGAAGATGTCGCCAATTGTTTTCGTAGATCTTCGGCCAAGGATAAATAACGGTCTTTTTCGGCTGTCTCTGCCTCCAGTTTCCTGCGTTCTTCCTGACGGCGGAGGTAGGCGGCAATTGCGAGGGCAGCTATTGCCAGCAGGGCAGCTAATGAAATAAGCCACATCTTCAGGTGGGCTGCCTTCAGCTTTTCTGCCTGTGCCTGCGCCTCGCTCCTGAAATATTCTCGCTGGCTGGCAGCGACAGTCTCTCCAAGCGCCTCTGTCTGAGCCTTATTCCCATAGCCAACAACTCTCTCTAGCGCCGCTAGAGCTTTGGCAGACACACCATTCCTGGCGCAGATTTGATATTCCCTGAATGCGGCATCTGCCTCCTCAGCAGGGGTTTCAGCCGAGGCCTTTGCTTGAGAAAGCCACTTTTGTGCCTCTCCCACATTGCCTATCAATGAATATGAATATGCCAATATGCCTTTGTCGGTGGAACCGAGGTTGTAGCGCAATTGCTCAGTGGCGCGGCTGAGCATATCAATCGCCAGATATGGATCAGCGGTGTCTTTCTGAACGGCCAAGGAAGCATAAGCTTCTAGGCAGCGTGCTTCCAAGAGGGTGTCTCGAAGGTCATGAGACTCACCAAGAATGCTTTTGAATATGCTTTCGGCAGTACCATAGTCTCCCTTGCCCATCTGGGCCTTGCCTATTTCAAGGTAGCAGTTCTGGGCCTCAGAGTCGTAGCCGACCGATTTGTAGGATTCGGCGGCTTTCCCCAAATACGTCACCTGATCCGATATATTCATGGTGGCAGCGCTGGTCTGCGCCATGTCGAAATAGATTTTCGCAGACGGGAGAGGGCCGGCGGCATATTCAAGAGCCTTTGTATAGGTCACTATAGCGGCTGAATAACGCTTTGAATTGTATTGGTTACGCCCCAAGCAATATAATGCTCTTGACTTCTGGTCATCGTTCCCATGCCGCAGGAACCAAGAAGCCATATTGGAGACCTCCTCATCGCTGTGTGTGTTGACGTAGCCGAGATTGTCCTCCAAGTTGGCCAGGAGCCCTTCCATCTGGGTATTCAGACCAGTCTTGAATCCTCCCGCCCACAATTGCGCCGACAGGAGGATTATAGAGAATATTGCCAATGATCGCCGCATGCCATCAGTCGTTATTCATCTGGGTTATGTCGACTTTGGCACGCTCGGAGTCTCCGAGGAGCCACTGGCTGTAGTAGTCGGCCATGCGCCAGAAAAAATATTCATTCATGTCTCCGTAGCCGTGCCTCTGACCCGGCAGAATCATCATGTCGAAACGTTTGTTGGCTCGCACCAACGCATTCACAACTCGAATGGTGTTGGCGGGATGCACGTTGTTGTCGATGTCGCCGGTCCAGAGCATCAGGTGTCCTTTCAGGTTCTTCGCAATTTCTTCGTTTGTGTCAATATGGTAAACGAATGAAGTGTCTCCCTTGTCGATTTTCTCCAAGATTCCATGATGCTGCTCGCTCCACCAGCGATTGTAAATAGTGTTGTCGTGATTGCCAGAGCAGGAAACCGCCACCTTGAAGAAGTCAGGATATTTCAGGATAGCCGCAGTTGACATGAAACCGCCACCCGAATGCCCGTGAATGCCGACTCTGTCCATGTCGATGAATGAATGTCTTGCCCCAAGCTGCTGGATGGCATATTTCTGGTCCTCCAAGCCGTAGTCGCGAAGATTGCCATATCCGTAATTATGATACCACTTCGAGCGGTTCGGGTGACCTCCGCGGTTGCCCACCGTTATCACTATGAACCCAATCTGAGCCAGCCTGTCCACGCGCGTGAAATTCGTGCTCCAGGAAATGTTGTTAGCCTCAACCTGAGGGCCAGGATAAACGTAGTCGCAGATAGGATAAACCTTCGTGGAATCGAAATCGAACGGCTTGTACATGGCTCCATACAAATCCGTAATGCCATCAGCAGCCTTGACCTTGAAACGCTCCGGAAACTTGTAGCCGGCTTGGAGCAGCAGGCTTAAATCAGCCTCCTCAAGATCTGTGCGTTTACCAGAAGCATTAATGAGAGCCACAGCAGGGGCATAATCAACTCTGGAATAGTTTGCAACGATGTAACGAGCATCATCGGACACGGTGGAAAGCACGTCCATGTCGTCCATGTCCAACTGCTTCATGGAACCACCACTAAGCGGGACCCTGAACGTGTGCATCTGGTAAGGGTTCTCGTTTTTATTAACGCCACATGCGCTGACAATCATGTAGCCCTCTTTCTCGTTCACCCCCAGAACATCCTCAACATGGAAAGCGCCTTCGGTGAGGTTCTTAACCAGCGATCCATCCGAATCGTAAAGATAGATGTTTGCCCAACCGTTGCGCTCTGACCAGTGCAGGAACTGCTTCCCACCCTTTATGAAGAACGGATTGCGGTATTCCACGTAAGTCCTTTCACGCTCACCGACAATAGTCTTAGCTGAGTCTGCATCTGCTCCTATCCAGCAGAGGTCCAGACGCTTCAAATCACGACTAAGCCTGTAAAGATAGAAGCCGGAATCGTCACCTAGCCACTTGGAAGGCCTGAAATCCAGATAGTCATCGGCCACCACATGGCGAGCGTTCAAAATCATCATATCTTGATCCTTGAAAGCGTGAGTCTTAACGGAATGAGGGACTGCTGATTTCTTATCAGAGCTGATTGTGAATATCTCCAGATAGCCAATCGCACCTGGCTCACCTGGCATCTGATATTTATAGGATTCCAGAGTCGGACGCGGCTGTGAGACTGAATTTATCACCCACAGGTCTTTCAGCGGCCGGGTATCCCACTTGGTGATAGCGAAACGCTTAGAGTCTGGCGACCAGGCCAGATCTGCAGGCCAATTGCGCTTAGTGGAGTCGGTCTGATTATCACCAGCGTAATTGCCATAGCCGTAGCCATATTCCTTTATTCCGTTTGTCGTCAGGGCATATTCAATTAAGGTGCTGTCCTTTTCGTTCTTCGCTGCTTTGCGCAGGTTAGTGGAATCCATCAGCCAAAGATTGTGGTTCTTGGCATATACTCCTATTGTGCCATCAGGCGACACAGCCGCCCAGGAAGGGTATTTGCGTTCTTCTTTGGCTGTCGTATCTAGCTTCTGCGAGGCTATGTCGTATGTGAAATAGGTCGTGTCGCTATCGTTTTTCAGGCCGGATACTATATTGAAGGTGAACGTTTTGTCATCTTTCAGCCTCAAATCCCTGAACGGAATGTGCTGGGCATCGAACGGATAACGCACGATCTCCGTGATCTCCATCGCCAGCTTCGGCATGTCGAAAACCTCGGTCTTGCTTCCGCTGGAAGGATTCACGATATAATAATGAGTGCCCTGGGAAGTTTTCCAGGAGTACCAGAACTTGTCGCTATCCTTGAACCAGTTAGGACGGATTCTAGTAGAAAACACCATCTGGCCTACTTTCTTGGCGGTGAAGCGAGACGCTAGTTCATAATTGGCCTTCGTAACCCTAGGTCCAAGCGCATTTTCAGGCCGCTCATCACCTGGCATCGGCTGCCCCGAAAGGATAATGGCAGAAATAGAAACCCACAAACACAAAAGCAAAAAGACTCTTTTCATGAATATGATATATTAATATATTGAATATAACATTCTTTGCCTAATGCCGCAACATAGGATGACAGCTGATGCCGATAGACTCCAGCTCGCTCACGAAGTCGGTAGTGACTGTGACGAAATATTTCTTAGAGTGGAAACTGATGGTGAATTTCGTCTTCGGATCGAAAAGCTTCATTTCCAGAGGAATTTTTCCAGAATTAGCCTTCAATATATTCGTAAGGCTCTTCCTGAATTTATCCGTCAGCATCGAGGTCGTCAGCCCCAAAGAGCAGCCGCTCATCATTGTCTCTGCCACATTGCCCAGCAGCATCATCTTCTTCACCCTGAAATCGTATGGGGCTGCCGTCACCTGACCGTTATCGTCCTGGCGGACACGGTACCGTTCTTCAATATCCCCTTCAAGGAAAAGGCAGGCATGTGGCTGCAGATAGCTCATGTAGGCTTCGTAGTCTTTGCCGAAGAAACGGAACTCGTAATTCCCGCTGTAGTCCTCCAGAATGGCCTTCGCATACGGCTTGCCACTCTTCGTGGTGCCAGTGCTGCATTCCGTCACTAAGCCAGCCACCATCAGTTTCTTTGTGGTGCGCTTAGCCTCACAGTATGCGATAGCGCCCTGAAGGCTTTGCAGCTCCATATTCGTAAAGTTTTCCATCTCGAACTGGTACCTGTCGAGCGGATGGGCGGAAATGTATATTCCTACTATCTCTTTCTCCTTCTGAAGCAAATCCATCACATCTTCCTCGCCTACCATCGCAGGAATCTCTGGACGCTGCGGCTTGAATTCTTCTGCATCGCCGAACAAGGAAGAAGAAGCATCCATGCTGTCCTGGCTGAAGCGTGTGGCATATTTCGCAAGTTCGTCGATGAACTGCTCCCCATTCTGGCACGGCAGGAAATATTGCTTCTTGCTGTAGCCGAATGAGTCAAGGGCTCCTGAATATATCAGCGTCTCAAGCGATTTGCGGTTTAAGATTCCGTCCAGTCGTTCAACGAAATCGAACAAATCTTTGTAAGGACCTTTTTTCTCTCGCTCTGAGATTATTGCATCCACCACATTGGAGCCAAAACCTTTCATTCCGGCAAGACCGTAACGTATGTTCCCATCCTTATTCACCGTGAATTCCTTGTCCGACTCGTTCACGTCCGGGCACAGCACCTTGATTTTGTGAGCCTTGCAGTCTGAAAGGATCTTCTTGATCTCAGTCATGTTGGATAAGTTGCAAGACAGGTTCGCCGCAAGGAATTCCGCAGTGTAGTGGCATTTCAGCCAGCCGGTCTGGTACGAAACCCATGCATAGCAAGTCGCATGAGATTTATTGAAAGCATAAGAAGCGAACTTCTCCCAGTCTTTCCAGATTTTGTCCAGCATCTTGTCCGGATGACCATTCTTCTCCCCTCCTTCCATGAACTTGTCGCGAAGCTCTTCCAGCGTGGATATCTGCTTCTTTCCCATGGCCTTACGAAGCTTGTCCGCCTGTCCCTTTGTAAATCCTGCCAGTTTCTGCGAGAGCAGCATGACCTGCTCTTGATAAACCGTAACCCCATAAGTGTCTTCAAGATATTCCTCCATCTCTGGAAGATCGTATTCGATAGGCTTCAATCCTAATTTTCTGTCGACGAAATCAGGAATATAGTCCATTGGGCCTGGACGATAAAGGGCATTCATGGCTATGAGGTCCTCAAACCTCTCTGGATGAAGCCTCTGCAGCCACTGCTTCATTCCAGGAGACTCGAACTGGAACACATTGTCGGTATCGCCACGACCATAGAGCTCGTAAGTTTCTTTATCGTCAATCGGTATGGCTTCGATGTCAATCGTCTCCCTGTGAGTCTGCTTTATGCTGTCTAGGCACTTATGGATTATGGAAAGCGTGTTCAGCCCAAGGAAGTCCATTTTCAGCATGCCTACTTCCTCGATGTAATGGCCATCGTACTGCGATGTGCGGACCAATTTGCCTGTTTCCTTATCCACTGAGAGGCACATTGGCAGATAATCGGTAAGGTCTCCGCGGCCTATTATGGTGGCGCAAGCATGCATTCCGACCTGACGGATGCTGCCCTCAAGTTTCTCGGCGAATCTCAGGACAGATTTAATCTGGTCGGTACCGTTCTCGTATGCATCTTTTAAGGCTGGCACTAGCCTGTAGCAATTCTTCAGGGTTATTTTCACTGGAGTCTCCTCCATGCCCCTCTGGAACCACTTCATCTCTTTCCTCTTCTGGTCAGGATTGTCAGGATCTTCGACCTCTGCCTCTTTCTGGAAAGACTTGAAACCCGGAAGGAGCGTATCGAATTTTGGATTGAAAGGATATTCCTTCTCCTTCATTTCAGACAGTCGGTCAGGCACGAGTCCAGCAAGCCAGGTCGAATCGGCCAGAGGTAGGTCCTCCACCCTCGCAACATCTTTGATGGCACCCTTTGCCAGCATGGTGCCGAAAGTAATTACTCTGGAGACGTTCTTTTCGCCATATTTCTTCACCACGTAGCGGTGGGCAGCATTTATGTCTTCGAAATCCACGTCGATATCCGGCATGGAGATACGATCCGGATTCAGGAAACGCTCGAACAGGAGGTCGTACTTGATAGGATCTATATTCGTGATTCCCAAGCAGTAAGCAACTACCGAACCAGCTGCGGAACCACGTCCAGGTCCTACCATGTAGCCTTCGCGACGATGTGCGCCGATATAGTCCTGCACAATAAGGAAATAGTCCGGGTAGCCCATCCTGCAGATGGTTTTCAGCTCAAAGTCAATTCTGTCCGCATGTTCCTTATCGAGGGGGGTGCCATAACGTTTTTCAGCGCCCTTGTAGCACAATTCGCACAGATATGCGACCGAATTACAGAACTCATCGCCTCTGTAATTGCCCTTCTTATCATTTCGGCCAGAATCTATTACGTCCTTGTATTTCTCCAGATAAGCGTCTATGTGCGAGAGAAACTCCTCGCCAAGATCGAACTTAGGCAGCACCGGGTCGCGGTCTATTGAATATGCCTCCACTTTATCCGCAACCTCAAGCGTGTTGGCGAGGGCCTCTGGATGGTCAGGGAACAGGGCAGCCATTTCATCCTCGCTCTTCAAGTATTCCTGCTGGGTATAATGCAACCTGTCGGAATCCGCCAGTTTTTTTCCAGTATTCAGGCAAATCAGATGGTCATGTGCCGGGCCGTCGTCCTTATTCACGAAATGTACGTCATTCGTCGCGATTACCTTCACGCCAAGTTCAGAGGCCAGTTGAAATAGGACTTCATTATATTGCTTCTGATAGTCATAAACCTCGAGTGATAGCCCTGGGACCTCGGTCTTATGCAGCATGACTTCCAGATAATAATCGTCTCCGAAGACCTTTTGGTGCCATTTAATGGCATCTTTCGCAGCATCCAGATTGCCAGCGAGTATGTCTTGAGGGATTTCTCCAGCGATGCAGGCCGAAGAGCATATAAGGTTCTCGTGATATTTCTCCAGCACTTCGTGCGACACTCTTGGCTTGCCATAATAAAGACCTTCCGTGTGTCCTTCAGACACGATTTTCACCAGATTCTTATAGCCTTCGTAGTTCTTGGCGAGCAGGATCAGGTGATAGTAGCCCTGACGTTTCTCATGATAATCGTAGTGCCTCGTGACATAGACCTCGCAACCGATGATTGGCTTCACCTTGTAATTGCCATCGGCATCTTTATGCTTTCCGGCGAATTTCAGGAACTCTTTCACTCCATACATATTGCCATGGTCCGTTATGGCTAAGGCCGGCATGCCCATCTCTTCTGCCCTGTTGAACAGGGTTTCTATGGACGATAGGCCGTCAAGAATTGAATACTGCGTATGTACGTGAAGGTGAACGAATGCCATTGCTGTCGTGTTTTTGAAATACAAAGATACCCAAAAACAGACATGGGTCAAAAACAGAATGGCTGAAAAATCAGAATTAAGAGTTCAAAGCCTTTAATATGCTCTCTGCAAGTGGTCGAGGCACCATAGATGACAAGTCATCAAGTGGAGCTGCCGCTATCCTGGCGACAGAGCCATAGCGCATCAGAAGCCTCCGCTCAGTCTGCTCTCCCACTCCTTTGATTTCTCGCAAAGCACTTTGTATCTGAGACTTGCTTCGCAAGCTGCGGTGAAAGGTGATGCCGAAGCGGTGAGCCTCATCGCGAATATGCATCAGAACCTTCAGCGCTTGGGAGTTCCGGTCAAGAAACAAAGGATACGGATCGTTCACCCTGATCACAAGCTCCATTCTCTTGGCAAGGCCAACCACCATGAGGCGGTCCTGGATGCTCAGCTCGCAAAGAGCCTCGTAGGCCATTCCCAGCTGCCCTTTACCACCATCAATCACAATCAGCTGCGGCAGGTCGTCAGGAGCTTCCTCAAGCATTCTTGAATATCTCCTATTCACTATTTCCTTCATGGACGCAAAGTCATCGGCGCCTACGACGGTCTTTATCTTGAATTTGCGATATTCCTTCTTGGAAGGCTCTCCGTCACGGAAAACCACGCAGGAACCTACCGGATTAGTCCCTTGGATATTGGAGTTATCGAAGCACTCGATGTGCTTAGGAAGTTCTTTCATGCCAAGGGCCTTCTGCAAATCTTCCAGCACCATTCGTTTATACTCATCAGGATCAGTATGCTGCTTCTGCTTGATGGAATTGAAAAGATATTCACGAGCATTCTTCTCACTCAATTCCAGAAGCGCCAGCTTGTCTCCTCGTACAGGGATCTTGAATTCCACTCCATCAATCTCTACGTCAGGCAGGAACGGCACGATGACTTCTTTGGCCAGAGCGCCGAACTTTGACTCTATTTCTGCGATGAATGTGCTCAGGACAGCCCCTGCCTCTTCCTCTATGTTCATCTTGAAACCAAGATTGAGAGATTGAATGACGGCGCCGCCACGAACCCGAAGGAAATTTCCGAAGGCCTCCGTCCCATCGATGACCAATGAAAACACGTCCACCGATGTGTCTGTGGCCGAGGAAATGATGGAATGAGCATAATGCTTCTTCAAGGCATCGATTCTATTCTTATAGACTTGCGCATCCTCGAAACGAAGCTCAGAGGCAGCCTGCTTCATGGCGTTCTCATATTCCTTTATTATCTCATTCACCCCCCCTTTCAACAGGCGTACGATTTCATTGATGTTGGCGGCATATTCTTTTACGCTTATGCCTCCTATGCAGCATCCCTTGCAGCGGCCTATGTGATAATCCAGGCACGGCCTGAATTTCCCGTGCAGAATGGCATCGCTAGCGAGCTTCAAGTTGCAGGAGCGGATAGGATAATTCTTTCTAAAGAAGTCCAGCAGGTAATTCACGTTTTTGACCGAACTATAAGGCCCATAATACGTGCCCTTGCTACGATCCACCCTGCGAGTGAGATAAATCTTCGGAAATAAGTCATTCGTGATGACTATCCAAGGATAAGTCTTAGAGTCCTTTAGCAATATGTTGTAGTGGGGCTTGTAGTGCTTTATCAGGTTGTTCTCCAGCAGCAAGGCGTCTGCTTCGGAGTTCACCACCGAGAACTGGACATCTGCTATCTTGGAAACGAGGAGTCGCGTCTTGACATTCAGTCTTTCCGGCGGCACGAAATACTGCGCCACCCTCTTGTGCAAATCCTTGGCCTTGCCTACATAGATGACTTTCCCCGAGGAATCGTAATAACGATACACCCCCGGGGAATGTGGAAACAGGGGAATCTTTTCCCTGACGCTTAGTTTCTTATCTTCCGCCAAAATTATCTCTTTGCCTGAACGTATCCTGCGACAGTCTTCTCGATGTCTTCGCCACGAAGGTCTCTCTTGAGGATGGTGCCATCCGGCCCGAACAGAATGATGTGCGGAATGCCCTGGATGCCATAAATGTCAGTAGGTATCTTCTGAGCATTAATGATTTGGTTCCAGTTTACGCCGTAAACCTTTGCCGTGTCAACGGTTTCTTCCGGCTTATCCCACACTGCAACGCTCAGGACATCGAAATCGTCCCCATGATATTTCTCGTAAACGTTCTTGATGTTAGGAATTTCCTTCTTGCATGGGCCGCACCATGAAGCCCAGAAGTCAACCAGCATGTATTTGCCTTTACCTACATAGTCTGAGAGTTTCTTGCCTTCAACTTCGAAATCAGTGAACATTTTGCCTTCAGCGGTGGCCATCTGGCTGGCAGCTACTTTCTTCATTGCTACGATGGCCGGACGGTTTGCGAGAGCAGTGTCCAGCGTATTCAGAGCAGAATCCATCTCCGCAGGGGTGAGGGAATATTGAAGGTTCTGAAGAACCATCTCCGTCACGAAGCTGTTGTCTTTCTTTGCCAGATATGCCTTGTTAAGAGAATCAGAGATTGCCCGAAACTTGTCATAGAGGGCATCTACGGCATTCTCGTCGGAAGCGACTGCATCATATTCTTTCTTGAACTGCTCGCCAAGAGCCTTATTGGCATCAGTGTACTCTTTATAGAGAGTCTGAGAAGAAAGCTCTGGGTATTTTGATGTGAACGTCACATTGATTGAATCAACGTTAACTGTGAGAGGTGTTCCGTCAGGGATGAAACGAGCCGATACCTTCCCCGCAGTAAACATAGCCATCGTCGTCTTGTTCGTAGGCATCACGACTTTGAATTTGCCATTGGTAACAGGCACTACGGTGTCGAATTGTGCTGCTGGCATCTTGATTTCTATAGAGGAGATTGAATCTGCTACTGTACCCTTTATTAGAGTTGTTTCAGAAACTTTCGGGTTTGAGCAAGCGGCCGCAGCAAGTGTGGCGACAGCCGCCAAAAACAATGCTTTCTGTTTCATATTCATTAAGTTAAAACTAAGTACAAATATCGCCGCAAAGATATGAATATATTTGAAATATTTGCTAAAATTCTCGGTCAATTTAAAGCCAGCTAAGGCAATCAATCGCCTAAATCTAGAATCCTCACGTTTCTGAGCTCAACCCCTTCGCCATGGCCGCAGAAAGACACATAGCCTTTCTTGTTGAACATGCCCGGATGGTTTTTATGGTCTACGGTGTATGGATTGACATTGCCACCATCAGGAGCCACATTGTGTCCTTTGCAAGCCTTGCGAACGTCTCCGTCCACGATCACTTCTCCATTTACGGTCACTTTCACATGATTGCCCTCGACGCGTATTTCCTCTGTCTCCCACTCACCCAGAGGCTTATGCTTGACCCTCTTTGCCGGGATGACTCCGTAGACAGAGCCATGTACCTGATACTCGTGCAGGTCAGCGTACATAGGAGCGTCATGGTCGAGAATCTGCACCTCGCACATTCCATGGTAGGCGGCATCTACTCCCTGAGGAGTCCTTATGCCCACGCCATTGTTCGCACCCTCTTTCGTAAAGCGGAACTCGAAACGGTAAACGAAATTGCGGTATTCTTTAAGGGTGTAAAGATTGCCGGTGCTGCCATACCCAGCCGAAACTTGGATTAATCCATTCACCGGGGTGTAGCCTTCTTTGTCGCCTTGGAACTTGTCCAGATTAGTTCCATCGAATAACATCTCGAAACCTTGCTTCTTCTCTTCCTCTGTCAGCTGGCTCACAGGGGAAGACTGATGAGCCTTCGACAGCAGGGTCTCGATTTCTTTAACGGCATATCCATCATCAGCATTGCCAGTGGAACTGAACACCTTCGCAGCCTTTTCGAGGTTTGCGGAGTAATCTGCGTAATTGATTTCCTCTGTGGTCTTGTTTGCGATGTTCTTCACGGCATTAGCAGCGGCATAGGAAGCATCCTTATCGTCAAGATACTGCCCGGCAAGGAGGAATGCCTTCATCGTAGGGATGCCAGCCAGGGCATTCAATGCCTTGATTTTCAATGCCTTTGTATTTGCGATCTCTAAAGCATCCTTCAAGTCGAAGCGTTTCTTATCCAGATTCTGCTCATAGGCATTCACTTGGTCGATGTATCGTGGAAGCACTGTGCCGATCTTGGATGCATCAGACTTCGCTATATTCATAAGGATAGGAGCTGCCTTGAAATTGTTAATCTCCAGCAGACCATTCAATGCGGCCTGAGACCCATTTGAATATGCCTTATTGAGATCCTCTACGGCTAGGTCGGTGCCTGTACGTGCCAGCACGGCATAGAAATTATCCTTTGCTGAAACCTTGTCAATGAGGGACTTCACCTGGGAATATTGCTCCTGCGGGGCAAAAGTGTGGATGCATGAATACAATGCATTCTGAAGCTCAGGAACATTGCTTTTAGCTGTTGCCAGGGCATTCCCGATTTCTTGAATATTCTGCGTTCCGACAACCCCTGCAAGGTATTTCGCAGCATTTGCCTCACCCCTTTGATATTCCTTGAATATGGCAGGGTAAGCTTTTGACATTCTCCTAGCCGCTGCTAGGTCCATCAAGCCTTCCGTGCTCGCGGCGCTTCCGAGAGCATTGACGACCTCATCCTGAATGTCTCCCTTGAATGATTTGAGAGCAGTTAGGGCCTCTGCGGATTTTGCTAAATCAGCGCTGCCCAATATATTAATAAGTTCTTTTCCTAATTTCTCGCCACCGATTTTTCCCGCAGCGCAAATCGCAGCCGCAGCAAGGTCTCCATCTTCAGCCATCGCTCCGGAGACTATGTCAGCCGCTGAAGCTATTTTATTGTTGCCAAACCAGTTAAGAAGGTCGGTTTTGGTCCCGGCAGACGCTTTTGGATATGTCTTGATGAGCATCGGGGCCATGGTCTCAGTTCCGTATTTGGCGGTAGCATAGCCCAGGACAGCATTCCTGTACTGAATATTCTCATCCTTCAGAGCATCTCTAAGAAGCTTCATTCCTTTAGCCTCCGGATAGGTCTCGATGCATATCCTGGCAGCAGCGCATCTGTCTTGAACAGAATCCGTCTTCTTAGGGTCTTTGACAAGCTGGAAAGGAATAAGAGGATTCTCCTCCGCCGGTTTGAGGTATCTTTCCAAAGACTCTAGGAAAGCCTTGTTCGTAGCATCTGAGCAAGCTTCGGCAGCCTGCTGCAAGCCCATGAGCACGTTCGTCGCATTATCTTTGTGGGCAGGATCCGTCACATAACTTACAACCCCGCTGAGGGCATATTCATAAATGCTGTTCCTCACTCCCTCGCCGGCAGGCTTCATCATCCTAGCTACTTTGATAATTGATTCAGGCGCTGCGGCAGCCAAATCCTTCATCTGCTCATTAAACTGTGAAGCATTTTGCGCCGGCATTGCAGCCAGCACGTCGGCGACTATGGTTTCTGTCGTCCTTTGTCTGGCATCCTGGGCATAAACTGAGAATACGAGGGCCAGGGAGGCTATTATCGTAAATATCTTTTTCATATTCATACTCCTTTATTACATCATTGAAGCCCAAGGCTCTCTCATTGGCTGATTAATTAATAAATTAGCTGCGTCGTCATTTATGAAGCGCTGCGTCTTAGGATCGAAGTTCAGCGTTCTACCTAGGCGCAGGGCACAAGATCCCATATTCACGATGGTGCAGCTGTGATGTCCGTTCACCTCGTTCAGAGCGAACTTCTGGCGCGTCCTTACGCTTTCCAAGAAATCCGTCACCCTCGGCTCAGGATCAGGCATCGCGTTTAATTTATCCATTATATTTGGGATGGTGCATTCGAAGCCCTTGTACAGTTTCCCGTTAGGGCCTTCGATATAAGGCACTTTACCCTCGCTCTCAAAGCCTTCGCCTTCGAGGATAATCTTGCATCCGTCCTCGTAGGTGTAAGTAATCTTTCTCCATATTCCCACTGCATCAGGGTGCTGCTGAGGAGCATCTACTTCAACCTTCACTGGGAATGTGTCATCCTTCCCGAGAATATATTGTACTGGGTCGATGTAGTGCTGTCCCATGTCACCTAATCCGCCAGACTCATAGTCCCAATAGCCGCGGAAGGTTTGGTGCACTCTATGAGGGTTATAAGGCTTGTATGGAGCAGGGCCAAGCCACATGTCATAATCCAGCACTTCAGGAACCGGCTGAGGCACTAGATTCTCCTTGCCAGTCCAGTAGAACTTCCATGCGAATCCAGTCGCACCAGAAATTCTAACCGTGAGAGGCCATCCGAGAAGTCCGCTATCGACAAGTTTCTTTAACGGCTCAACCGTTGTTCCAAGCCCGTAGAATGTGTCTTTGAAACGGAACCAGGTATCTAGGCGGAACATCCTTCCGTAGCGGTTCACGGCATCGACGACTTTCTGTCCTTCACCGATCGTTCTAGTCATTGGTTTCTCGCAGAAAATGTCTTTGCCTGCGCGAGCTGCTTCGATAGACATTAAAGCGTGCCAGTGCGATGGAGTGGCAACGTCCACGATGTCCACGTTAGGGTCATGCACAAGCTCTCTCCAATCATGGTAAGACTTCAGAGTCTCTCCAAATTTTTCCTTTCCTCCCGCAATCGCATTGTCAAGGTGATCCTTGTCTACGTCACACACCGACACAAGCCTGCAACGATCATTGCTGAAGAAATGCAGATTAGACATTCCGATTCCGCCTACCCCGATTATTCCGTGAGTCAGCTGGTCACTTGGAGCGGTATACTTTTTCTCACCGTTCATCGCTCCGAATACGTTTCTTGGCAGAATCGTAAACAGGGCCAAGCCTGCCGCAGATTTCTTAAGAAAACTTCTCCTGGTCTCTTTCATAGTGCTATTATGGATATTTATGAATATTGTCTTTTGAAGCCCTAATTTAGGAACTTTTATGCACCTAAACAAAATAAAGAAAGGCTGAGCCAAATAAATGACCAGCCTTTTCTTATAAAGTGAATATGTTTATTCAGCTGCCTTGGCGTTATCACGACGGCCGCGGCCTCCGCGACGATCTCTGCGATCGCCTCGGTCGCCACCTCTGCGGTCTCCGCCCCTGCGCTCGCCTCTCTGTGGACGTGCGTTAGCTGCCTGAGCATTAGCGGCGTTCATAGCATTTGGAGTAAGGTCCTGCTTGCCATAGCGCTCACCGTTGCAGATCCACACCTTGATTCCGAGAGCCCCGACCTTTGTCCTTGCTACCGCAAGAGCGTAGTCGATGTCGGCACGGAAAGTATGCAAAGGAGTACGTCCTTCCTTGAACATCTCGCTTCTGGCCATTTCAGCTCCGCCAACACGGCCGCTGATCTGAATCTTAATGCCTTCTGCGCCAACCCTCATGGTTGAAGCAATAGCCATCTTGATAGCCCTTCTGTAAGAAACACGACCCTCAATCTGACGAGCGATGCTGTCAGCGACGATGTTAGCGTCTACCTCAGGTCTCTTAACTTCGAAAATGTTAATCTGAACGTCCTTCTTCGTGACTTTCTTCAGCTCTTCCTTAAGTTTATCGACTTCAGAGCCACCCTTACCGATGATGAAGCCTGGCCTTGCAGCGTGGATTGTCACGGTAATTAGTTTCAAGGTTCTCTCGATGACAATCTTAGAAAGGCTTGCCTTAGCGAGACGATTCGTTAGATATTTACGAATCTCGTAGTCCTCAGCAATCTTCTCAGCATAGTTACCACCACACCAGTTAGAGTCCCAACCACGGGTGATACCGATTCTGTTAGAAATAGGATTTGTTTTCTGTCCCATATTACTTTGCCTCCTCTGATGTTGTTGGTTTCTTCACGTCGAGAATAACAGTGACGTGGTTGGAGCGCTTGCGGATTCTGCCTGCCCTGCCCTGCGGCATAGGACGGACTCTCTTCAGCATACGACCTCCGTCTACCATTATCGTCTTCACATAGACATTGCCATTATCCAGCTCTTTGCTGTCGTCAGGATTTTTTGCCTCCCAGTTAGCTATGGCGCTGCGCAGAAGGGTCTCAAGACGAATGGATGCCTCTTTCTTGCTGTAATGAAGGAGATCCAGAGCGTGGTTGACTTCTACTCCCCTGATGGTATCTGCCACGAGACGCATCTTGCGAGGAGATGTTGGCGCATTATTTAATTTAGCGATGGCAGTGACCTTCTTGGCGACCTTAAGCCTCTCGGCCATTTCTTTTTTACGTTTTCCCATCTTCTATCTCCTTATGCTTTATTGTTTCCAGAGTGACCTCTGAATGTCCTAGTTGGCGCAAACTCGCCAAGTTTGTGGCCTACCATATTTTCAGTAATGTAAACAGGTATAAACTTGTTTCCATTATGAACTGCTACGGTATGGCCCACGAAGTCAGGAGAGATCATGCTGGCGCGAGACCAGGTCTTGACAACCTCCTTCTTCTTACTGCCATCATTCATGGCAAGTATTCTTTTCTCCAGGGCTTCCTGGATGTATGGTCCTTTTCTTAATGAACGACTCATAATCTAAAATAAGTTTTTACCGTTATATTACTTCTTCTTCCTTCTCTCGATGATGAACTTGTTAGACCTGGCCTTAGGATTACGTGTCTTGTATCCCTTAGCAGGAAGTCCCTTGCGAGAACGCGGATGACCTCCGGAAGCACGTCCTTCGCCACCACCCATCGGGTGATCGACTGGGTTCATCACGACGCCTCTGTTGTGAGGCCTGCGACCCTGCCAGCGGCTGCGGCCTGCCTTACCGGAAGATTCCAGATTATGATCGCCGTTAGAAACGACGCCTACGGTAGCGCGGCATGTGGTGAGCACCATTCTGGTCTCGCCCGAAGGGAGACGAAGGATGGCATAATTGCCTTCACGTGCTGCAAGCTGAGCGAAAGTTCCGGCTGAGCGAGCCATTGCGGCTCCCTGACCAGGACGAAGCTCGATATTGTGAACCAGAGTACCTACAGGAATCTCGCCGAGCGGCAAAGTGTTCCCGATTTCTGGAGCCACGCCGGCACCAGAGACAATCTCTTGACCTACCTTGATTCCAGCAGGAGCGATGATGTATTTCTTGACGCCATCCTCATACTGCACAAGTGAAATGTAGGCGCTACGATTCGGATCGTACTCGATGGTCTTCACAATAGCCTTCACATTATCCTTGTTGCGGAGGAAATCGATGATGCGATACATCCTCTTATGTCCGCCGCCAATATAACGCATGGTCATCTGACCAGTGTTGTTCCTTCCGCCTGTGCTCTTAAGAGGCTCGAGCAATGATTTGCAAGGCTTATCGGTAGTAAGCTCCTCGAACGAACTGATAGACTTATTTCTGGTACCAGGAGTCGTTGGTTTGAATTTTCTTATTGCCATTGTTCGTTTCCTCCTTAAATATTAGCGTAGAAATCGATCTTATCATCACCGGCAAGCGTGACATATGCCTTCTTGTAATGATTGGAGCGTCCCTTAACCATCCCGGCTTTCGTGTAGCGGGATCTTTTCTTACCGTGATAATTGATAGTGTTCACATCCTTCACGGACACATTATAGAACTGCTCAACGGCAGCCTTTATCTGAAGCTTATTTGCATCGCGGTCTACGATGAAACCATAACAGTTGCGTTTTTCGCCTTCCGTCGTCAGCTTCTCTGTAACAATTGGCTTAATTAATATTCCCATCTCTTTGCTCTTTTAACGATTGGCCGCCCTTTCGGAAAGGATGTCCTGCACGCCATCCATGATCACCATCTTCTCGGCGTTCATTATGACGTAAGTGTTGAGTTCGTCAACAGTTGTGACTTTAACCTCAGGCAGGTTGCGGGATGAAAGATAAATATTATCGGAATTTGCCGGAAGAACGAATAGGACTTTCCTATCCCCAGCTTTAATAGCCGAGATGATATTCAAGAATTCCTTTGTCTTTGGCGCATCCATGGCAAATGGCTCTATGAATATGATTCTGTTTTCCTGAGCCTTGTAAGTGAGTGCGGAGAACCTAGCAAGAGACTTAACTTTCTTGTTGAGCTTCTTCCTGTAAATGCGAGGATTAGGTCCATGCGCGCGGCCTCCACCAACGTAGATGTTTGCTTTAATCGAGCCGTGGCGAGCACCGCCACCGCCTTTCTGGCGGCCCATCTTCTTCGTAGAATAAGCTACTTCGCTGCGATCCTTAGTCTTTGCAGTACCCTGACGCTGGTTTGCCAGATACTGAACCACGTCGAGATAGATGGCGTGATCGCTCGGCTCTATGCCGAAAACTTTCTCATCGAGAACAACCTTCTTTCCGGATTCTGTTCCGTCAATTTTCAAAACTGGTAATTCCATAGCTTAAAACTCCAATGATAGATATGAACCCCTGGCTCCTGGAACGGAACCTTTTATGACTAGAAGATTGTTTTCAGGGATGACCTTGACGATTTCGAGGTTGAACACCTTTACTCTGTCATTGCCCATGCGGCCGCCCATCCTCATTCCCGGGAATACACGGGAAGGATAAGAAGAAGCACCCAGAGAACCTGGCTTACGCAGCCTGTTGTGCTGTCCATGAGTAGCACCGCCTACACCTTGGAAGTGATAACGATGAACTACGCCCTGGAAGCCCTTACCTTTAGAAGTACCGACAACATCTACGAACTTGGTGTCATCTTTGACGACATCAGTCACGGAAATGGTGTCTCCGAGCTTGAGTTCTCCATCGAAATCAGCTGCGAATTCCACCAGCTTTTTCTTAGGAGTGGTTCCTGCCTTTTTGAAGTGCCCCATTAGAGGAGCCGTGGTACGTGTTTCTTTAGCTTCGTCATAGGCAAGCTGCACGGCGGCATAACCATCTTTTTCAACCGTACGCAGTTGCGTGACAACACACGGACCAGCCTCGATGACGGTGCATGGAATATTTTTTCCATCAGCACCGAAAACGGAAGTCATTCCGATTTTCTTTCCAATTAATCCAGGCATTGGTTTGATTAATTAATTGTAACTAAATGTTTTAAACAAACCCACAATATTTTGCGGGCTGCAAATGTACGAATTAATTTCTTAATTCACAAAGTTTTCAACAGCCTGACACCTTATTAATATCATTCTAAATCACTATCTTTGCACCGAAGAGCAAATAGTTCGAGTAATGGATATGCTATTGAATATATTCGGCTTCCTGAATTTCTCATTCGTAGATGTCATAGACATCCTCCTTGTCGCTCTCCTCATCTATCTGGTGTTCATCTGGATAAGAGGATCAGCAGCAATGAACATATTCGTAGCCATTATCCTCTTGCTTTTCCTGAGGGTGATTGCGGCGGCCTTCAACATGAAGCTGACCAGCGCCCTGCTAGGAGCTTTCCTGGACATTGGCGTCTTGGCGCTCATCATCATATTCCAGCCAGAAATAAGGCATTTCCTAATGAAATTCGGCTCTCGCTACGGTTTTCGCGGCAAGGGCAAAGATTTGATAAACAAGCTTCTGGGTTTTAAAGAGCAGCATATCGGCAACGAGGCCATCAACGAGCTGGCAGAGGCCTGCCGCTCCATGTCGCAGACGAAGACAGGGGCCTTGGTAGTGCTCCAGAGAAAAGAATCTCTGGATTTCATAATCGAAACCGGCGACCAAGTGGATGCCCTCGTGCGCAGAAGGCTCATAATGAATATATTCTTTAAGAATTCTCCTCTGCACGATGGGGCGATGGTCATCTCCGGCGACAGGATCGTCGCCGCCAGATGCACTCTGCCCATCACGAGCCGCACCGACATTCCGCCCAGTTATGGAATGCGCCATAAGGCGGCCATAGGAATATCTGAGGAGTCAGATGCTGATGTGGTGGTGGTTTCAGAGGAGACTGGCCAGGTGTCTTTCGTGCGTGGCGGCGTGCTGACGCCTGTCGACAACATCAACACTCTGAAGCTGCTGCTTGGCGAAAATTCTGAGAAAAGTGCCTCTGAAAGTCCTGCAGAGAACGAAAAAGCTGAAGAGAACCCAACCTGATGAACTATGGGACCTGAAGAAAAACTTGAATATAAATTAGGCTTCGATCGCATCAGGAACATGATTTCTGATCGATGCTCTACTGAATATGCCGTCGGCAGGGTGGCCGGCGAGAAATTCTGCACGGACAAAAAAGAAATAGAAAAACGGCTCTTGCTGACAGACGAGATGCGGCTGATAATAATGTTCGAGGAGAATTTTCCCACGAATGGCTACATTGACTGCCTGGATTTCCTTAGCCCGCTTGCCAAGACTGGCTACACGATTGATCTGCTGTCGCTTGGAAAGCTGCGCACAATGACTGAAACCGTGCGCAGGCTCACGAATTTCTTCGAAGCAGTGAAAGACGGCGTTTACCCGAATCTGAAGCAGATGAGCCAGAAAGTCATGTGCTTCCCTGAAGTACAGCGCAGGATAGACACCATCTTGGACAGGTTCGGCGATGTAAAAGACACTGCATCAGACAATCTCCTGCAAATACGTAAATCTCTAAAATCGAAAGAGTCAGCCATCTCGAAGCGGGCGAATGCAATATTGAAGCAGGCCCAGGCCGACGGCATGATCGATTCCGATGCCAGCCTCTCCGTTAGGGAAGGGAAACTGCTCATCCCTGTCAATGCATCGAACAAGAAGAAAATTCCGGGACTTGTGTACGACACATCTTCGACAGGCAAGACTGTTTTCATCGAGCCGGCTGAAATAGTGGAAATCGAGAACGATATCATTGCCCTGCACAACGAAGAAGCACAGGAAATTCAACGGATCTTAGCACAGTTCAGCGACTTCGTGAGACCTTATGTCCCAGATCTGATTGAATCTGCTAAATACGTTGGGGAAATAGACTTTTTAGTGGCCAAGGCTCAGGTTGCGCTGGACCTTAAGGCTGGTATGCCGGTCATATCCCAGAGCGGAGAATTGAACCTGCGGAAAGCTCGGCATCCTCTTCTGGAAAGGACTCTCAGCCGCGAGAAAAAAGAGATTGTGCCTGTTACCGTCCGTCTGACGCCACAAAAACATATTCTTTTGATTTCCGGCCCTAACGCCGGAGGTAAATCAGTCTGCCTCAAGACCACCGGCCTGCTGCAGTACATGTTCCAGTGGGGCATGCTCATTCCTACATCCGAGACTTCCGAGCTGCCAGTGCTCGACCGCATCATGGTAAGCATCGGGGACGATCAGAGCATCGAGAACGACTTAAGCACATATTCATCATTTCTAGAGGATATGAAGTATATGCTTCGAGTAGCAGACGAAAAGACCTTGATCTTGATTGACGAGTTCGGCTCAGGCACCGAGCCAAAGGCAGGCGGGGCGATTGCGGAAGCCATATTAAGCGAAATGGATCATAGGGGCACGTACGGAGTCATCACTACTCATTACACGAACCTGAAGCTTTATGCTTCTGGCCCAGATACTGGGGTAATAAATGGTGCAATGCAGTTCGACGCAGCCAAGATTCAGCCACTCTTCCAATTGGAAATCGGCCTTCCTGGCAATTCTTTCGCTTTCGAACTGGCTCGTAAAATGGGCCTTCCGGAGAACATCGTGAGAGATGCAGAGGCTCGCGCTGGAGACGAGTTTGTAGGGATGGAGAGGAACCTGCGCCGCATTGTCCGTAACCGCCGCGCATTGGACGAAAAACTGCAGCATATTCGTTCTACCGATAAGGCGCTGGAGAATATTACTGGAAAATACCAGAAAGAGCTTGAAGGCATCAAGCAGATGAAGAAAGACATCATTGATGAGGCCAAGAAGCAGGCGGAAGAAATTGTGAAAGGGGCAAATAAGCAGGTGGAGAACACCATACGCACCATCAAGGAGGCGCAGGCGGAGAAGGAGAAAACTAAAGATGCTCGCAAGGAACTGCAAGATTTCATGACTGCGCTTGAAAACAAAAAAGTGCAGGACCAGAAGAATCACGATGCCTATATAGAGTCCAAGCTGAAACAGCTGGAGGAGAGAAAAAGAAAGGCAGCGGCTAGGAAAGGCAGTAAATCCTCGGACTCCGAGGTACCAGATGAGACCATTCAGGAAACGTTCCGCGGAGGGCCGTTGAAGGTAGGAGAGAAGGTGAAGGTAAAAGAAAACGGAATGTGCGGGGAGGTCATTCGAGTTTCAAACAAAGCTGTCACGATAAGTATTGGCAGCATCACTTCGAAAATGCCTCTCGATAAGGTGGAGAGGATTTCTTCCAATGAATATAAGGCTGCAATGAAGGCCTCGGCAAAGCCTCGTTCTACGCAAGACGCCTCTGGCCTGAATGCAAGGAGGCTGAATTTCAAGCCTGAGCTGGATGTGCGAGGCGAAAGGCTTCAGGATGCCTTGGACATAGTGACACATTATATAGACGACGCCATCATGCTGAACATAGGTTCTGTGCGCATCATTCACGGCAAGGGGACAGGAGTGCTGCATGAGGAATTGCAAAAGTATCTGCGGTCCATCCCTGGAATTGCGTCCGTGAGGGACGAACAACTTCAGTATGGCGGTTCAGGAGTGACGATAGTAACATTTGAATAACCAATCACTATGCAGGCGACAAGCAAATTAGGGAAAAGAGGGGAAGATGAGGCCTGTGAGCTGCTTATCAAGAAAGGTCATGCTATTCTTGAACGGAACTACAGATGTGGTCATCTGGAAATAGACATTATATCCATAGATAGCGACGGTTTGCACTTCGTGGAAGTGAAAACAAGGATGGCACCCGTCTGTGCCAAACCGGAGGAAAATGTTACCCTTTTGAAACAAAAAAGAATAGTGAAAGCAGCTCAGGCTTACTTGAATGGCATGAAAAATGCGAAATTACAAGGCGATTCAGAAGTAAATTTCGACGTGGTGGCTGTCACTTTTGATGGAGGGGAAGTCACGGCAGAATATTTTCCAAATGCATGGCTTCCTATTTTTGTCTAGAAATTTCAGGATAAGCATATATGAAGACCAATAAATATTGCGTGATAATGGCCGGAGGCTCAGGGAATAAATTCTGGCCCATAAGTCGTGATTCAAAACCGAAACAATTCCTCGATATTGTCGGTAACGAGCAGTCATTCATTAAAGAAACGTTCGACAGGTTCGCCAAACTAGTACCTAAGGAGAACATCCTGGTCGTAACCTTGGCCAGATACAAAGACACTGCGACCAAGCTGCTTCCAGACCTTCTGCCCGAAAATCTCCTTCTAGAACCTTACAGCCGGAATACGGCTCCATGCATCACTTTCGCTGCCTGCAAGCTACTAAAAAGGAACCCTAATGCGGTGATGGCGGCCTCCCCCGCCGACCATAGAATATTGGACGAGGATAAATTCCTATATGCAATTAATAGCGCCCTCGAATATGCCGACAAGGAAGATGCCTTGATGACAATAGGCATTGTTCCAACTAAACCAGAGACCAATTACGGCTACATTCAAGTCAGCGGTAAGGACAGAGGCAACGACAGGCCTCTGAAAGTGAAGACATTCACCGAGAAGCCAGACAAGACATTGGCGGAAATATTTTATAAAAGCGGAGAGTTCTATTGGAACTCCGGCATATTCGCATGGAAAGCGCAGACCATAATGGAAGAGATGAAGCGATTGATCCCAGACGTGGCCTCCGTATTCGACGGCTGGGAAAATGCGCTAGACACTGAAAAAGAAAAGGATTTCCTTGAGAAAGTCTATTCCGAATGCCCCAAGATCTCGATTGATTATGGAGTGATGGAGAAAACAGACCGGGCCTGGCTTTTCCCAGGACATTTCGGATGGTCAGACCTTGACAGCTGGGACACCCTCTACAAAGTAATTGACGGGAAAGACAAGAATGGCAATTTGATATTCGCCCCACAAAACCTGACGCAAGACGACAGCGGCTCATTGGTCATTTCCAGAAACAGGAAAAAGCTCTACGTCCTGAAAGGGCTTAAGGATTACATGGTAATCGACACCGAAGATGCGCTGATGATCTGCCCGCGCAACGACGAAGATTACCAAGACATCATCTCCGACCTCGGCATGCCAGATTACGAAGGCTTCCGGTAGGATATTACCAGATTTCCGAAAAAATCATGGGCGAAACATTCTCTACTGGCTAATTTCCTCTATGCTCTGAATGCCGTCGCGGGAGAGGGCGATGCGGAAACGTTTGTATTCGATGACATCATCGTAACTATACTGAAGCACTAGATTCATGTAATATTCCCTTTTACAAAGCACGGTGCTAACCACGCCATCGGATGAAAGGGTTTTCATCGGGACGATGGGATCGTCCATCTTCTTAGTGAAGTTCTGCACGTTCAGCCTGAGGATGTCATTGATGCCCAGGAAGGCGTAATCTGTGTCGCCTTGAAGCTTGGTTCGGTCGATATGCACGGACTTGCGGTAGAGAATGACGCGTTCCGGATTCATGTCGTCCTCCAGTTCGGTGAGGTGCGAGCTGTTCCGCACCGAAAGCACGTCTGAAGGCACCTTGCTGAGGGATAGCACGTCCACGCCTTCCTTCAGCCAGCCCAGTTCTACATCCTTGTGAATGATTTTCGCCTTATTGTCGAAATACTTGCTGCCGACCTTGTGGGCGAAATAATAGCGCATCAGGTCTTTTATTCTATCTTTTAACATGTAGCTGACTACCATTGCGATGAATAGCAGCAGCGCCATGGAACCGAACTGTTTCCGGAATAGAGCGCTGAGCCCCGTGGCTACGATCATGGCTATTCCAGCGGCGATGCTCAGATAAATCTGCTCTACCAGCACGCCGTCTCGCTTTTTAGAAGCCCTGAGGTACAGGACGCTCTCGATATATTTTTTTAACACGCTGAAGCGATGCAGATAGAGCCTGTTCTGGCCTGGGTCATCTTCACGAAGTTCGGGATAGGACATATTCTTTTTATGATTCCCTATCTTTGAATATAATGCCGAGGCCTTCCGGCTCAGATCTTTCATATCCTTAGCCTCCAGCCAGGCAATGAGATCCAGCAGGTGCTTGCCGGCCACATCCCCCAGGAATTCATCCCCTCGCAGATACATCTGCATGACGCCGGTTTCCACGGTAGGGACGTTGATGATGGAACGCAATTTCCCATATTCATCCAGAATTCTCTCGGCATTTTCGATGAAACCCTCGCAAAGGGCATTCGTGTCCGGTTCTATGCGGTTCGTGGCAATGTGGAGTATCTCATCCCTCATCGCACTTTTCACGATGGAAGCGAACATCTTGATATGATATTCATATTCCCCTATATTCGCTTTAGTAGGGCTGGAGGCCATAGCCCCGAAGGCTTCTCGAATATTCTGCAGTGGAACGGCAGGACCATCGACTATTTCTCGCAGAAGGAAAGTCGGGGTTATCAGCCTGATGTTCGATTTCACGTCCTGATAAAACATCTCCTTGGGATACGTCGTCCTAGTGATGTCCAGGCTGCGGGGCACGAACATCCACATCGCAAGAGAGAAATCATTCATTCTCTGCTGCTTGCGAGTCACGAACCCGACTTTCAATTCAATCGAGTACTGGTCATGGATTTTCGTGCTGATCTCGATCATATGTTCATAAATTCAGTCCTCAATTGCCCCAATTCTTGAAAGGGTTTTTCGCCAAGTAGGCATTGTAATACCGTTCATCCCCGGTCACTTCCTCACCGATCCATGCAGGTTTATCGAAAGCCTCGTCTTCGGAGCCAAGCTCAATCTCGGCAATGACAAGCCCTTCGTCCTCGCCATGGAAGACGTCCACTTCCCAAATGTGCTTCCCGTCAGTGTCCGGAACCAGATAGCGCGTCTTGTCGATGATGCCCGGCTCGGCAATGCCTAGAAGAGCCTGCGCATCTTCAGGAGCGATTTCCTTTTCCCATTCAAAGCGGGAAGTGCCAGAAGCGTTTCCGTGCCCTTTAATGGTAATGAACCCCTGGTCATCCCGGATGCGTACGCGCACCGTTCTCTCCGGCACGCTGCTGATGTAGCCCTGCTTTATCCGCACGGCACCGACAGCCAATGCCTTATATTCATTATTCTTCACCAAGAACTTTCTTTCTATTTCCTTTAATCCCATGGTAATTTCCACGCCGGCTTATGTCACAGCAAATGTAATAATAATAAATATTCTGAATTAAAATAGACATGTACACATTTTGCGGAATATTGCACTTAAATAATCCCATAATGGCGGAGTATTGCATTTTAGATGGGTCAATTTTGGCGAAGTATTGCATTAATGAAGAAAGACACTATCTTTGTGATGCTAAATAGGAACGTTATGATAGACAAAAGAGTCATAGAACAGGTGATCTCAGAGCAGTTTGAGGAACTTAAGAAACTGGAGAGGGAGCCGCTGGTTTCCAGGCCAGAAGAAGATCGCATTGAACTAGAGAGTACGATGGCACAGGTGGTTATCGGTGTGCGTCGAAGCGGCAAATCGACTTTGTGCTACAGTATGCTCAAGAGTAAAGGTGTGAATTTCGCTTACGTCAACTTCGACGATGAGCGCTTCCTTGATATGACTGCGGCGGATCTGAATATCGTCTTAGAAGTGCTCTACAAAATCTACGGCGATTTCAACTATTTGTTTCTGGATGAGGTCCAGAATGTTACAGGCTGGCATCTATTCGTGAACAGGTTGCTCCGGAGTCGCATGCGTGTTTTTGTCACCGGTTCAAATGCTAAACTTCTTAGCGGAGAACTTGCGACCCATCTGACCGGCCGTCACGATGAGATCGAACTCTATCCTTTCTCGTTCCGAGATTACTGCATGGCTACTGGAGTCTCCATCGATTCCCCGACAACCAAAAGCGTTGCCTTCCGTAGAGCCGCATTCGATGTCTATCTCAAGCAGGGTGGATTCCCCGAATTGTTACACGAGAAGAACAAAACATCCTACATCTCCAAACTGGTAGATAATATTCTGAAGAGAGATATTGAACAGCGTCACAAGTTGCGCTATCCCCATGCTTTCGAAAGCATGGCTCATCATCTGCTGAATGTCGTGCCTCATGTGGTTGTAGAGAACGACTGGGCCCACAAGTTTGGCATTAAGTCCAGCCATACGGTAGCGAAGTATATTGACTACCTCAAGGAGGCATACCTTCTCATTGGTCTGAAGAAATACTCCCAGAAGAGCATCCAGCGCGTTTATGACGAAAAGGTCTATGCCGTTGATGTGGCTATGATGGATGCCCGCGCTGACGCTTTTGCTAGCGACAATCTTGGCTGGCGTCTGGAAACACTTGTGTACATTGAGCTTCTGCGCCGTAATGGACCTAAGGAGCAGGATATTTACTACTACAAAAATGACAAGGGTATTGAAACTGACTTTGTAGTGTGCAAAGGAAACAAGGCGCTTGAGCTATACCAAGTATGCTATGACCTGTCTTCTGAGAAGACGCGCACACGAGAGATCAACAGCCTGCTGACCGGAGCAAAAGCGACTCGTTGCAACAATTTGTATATCATTACAGATTTCCAGAGCGAAACTATTACCCATGATGGCAGGGCCATCAAGATTGTTCCCGCCCACGAGTGGCTGCTAAACGAATAGAGATGTATCGATCACAAAACTATTTCTTAGAACTGGAAGTAGATGAAGGACTGGAGGTAGGAGGTGATGAACTGGCAGATTATGAATATCGCGATGACGCAGAAGAGCACCATGACGACGAGCGGCATCTTGGCGAACCAGATGCGGTAACGCCTCTTGAAACACTCCGGGAGCCAGTGGATAAGCATGCCGGTGATGAATATTATGAGTATGCTTCTATGCTGCCAGGCAATCTGCGGCACCATAGAGAAATCCCAGTCACCGCCAATCTGGTTCACCATGTTCTTGGCCGTGCCCCATGCTTTTTCGTTGGCTTCCGCCGGATCCAGATTGGAGCCGCTACGGAAGAAAAGGCGAGTGAAAGTCACGAATATGAAAGTCATCAGCACCGACCACGCATCCTTAAGCCAAGGCAGCGAACGCCCCTTAAGCATGCTGTATAGCATCCTGACGAAAGCGCCTATGAATATAATCAACGTCCAGTAAAAGAACAGGTTGAACACCGGCGCCTCGAAAGCCATCTTCAGAACGAAGCAGAGTCCGGTAATGAGGCCTATCACCAGCACTCTCACATACACGTTGCAAGACTTCCAGAAACGATATATCAATATTCCTAAGCCGTTCAGCCCACCCCAAATCATGAAATTCCAGCTTGGCCCGTGCCAGAGACCACCCAGAAGCATGGTGTCCATCCTGTTGATGTCCGAAATCAGCTCTTTGCGAGTGTTTTTTTTGAATATTATGAAGAAGGCAATGACAGCGGTCAGCAGAAGGACGGAGAAAAACACCCACCAGTTCTTAGCGAGAGCGGAAGCCATGAAAGCTATACCTAAAATAATGGCGTAAGAGCCTATGGTGCCATTGCGATTGCCTCCCAAAGGAATATAAAGATAGTCTTGCAGCCACTTGGAAAGGGAAATATGCCAGCGCTTCCAGAACTCCGAGGCATTCTTCGCCTTATATGGCGAGTCGAAGTTCTTAGGCAGGTAGAAGCCCATCAGCATTGCCACGCCGGTGGCAATGTCCGTGTAACCGGAGAAGTCGGCATAGACCTGGAGCGAATAGCCGAATATGGCAGTAAGATTCTCGAATCCGGTGTAGAGCAAAGGATTCTCGAACACCCGGTCGCAGAAATTCACAGCGATGTAGTCGCTCAGTATCAGCTTCTTTGCCAGACCGTTCATAATCCAGAACACCGCGATGCCGAATTGCTTGCGGCCAAGGAAGAATGGCTTGTGCAGCTGCGGCAGGAACTGATTCGGGCGCACGATAGGGCCTGCTACCAGCTGAGGAAAGAAGCTCAGGTAGAAACCGAAATCGAGGAAATTTCTCACCGGCTCGGACTTCCTTCTGAATATGTCAATCACGTAGCTCATCGCCTGGAACGTGAAGAAGGATATTCCCACCGGCAGGAATATGCTGTCCACGCTGAAAGCCTCCCGGCCAGCAATCATGTTTCCGAACTCAGCGATGGCATCATGCACTGCGAACGAAGTCCCGAAGAGATTATTCACAACATCGGTCAGGAAGTAGGCGTATTTGTAATAGCACAGCAGCGACAAATCCACTACCGCACTAAGAATCACGATGAAATTCCTTGCGAATTTGGTCTTGCGAGGGTAGAGCCACCAGCCAGCGAAATAGTTATAGACTATTACGAAGACGAAAAGCATCAGGAAAAGCCCGCTGGTCTTGTAATAGAAAAACAGGCTCACGAAGAACAGGAAGGCATTCCGCAGCAAGACCTTGTTCTTGAAGAAGCAGAGGAAGGCCATGACTATTGCGAAGAACGCCCAGAAATAGAACTGGGTGAACAGAAGCGGATGAGCCTGATCGAAGCCGAACAGGTTCTTGAAAAAGTCAGATGCCACGTCCCAGAATCCCATAGTCTATTTCTGAATATGTTGCAAATATTTATCCATCAAAGCATCGTATAGCAAATCGCCAATCAGGTCGTAGCCCGCTTTCGTGAAATGGATGCCGTCGCTCTGTATCATTCCTGCGGTTCTCCAATTACTCACTGACCCAAGGCCGCCCATGATGTCGAAGAGGTCCCAGAGACCCCCGCCATATTCCTTTGAAAGATCCTTGAACGCTCTCTCCACGACCGGGCCATGCTCATTCACTCTTTTGCTGCGACGACCAACTCTGCGCATATTGTCGTTATTCGTTATGAATATTAAAGCGCAGTCAGGGTTAACCGCACGAATCTGTGAAATCATCCAGGCGTAGCGCGACTTGAAGTCATCAACGTGAAAATCCCTTCCTGAAGCATCGTTCACGCCAATGGCGAACAGCACCAGATCTGGCTTCACGAGACAGAGATCTCTCTGGAAATCAAGGCATTTCATATAAGAAGTCAACGCAGCCCCATTTACGCCTATTCCCGTCACGGTTATTCCGGGCGAGCGATTGTCCAGATAAATCCCGGTAAGCGTGAAGCAGCCGGCAGTCTCGGAAATCGTGATCGTCACGGAATCGGTAAGCTGAGGTAGCGAGAAAGTCCAGCTGGATTCGCTCTCGGAATATTCACCATGCAAAGTATCGGCCTCGGAGCGTAGAACCAGAGGCTCCCTGCCTCCCTTTTCTGAATATCCCAGCACCTTCACGCAATTGAACAGGATCTCTGGATCGTCTGGCTGAGGTTCGCGCGAGACGGTGACAACGCTCACGGAAGCTTTCTTGCTTTCGGTCGTGACGGCCATTCCAGTCAGTCCGAGACGATGGTCAGGAGAACGACCGACATTTTTCGTGGCCTCCCATATTCCCGTCCTATGCACGACGAAACTGACAGGATTGTTGGTTCTAGCCACCGAGAAAGGAAACACAAGCCCCCTGCCGCCATCGAGCCCTTCGGCCAGAGAAAGCAAATTGTTCCGCAAACGAGAGGTGAAAACCCCGGCCTGAACATGAGAACCACCGATATGCATTATATTCAGGTGCCCTTCCCCAAGGAAAACCACCGAATCAAGCTTGTCATAAACCCTCTCGAATGAGGCAGAATCACCAAGGAACTGAATCTGATTTGCCTTGAAATTGACGAAATCGTAGCTAGGGACATATTTTTTAATGCTCTGCCCCTGCAGCCCGAAAGGAAGCAGCAGGATAAGGATGAATGAATATGCCAGATTGCGCTTCATCATATTCATTGAGTTCCGCTAGGCAAGGCACTTTGGTCTCCCGAACTATCCGACAGCATATTCATGTATTCCATGACAGCCTTGTCGGAGAGCTGCTGCCTCAGGTCATAGAAATCATCGTAGAGAAGGAAAGACCTTGCCAAGGCATTCCCAATGTGTTCGGCCCCCTTATTCGTGAAATGGATGTAGTCAGGCCCCGCATACGGCGGATTGTGAGCCACCCAGCGTTTCATGGAGCCTGCGCCGCCCATCACATTGAACGTGTCCCAGTATGCCACTCCGTTATTCAGGCAGCTGGTTTTCAGGGAATCGTTCATCTCTTTCAGCAGCGGCCACGACACGATTTCTCCATCCACGCTTTTTCCCATGTCAGAAGGGCCTATGAAAAGGATTTTTGCCTTTGGCGCCACTTTTTTGAAATAGTCGAACTGTTTGACGATTCTGCCGGTATAGGCAGAGATAGCCTTCTTTGAATATATTCCTGGAATCGCATTCCCACCGAACTGCATGAGTATCAGGCGAGTGTCCGTAGCGGCGAAACTTCCTTTCATGACAGCAGGGGTTATGCTGGAGAATATGAATCCTGCGCAACCACGAAGGCCTACATTGTCTACGGTTACTCCCGAACCGCCATCCAGCAATATTCCGTAGACATCAGCCGTTCCCGAGAACGAAATCGTCCCCTTGCCGACATTCTTGCCCAGATTCATGGAGACCAGAGTAACCCCATCTTTTGCTTTCAATGTCTTGGTCTGCTCCCGAAGCGTGTCGCACTTCACTTTTATAGTGAAATCATCGCTGTTGTATCCTAGCAGGATGCCGATTTTCGAGATTTCTTTTGCCCGCTGCTTCGAATAGCGGTTATTAGTCTTGAAAAATGAGAACGTGGCGTTGCCGCTTACAGTGCAGAACTGCGTGAGAGGCCCATAGCGATGGTTCGAAGCCTTATTCGTCAGCGAGTCACCCACCATGGCATAACGAGTCAGCGACCCTGATGCCTTTTGGCTGACTGACACAGTTGGAATCCTCTGTATCATAGGCACCATTCCAGGACCGGTTCCGCCGAATCTTTCCTGAAGATCCTGACGCAGGACGGAGGAAATCCTATCCATCTCGATTTGGGAGTCTCCGTAATGCAGGATTCTCACGAGAGTACCGTTTTTCTGCGCCTTCCGAGCTTCTTCGAAGAATGAATCCAAGAAATGGTAGTCGTCCCCAGGCATATAAATCCTGTTCGGATTCGTCGTTAAATAATTATAGTAATATGCCAGAGTGTCTTCCGAGCCTTTCACCATCTCATAGCTCCTATCGACGGCGAGGAGCACGGAGTCCACATCGATTTCCGTACGCTTATCTTCAAGGCTCTTCTTGTAAGATTCATAGTTCGGGAATCTTAAATGCACGCCTGCGACTTCCACGCCCTTCGATGGGAAGGCGAACCAGATGCCGAAGAGCAAGGCGAAAATCGCAAGAAGAAATATAGTTATTTGCGCTGGTTTCATGCTATTTCCCGTAAATGATAAGTGTCCCGCCTTCTCGGATCATGTCACTGCGAAGATTATTCCATTTCTTTATGTCTGAGACCTTTACGTGGCACCGAGCAGCTATTCCGCCCAGGGTATCTCCACGCTTGATCCTGTAAACTGTTTTCTCCTCAGCACGTGCCTGCTGCTTGCGCAGGGAATCAACCCTAGCTTTGTTTTTCTCTGCCTCAAGATGCCTCGCCGCTTCAAGCTCTGATTGTCTCATTTCCAGCTGACCCTCGATGTCATCAAATGCTTTCGCAGGCTTCTTCGAATATCTAGCCTCGTCTTCTTTCAGATACCTCAGGATAGGCGCATCAGCAATCTGCGCTGAATCCATGCTGGCAAATGCAGCTGGGCTGGTAGCAAAAGCAATCACGGCTGAATTCCAGTCGCCATATTCGTTGAATAATTCGCTCAGCCTGCCAAGAGCTATTTTCGTTGACAGGGCAGCATCGTTCCGAATGTCCGAGTTTAGCATCGTGGTATCATTCGGTACTTGCACCCTGATGCCGAATTTTCTCGCCCCTCTGATCGCATCCGCTGCCGTAAGGGACCATATTCCTGCCCTATCAGTCCTCCCTCGCACTTCTGAAAGGGCATGAGGAAGGAAAAGAAACGCAGGGGGCATATTCATTGAACGCAACGTAACTTTCAATGAATCAATATATTCCTTAGACACGCCTGGTGCGCTAGGCGAGGTGGCTGCCATAAGGAAGATAATGAATATGATGCCTTGCAGCTTCTTGAACATTATCTGGAAGTCACGGAGTTCAGAAGACTGACTTTGCCTTCGTCGTAAAGCTTCACTATCAGCTCGCCGAAAAGAGTATTCGCCCAAGCGAACCAGGAACGAGTGAATTTGTCTGGGTTGTCTTTATTGAAGGACTCGTGCATGAAGCCAGTGCCGGCATCGGTACTGAGCAGCATATTCAGGCAGTGCAGGATTTCCTCATCGTCCGAAGACGTGAAAGCCCTCATTATCATGCTCATAGGCCATACCATGTCGTAGCCGATGTGAGGCCCGCCTATGCCCTCGCCAGCAGTTCCCTTGAAGAAATAAGGGTTATCCTCGCTGAGCACGAACCGCCTGGTGTTTTTGTAGATTTTGTTCTTCGCATCCACGCAGCCCAAGTATGGCAAGGCAAGCAAGCTTGGCACATTGGCATCGTCCATCATTAGGCAGTTGCCGAAGCCGTCCACTTCGAAAGCGAAAATTTTCCCATATTTAGGGTGCTTCACGACGGCATATTCATAGAGCGCTTTTTCCACTTCGTTGGCAAGGTCGGTGCATTCTTTGGCAAGCGCCTCATCGTGATTGACGGCGGACAGAATCTCTGCTGCCTTGCGCAAAGCGCTTACTGCGAAGAAGTTGTCTGGCACCAAGAACTCAAATGTAGTGGCGTCGTCAGATGGCCTGAACGCAGAGGAAATCAGACCAACTGGTCTCACTGGGTTGCCCCAGCCGTCATTGCTCTTGGTGTCCAGCTGGCGGGTAGTCTCGCGCTCGAATTTATAGGAGCCGCGACCTTCCTTGCGCTGCTGGTCCTTGAACGTCGTCAGAATGTTCCGTATTGCTTTTAGCCACGTGTCTCCAAACACGCTCTCGTCCCCAGTCGCCTTCCAATAACCGTATGCCAGTCTTATAGGGTAGCAGTCGGAGTCTATTTCCCATTTGCGCTCGAACACGTCTGGCTGCATCTTCGTGTTGTCTTTCTGCCAGCCGTCCCCGGTAGGGCCATCGTTGAACGCATTTGCGTACGGATCCTTGCATATCAGGCTGAATTGGCAGTTGATGACGCCGGCAATCAGGTTTCTCAGCGTTTCATCGCCGCCGCAGAGCTCTACGTAAGGCCACACCTGAGCTCCGGAGTCCCTAAGCCACATGGCATGGATGTCGCCTGTGTACACGAATGTCCTCGGATTGCCATTTTCGTCTTTCCCCGGATGCACAGTAGTGTCAAGGGTATTCGGATAGCAGTTCTGGAACATCCAGCGCAAATAGGGATTGGTCAGAGCCTGGCTCACCTCCGAAATCTTGGCCTCAACCGCCTGGGAAGTGAAATTTCTCTCCGCCGGCCTCTTCGACTCATAATCAGCAGCAGAAGCCACGCTGCCCACGGCAGCCACAGTCAATATAGATAAAACGCAAAAAAACTTTTTCATGATATATTTTAATTATCTGACAAAATTACGAAATCTTTCCGGGGTTTTCTTGCTATATTAGCATAAAACTATTAATCAGCATATTATGATGAGACATATTCCTTTAGCTCTCACCGCCTTTTCGGTATTGCTGTCATCATGCACTTCGGGCAGGCATTTCATCACCGACGATGATTATAGAAGCCAAGTAATGGAAGATGCCACAGTGAGGTTCGAGACCAATCCGCAGCTGCAACAATTCTATGATGCGCCGGTAGGCATATCCCTTGCCGAGAGGGAGGCGCTGGATTTCCTATATGCCTATATGCCTCTGGCAGACATGACCGACTACCCTACTGAGTTCTTCTTAATGAATATAAAATCTTCATTCCAGGCTGAAAAAGAGATGGGATGGGACGTGCCAGAACTTCTGTTCAGGCACTTCGTGCTGCCGCTGAGGGTCAATAACGAGAACCTTGACTCTTCAAGGGTGGTTTTTTACCGAGAATTGAAGCCTCGGGTACAAGGCCTGTCGATGGAAGACGCAATCCTTGAAGTCAATCACTGGTGCCACGAAAAGCTGACTTATCAGCCATCGGACGCTCGTACTCTCTCCCCACTTTCCTGCATAAAAAGCACCCTTGGGCGCTGCGGAGAGGAAGCCACGTTCACGGTTGCCGCGCTTCGTTCCGTAGGTATCCCCGCCCGACAAGTCTACACGCCTCGCTGGGCCCACACCGATGACAATCATGCTTGGGTAGAGGCATGGGCAGACGGAAAGTGGCATTTCCTTGGTGCTTGCGAGCCAGAGCCTGTCCTAGACCTAGGCTGGTTCAACGCCCCTGCGAGCCGCGGCATGCTGATGCACACCAGGGCTTTCGGAAGATATGAGGGGCCAGAGGAGAAAGTCATGGAGGGTCCTAATTTCACGGAAATCAATCTGACCGCCAATTACGCCGAGACCGCACGCGCTGACTTTTTAGTGGTGGACGAAGCCGGTGAGCCGGTGGATAGCGCAAGGGTGGACTTCAAAATATACAATTACGCCGAGTTCTACTCTGCCCTTTCGAAATATACCGACGAGGCGGGCCGCACGTTCTTATCAGCTGGAAAAGGGGACATGCTGGCATGGGCATCGAAGAATGGACTGTATGGATATTCAAAGGTGTCTTTCGGGAAAGATACTTTAATCACGATCACTCTGACCGACAAACATCCTTTAGATCAGCAGCAGATCACGATAGTCCCTCCGCCTGAGAAAGCGAATATTCCTGAAGTCACTCCTGAGCAAAGAACCGAGAATGACCGTCGCTTCGCCCAAGAAGACTCCATACGCAAAGCCTACATGGCCACGTTCCAGAATCCCGAAAGCGCGTCAAAGTTTATGGCCAGTCATGGTTTGCCAGCCGATGAAGCCCAGCTGCTCGTGATGTCCGCAGGCAATCATCCTGTGATAGAGAAATTCCTGTCAGAGCATCCTGACAACCGTGCCATAGAACTTCTAAAGTCTTTGAGCCATAAAGACTTGAAAGACGTAACAATGAATATTTTGAATGATAGTTACGATGCCGCTTCCGCCATTCTCTGCCCTAGGGTTGAAAACGAGTTCCTGAGTCCGTACAAGTCGTATTTCACAGAAGAGTTCGCCAGGATAGATCCTGACTTCCGTCAGGATGACGACGAGGAAAGCCAGCATGACAATGAGGAAATCCAGCATGACAATAAGGAAATCCAGCATGACGACGAGGGTGGTCTGAATCTAACTCCTTCGAATTTAATCAAATGGATTGCAGATAGCATAGTCATTGACAACGATCCGAAAGCGTGGAGAATCCCTATGTCGCCGGAGGGGGTATGGAAAGTGCGAGTGACAGACCCTAGGTCAAGGAATATATTCTTCGTTGCCGTTGCCAGAACCTTAGGAATAGATGCTCGCAAAGATCCGGTGACAGGAAAAATCCAATACAGGTCCAACAGCGGCTCCGTGAACATCCCTCCTGCCACCTCCTCTTGGATCGATGTTGACTTCGACGCAACCGAACAAATTCAGGCGCCGCAGGGAAGGCTCATCCTGAAATATTCCCCGACCAGAACCGTAGACAATCCGAACTACTATACCCACTTCACCATCACCAAGATAGCAGGCGGCCGCACCCAGCTGCTGACTTTCGATGAAGGTCAGGTGGACATGGGCGGCGGAGTGACATGGGCGAACGTATTCAAGAACGGAACGTCTCTGGATGCTGGCACATACCTCCTGTGCAGCGGAAACCGGGTTTCTGACGGATCCGTGCCAGTCACCATGCGTTTGTTCGAGATTAAAGAAGGCCAGACCACCACTTTAGACCTCGTCATTCGCGAAGACACATCAAAAGTGTCCATCATGGGCTCTTTCGACTCCGAGTCAAAATATATCCCTGCCACTAAAGACTGGACCCTTGCCGCAGAGCCTAAAAGCATACTATCGCAGACCGGACGCGGCTATTTCGTCCTCGGCTTCCTAAGCGTCGGGAGCGAGCCGACCAATCACGTGCTGAAAGACCTTGCGGCTGCGAAAGCAGACCTTGAAAAATGGGGCAGGCCGATGATTCTCCTCTGCAAAGACGAAAAAGAACTGAATATGCTCAAAGAGCAAATCGCCGAAAATCGCTTCGGAATGCTCCCTGAGACTATTTCTTTTGGCATCGATGCCGACGGAGCGCTCTTCAGGCAAGCCATGGAGAACATGAAACTACCAACCTCGAATAAGCCTGTGATTCTCATCGCAGACACTTTCAACCGAGTGTTCTTCCTCTCCCAAGGTTACACCATCGGCATCGGCACGCAGCTCACCGGCACCATAGCGAAACTATAGCGCTGAAGTCAGCATACGTAAATTGAGTCTTGGAAAGAGACCTTTATTGCCGTCGCTATTTTACCGAATACGAAGGACGTTTCCATAATTGAGCAAATATCTGGGTATTCCCTACCGAACTACTTGTATTTGTAGAAACCTTCGCCGGCATTGACACCGAGTTTGCCGACATCAATCATCTCTTTCAGCCTAGTTACGATCTTGTATTCGACGGAATCCGGATTTTTTGCCGCAGGGGTGGCCGCCATAATATTATAAGCCGTAGTGATGCCCACGACATCCAGAATCTGGAACGGTCCGGAAGGGGCACCTGTGGCAAGTTTCCAAGTTAGATCAATCGTTTGAGGATCAGCAACTTCGTTAGCCCAAAGGCCCTCAGCCGCATGTAGGAATGGAACCAGCATGGTATTCAGGATATAGCCCGGCTGTTCCTTATGAAGTTCCAGAGGAATCATTCCGATCGACTTTGCGAAGGCTGAGACAATTTTATACACATCTGGGTCAGTGCCTGCATGTCCCATGATCTCTGCCGTATTATTTTCCCAGATGTTATTGGCAAAATGTAGAGCCATGAACTTCTCTGGGCGACCTGTATGAGGGGCGATGACACTAGGCAGAAGCGTAGATGAGTTCGTCGCCACTATTGTCTTCGGGGCGAGAAGCGGCTTTGCTTTCTCGTAGAACTCAATCTTCTGGTTCAAGTCTTCAGCCAGAGCCTCTATCACCAGATCAGCATCGGCAAGAGCCTTTCCTAAATCCATTTCGTACACCAGGCTGTTGTACGCCGTGTCCACGTTACGCAGGAGGGCATTGAAATCAGCAGTCTTAGGGTCGTCAGCAAGTCCCCTGCCCACATGACCGCCAGACTTGCCCGCTTCGAGCGTCTGCTTGTATATTCCATACAGCCTCTCAATTTTTGGCTTTGTGCGCGTGATTGTCCCCTCGGACCTCATGTAGAATTTAACATTATATCCTTTATAGGCTGTCTGAAACCCTATCTGGCTTCCAAGGACGCCTCCTCCTATGATGGTAACATTTCTTATTTCCATATTTTAATAATTTAGAATCATACAAAATTAAACAAAATATATTAAGTTCAAAATATTTTGAATATTTATCTTCATGCTAAGAAGCTGTTTTGAAATGTTTGCCGCAATTAATCATAGGGATTTTTCGAGACATTTTCAATTGCTGAAGAGGGAGCATAGCCGTAGCTATGTGACCGATGAAGCAGAAGAGAATGGCCGGAAAGGCACATAAAGAACAAGAGTGAACATTTCAAAACAGCTTCTAATAGAAAAAAGGCACGCAAGCAGTGCCTTGCCAAGGGCTGGTGCGGTACAGCCGGCCTCCTGCAAAGGGTGTCAACAAGGGTCAAGGCCAAAACCCTGTGTTAAAGAATGCATGTGATCACCTTGGAACGAACGGTCCTCCGAGCGGCATTCGGAGGCGATTGCCTGAAGCATGATGGAAATATGTGATCTGATCCGAGTATGACACAGATCACAGAAGAGATTGCATGCGCATCGTCCCTTCCCTATACATGCACGAAATGAAATTTTTGAGTTATCGCTTATTAATCGCCATCATATTCAAACTCCCCCTCGCACTGTTAGATACCTCTAGTTCATCATGTGACAAATTCATGAGACTCAATCTTGATGCTATTGCAGCGCGAACATATAATTATGACCCGGAAGGATTTGTCCGTGCAAATAGCGGGCATGGTACTATTCAATGCAGTGGCACGTAATGAGTTTATGCCTACCCAGGGGTGCTTTTAGAAGTGGGGCTAGGCATGCCGTTATGTTGTGTAGTGACTTCTGATGCAAGCATGCCTGCCCGCCAATTGCAAACGTAGGAACAGAATCGGCTCTGGATGACGGAATCCTTGGGCAAAGATTCTGAAACAAGTTCTGGATGACGAGGCGGGTCGTTAAGGATGAGCGTGGTGGGATTCACAAAGTGCTGCAGTGCGTAATAATCCAAGCTACCGAAAACGGTTGAGTAAACCATCTCATCATCATTCTCCGCCCAGATACTCGTGTCGAGTTCGCCTTGTTCACGATTATAGTACAACCACTTTTCCCCTTTCTTCTTAAACCAATAGATGGGATAGGAAGAGGTGTCGTTTTTAAGCCGAATCAGCGGCACATCGTATGCTGTAATCTTCCGGAGTATATCAGCAATTCTGGTTGATTGCATCAAAGGCTGGGCTGAAATCGATTATATAAGTAAGTGATGCTTGATCTATACTTTTGAAAATATAGGAATCGCAGTGGGCACGAAAACGTTCAATTTTGTCGAACTCAGAGAGGTCTTTCTCGTTGGGCCAGAGAAGTTGAGGTCGGGTGATGCAGCTATATGTGACAATCCATCTGTGGGCAAGGCCTTTTATCGCTTCCTCGCATGTTTTGCCAAGAAAATTGTCGCTGATTTCTCCGTATTCAAGATATAGACGTTTGATATATCCTTTTTCGGTGATGAGAATATCGTCGTATTCTACATCTCGCAAGGGTATAGCCAATTGATAGCCGGGTATCGTAGCCAGAAGCTTATTAACCTCAGCTAGCAAGGCCATTTTCTCATCCATTGTCAATTCTTTCATAATATATGAACATAAATGTTATGAAATTATTGTTTTGTTTTAAAATCCCGTGCTCCGACACGCAGGAAGCGGAGCACGGGATTGATAATTACTTAATTTCAATGATTAACTTGAATTCTAGCAACGGGTTTACATTCAGATATCCAAAATATCCTTACTCTTCTTCTTTCTCTTGTGCGGCGTATTCGGCAAGCAGCTTGGTCTGAACATCGCCAGGCACCTGCTGATAATCCGCAAAAGTCATGGAGAATGTCGCTGAGCCAGAAGTCAGAGAGCTGAGGGTCGTTGAATACCTGTACAGCTCTGCGAGCGGAACCCTTGCCTTAAGAGTAGAGAAGCCTTTGTCTGAGCTCATGCCTTCGATGATAGCCCTCTTGTTCTGAAGGTCGGACATGCAAGCCCCCATGTACTCTGCAGGAGTGAGAATCTCCACATTGTAAATTGGCTCCATAATCTTGGGGCCGGCGTTGCGGAAAGCCTCCTTGAAGGCATTGCGGGCAGCCAGGACGAAAGAAATTTCATTGGAATCCACCGGATGCATCTTGCCATCGTAAACGAACACCCTAATGTCACGGGCATAAGAGCCTGTGAGAGGGCCTTCCTGCATCTTGTCGTTGATACCCTTCAGGATGGCAGGCATGAACCTAGCATCGATGGCTCCACCAACAACGCAGTTGTAGAACTCCAGCTTGCCGCCCCACTCCAGGTTAAACGACTCCTGAGTCTTCACGTTGAGAGTAACATCTTTGCCGTCGATTTTGAACTTACTCGAGAAAGGAACGCCCTCTATTATAGGAGTTATGAGCATAGCGACCTCTCCGAACTGGCCAGCGCCTCCGGACTGCTTCTTGTGACGATACGTGGCGTTAGCTGTCTTCGTGATGGTCTCACGATAAGGAATCTTCGGGGCGAACAGCTCAACCTTAACACCGAACTCGTTCTCTAGTCTCCATTTAACGACATTGATATGTTGCTCGCCTTGACCGCTAAGGATGGTCTGCTTGAGTTCTTTTGAATATTCCACTACGACGGTAGGGTCCTGGGCGGAAATCTTTGCGAGTGCGTCAGCAAGTTTCGTCTCGTCGGCCTGCACCTGAGCCTTAATCGCACAACGATATCTGGAGGCTGGGAATACGATATTTTCATAAACGAGGCCGGAACCAGGCTGAGACAGAGTCACGTTGGTCTTGCCTGCGCGAAGTTTCACCGTACATCCAACGTCACCAGCATTGAGAGAAGAGACCTTCTCTTTCTTTGCTCCAGCGACTGCGTAAATAGTGGATATTCTTTCCTTGTCACCTGTCTCGGCATTCTCAAGATCCTGGCCTTCAGTGAGCTCACCAGACATTACCTTGAAATAAGAAACCTCGCCAAGATGCTGCTCTACGTCGGTCTTGTAGATGAACAGAGACGTAGGAGCATCCTGTTTGCACACGATTTCCTTTCCGTCTTTCGTCATGGATTTTGTCTCGGCAGGGGACGCGGAGGTCCTGATAGTGAATTCCATAAGTCTCTTCACACCGATGTCTTTCTTGGCAGAAACGCAGAAGACAGGCATCAGCTCGCGATTGCGGATTCCGATGCCCATCCCTTTCCTGATCTCATCTTCGGTAAGGGAACCTGCATCGAAGAATTTCTCCATCAGAGTGTCATCGAACTCGGCAGCCTTCTCGATGAGCTGCTGGCGAAGGTCTTCTGCCTGAGCCTGAAGATCAGCCGGAATGTCAAGATCTTCCCTGGTGCCGTTATCATCGGTGAAATGGTAATATTTCATTTTCAGCACATCCACGAAACCATCGAATCCTGTTCCAGGATTAACCGGGAACTGAACGTAGATGATCTTGTTCCCAAAGGTCTCTTTCAAAGAGTGCATGGTAACGTCCCAGTCCGCTTTCTCTGAATCCAGCTGGTTAACAGCTATGATCAGAGGAACATTATACTGGTCCGCATAGCGAGCGAAGATCTCAGTGCCGACTTCAACTCCTTGCTGGGCATTAATGACAAGAATACCGTTCTCGCAGACCTTGAAAGCTGACACTGCGCCTCCTACGAAGTCATCTGCACCCGGAGTGTCGATTATGTTAAACTTAGTGTCCATGAACTCGGCATAGAGCGGAGTGGCATAGATCGACCTCTGGTTCATTTTCTCGATTTCCTCGTTGTCAGAAACGGTGTTCTTGTCCTCGACCGTGCCTCTTCTGGCAATCACCTTGCCCTCGAAGAGCATGGCTTCAGATAACGTGGTCTTGCCGGATTTCGTGCCTCCGATAAGAACCACGTTGCGAATGTCTTTTGTTGAATATTCTTTCATCTTTTATGTTGATTAATTATGTATTTCTGTCCGTGCCGAAAAGGCACGGTTTCAAATGTAAGAAAAAAAAATCACAATAACGATTTATCGCGATAAACTTCCAGAAGTTCATCCCCCAGATAGCCAAGCTCCTCGGCAATTTTCTGCTCCAACGCTTGAGCGTCCGCCCCTATCAGGGCGCAGATGTCATTGAAATCCAACGACTCATCCGAAAATATCCTGCCTTCATCCATCAGAGCCTCGAATGCGGCATATTCATAATCTATCTTGTTCCCCATGGCATTTGGTTTTTCGCTAAGTTGAGGTTTTAAGAGCTTCCTTGCAACCACTAGTTGAAAATATTTCTGTTTTAAGAAGAAAAAATTTCTGTTTCTTTATATTTTTTAATGTTTTTATAAACTTGTAGTTGAAATTATAAACCGTTAGTTACAAAAAGACTTTTGCCATTATGAATATTTTTGCACGAAAAGTAAACGACGGCAAAGAAAATGGACGATGCTTCCATAAGAAACAACATGCGCAGAGCTCGGGAGTCTCTGGGAATATCCCAGAGCGAGATGGCGCTACGCTTGGAAATGTCGCTTACTGCTTACCACAAACTTGAGAACGGGCCGACTAGGATAATGAACGAGCATGTGGTAAAATTTGCAAGCATCGCAGGGATGTCTCTGGATGAACTCGTGAATGGTTATGAGCCTATTGATTCAGTGGAGGCCGGCCTGGACGAGGTAAGGGTCAATTATGAGAATACTCTTAGGAACCTCAACGACAGCTACATAAAAGAAGTAGAAATGCTGAAGGCTGAGAATAAGCGGCTGAAAGAGAAAATCCAAGACAAAGAAGAGCTTCTGCAAACTGCCAGGAAGCTAATCTCCCATTACGAGAAAAAAGAAAAAAGATGAACTCGGCTCATCTGTTCATGCTGTGATTGTACATATCAAGCAACTCATAATAGGACAAACCTCGGTCAACTACAGCGAGCCCGACAGTCTGCCCTTTGAAGAAATTGCCCATCCTCCCCATTAAGCAGGACAGTCACGACCGTGAAGCCTGATTGGTTAAGAAACAGGAATCACGCATACAGGATGAGGGACAGGGATATTTTTCTTTGCGTCGGTCAACATCCCCGTGGCCAAATCACGCTCAAACACCTGAAGGACATCGCTGTCTCTGCAGGCTGCTATCAGGAATTTTCCATTCGGGGTTAAGGCAAAGTTCCTGGGATGCACAGCCGTTTCCAGGTATCCTATCCTCGTCAGCGTTCCGGTACTTGGATTCTGGCTGAAGATTGCTATCCCGTCTCCTTTGAGACGGTGACTTGTATAAAGGAATCTGCCGTCTGGAGAAAAATGTATGTCCGCGCTGCCTCTGGCGTGGAGCGAGTCCGCCTCGACGAGTTGTATTTGATGCAAGTCGCCTTTGTCGTAGGCATAACATAAGACATTTCCTCCCAGCTCGGTAATCACGTACAGGAAACGGCCGTCTTTTGAAAAGACAGAATGGCGCGGGCCTTCTCCATCGGGGACCTTGATCTCCACTGGAGTGTGGCTTGCCACCTTTCCGTCCTCGATGGGGAAGCGATAGAGGAGGTCTCCTCCAAGATCCACAACGAACAGGAACCTGCCGTCAGGAGACATTATCGACGAATGGATATGAGAGGATGTCTGTCTTGTCGGATCGGGACCGCTTCCTTGGAATTCCAGAAGAGTCGCCTCCCCAAGCCCGCCTTTCTCATTCAATGGAAACACCGACATTGATCCCGACGAATAATTGGCGGCGACCACATCCTTCCCCACAAAGGTAACGTGACAGGTGCCCCTTCCTTTGGTCAGAGAAGTGACCATCAACTCCAGCGTTCCCGTTTCTGCATTGAAGGCAAGGGCTGAGACTGCGGCATTGGCCTGCTGCTCTGTCACGGAATATACACTCCGCTTGTCAGGACTCAAGGCCAGGAACGATGGATTAGGGACTGCCGTCACCGACAGCGGCGAACTCTCTCCCGTGTCCTGATTGAAACGGAAGGAATATATTCCCTTGCTGTCGGTATCGGTGTAGGTCCCGACCAAGAGTGTTATGTCAGACGCTTTATTATGATTGTACCCTATCACACACATGATCGAAATCATCCAGGTCAGAAATCTCTTCATTTCAGATGGTATTCCATTGAATGTTCAAGCCCTTTTCTGTCAATCCACGTGATGCGGTAATTGCCTTTGAACCCACGGAATGAAATGTTGCCCTCGGCATCTGTCTTAAGTGAGGCATTCGTGCGCCACTCCTTGTTGATAAGATCCTCCAGCACGTTGTAGGCAGGTTTGGGATTGCAATCCTTGTCAAGAAGGCCTGAGAAAGAAGGCTCGCCAGGAGCGGCACCGCCATCGGCAAGATTCCACCATGTAATACCTCTTACAGCCGAGTAGCTAAACCATAATCTGTACAGATTCCTAGTAAGTTCTGCCTGAATTCGCTTTCCCCTCTCTGTATCGTCTGGCGCGGAAATAGTAACTTCGCTGATAAACAATGGCCTTTCCGTTTCACTGAAACAATCAAGTGTCGCATAGAGTTTTTCAGGTGTAAGGATTTCCTCTCCCGCGGCTATTCTGTCAGACTCTGTCGGATTAAAAATATGCATCTGAACACCAACATTGTCGATTTTAATCCCCCTATCTATGAGATTTCTGGTCAGTTCGACGTACCTCGGACGTGGACCGCCATGGATATCACAATCATTCATATTGAACTCGACGTTATCGGGAAAATACTTCATTGCGTTGAGATATGTCTTATAAGTGTAATCATCAGGCATAATTCCTCTATCAGCCTGATCTATTGCCTCATTCACCACATCCCAACTCTGGAGACGTCCTTTGTAACGTTCTGCAAGCTCTCTAACGTGGTTTTCGAAATATGCCTCCATCTGTTTTCTGTCAGTAGGCATCCAGTCTGGATGACCCCAGCGACGCATTCCATAAATGATTGCATGACCTTTCATGACAATGCCTTTCGATTCACAGAAATCGACGACAGGATCAGTTGCCGGACGTCGGTACTCGTATGGGCTATCCGCAGTGTAACGAGGCTTACCTTTTACGGGCTCGAGTGCCTTCCAATAGAAGGCTATTGTTGCGGCATTGAATAAATCACCGAACACATTCTTATAGCGCTCATTCTTTTCCTGAGTGTCGAATTGATTGAATAAGAAGATATTACTCCCAAACAAAAAATCGCTGGAAATCTGCTCTACCTTAACTTCCGTTCCCTTTTCTATTTTACCGACATTCACGATAGCATACGCCTTGCGATGCTTCTCAATGTCCTTGTCTATCTTGCTCTGTACATCCTCGTTCCAAAATGCATAATAACCGTCGCTCATGATCCTATCTTGGGCAACGAGCATTTTAGGCTGTATTAGTCCGAGACCAAAAGCGATAGTGAACAGTATTTTTGTTTTCATATTTGCTTCTTTATTTTTCTGATCATCGTCTTAGAATTCCATGACAATACTTTTATTAAAAGCTCACCTGACGAATTTCCATCATCCTTAATGTTAAGAGTAATGTTCTTTGATTCACCAGGCTCCGGCCAAAAGAAATTGTCACTTGAATAATAAATGCAATCATCGACGTCCAGCGTTGTTATTGGAGATGGGAATCTGCCAGTGTTGGTCACAACTATACTGACTGTACCGTCTGAATTGACAATAGCATCACCGACATCTAGATTTGTCCGGCATTTCGCAATGGTAGGCTTCAGCCACGGGCCGTCGTTCAGTGTCGGCCACTCCGTTTCCTCCGCCAAGTACTTATCATGAAATAAAGAATCCTCCATCTGCTTAATTGTCCTTGGCCAATATTCCTGTCTTGGGATTATGCCGCCAGAGGGGCTTCTAAGCTCAACGATGACAAAGAAATATTTTTCACGATAGTCCTCGGGGATTGTATAATCACCGAGGTCAATCTTTGTAACAGAGGTTCCTGCTGGAACGTTGACGTCCTTTTCGATGTTCCAGACAATCTTGAATTTGTCGTTGAGGATTCTAACGGACAGACTGCAGGAAGATGCTTCCGTTTCTGCGCCATTGATTATGTTCGCCTTGAGGGCGAAGACGTCACCGAGAGCATAGAGCATCCTTGGAAGATCCATAAGGACATGGGTCTTCTCATAAGTTCGTTTTAGGAAATAATATGGTGCAGTAGGCTGTCCGAAATAGTCCATCAATTGGATAGCCGCCACAACAGGCCACGACCGCCTGAACACCCAGGGCATTAGTCCTACTGTTACTGGATAGTTACTCTGCAGCGACTCGGACATAACCTGATAGAACTCTCCGGCACCCACTTGACAAGCCTCAACGAGATCCTCATAGATAGGATTCCGAATATCTTCGATATGACTGGCGCGACTCAGCATTCTAGGGACTCTTGAAGGATGATATTCCGCAAAATGGTGAATGAAATCCGGATGAGTGACATCGAAGCCTTCTTCATAGATTCCTCCAAGATTTGTGAAGTCTTCCGCTGCAATGATCTTCCTGTTATTCCTGGCACTGCTCATCGTGTGGATGCCTGTTTCGGCGACAAATGGAATCAAGCTATAGTCTTTGTAGCGATTCGGGTCAAAATCGCTGTACAGATGCATTGATCCGCCATCCGGAGAAGTACGCCAAAATGGACGAGTAGGATCGAATTCCTTGAGATCCCTTTCAATAATCCCTATCGAGGCGGTATTCCCTATGGAATATGGGTTGAATTCGTTTCCTCCGCACCAGACGGCTAGGGAAGGTCTATTCCGCAAGCGGAAAATGTTCTGGCAGACCTGCGCTTCCCAGACATCCTGAGGCCAGTCAGGTGTCTCACTGTTGGCGATGGTGAAGTCCTGCCAAACCATAATTCCATAGTTGTCACATATGTCATAAAATTTCTCCGTCTCAAGATATCCCGAACCCCAGATACGGATAAGTTGCACGCCCATGTCCCTTGCGGCTCTCAACGTCCATTCATATCTCTCATACGGCAAGTCAGACAAGGCATCCAAAGGCATCCAGTTCATTCCCTTTACGAAGATTTTCTCTCCATTGACGACGAATTGCCAGTCGTTCCACCTGTCCATTGTGCGTAATCCAGCACTTCGAATATGGTCTATAGTCCTGACTCCAAAATCGAAATCTATTCTGTCGACAACGTTACCCGCTACCGACAAGGAGACTTCGACCCTGTAAAGGAACGGTTCACCCATGCCGTTGGGATGCCATAGTTTTGGACTGTCCAAGATAAAAGAATCTTCTATCCACGAGCGACCTTCCATCATCTTCGGCTTGAAGGTTACTGACTTTACAATTCTTGAGCCTTCTAGTAAGTCAAATCTAACAGAAACGTCCTCTTCGACTGCGACCCCGCTCTTAACGAATGATAGCTGGCTGTTCTTGAACGGATGAAGGGTGTAGTCGTTGGAAGTCTTCCCAGCAAACAACTCTGCGGATAAGTCTATTACAGCCTTTCCATCCTTGATCTCACGCGTCGAGAGAAAAGGTCTTTCAATATGGTACTCAGGAACTATGTCGATATGAACTCCGTTCCACATTCCGACATGGAAAAACGGGGTTACGCTCCCTCGCGAGAAAAACCATGTACGGACTTTCGACCCTGGACTGTGCGCAGCAAAAGAAGGATTTGAGAAGTTGGCTGAAACAACTTCTACTACGATTTCATTGTCGGATCCATCGTGTTTGATCGAGTCATTTATTCTAATCATCGGACCGCCGAACATACCTTCGTGTTTTCCGAGGAATATGCCATTCAACCAGACCCTACAAGCATAGTCAATGCCGTCGAAAGAAAGCATGATGTTTTCTTTCCCAGTCGTCACAGGGATAGCAAATGTTTTCCTGTAATAGTGCACCTTCTGTTCCAAATACTCGTACTTCTCTGAATTGAGGTTGGCATAAGAATCGGGAAGTCTGCCAGCCTTAAAATATACCATTTGGACAGATGTCGGAGTTTTCACGGGAATCCAGTCTGCGCCTTCAAGCTGTGACATTGTGGAGATCTGCGAGTCCAATGATGTCAGTTTCCAGTCACAAGAAAGGTCTGTATGCTGACTTCCGGAACGAGGAAAAATGTAAAATGGCGATTCGAGAGATTTTATTGGAATTTCTTCATCTGCCAACACATTGACAGGGAGCAATGCAGATAAGCAGAGAGCAAAGGCAAAAAAACGCAGACATATCATAGAGCAACGTTGTTAAAAGTATCCGCCTTTCTTTGTAATTGATTTTATGCTGTCCCCAGCCTTCACCCAGGAAAAAATCTTCTTTTCGTTCTCCTTAATCTCCTCTGCACGAAGAAGAACGTCGTATGCTATTTCCCTTGGAACGATGAGGACTCCATCAATGTCTCCCAGTACTACATCGTTTGGCTTTATCGTGACATTCCCAATCTTGATTGGTATCTGATAATGAGTAATCAAGCAACGTCCAAGGCTTCCATTCGAAATTCTGTACTCGTAAAAGACGGGGAAGTCGGCGCTCAGAATCTGGTGAGTATCACGGATACCACCATCGATGCAGGCCGCCTTGACCTTTTTCCCTTTCGCAGTTGCCGTCATCACCCCCCCCCAGAGGGTGGCTTCCTGATCGCGGCTTGTGTCCCACACCACAAAATGGTCCTCGCCCAGATGATCAAGCATCTGTGTTCTGTACTCCATCTCTCCAGAGATTTTGACATTTGGTGCACTTTTTACAGTAAATGCGAATCCAGCAACGGTGTTGTACTCCCGCAGTGGCTTGATTCTATTCGGCAGTGCCTGATCGAGGAGGCAAAATTCCCGCATGACGTCGTTCACGGCACCCAAATACAGACTTTCGAATCTCATCAACAATTCTTTGTCCGAAATCGGGAACTTAGCATCTGAGACACCTTCTCGTGCGGAGATAAGCTTCTCCAGCTTCATCATCCCCACCTCTTTTTTGTATTGTTCTACACTCATTTATTGATTTATTTTACAGCTATTTCATACCATATTGTCTTGTACTGATTCCCGATTTCCACAACTGCCTTACCGGTGGTATCAGCGCTGACCAGAACCTCCTGAACACGTTCACCGCTCTCATCCAATGCCCAGCAATGAGTCGAGTTTGCCCGTGCCGGGAGAGTCACCTTTGCTGGAATACCTTCCGTCATCATTGGAGCCGTACCCCAATCCTCACGACGACACGATATCCATGTCGTAGGATTGCCTTCCTCATCCTTTTCCACCGTGAATTTCGCATCCTTGTTGTGGGTGTAGCCGGTTGCCACGAGGAGCGAGGTGGCACCTTTCTCGAACCCGTCCGCATTCTTGCTTGTCAGCGAAATCGTAGCCCAACCGAGTTTAGTCTTGCCAATATCGAGAACAACTCCGTCGCCCAGATCTATTGTCCTTCCTTTCGGGAATCCGGAGAACAGTTTCGTGTTGGCAGTGCGGACGATGAACATTCCATTTTCAGGATCGTCATTGTTCCATTCGATTTCCTTGGTGTCGGAGAATTTCGTCGTTCCGAAATCCTCTTTTGAGTAGGCTTTTGCATCAGGAACATTGATATCCACGTAGCTCTTGTGCGCAAGCATGCTCTTCCTTGTGATGGTGCTGTCCGAAAACTTAACTATGAGCCCAGGAATATCCCCGTTGCGGGTAGGGTTCTTAACCCAACTATCCTGGATCACTTGACGAGGAACGCATGGAACAATAGAATCCCTAGATTCTGTAATGTCTCCACGAAGGAACATCGTTGCACAGGCAATGAAATGAGCCAAAACGTCTGTCCTAGCCGCTAAGGAGAAGAAATATTCCTGCGACTGAGGTTCTTCGTTCATCCTATTGTTCCAAGAATATGCGAACACGCCGTCCCAGCCTTGGAAAGCCCCGTAGGCGTGAAGCATAGGCTGCCCCTCGGCGCCATAGAAGTTCGGATACGGGTGATTATATTCAGACACCGTGAACGGTTTTCCCGCCATCCTCTCGCTCGCCAGATATGTCAAGCAACCTCCGTCTGGATCATTCACCATCGGGATGTTATTTGCATACCACTGGACTCTAATTGAAGGATGCTGCCAATATGCATGCATATCATTATAATCCATTCCATCGAAATTCATAGGAATGGAATAATCGACCTGCGAGGAAGTGATAGGGGCAACGACTCCTACCTTTGTCTTCAGGCAGTTGCGCATGTTGTCCCAATGATCACTCTCGAGTTTGTTGAGGGTATTGAAAAATTCAAGTTTCGAAGCATAGTCCAGACTGTCGCATAACTGAGCGACGGTCGGCCACTCTGCCTTTCTGATTCTTCCACCGAAATAACTAGTGTAGAGTGCATCTTCATTATTGAGTTCCACCACGGCCACGCATGGATCTTTGGCAAGAGGAAGTCCCGTGTAAGGATTCACATGCGTGAGAAGGTCAGTAGCATATTCCATCTCTTTCTCTTGGACATACGAATTTACAGCATTTTCTCCCTTCATTTCATATTCGTGTCTCGCTACGTAAAGGTTTACATCTACATAAATTCCTTTCTGCTTGAACTGATAGATCATGTAATCAAGCCTGTCCAGCATCTCTGGATCGAAATTTCTCTGGGAGCCATCTTTTGCGAATATGCACGGTTCCTTTGCCAAAGGAAAGAAGTCAGGACCATAGGCACAGTCCATGTAGTGCAGACGCACACAGTTGATCCCGAAGCGCGTCATTCGGGCCGCCATCCTCTCCGCTTGTTCGTGAGTTGGGAAATTGGCAGATGCCGTGAGATTTGTCGCATTCAGTCTCACTCTGCCCTTGTCATTCACGAAATGGCCATCCTGAATGCGAATGTATCCATACTTGCCGGCCGGCGCATCGATTAATGGACTGATGTCGGTCGCATTGTCCACTCCCGCCATCGAGATAACGAAAGGAAACATCCCGTCATCGGACGGAATAATGCCGTCATCCTGAAGAGATTGGCTGCAAGCACAGATCACCGCAAGCAATGTGATAAAACAATATGTCTTTTTCATGATGATATAACCTAAAGCGTCAAACCGTCGCCATCGTCCTTGAGATAGAATTCCTTCGTGACCATATTCCCGTCCTTGTCTGTCCAAGACACTTTATAGTTGCCCTTGAATCCACGGAAATGAATCACTCCCTTCTTGCCTGTCTTGACTGTAAGGTTAGTCTTCCATTCGTGGTTGATGAGATTGTCAAGGGCGTAGTAGGACGCCTTAGGCTTCATGTCACGGTCGAAAAGACCGGAAACTGAAGGTTCGCCAGGAGCACCACAGTCATCCACCACGTTCCACCACGTGATGCCCATCATAGGCTTTATGCTGAACCACAGGCGATACAGATTCTGGGCAATTATGGCCTGAATCTGACGACCATGTGCGTCATCGCCCGGAGATGTGATGGTTATCTCACTCAAATGTATTGGCTTACCCGCCTTGCCCAACAGATCGGACCAGCCCCACACTTGATCCGGAGTTTGGATTTCCGCTCCTGCCGCAATATCTTGGCACTGCTGGGGATCGAAAAGGTGCATCTGGGCACCCATGATGTCAATCTTGCAGCCACGTGCCGTGAGGTCGTTAACCTGATCAAGGTAGTCCTGCTTCATATTATAGTCGTTGATGTTGAGCTTCACCTTGTTAGGAAAGACCTTCTGAGCCGTCAGGAAGGCCTTGTAGGTATAGTCGGCGGGCATTATCCCATAGTTGCTCTTTATTAGCCTCCCACCAGGATTCATTTTCTTGAAGTCAGTCGAACTCTCGTTCACTACGTCCCAGCTGTCGATGGTTCCGCCATAATGTTCCGCCAGGGTTTTTATACGGTTTTCAAACAGTTCGTTTACTGTCTTGGTGTATTCAGGAAGGGCATCGGAAAGTTGGTCTTTTGTCAACGCATTATAGGTGTCGGTATATTTCTCGATTGCCTGAAGGTTCTTGGGATTGATGTATTCGGAGACATACGTGTCCATTCTTGCCTTTTCCTCAGGAGTCATCAAGTCTTCAATGATCCAGTGAGGATGCTGCCAAGTGCGGTTGCCCCAAATTATGGTATGTCCGTGCAGCCGGATGCCCTTGCTTTTGCAGAACTCCACGACCTGGTCTGTGGAAGGCCTGCGCCAGTGAGGCTGCATTTTCGGATCCTTGCATTTGTTCCAGTATTCCTCAGTATCCCAATATTCTGTATTGAAGCGAAGGCGTCCCGGCTCCATTTCGAATTTTTTCCAATAGAATGCGATTGTCGCCGAATTGAACAGGGTACCGTAGAGTTCCTTATACCTTTCGTTGCGTTCATGAGTCCCGAGCTGATTGTAGTTGAAGATGTGAGCTCCGAAGATGAAATCATGGGTAACCTGCTCGATCTTCACTTCCGTGCCGATAGGGACATTGAGAGTGATGCATGCATCAGCCTTCCTGTTAGCATCGATGTCAGCGTCGATCTTGGCCTGCACTTCCGGATTCCATAGCTTCCAATAAGCATCGCTCATGGTGTGGTCTTTATCATCTTTTTGGTATTTAGGAAAAGAGGTCTGGGCCAGTGTCGCAACGTAGACACTGGCTAGGAGAAAGGTTACGATTATTCTTTTCATGGCAAATTATATTTGATTTTTAAATAGAGGTTGACTAATCTGAGTTTCAAGATTCAACGAAATGTATTCTTTGTTGAAAAAGAATCTCTTTGCGATGAAAATTGCAATGCTGCCTGCCAGGAAGAACGCACTCAACATTGATATGCCGACGGACATGCCGTATTTGTCGCCGACAATCCCTAATACTGAAGATGCCACGGCTCCGACAAGAAATGCGAAGCATGTCATTATTCCGACAGAAGACGAGCGGTACTTGGGATCTATCACGTCAAAAGCAGCCGCATAGAGATTGGAGTCATAGACTCCGCGGAAAAAGCCGAACATTGCAAGGGCAGCGCAGCTGACCCACAGGGATCCGGTCCAACCCATGACGAAAATGAATGGCGTACCCAATAGTAAGCCAAGACACTCGGTTTCCATTCTTATGGTCTTTCTCTTGGGAGCAAGCTTATCCGACAGACGTCCACCCACAAGAACGCCTACGAGGGCCAGTGAGAAATGGAAGAACATCGCCGCAAAGCTTGCCGTTGAAAGGGCAAGACCGAACTTCTCGTGGTAGAATGTAGCCATCCATGTGGTGTAGCCAATGTTAACGAAAACCTGACAGCCGAAGGCGAGACAGAGGCACCAAATGGTCTTTTTGGAGAAAATCCCAGTAACAAGTTCCTTAAGGGGGATTCTCTTGTTGTCTCCGTGCTCTTCCTTGATTTGCGGAGTGTCCTTCATTTTGAAAATGATGTAGGTTGCTATCAGAAGCCCACCTATCCCGAATATAAAGAAGGAGTATCTCCAACCTAGCCTTTCTCCGATGTATGCGGCAAGGAAGCCGCTGACAATTATGCCCACATAAAGAGAGGTCTGATGTATGGACATCGCCATCGCCCTGGTCTTCTCGTGGTACTGGTTAATCAGTGAGGTTGCCGCAGGGTAATAGAACGCCTCTCCTCCTCCGGTAGTAATTCCCCTGAGGATAATCAGGCTGACAAGTCCGGTGCTTAGACCGGTGAACATGGTTCCTATGCTGAAGACAAGCAGACTAGTTACCACAATCCACTTTCTCTTCATGAAATCTCCAAGGTATCCTCCCACAGGGACCAAGCACCCATAGACAACCGAAAAGGCCGTCACAACCAGACCCAGCTGGGCAGAACTAAGTCCCAGATCGCTTTTAATCAGAGGCAGTACAGCAGCGTAAATCTGCCTGTCTCCTTGATTGAGGAAATAGGCGAACCACAGCATTATGAGTAGCTCCCATTTGTAAGGAATGATTGGTTTCTTCATCGGAACATTCTTCTTGCTAAGGCCCATTCCCACAAGGCATCCCTGACATTCGTGGAATAGGCAAAGAGTTGACAATTTGGCAAAACCTACGGCTAATATCCAGGATTCTGGTCGGTGTTTGGATTCAGAGCCGTATTGTAGGTGAATTCGGTGTCAGGAATAGGGAAATGATAGAGATCTGGATTTATATCCCTCCCTTTGTATTCCTTGACATACTTTTCTGCCTGACCTGTTCTTACGAGGAATGGCCAGCGCTTGCCTTCGGTCCAGAACTCGTAGCATTGTTCTTTGGTCAGAATGTCCATGAACGCCTGCTTGGTGCTGTAGTCCGAAAGCTTCAGATCGACCGGCGACGGGGAAGTAGAATCGTAGCCGTATCCGCGGCGGTGAATCATGTTAAGATACTCCATGGCTTCAGCGTTCGGCCCGTTGTTGACCTCGTTGAGAACTTCGGCGTACATCATCAGGATATCGGCATAGCGGTACACAGGATTGTCGCATGTCGCGCCTCCGCTGCTTTCCGCTCCGGGATCATAGAACTTCACGGAGAGTCCGTCCATCGGGAGACCGTCGAAGGTGTCCATACGCGAGAATGGAAGATAGTTGAAATCCTTGCGGAGGTCATTCGAGTCCCATTCCTCGATCCACTTGTTCTCAGAACTGAGCACGAGGGCATACCAGCCACCTGTTCCTTGCATCTTGCCTCCGTTCACGATTGCGTTCGGATGCGCATTGTACATGACTAGCTCCCAACCGGAGTTGTTGGTCCTGGATGTCTTCTGGTAGAAGATCTCTTCCGTAGTGTTGGTCACTTCGTAGCCGAAGATCTTGTCGAAATCCCTGACTGTAGAGACAGGAACGAGCGAGTAGGCATTGCTGGATATCACAGCTTCAAGAAGGGGCTTTGCCGCCGTAAAATTCTTTCTCGTCATATAGACATCGGCAAGGAGAGTGCGGGCAGCATTCTTATAAGGACGGCCCAACACTACAGGAGAATCCGGACAATTGGCTACCGCATATTCAAGATCGGAGATGACGAAGGTCCAAATCTGTTCCGCCGGCGTGAGCGGCATGTCGAATTCTTCCATGTTCTCTTCGGTACGAAGCGGAACGTTGTTCCACCAGCGGACGAGGTCGAAGTAGGCGAAGGCACGGTAGAATCTGGCCTCGGCGACGTAGGCACTCTTCTGTTCCTCAGAAAGACTCGATGCGCTTGGCATCCTCGATATGACGATGTTCGCATCGCGTACAGTCCTGTAGAGGTTTGTCCAGAATCCGTCCGTGCGTCCCTTGTTAGTCGTGTTCAGCAGTTCATAGGTACTGTTGGCGCTCCATGTTCCACGTCCGTAGTTGTAGTCGGCGAAACACTCAAGCATTGCCGTATATTGGGAACCTCCGATTATCGCCCTGAATCGGTTCGATATCGCCGCAATAGCAGCATCTGCCTCATCTTTGGTGTTGTAAAAAGTGTCAAATGCAACAGCCTTTGGGTGTTCTTCCAGCCAATCATTGCAAGACGACAACGGGACAATCACCGACAAGGCCACTAAGATGATGATTATATTCTTTTTCATAATGAATCCTTTTTAATTAGAACTGAATGTTGGCTCCTAAAGTGATGGATTTGTTCATTGGATAAGGGAACCAGTCGATCCCGATGGTCGTGTCGCTTCCATAGGAATTGACTTCAGGATCGGCACCTGAATATTTTGTAAACGTGAGGATGTTCTGGGCGCTCACATAGACATGTATCTTGTTTATGTATCTCTTAAGGACAGGGATGGTGTAGCCAAGCTGTATGTTCTTGAGTCTCAAGTATGAGCCGTCCTCGATGAATATGTCGGACTGTTGGATGTTCTGGTTCGCCCTAATTTTAGGGTACTTTGCCTTGGCGTTCTGCTCAGGAGTGTTGTTCTGATCCCAGTGGCTCTTGTAGACTTCTTTGAGCATATTCAGACCCATTCCATAGTCGTAGTATTGTGCTTTGGAAACGTTATAGACATCGTTGCCTTGGCTGCCGACCCAGAACATGGAGAGGGAAAGCCTCTTGTAGGCGATTTCTGTGTTCAAACCGTATGTGAAATCAGGATGGGGATTGCCGAGAATGAATCTGTCGTCATTCGTCAATGTGCCATTCTCATCGGTGTCTACGTACTTCAAAGTGCCGTTTTCATCATAGCCGTCAGACTTAAACACATAGAATACACCCATAGGTTCTCCTTCGCGGATGAGGTTGACAGTTCCATTGACCAGAACCATGCTGACGTTAGAGCCGTAGATGTCAGCTCCGCCGGCAAGTTTCTTCACTTCGTTCTTGTTCGTCGCAATGTTGGCGGACGCCGTCCAGCTCCAGTCTTTAGTGTTCAGGATCTCTCCCTCCACGAGAAGCTCCAATCCACGATTGCTCATTTTTCCGATGTTCCTTATAGTAGAGCCGTAGCCACTGGAAGGAGGTAGGTTGACGGAGTTGAGAAGGTCGGTGGTCAACTTGTAGTAGGCATCCGCCGTGATGCGGAGTCTATCGTTGAAGAGGCCCATGTCAACACCCACATTGGTCTGCGATGTGGATTCCCACTTCAAGGCTCCTGGATAAGTCGTGCTTGGAGTGAAAAAAGTGACAACGCCATCCCCCCCTAATGGGGTGGAACCGGAGCTAAGCATGTTCATCGTAGCATAAGGACCGATAGCTGTGGACCCGGTGACCCCATAGCCGACACGGAGCTTCAGGTTGGAAATGGAGGTCCTGCCCTTGAGCCATGGCTCTTCGGAAATGCTCCATGCGGCAGCAGCCGAAGGGAAATAACCCCATTTGTCGCCCTCGCTGTAGCGACTTGAGCCATCAGCACGTATGCTTGCAGTGAGAAGGTACTTCCCCTTGTAGGAATAGTTGGCTCTGGCAAGGTAAGACATCAGCACCCATTTCGAATAGCTGGATGAAGGAATGCCCGGAGTCGCTGCGGAAGCCAGATTGTACGTCTCTGTGGCATCGCTGAGGAATCCAGAACCACTGCCACCCAGATATTTGCTGACGTTCTGCTGGTAAGTGAATCCTCCCATCAAATTCAGCGAATGGGCATCCCCGAATTCGAAGTCATAGTTCACGATATTTTCGTTTATGACAGTGGTGCTGCGAGTGAAGCCTACGGAAGCACTCGTTGAGCCGTATATGTTCTTGGAATTCACGTAATTGTCCCCCCGATAGTCGTTATTTTCCAAACCGAAGGATGTCTTGAACGAAAATCCCTTGAACGGCTTGAATGTCAGTGCAGTCGAGAGATCCAGAAGGTTCGCCTCGGTCTTGGAGACACCTATGTCAATCAGGTTGATTGGATTGACGAGCGCATTCGAAATGAACGGATACGCCAACTGAAGATTCTGATAATTTCCATCCTCGTTGTAAGGAGTGAGTGTCGGAGGCGCGAGAAGCGCCGAGCTGACGATGGATCCTCCTCTGTTGACCAAATCTGAAGAAGCCTTGTCTTGACGAGTAGTGTAGGTGTAGCCCATTCTCACCGCTACGTTAAGCCAATTGCTCACGTCGTGGTCCAAGACGGACCTGAGATTGTACTTGTTGTACTCGGAGGTCTTTATGATTCCTTCGCGAAGCATTGCGGATCCACTCACCGAGAACCTTGTCTTTTCATTACCTCCTGTCACGCTTATGTTGTGGTTTTGAACGCTTGCATCCCTATATACCGCGTCCTGCCAATCGTAGCCTTTTCCTGCCGCAGCAATCTGAGCGTCTGTGAAATAGGCGGCCCCTTTGTCGTTCATTTGTTGGATGTTGTAGAACTCCATGTATTCCTTGGCGTTCATCATGTCCATCTTCTTTCGGAGAGTCTGAATGCCATATTCAAAATTGTACTGGACATTCGTCTTCCCGGTACGGCCGCTTTTCGTCGTTATGAGAATGACTCCGTTCGCTCCTCTGGAACCATAAATCGCAGTTGCGGAAGCATCCTTGAGAACTTCTACAGATTCGATGTCATATGAATTGACAGAAGAGACATTAGCAGGTATACCATCAATGATGTACAATGGTCCATTGTCGCCCCTTATCGAGTTCGAGCCTCTTACACGTATACTGAAATTGCCCGTCGGCGCACCATTGTTAGTGGTAATCGTAATGCCAGGAACTCGGCCTTGGAGAGCCTGAATTGGATTTGAAACCGTGAATGCCGTCAACTCCTTCGACTTCACTGAACTTACGGATCCAGTGAGGTCCCTTTTTCTCACAGTACCATAGCCGATGACCACGAGTTCGTCAAGCATATTCGTGTCTTCCTCGAGTACAACTACAAAGGAAGTACCCACGGACACGGAAATCTCCTGAGTCTTGTAGCCCATGTACGAAATGATAAGCGTGGAGTTGGCCGGAACGTTCGACAAGGTCACCTTTCCGTTGGAATCCGTGTTGGCGCCATTCTTTGTTCCTTTGACAGACACATTCGCGCCCGCCAGAGGACCTATGACATCTTTAATTGAAACAGTAACCGTCTTCGTCGCTTGCTGACTCGCGGAAGCAATGTCAGCGGAAACCGCTGCTTTCAGACCAATAGGAAGACAAAATAGCACGGCTATCAATAATGGCAATGCCCTGGATAGTTGAAAGCCATGTGGATGAGAACCCCTTTCATGTCTAATGTGATTCATGTTAAATAAGTTTTAGCGTTATTGATGAACTTAAACTGACTAAGGTATCGACAATATTCGCGGCCTTCAATAAAGGCGACAAATCATGTATTGCTACTCACAAAATTATTTTTTCCCCATTTACAAAACAAGCAATGAATTGGGAAAGTAAAAACGATTTTAGAATGTAAAATAAAGAGAGAAAGCCCAGAAAGCTAACGAGACATGTACCTTTTTCCTAACACACTACGCCCTACTCGCAGTCAATTTTGAGCGCATCCATGACACCTTTTATATAACCTATGCCGAACAAGGTTCCATTCATCGAATAGCTTGGACGGTCGTTCTCCTCGCCTGCCATTGTAGGAACGTGATCGGAGCGAATTATGCCGTCGAATCCGTCCCGTCTGTACATGTCCAGCATAGCCGGCATGTCAGTGGGGCCATTGTCGTGGAACGTCTCGTGAAAATGATCCGCAGTCCCAACGACATCTCTGAAATGAACGAAGACAACCCTATTCGCCCAACGATGGAAGACTACAGGAATGTCCGCGCCCATGGTCTTGAATGTGCCCTGGCAGAAAGTCAAGCAGTGGGATGGATTGTCGGACAAAGAGAGAACCCTGTCGATGGCCTCGGGAGAAATGAATATTCTATCGGCACCCTCTATGATCGGAACTGGCGGATCGTCGGGATGCAGACCCATACTCACTCCTGATGACTGGGCAGTGGGCAAAACCTCAGCGAGAAACCATTCGTAATTTTCCCAAATCCGCAATGACGAAACAGGTGCGTAACCTTTCGCAGACATGACCGCGGCTTCTCCCATATCGAAACCCGTCACAAGGGCGCCTCCTCTTTCGACGATGTCGCTACGTATCCGAAACCAACCTGTCTGCATAAAATTGTAGCATAGAGTCGTGATTCCAAGCCGTCCCATATTCTCTAGCATCCGCTTATAGTGCTCTACATCCTTTTCCCTTCCTAGAAGACCGCGTTTTATCCTTGTCATGTCAAACTGATCGCCTTCCAAAGCAATGAGATCAAAGCCATGGTCTGCGAAGATCTGCTTCGAATCGGCAAGCGTATCGAAATCCCACACCGGCCTTTTCCCCGTCAACTCAGGGTTCAGTTTTGCTACTGCGTATCTGATTCCCATCTGAGAACATAAGGCTCATCTGACATCAAGTTTGTCTGAGAAGAATAAATTCGCTAACTTCATAATTTTGCAATTGCTTAAAATTAAAATAATATTTAATTTTCCCCAGGGAAAACACAACACGTCATAGTATGATACTCGTTCTCGGAAAAGCTCTGAACATATTGGAACTTTTGGCGAAAAGTCCAAACAAAGAGATGTCACTCGGCGAAATCGCCGAGAAACTCAACATGGACAAGGGTACTTGCGTCAATATCATAAAATCGCTTGCATCAAGAGGCTACGTCCAGCAAATAGGTCCTCGTCAAGGTTATAAATTCGGCTACATGATCTACAATCTGACGGGCTCCGCAGTCATCAATGATGAATTGACCGAGATCGCCAGGAAAGACATCGAGGACTTGGGGACCTCAATCAACGAATCCACTATCCTGTCAGTAATCAGGAATGACAAACGAATCATACTTTTCCAAACCATTCCCGACCGAGAAATTTTCGTGAAGGCCAACATTGACAAGTCGGTATATTCCGCCAATTCCGCAAGAGTCATCATTGCCAACTACTCGCCCACACGCCTCGAGAAATTTATCAATCGGGTTGGGCTTCCGACACGCGATCAATGGCCGGAAGTCTATCATTCAGCCAATGTTAAGGGGGAGCTGATGAATGAACTCTGCATAATAAAAAACAAAGGTTACGAAATATCCTCGGACAGCAACGATGTAGTCGGCTTCGCCGCTCCAATATTCAGCCACGGACATATTTCCGGAAGCGTCGGCATCTATCTGCCATCATACAGACTGGGGAACAAGGACCTAATCTTGAAGAAAGTGCTCAGCTGCGCTGAAAGCATCAGCAATAAGATCACCGGACCTTTCCCCTCAGCTCCAGATTCTGTCGTTTGAAAATTCGGAATCCCACTCATCCGTAGGCCCCCAGATTCCAGGGACATCGGGATCTGCCTTTTCCGCTATCAGATCTTCGTTGAGTTCGGGGATGCCCAGTCCCGGACCATCCGGAACTTTGATAAAACCATCCTGGACAAGAGGTTTCGGGATGCCCTTGATAAGATCCTGCCACCAAGGAACATCAACGGAATGCAGTTCCATCGCCAAGACATTGTGCATGGCAGCTGCAACATGGACAGCCGCCATGCAGGCTATTGGACTTTCTGCCATGTGAATGGCAACCGCGACACCATTCTCATCAGCCATGTCAGCGATCTTCCTGAGTTCCAAGGCGCCGCCGCAAGTCAGAATGTCAGGATGAATGATGGAGACACCATGTCTCTTGATAAGAGGCTCGAAATTCTCCTTAAGATAGATATCTTCGCCTGTAGCCACAGGAACGCTCGTTGCGTTATGGAGACGGACGTACTGGTCTGTATAAAGCCACGGGACCATGTCCTCAATCCATGCGATGTTGTATCTTTCTATTCTCTTGGCGAAACGAATGCAATCCTCGACGCAGACATGACCAAAATGGTCAATAGCCAGAGGCACCTCGTAGCCAATAACTTCACGTACATCTCTGACATATTTTTCCAGAATATCCAATCCTTTCTCCGTCAAATGGATGCCTGTGAATGGATGCGCAGTATTGACAATGTCGTAGCTCTTCTGCCTCTTTATCATTTCGGAAGTGACGGAACCTTTCTGGACGTTCAGGATGTGCGGGGCATATGTTTTCATGTCTTCTATGAACCCGAGCGGAGCGTTTAGCGCCCCCGGCTCATCCGCAAGGAGGCCTATTCCAAGATCCATCTTGAGGAAAGTGAAACCACTCTCCATTCTTTTCTTGAGTGCCAGACCCATGGTATGGCCATCGTTGTCCTTCCCGTCTGCATCCGTATCGCAATAGACGCGGACCTTGTCCCTGAATCTGCCGCCAAGCATCTGATAGAGTGGAATGCCGTAGGCCTTCCCTGCTATGTCCCACAGTGCGATCTCAATGCCGGAGACACCTCCGGCCTGACGCGATGGACCGCCGAACTGCTTGATCTTATGGAATAGTCTGTCCACGTTGCATGGGTTCTCCCCCAGCAGGCGGCTTTTGAGCATCAGGGCGTAGGTCTTGCTGGAGCTGTCACGCAGTTCGCCGTAACCCACGATGCCTTGATTGGTGTATATCTTCATGAGGGAACATCTTTTGGGTGCACCGATGATGTCACAAAACCTCATGTCCGTTATAGCCAGGCTGGATGGATCGATGTTAGTGTTCATGTCTTTTACTTTTAGTTAAAAGGAAAAATCTTGTTTTCAAAAATTGGAATCAAGTGAACGGAATGGACATTCCTCCGTCGATTGGAATGTCGGCGCCGGTGATGTACCTTCCCTCTTCCGAGCATAGAAGCAGAATGACCGGAGCAATGTCTTTCGGCTTGGCAACGAATCCCACGGGAATGGATTTCAATATCTTAGCCTTGTACTGGGGATCAGACAACGCTTTGATGTTTCGAATCGTCTCAACTACACCAGGAGCAACATTGTTTATGGTGATTCCGCTCTCTGCAAGTTGGACGGACAGAGTCATTACAAGATTGCGCAACCCTGCTTTGGATGCAGCATACACCGCCATGGCAGTGTTGGGACGCGACTGTTGGACGCTCCCAACAGTTACGATCCTTCCCCAACGCTTAGCGCTCATGTCTGGAACACAAACCTGAATCAAAGCGAGGGAAGAACGTAAATTCATGTGCATCTGGAGGTCGAATTCCTCAGCAGTAATGTTTTCCCAAACATTGCGAACCTGAACAGAAGCATTCAGCACGAGAATATCGACAGTCAGACCATTGTCGGACATGTAGGCCTCGAAATCCTCTTTGACTGTCGGAGATAATAGGTCATATTTCCATTTATGAAATTTTGCTCCAATACTCTCAAGATATTCGAAAGTCTTGGATGCAGCCTCATCATTCGAACGCCAGTTGACAATCACTTCGGCACCCCTTCGCGCCAACAGCACAGCCACAGATCGGCCAATGCCCTGGCCACTTCCCGTCACTAATGCTATCTTGCCCTTGAGATCAAACATATTTTGTGGTAATTTTTTCTCCGTCAAAGATAGTTTTATTAAAACAATAAAAGACGCATTCCGACAACTTTCCAACAATATTTTATATTATTGAACAATCCCTATGCTGACAAAATCCTCCCCACAGATGAAAATCCCAACCTATTTTCTTAAATTTGTGAATGCTTCGTTGCCAAATAGAAAACATTTCTACAGTGACAACTTAGGTTTGATGTTTCGACAAAATACTCATTGACAATGAAAAGACTATTCTTTTCCCTTCTGACCACCCTCTCGATGGCTACTTTCGCCGTGGCGGATGAGGGGATGTGGCTCCTGCCGCTATTGCAGCAAATGAATTCCAAAGCCATGACAGACTTAGGCTGCAAGCTTACTGCCGACCAGATTTATAGCATTAATCATTCATCGATTAAAGATGCAGTAGTCATATTCGGTGGCGGATGCACAGGAGAAGTAATCTCCAACGAAGGCTTGCTGGTGACGAACCACCATTGCGGCTATAGCAGCATCCAAGCCCTTTCCAGCGATGAGCACAACTATCTTGAAAATGGCTATTGGGCCATGGATAGAAGCCAAGAAATACCTGTGCCTGGCCTTAGCGTCACGTTCTTGGTGAGCATGGAAGACATTACCAATCAAATCGTCACGGCAGAGGAACAACTCCGAAAGACTTTCGCCGATTCTGCTGATGTGGATCGATTGGTCTCAACATCAATGGATTCCTGGAGGCAGACGTTGGTAGACAAGTCCAACGAGCAGAATCCGAACTGCAGGTCCGTGGTCACATCTTTCTACAACGACAACGTCTACTATATGATAGTGTACAAGATTTACAGAGACGTTCGCTTCGTTGGAGCGCCACCAGCTTCGATTGGAAAATTCGGTGGCGAGACAGACAACTGGATGTGGCCTCGCCATACTGGTGATTTTTCTATGTTCAGAATCTACGCTGGCGCAGACAATGAACCTGCTGAATACTCAACTGAAAACAAGCCATACGTGCCGAAACAGTCTTTGAAGATATCTCTCAAAGGCTACGGCGAAGGCGACTTCGCAATGATAATGGGCTATCCGGGACGCACTCAGAGATTCCAGACCGCCGACCAGCTCCAGCTTATGATGGACACTCACGATGTGAGCATCGCGGCGAGGACGCTCCGCCAGGAAATAATGTGGAAATGGATGGAGAAGAGCCCTTCCATAAGGCTGAAATATGCTAATAAATATGCTGGCTCAGCGAATGGCTGGAAGAAATGGGTCGGGGAGAAAAAGGCTTTCAAGGACTTGAACATCATAGGTCGCGAGCAGCAGAAAGAAGCTGACTTCATGAAATGGGTTTCCAAGAACAAGAAACGCCAGGCAAAATATGGTTCTGCGCTTCAGGATATTTCCGAAAGCGTGGCTGCGCAGCGTGAGGCCCGGCTGGCATTGACGCTGCTTACCGAGACAACCGGCAGGATAGAGCTCGCAGGCTTGGCAAGGGATTTCAGCCAGAGCGTGGACGATGCGCTAGAATCCAAGAAAGACACTGCGGAAGCAATGAGGCTGGCACTCGATGACATGAAGTCACAATATGACGACTACTGGGAGCCACTGGACAGAGAGGAGACTTCCGCGCTTTTGGAACATTATCGCAAGAATGCCGATCCCAAAAACTATCTGGAAGGGCTCGGTGGGGATTTCGCCACCATGGACCTGAAGAAATACGCCAACGACTTGTTCGACAACAGCGTGTTCACCTCTGCTGAAAAGCTGGAATCTGCATTGGAGAATGGATATTCTCATATTATGAAAGATCCGGCTTTCAAACTGGTAGAGTCAATCATGGACGGCACAATGAAATATTTCGGAGCAATGTACTCACGTGATGACAACGGCTCCGAAGGCGCCAAGGCCTTCACCGCCGGTCTCATGGAGTGGCAGAAAGGCAAGCCGATGTATCCGGATGCCAATTTCACCACCAGGCTGACCTACGGCACGATCAAATCCTATTCGCCAAGGGATGCCGTCAAATATAATTACTACACCACCATTTATGGCGTTATCCAGAAAGAGGATCCAGACAATTACGAATTCAGGGTGCCTGAGAAGTTGAAAGAACTGTACCAGAAGAAAGATTACGGCCGTTATGCCATGCCGGACGGCAACCTGCCTTGCTGCTTCCTCACCAATAACGACATCACGGGAGGCAATTCAGGCAGCCCTGTGATGAACGCCAATGGAGAGCTCATCGGGCTTGCCTTCGATGGCAACTGGGAGAGCATGTCCAGCGACGTGATGTTCGAGCCGGACCTGCAGAGATGCATCTGCGTGGACATCCGCTATGTGCTGTTCCTGGTCGACAAATTCGGCGGAGCAGGTTATCTTATCAAGGAAATGAATATTGCGGATTAATGAATATGACATCGAAAGAAATAATGGGATGGCTTGAGGAAGTTACCCATCCTGCCAAAGAGGGGAAGAACATCGTAGAGCTTGGGATGGTGAACGGCATTGCCATAGAAGAAGGAAAAGTCGTCGTGACCCTTGGTTTCCCTAAGAGAAGAGACCCATTAACTGAATATCTTGTCGGCGCCACTCGCGCCACCATCATCCGACATGCTCCGGAAGGCACTGACGTGGACGTGAAAGCAGTCGTCAAGGAAGAGGCTGCGCACAAAAGCACTGGCCTGAACTTAGGGGTAGAAGAACTCAATAACGTCAGGCACATAATCGGAGTGGCCTCCGGCAAGGGCGGGGTCGGGAAATCCACCGTCGCCGTAAACCTTGCAGTCGCGCTGGCCCGTCTCGGCTACAAGGTCGGACTGGCCGACGCTGACATATACGGTCCTTCCGTTCCCCTAATGACAGGAACGGAGGGCGTTCTTCCAGAGGCAATCGAGGAAGAGGGAGGAAAAGAGATAATCATGCCTGTCGAGAAATACGGCGTGAAATGGATGTCCATAGGATATTTCGCCAAACCCGAGCAGGCCCTGATCTGGAGGGGTCCTATGGCATGCAACGCACTGAAGCAAATGATTCTGCAAGTCCGCTGGGGCGTGCTGGACTTCCTGCTAATAGACATGCCTCCTGGAACTGGCGACATTCACATCAGCCTAGTGAACGAAATCCCAATGGAAGGCGCCGTGGTGGTCACTACGCCACAACCTGTCGCCCTAGCCGATGTGGAAAAGGCAGTGAACATGTTCAAGAACCCTCAGATAAACCGCAAGATTTACGGGCTCGTCGAAAACATGGCCTGGTTCACTCCTGAGGAGCTTCCGGACAACAAATATTATATATTCGGAAAGAATGGGGGCGAGGAGATGGCAAAGAAACACGACATCCCCCTATTGGGCCAGATCCCGCTGGTGCAGAACATTCGCGAAGGAGGAGATTCCGGAGAACCGGCAGCATTAAGCTCGCGCCCCGACGGCCTCGCCTTCCTTGATCTCGCTCAAAAGCTTGCCCAAGAAGCAGAGAAATAGCCTTCGCACGAATAATGGCGTTACTCTTTTTTGACTAAATAAATACCGCCAAACGAAAGCAGGAGAAGCACTATCAGGGCAATCGAAGACGCTCTGGAGACGTTCTCGCTCACTGAATACACTGTCGGGGCAAAGCGCATCACCAGCTCGTGCTCGCCTGCCGGCAGAATGGCGCCGCGAAGAATCCAGTCGGCGCGAAACAGCTTAATCTCGTCTGTGGCGCCAGCGGATTTATCCGCAAGCCACGCATGCCAGCCCTTCGGGTAATAGACCTCGCTGAATATGGCAGTGCGAGGAGATGAGATGCTATATTTATAATGCAGCTCGTTCGGGGCATAGCTCGTCATGTAAATCGTGTCTGCCGACGGAAGCATCTGGGTGAAAGTCTCCTGTGCCTCTCCGAATGCATCCGAGAAATCCTTGCCGATCACAGCAGTCTGGGCAAGATTCACTTTCCCGATAGAATCGATTTCTTCATCAGGACTGTTAACCTGAATGCCAGCAGAAACGAACCAAGCATTACCCAACGCCTTGGGATTCAGGATTGGCACATCTGCGCCCACCATGAAGTATTTGGTATTGAGCGCATTCATGATAGGCATGCCAGGCAGTTTTGCGCTTGCCTCATCAATCGTCTTGGCCAGCCTGACCGTAGCTATGAATGAATTCATCTCCGGAACGATGTATCTTTCAATCAAATCCTGATACCTCTGTATCTTCGCCGGGCTGTAACCTCCGATGTTCTTGTGCCAATAAGATACGAAAGAGTCGTTGAAAAGATCCTTGGATATGTCCGCCACCCTGTAAGATGGAGACTTATCCTCGAGTATTGCCTTGTCCACAGGCCTCTGCACAAAGGAATTGTTAAACTGCCGCGGAGTAACGAAATCGTCTGAATTCAGGTACCTCTTGCCAACCGAAAACAAATTTATGAGGATGAGCAGCGATATGGCCAGGCCAGCCTGAAGGCCTCTCTTGCTTGAGTCTGCGTTCTTGCCAGAGTAGAACCAAAGCAGGATGAAGAATGTGGCGAGGATGAAAGCGCCCGACCACATGGCATCATTAACCAGCAAGTGGCGACGATCTTCCTTCAGAGCATCCACTATCACATTCTGCATCTGTCCATCCGAACTTCCAGAGAATGAGCCAGCTATGCTTGGCGCAATCATGCAAATGAGGCAGAAGCCAGCAGTGAGCGCCAGGGCGATGCAGCTGTTGCGCAAGAAAGTTTCTTTTGAATATTCTTTCTTCAATATCCTGTCAAGCACCAGGAAACCCAGCATAGGCAGAGTGTACTGCAAGATGATGAGGGCCATGGAGACCGTCCTGAACTTGTTGTACATTGGCAAAGCGTCGAAGCAGAACTTCGTGAACGACATGAAATGGCTGCCCACGCTAAGGAATATGGCGAAAATCGTGATTATCAGCAATATCCATTTCTCTTTACCTTTGTACATGAATAGCCCCAGCAGGAACAAGAATATGGTGATGGCGCCCATATACATCGGCCCGGCAGTGAATGGCTGAGGGCCCCAATACATAGGAAGGCTTTTGGCTATCTCTGGATTGTTCTGGCCGTTATCCCTGAACAATTTAACCACTGCGGATTTGTCTGGATCAATGCTCCCAGCAGATGACCCTCCGTTGAAATCCGGAATCATCATGTTCGGCAGCTCGTTCCAGCCGTAAGACCATGCGGTCGCATAATCCAGCTGCAGACCATCCTTGTTCACTTCTCCACCCGTAGGATGCGATAGCTCCGTACCTCCGCGCATCGTGTATTTCGTATATTCATAAAGGGGCGCCAGCTTAATAGTGTTGGTGGCTATTCCTATGCAGCCGACCACCAGAAGGAGGGCAGAAGCGGCAAAGAACCGTCCCAGAAGCGGACGGAGCTTCTTGCTGCAGAGCATCCATATGAATAGGCCTATCGCCATTATGAATATCATGATGGCTAGGTAATATGTTATCTGCTGGTGGTTGGCCTTGATCTGGAAGCTTAGCGCAAAAGCGAAAAGCACCGCCCCAAGCACAGACTGAGGCACCCACTCCTTCCAGTTCTTGCCTTTAAGGCAGGATTTATAAGTGAATATGACGGCAGCGAGCACCCATGGCATGAATGCCAGCGCCTGCATCTTGGTATTATGCCCGACTTGGATTATTTGCAGATTATAAGAACAGAAAGTAATTGCTATTGCACCACCTATCGCAAGAAATTTGTCGATGCCAAGAGATAGCATCAGCAAGAATCCTCCTAATAAACAAATGAACAGCCAGGAAGCAGGCCTCTTGCCAATCAAAAAGAAATCGTAAATTTTCTGAGTCCAGTCTCCTTTCGTCGATGGATTGAACGAAGTCGTCGGCATTCCGCTGAACTGCGAGCCGGTCCAGTAGGTGAGATCTTCAGGGTGGGAGGCATTCCACTCATTTGCCTCCTGTGCCATGCCACGATAACCTATTCCGTCAGCTTGGTTCACGACTTTCCCGGTGAGCACCTGTGGCACGAAAGCGTATGCCAGCACTAGCAGGACGAGTACGATGCCGACATAAGCCAATATATTCTTAATCAATTGATTTTTTCCCATATTCATTTATTGATGAGAGATTCCATTAATTTCACCAATTCTTTCGTCAAGCTCTTTCTGGAATATTTAGAGATATCGGATGTGTTGTCGTTCAATTCGTCATTGGTAAATTCATTCCAGCAAAAATCCACCCAGGCCTTGATCTTCTTCTCTTCATCCCAGTCATAGACCACTCCGGAACTAGTATCCGACACGAATTTCGCCATGGCGCTATCTGTCTGTCCGATTCCAAGGATAGGGCGGCGTGATGCAATGTACTCGAATAATTTTCCTGGCAGCACAGAAGCATATTCAGGCTCTTTCCTAAGAGGAAGGATCAAGAAAGAGGCATTTCGCTGTTCTCGAACGGCTGTCTCGTGACTTTGGTATCCGAAATCATGTAGATTTTCCTTCAAGCCGAAAACCTCTATCGAATCTATGATCTCTTTGTCGGTCTTTCCTACGAGCCTGATTTTCAAGGCTCTCTTGAACTCAGGATCAGCCGAGCATTTCTCCCCAAGCACCTTCCAGAGAGTGACTGGATTGCCTGCTGAGGCAAAAAGACCAGTATGGGTTACGTTGAAATTCTCGTCCCTGTCGAAATCTTCCAAATAATCAGTGTCATCATAACCGTTCGTCATAAGCTCCACCGGCGTGGATGTCATTGCCTGGAAATCAGCTTGGACATTTGGAGAAACAGCCAATACCCTAGTAGCCGAATCCAAGACACACTTCTCGAGCTTGTGGTACCTTTTATCCGAGAACTTGGTCAATTCCAGATGCTTATAATAGAATATCCTGGTCCAAGGATCACGGAAATCCGCAATCCACGGGATTCCCGTCGCCTTGTGAAGCTTCAGCCCTATCAGATGCATTGAATGTGGCGGACCGGTGGTTACGATCATGTCTACCGGATGGCCTTTCAGGTATTCCTTCAGAAAGCGCACCGATGGACGGACCCACCATACACGGGGGTCTGGAATGAAAAAATTGCCTCGAATGAAAAGAGACACCTTCTGCTTGAATGTCTTAGGGCCGCCGTGGATAGGATTCACTTCCCCTCCGCCCTTTCCTGCGCCTGTCAGCTTCCTGTAAATGCCGTAAGGCTCCGTGATGTGCCGCTTGATGATTTCCGCCTCATTCGGGATTTCCGCGAGAAGGGATTTATCAGTTACGGTCAGGTCCGGATTCTCTGGCGTGTATACCACCGGCTGCCATCCCTCGGAAGGCAGATATTTCGAGAATTTGACCCATCTCTGGACTCCTGAGCCACCCATCGGCGGCCAGTAATAAGTGATTATCAGGACTCTTTTCATTTTTGGCTCGCAAACGTTCAAAGTTAATAACTTTATCGCAAAAATTCTTAATTTTGTGTTACTTACTACATGGTATGGCAAAAACGGCAGAGGACACCCCTCTAATAAAACAATTTTTTTCTGTGAAGGCACAGCACCCAGAGGCCGTGCTGCTTTATCGCGTGGGCGACTTCTACGAGTCCTACGCCGATGATGCCGTGCTCACCAGCAAGGTCTTAGGCATAGTGCTTACTAGGAAATCCAATGGCGACAAAGGTTACATCGAGATGGCTGGATTCCCACATCATGCCATAGACATGTATCTGCCAAAGCTCGTTCGCGCAGGCTACAAAGTAGCGGTCTGCGACCAGCTGGAAGACCCAAAATTCGCCAAGAAGCTCGTGAAACGAGGAGTGACGGAACTCGTGACTCCCGGCGTGGCATTCAACGAGCAGCTGCTGAACCAGAAAGAAAATAACTTCCTGGCCGGCCTTGCCTTCGACAAAGATCAGGCGGGAATAGCCTTCCTAGATGTTTCAACTGGCACTTTCCAGAGTTCTCAAGGCTCGCTGGAATACATTGGCACTCTCATCTCGTCTCTGAATCCTAAAGAAATAGTCGTCCAGAGGGGATACGAGAAAGGCGTCAAGGAGCGTTTCGGCGAGAGTCTTTACGTTTCCACTATCGAGGAATGGGCCTTCGTGTACGACGCAGCCGAGGAAAAACTGAAGAAACAGTTCCAGGTGAACTCCCTGAAGGGCTTTGCGGTAGACAGGTATCCTCTAGGAATATGCGCAGCAGGTGCCTTGATGGTTTACCTAGAGCAGACTCAGCACACCGGACTCAAGAACATATGCTCCATCTCCAGAATAGACGAAAATCATTTCGTCTGGATGGACAAATTTACGATTCGCAACCTGGAACTGTTCCAGGCCGCAGGTCAAGACGGAGTGCCGCTAATCAACGTGATAGATAAATGTTCCTCCCCTATGGGCGCAAGGCTTTTGCGCAGCTGGCTGGCTATGCCGGTGATGGATGTCAGAGAACTAGACAGCCGCTATGACGTGGTCCAGCATTTTGTGGAAGCTGGAGATGATCTGGACAAAGTCCAAAGCTATCTGGGAGACCTTGGAGACTTGGAGAGAATAATCTCAAGGGCCGCCGCAGGAAAAATCCTGCCACGAGAGATAATCCAGCTCGGGCGCGGCCTGGAACGGATGGTTCCTATTTCGGAGATTTGCAAGAATCACGGAGTGAGTGTCTTAGACGACATGATGGCCAAGATGAAGGACTGCTCCAGCCTGCTTGAGGCCATACAAAACACCCTTGCGGCAGAGCCGGCGGCCACGCTAGGCAAGGGCGAAGTGATAGCACAAGGAGTGAATTCAGAATTGGATGAGCTTAGGAACATCTCGTCTGGCGGCAAGGACTATCTCCTGAATCTGCAAAAGCGAGAGGCTGAAAAGACGGGAATATCCTCCCTCAAGATAGGCTACAACAACGTTTTTGGTTATTATATCGAGGTGCGCAACACTTTCAAGGATCTCGTCCCTCCGCAGTGGGTGCGTAAGCAGACCCTGGTTAGCGCTGAAAGATATATAACTGAGGAGCTGAAGGAATATGAGGAAAAGATTCTCACCGCAGAGGAACGAATATACGAGCTGGAGACGAAGATTTACGGTGAGGTGGTAGCGAAAATCCAAGGCGGAATAGCAGCCATCCAGAATAACAGCCGCATCCTGGCGCGTCTGGACGTGCTTGCTGGATTTGCGCGCCTTGCGCTGACCAGCAAGTACAACCGGCCGCAGATGACGAAGGAATATTCATTGGACATCAAGGCTGGAAGGCATCCCGTGATTGAAACCCTGATGCCACCAGGAGAAGAATATGTCCCGAACGATGTCTATCTGGACAACAAAACGCAGCAGATAATCATCCTGACTGGCCCTAACATGGCAGGAAAATCCGCTCTTCTGCGCCAAACCGCCCTCATCGTGCTGCTTGCGCAAATTGGCTCTTTCGTGCCAGCGCAAAGCGCAAAAATCGGATACTTCGACAAGATATTCACGAGAGTAGGCGCATCGGACAACATTTCCAGAGGGGAATCGACCTTCATGGTGGAAATGCTGGAAACATCAATGATCCTGCACAACCTCTCCGCACGCTCACTGGTGCTGCTGGATGAAATCGGCAGAGGCACATCAACCTACGACGGAATGTCCATAGCCAGAGCTATCGTTGAATATATTCACGAATATGGCAAAGGCGCTAAGACGCTCTTCGCTACGCACTATCATGAACTGAACGACTTGGAAAGCATCTACCCACGCGTCAAGAACTTCCACATAGAAGTGAAGGAGGTCGGCACGCAGGTGATATTCTTGCGCAAACTGAAAGAAGGCGGAACAGCTCATAGCTTCGGAATCCATGTCGCCCGAATGGCAGGCATGCCGAGAGAAGTGACAGAGAGCGCTGAAAAGACCCTGAAGTCATTGGAAGCCAACGACTCGCAGACAATCGTAACTCGCAGTAAGAATGCCCTTAAGAAACCTGTGCAGACGAAAGTGGGCACGCTGGAAAGCGACGGAAGCCTGCAATTGTCGATTTTCCAGCTGGACGACCCGACCTTGTCGTCATTACGAGACAAGCTGGCCGTCGCAGACCTCAACAACATGACCCCGATGCAGGCCTTTGACTTGCTCAGGAGCATGAAAGAAGAATTAGGAATATAATATATTCATGAATCATGAAAGCAACATTATTTTTAACCGCATCCATTTTAGCACTAACAATGCCTCTTTCGGCAATGGCAGAAAAAACATCCACGCTTACATCCCCAGATGGTAAACTGAAAGCAGAAGTCACTTCTGGCTCGAAGGTAACATATTCGGTGACATATGATGGCATCGAGATTCTGAAGCCCTCGGAGATTTCGATGACTCTTTCCGACGGCACTGTCTTCGGCAGCGACAAGAAAGCTTCCATCAAGACGGGAAAGGTGAATAATCTAGGCCTGGCTGCGTCCCAATACACGAAAAAGACAGTCGACGACGTCTATAATTATCTTACGCTCAAGTACAAGAATTACGACATCGAGTTCAGAGCCTACGATAAAGGCCTGGCCTACCGTTTCGTTTCCACCGCAAAAAAAGGTAGCTGCGAAGTGATGGGCGAGCAGGCCGAATTCTCTTTCGCGAAGGACTGGGATACATGGATTCCTTACGTAAAAGAAAAATACGACACATTCGAGCAGCAGTTCCATAACTCGTTCGAGAACTACTACGAGCACGTGGCCCTTTCCCAGACCAATCCGAAGAGGCTTGCCTTCCTTCCTCTCGTAGTGGACGCTGACAATGGAATAGAGGTCTGCATCATGGAATCCGATCTCTATGACTATCCTGGAATGTATCTCAATGGCGGCTCTACGTCTCTCAAGGGCGTTTTCACTCCTTACCCTGAGACAGAGGAACAAGGCGGGCATAACAATCTGGAAATCACCGTCACCAGCTTTGAAAACTACATTGCGAAAGCTCAGGCGGGCCAGTCATTCCCATGGCGAATCATTAGCGTGGTTCCTGAAGCAAAAGACCTTACTAATCTGGATCTCACGTGGCTTCTTGGCCGTCCTCAAGCCGCTGGCTCAGATTTCAGCTGGGTGCGCCCAGGGAAAGTCGCATGGGACTGGTGGAATGATTGGAACCTGTACGGAGTAGACTTCAGGGCAGGAATCAACAACGAGACTTATGAATATTACATTGACTTCGCCGCCGCCCACGGCATCGAATACGTCATACTTGACGAAGGCTGGGCAGTGAACAAGAAGGCTGACCTGTTCCAGGTAATTCCTGAAATCAATTTGGAAGAGCTCGTGAGCTATGCGAACAGCAAGAACGTCGGCCTGATTCTCTGGGCCGGATACAAAGCCGTAGAAAGAGACATCGAGGGTGTCTGCAAGCATTTCTCCGAAATGGGCATCAAAGGCTTCAAGGTAGATTTCATGAATAGAGACGACCAGAAAGCAGTCGAATTCTTCGAGGATGTGGCAAAGACCGCAGCGAAATACCACCTCCTGATCGACTTCCACGGAGCCTTCAAGCCTGCCGGCCTCCAGAGAGCCTATCCTAACGTACTGAATTTCGAGGGCGTGGCTGGACTGGAGCAGATGAAATGGGGCAACCTGAATGATCATCCAGAAGTCGACTATGACGTTACCATTCCTTTCATAAGAATGGCCGCTGGCTCATTAGACTACACGCAAGGTGCGATGAGAAACGCCACGAAGAGCAACTACAGGCCGGTAAATTCAGAACCTATGAGTCCTGGCACCCGATGCCATCAACTTGGGGAATATGCCATATTCTTCGCTCCTCTGACGATGCTCTGCGACTCTCCTAGCAATTATATGAATGAGCCAGAATGCACCGACTTCATCGCCAGCTTCCCTACCACTTGGGACGAGACCGTTCCTGTGTGCGGAGAGATTGGACAGTATGTCGCCGTGGCTCGCCGCAAAGGGAATGCATGGTATGTCGGCGCATTAACAAACTGGAACGCCCGCGACCTCACGCTCGACCTGAGCTTCATCGGCGGTGGCACAGTCACTGCTTTCCAGGATGGAATAAATGCCGACAGGGCTGCAAGGGACTACAAGAAAGTCACTTTCACTATGCCTGCGGACGGCAAAGTGAAGATTCACATGGCTCCCGGCGGTGGCTGGGCGGCCATAATCAAATAGACATAACTGATGAGGAAAATATTCATTTTCATCGCCGCAGCATTTGCTGTCTTCGCCTTGGCCATCCCTGCCTTGGCGAAGACAGATCATCTGCGAGTGATGTCTTTCAATGTCAGGCTTCAGCAGGCATCCGACACGGGAAATCTCAGCTGGAGCGCAAGAAAGATTTCGGCAGTGAAGGCCGTCAAGAAGCAGCAACCAGACGTAATTGGCTTCCAAGAAGCATCTTACGCTCACAAACTGGCATTCATGGCCGAAATGCCCGAATACCAGATAGTGGACAGAAGCACGAAACCTGGGACCGTGGATGAGAGCCTTAAAAATAACGACAACCCTATCTTCTTCAGGGCAGACAAATTCGAGCTGCTTGATTACGGCTATTTCTGGCTGAACAAAAATCAACAGGAAGAGACTGCAGGATGGGATACGGCGAACATCTGCCATGCGACCTGGCTGAAGCTACGCTTTAAGAAATCTGGCTTGATTTTCTTCGTTTTCAACACTCAGTTCGATTCCAGAAGCGCGACAGCCCGGCTCGAGTCCTCCAATCTAATGACGAGCAAAATCAAAGAGATAGCAGGCGATGATGCCTTCGTCTTTCTTACAGGCGATTTCAGCATGATTATCGGAGATAAAGGTCTCAGGCCATTGTCAGACTATCTTTCCAGTGCCGAGCTTACCGCTAGAAAACCCGACTTAAGCGTGACCTGCAATGGCTTTGGGAATGCCTCGCTCTCCGGCAGGTTCGACCACATTTTCTACAGGAACGCCATCGCGAAGTCTTTCAAGATAGTAAGCAAGGGCAAATACGATGTTCCTTACATCTCGGATCACTACCCGGTGTTCTCTGACTTCGATGTAAATGCGTTCTTGGTTAATGCGAAGGGCAAAGTTGGAACCACGTCCGTCAAAAAATAATTTAGAATATTCTTGAAAAGCTATTGAGTTATGGAAAAATGCATCATAGTGGCGATTGCCGATAATTATGCCATCGGGAAAAGCAATGCCCTGCTGTGGCATATTGCTGAGGATATGAAATATTTCCGCACGACAACGAGCGGGTGCCCAGTGATAATGGGGTACATGACCTTCAAGTCAATAGGCGGGAAGCCGCTGCCGAAGAGGGACAACATCGTGATTTCAATTTCCCCATGGCCTGACAAGCCTGATGGGGTAAAGGTTGCAGGGAGCCTGGAGGAGGCTCTCAAACTGGCGGAAGATAGCTTGAAGGCAGCGGGCAGCGACGCTCCTGATGCGAAAGTGTTCGTTATGGGAGGGGGCGAGACCTATCGCCAGGCGCTGCCTGTCGCAGATAAGCTTTACATCACGCACGTGCATGCAGACATCGAGGATGCGGACACTTATTTTCCCTTGATTGACAAAGGGATATGGAGACCCACGTCTCAGTCGGAAGAAAAGACCGACCCGGAGACAGGCTATAAATTCAATTTCACTATCTATGCTCGCAGGTAATCCCCAGCCTGCATGGCGATGAGACATGGCCCGAAAAGGACGGGCGGACGAACTTAACGTATATGGCTAAACGAGAGAGTTTTGGAAGCAGGGCGGCAGTGATAATGGCATTGGCCGGCACTGCAATAGGACTGGGTAATTTCTGGCGCTTCCCCTACATGGTGGGGGAATATGGAGGCGCGGTTTTTATATTGCTATATATTCTTTGCGCCTTCTTGATGTCCCTGCCTATATTTTTCGCAGAGTCGGTCATCGGCAGAAGAACCAGGGCGAATGCCATCGGCGCGATGAAAAAACTAGCCCCGCACTCATTCTGGCAAGTCCTTGGCTGGCTGTCAGTGCTGACCCCGACCATAATAGTCTCTTACTACAGCATTGTCGGCGGCTGGTCGGTGCAATATTTCGTGGAGTCTTTCGGGCTCAGGTTCGGAGAGTTCGATCCAGACGGGTGGACGGCTCTGGGCTTCAACGTCATATTCCTAGCCCTTTCTTGCATAATAGTGGCATTCGGGGTGAAGGCTGGCATTGAAAAATTCAGCAGATTTTCCATTCCATTGCTTTTCTGCCTCATAGTCATCATAGCGATATATTCTTTGAATATGCCGGGGGCGAGGGAAGGGGTTCAATATCTGGTGAAGCCGGACTTCTCGAAATTCAATGGCAGGATGGTGGCCTCGGCGCTTGGGCAGAGCTTCTACTCCCTGTCGCTCGGAATGGGCATAATAATAACCTACTCGTCCTACGTCACTAAAGAAGAGAATATAGTTTCTTCTGGGGTAGGGACTGCGATAGCAGACACCCTGTTCGCCATCCTGGCGGGGTTTGCCATAATGCCGGCGGTATTTGCGGCAGGCATAGAACCTAGCGCTGGGCCAGGACTCATATTCCAGACGCTGCCTCATGTATTCTCCGCCATGTCTCCTTCTGCATCCTGGGTCGGCTCTGCCATAGCATCGCTTTTCTTCCTTTCGGTAATCGTTGCCGCAATGACTTCCAGCGTGTCTCTGATTGAGGTCGGGGTGGCTTTCTTGGTCGAAGAACTGAAAATCCGCCGCTCTCTCGCCTGCCTGCTCACGTTCTTCATAGTGCTGGCCCTTGGCCTTGCGAGCGTGTCCTCGTCGAAGATTTTCGGCCTCGTGGACGCATTCTCCTCGAATGTTCTGCTGACTATCGGAGCCTTGCTGGCAGTGCTGTTCGTAGGCTGGAAGATGAAGCGGACCGATGTTCAGGATGAGCTGACTAACGGCGGAACTGCCAACAGGCGCAGTTTCAAAGTGATATATTTCTTGCTAAGATACGTCGCCCCGATTGCCATCATCGTCATATTCGTTTCAAATTTCATTTAGGAACAATGACAGGAAGGGAGAGTTTCAGGAACAGAAGGAACGTCATAATGGCTATGGCAGGCTCTGCCATCGGCCTAGGTAACATCTGGCGTTTTCCTTACATAGTAGGGCAGTATGGCGGCTCGGCTTTCATTCTGCTGTACATTTTTTGCTCATTCGTGCTGGCCTTGCCCATATTCCTATCAGAATCCGTAATCGGCCGCGCGACGCATAGGAACACATTCGGAGCCATGGAAGCTTTGGCGCCTGGCACGAAATGGAAGTGGCTGAGCCTGCTAACCATAATAACGCCAGTCATAATTTTATCCTATTACAGCGTAGTCGGCGGCTGGTCCATTGGCTATCTGGCCAAATCTTGCGCCTTTCAATTCACTGCAGGCAGCTCAGGGGAGGTCACTGGAATGTTTTCGAGATTCGTGGCTTCTCCATGGATTCCGCTAGCCTGCATGACCATATTCCTGGGGTTTTGCGCTGTCTCTTGGGGTTGGCACTATCTTGACATATTCATCCTACGTCAGCCGGGACGAGAACATCCTGGTTTTCAGCAATGGCACCGCTTTGGCAGACCTGGCCTTCGCCATGATTTCCGGATTCGCGATAATGCCGGCGGTCTTTTCGGCAGGCATAGAGCCTGGCTCCGGCCCGGGTCTCATTTTCGAGACTCTTCCGTATATATTCTCCAAGATGGGCACTTTCATGAGCGGCCTCACCGCCATACTTTTCTTCATCACCATAATCGTGGCCGCCCTTTCTTCGGCAGTCTCGATGATGGAGGTTGCCGTCGCCTATCTGGTTGAGGAAAAGCATGTCACCAGGGTGAAGGCGACAGTAGGAATATTCATTTTCTGCTTTCTGCTTGGGAGCATATGCTCGTTGTCGTTCGGGCCACTTTCTAATGTGAAGCTGTTAGGAAACAGCATATTCAGTTTCTGCGACAAGCTCTGCTCCAACTTCTTGATGACGCTCGGAGCCCTTTTATTCTGCATATTCGTAGGATGGAAAATGAAAAAATCAGAAGTTGGGGATGAACTCACTAACGGCGGCCGCTTCAAGACGAATGCCTGCCTGTTCCCGGCAATATATTCAATCATCCGCTACCTGGCGCCGATAACCATTGCTTTCATATTCCTGACTGGCATAATAGCATGAGACGGAAAACTTTGACTATCTTTGAGCAATATGTCAAAAGAAATACATCTACTGCCGTTCATGAAAGAAGGACGTTTGGAAGCTGGCTGCGACGAGGCTGGAAGAGGGCCTCTGGCTGGTCCTGTCTTCGCTGCCGCAGTGATTCTGCCGCAGGATTTTCATCATCCTCTACTGAACGACTCGAAGCAGATGAGCGAGAAAGAGCGGGATTGTTTGAGGCCGGTCATTGAAAATGAGGCCATTACATGGGCCGTAGAGGCAGTCAGCGCAGAAGAAATAGATGAGTTGAACATACTGTGGGCGTCTATCACTGGAATGCAGCGTGCAGTGCTCAAATTGTCGCCGAGGCCGGATTTCCTGCTCATCGACGGCAACCGTTTCAGGCCATTCGAGGGATATGGGTTCAATGAATATGTCACCGTGGTGCATGGTGATGCGACATATTCATCAATAGCTGCGGCTTCGGTGCTGGCGAAGACCCATAGGGACGAGCTGATGAGGGAACTCGCTAAAAAATATCCTGAATATGGGTGGGACAGGAATATGGGCTATCCCACGAAAGGACATATTCAGGCTATTAAGGAATTTGGACTGACTCCTTTTCATCGGAGATCTTTCCATCCAAAAGAACTGGAGCCTACGCTATTCTAGCGCCATGACGGGCGGTTGAAAAACAAAAGGGCAGGTCAAATGCCGAACCTGCCCTGATTGAGTACTGTTTTATTTCAAGTGGTTATTTCTTAGCGAAATATCCGGCACCTGCGGTTCCGTCATATACCCACTTGTTGTTGTAGTTGAACTGGTAGATGGTGGTGTAGATGCCTTCCTTGTAGCCATTGACTACGAATGAAAAACCGCAGCAGTACATACCCTCGGAAACAAGTCTCTGAGCGCCAGTGCCAAGGCCGAACTTAGGAGTTCCTAAGAGATCGTCAACTCCCCAAGCAATCCAAGCATAGTTACAGTCGTTGACACCGAACTTAAGCGGGGCAAAGTAGCCTGTGCCATAGCTTGTGGTGTTCGTTAGCTCAGGGATGCAAGCCACCTCTGTACCGTTGCTTACCTTCTGATAGTCAAGAGACAGATAGGTGTAGATCACTGGAGTGTCATCGACAATCTCGAAAGATGCCGGGACAGCGAAATCCAGATAAAGACCTACGAGATCAAGATTGTGAACGTGTCCGTTTACGGTCGTCGGATTCTCAACAGCCTTAAACTCAACAGTAGTCTCGTGCTGTCTGTTGTTCTGGTTTACAACTTTAGTGTCGCTGACACCTGAACTCTTGAAGGAGTAGTTGTAGAATGTGTAGCTACCCTTGAAGTCAGCAGGGGCAACCTGGGTGACGGTGCAGAGAGCGCCGTTCTTGAAGTTGAGCGTGGCTTGCCTTGGAGCACCGGTCGTGTTAGCCGTCCAGGAAACCACTCCGCTCTTGCAGCTCAGCCAGTCGTTCGTGACATCCTCACCGCCAGAATAAGCGAAATTCATAGAACCAGCCTCGTCATTCTTCATGACGGTGACAGGCTTAGGATTCACGGTCAGCGTCCTGGTGATGGTGTAAGCCTTGCCTGCCTCAAGCGTTTCTTTTGAAGAGTTGAGATCTACGCCGTAAGTGTCATCGCCGTAAGTTGCAGTGAGCTTAGCATTCTTCAGAGCGTCAGCCGCCCAGACGGTCGCATAGCCGGTAAGGACATGAGTGCTTGTGTCTACGGCCGTGGTCTTGAAGACGATGTCTCCGGTCTCGCTCGTGGAAGCAAGTTCTACGCCTGCTAGTTCCAGCTTGTTGTGAATAGTATTGTCCACACTGAACAGCTTAATCTCAGTGCCCACTTTGGCATTCACGCCATCGCCAAGCTTAAGCTTGAAGCGAAGAACGGAAGTCTTGTAGGAATATGCAATCTTGACAAGCGCCGTGCCTGTTTCAGTCTTGATTTCCGAAGCGCTTACTGAACCCAAGATGACATGACGGTAATTCGCCTCATCCATATTGTCCTGCGCAGAAAGATCCACAGTAACCTTCTTAGCGTTGAAAGTAACCCTCGGATTGCTGATGAAGGAAACAACCTTCACAGCATCATCCGGGATATTGACTCCTTGGATTGCCTCGAACTTTGCAGAACGGCCATCAGCTGAAATCGAAGCCTGATCTATGTTCAATGCCACCTTTGAAGACACGGAATCCTTGGAGTCAAGGAAATAGACCTGCATGGTCTCATTGCCGTAGAATTTAGCTTTGAACCCATTGCCATCCTCCGTGTAAGACATCCTAGTCTCAGGACCGCCGATAGTTGCCTCAACGACAAGCTTGACTCCTTCATCATTTGAAGGGGCCATTACTTCTTCGTTGGCTTCCTTGGTGCATCCCGCAAATACAAGAGCGAGAGCTAAGAATGAAAATATATTCTTTTTCATATTCATTTCCTCCTATATTAGATTTCGCCTCCGTCTCCTATGTCGAAGCCGCCGCCGTCAACCGGGTCGGTAAGGGTTCCATAATCGAACTTAGGGCCTGCTGCCCAATGATAATATTGAGTCTGAGTGCCGATTCCGGCATTCAGGGCATCAACGAGGTTTGAATAACCGACGCTATTGATAGTTACCACTTCCGCCAGATTGCCAGAAGCATCCGTAGCGTGAATGCCATTATTATTGAACTTGCCAGCCTTGCCCACAGGCAGGGCGCATGTCCCAGTAAGATAATAACCATTCACATTTCTATTTAGCATGCCTTTTCCGAGAAGAGAACCGCAATAGGAGGTGTCTGCCACTGTCTTCGCAAGAGTGGCATCAGCCTTTCCGATGCGGCCTCCGTTGTAGCAGTTCCATATTTCGCCGCCCTGCATCTGACCAAATATTCCGCCAATGCTCGGTGTAGTAGAAGCATAATCAGAATACACTACATCGCCATCGTTGTAGCAATTCCAGATCATGACACCCTGCTTTTGAGAATGCCTGAGCATGCTTCCGCAGATACCGCCGATGGACGTGTTTTTCCCAGTGCCGGTTACGGTCGCATGGTTCTCACTGTTCTTTACCTCAGTTCTACTCCAGTTATAGTAGCCTTCCTGGCAGCCAAGGATTCCGCCTGAGTGAGTCTGAGCCGTGATGTCCGCTCCTTTGGCATTGATGCACCTGTCGATTACGAGCTTATGAACGTTATTCTCGTTCACTGAGTATCCCACTATTCCGGCAGCTGCGTTGCCGCCTGCGGTACACTTGCCATAATTTGTGCATCTTGTAACCGCGATAGTGTACGGAGAATCATGATTATACCATGTGATGGCAAAGCCCACGATGCCGGCAGCCTGATAAGTCTTAGCCTTAATCTCCCCGTAATTCTGGCAATTCGCAATCGTACCCTGAATGAAATTATAGCCCACTATGCCCGCAGCGGTCTGCTTGGTGGATTCAACATTCCCCCTGTTGACGCAGGAGTAGGCATTGCTGAAATACGATGAGCCAGCTATGCCTCCATTCTTCACAACTCCGGAGATGGCTCCTTCGTTGGTGCAATTCCTCACTGTGGTGTTCTGCATATATCCTACGATTCCGGCAGAGCCAGCCTGATAGTTCTGGTACTTTCCATCGTACCTCATGAACCCGCCGCCTTCCTTGGTGGTGGTAACTGCACCGGTGTTCTTACTGCCAGAAATCGCAGTCATGTACGCATATCCGACCATTCCGCCAGCAGTATGCTCGCCCTCAATCGTTCCTGAGTTCTCGCAATTCTTTATCTCGGTGCGTGCCTGATAATTGCCAGCATTGCTGTTAACCTGACCTACCATGCCACCGATGTTGGTTGTTCCTTCAAGTTTTCCAGTAAATGAGCAATTGGTAATCTTTAATGTCGCAGCAGAAGTGTTGGAATTGCTTGCGTAGCCAATAAGACCGCCGGAATTGTTCTTGGTCTTGACAGTAGCAGAAGAAGAGCAATTGTCGAAGGTAACGCCGCTGTTGCAGAATACTATTCCAGCAACACTACCGGTATTCTTGTAAGAAGTAGTGATGGTTCCAGCCACCTTCACATTGTGGATGCTGGCAGAATCGTCGACATAGGAGAACAATCCCAGGGACAGTTTGCCGTCCTGCTTCATATTCACGGTGAACGTATGGTCTCCGCCGTCGAAATTACCCTGGAAAGGATAATCCTCGGCATCGGCAGCTTCGTCCCAGATCCCGACTGGGGTGGTGATTCCGCTAATGTCGCTAGTAACTTTCACGTATTTGTCCCTCATGGAATTACCTTCGTTCACATAATAGGTAAATACTAGATATTCAGGGAAATTGGTGATTACGTAAGGGTCTGACTGGGTGCCAGTGCCGCCCATAGGCTTCAGGTCCGTTCCGATGGACCCGAGATCGAAGAGTTCGTTCACGCCGAGCGCCTTGTCGGAAACCGTAGTCTTGCTCTCGGACGCATGGTCCAGATCAAGAGTGACGGCAGTCATCGAGAATCCCTTCGTGTAAGTGCCTGGGATTACGGTAGCGTAGAAGTTGCTTCCGGCCACGCCGTCTACTTTCACCACTGCGTCTCCAGAGTAGGAAGTCGCAAGCTTTGTAGTGTCATTTATGTTCAGCGTGTCAGGAGTGGCCACCACAGGCTTGCCGGAAGCCATGTCCACTGAGAATGTTCCTGCGACGTTGTTGCCGACGGAGTTGATGGAAACGACCTTGATCGGGGTAGTCACGGAAGAAGGCACCCTGAATTTCAGGACGGAGGTCACGTTGCGCATCTTCACTTTCCTGTCGGATGCGACTGCGACTGCGATGTTGGCGCTGCCGAACGTGCCATCCTGGATGCGAGGGATGTTGAGCACCAACTTCTTGTCCGAAGTCATGTTCTGATAGGCGCGGACCGGATAAACGACGTAAATCGTGCCAGTGACAGTAGTCGAGAAGTCGAAATATTTCTGCCCGTTGGCAGAGGCAGGCACCGCTACGGTGTCGGCATTGGTTCCATTGGTCACCAGAAGCTGGTCGCCGGTCGCCCAGACTGTCTTACCCTGCTTGGTAATATCTGTCCTGGTGTCTTCGTCATCGCTGCCCTCGAAAGACACGGTGAAAGTCCTTTCTTCTCCGACAGGCCTTTGAGGAGCATCTAAAATATCCTCTTTCACGCATGCCGAGAATGTCATCGCAATCGCGGCAAAAGCTAGAATGCATATATTCTTTTTCATATTCATTCCTCCTAAGTTTAGTTATTCCAGTCCCAGCCAGGTTTGTCGTAATCTTCTGCTCCGCCGGAATCTCCAGGCTGCTCCGGCTCCTCGTCCTCGATTGCCTGAACCTTGAGCATGCACCACGTGCCAGCCTCTTTCGCCTGGTCGCTGACATACCTGAATCCGAACTGGACGGTCTTGCCGATGTAGGCGGAAAGGCCGACGTTCTCGGAAGTCATGACTGAAGATCCCTGCTCGTCAGGATAGGAGAATGAAATCGCAAGTTTCTGGAATTTGCCGCCATCCACGCTGATCCAGACAGAGGTCTGATCCTTCGCTGTCTCGATGTCGTTGAAATTCCTTACGATGTGGTCGAATACCAGGATAGGTTTCTTCGCTCCGGAGAGATTCACTTTCTCGGTGTAGAGCCAAGACTCGGTCGTGTAGCTTGTGCCGCCCGTGTAGCCGGAAGCCTGCCAGCCGGTAGAGCTGGAGCGAGTCCAGATAGCATCGAAAGCTAGAGGGAACGTAGGGTTGTTGATGACGACGCCTCCGTCTGCCGCAGTGTAGTCCACCGTGTAAGGGAAGTTCTTCGTGGCAGCCGTAGAAGGATCAGGCTCTACATAAGAGTCGACTTTCTCGAGATAGGCGTAAACAAGGGTCATCTTGCCGCCAACCTGCTCCAGATAGCCCACGACAGTAACGTTATCGCGTTCCTTGACATTGCTTAAAGCTCCTCCTTGCTTGCCGTAGCCAGCGTCAGAAGCATTCAGGCCAGCCACAGGAAGCGAACCAGAATCATCAATCAGATTGAAAGACCCGTTCCCCTGAAGCCCCTTGACTGTTCCTGAGAGCCTGTATTTCTGATACTTGTAAGGATTGCTGACCGCAGCGGCATTCTTTGCGGTAATGTCATTGATTTCGGTCGGCATGTAAGCTGTCTGAGTAACAGCGACGGTCCCAGTCAATGTCCCATCGATTGATTTGACCGTGATGGTAGCATTACGGTCAAGAGAAGAGTTCTTGCCGACAGTAACGCTGAGTTGCTGCGCAGTGCCGGAAGATTTCCCTGTAGCAGGAGACACAGTAACCCAAGAATCGCTACTGGAAGCACTCCAGTCAACGTTGGCAGTCACAGACACGCTCTGAGAACCACCAGCATCACTAAATGTCAGCGAAGAAGGAGACACCCTTACGCTTGGAGTCTCTTTTCCGCCGCCACTGCCTCCGCATGCGGTGAGGGACAAGACCAACGCCGCAGATGCGAGAGATGATAAAATTTTGATAGCCTTCATATTACTTGAATATAATGTATTAATATGTGATATATTATTGCCTTACAAGCTGCAATGCCCCCGTGGAACTGTTCATCTGGAAGACATTAGCATAGCCTCCAGCCTGCGCGGCACCCACAGATGCATGGTTGAATGAGTTCGTGGCGCAAAGGATTACGCACACTCCGCCAATGTACTTGGCGCTGCCGGAATATTGCGAAACGCTGTCCAGGACACGAGAAGCCGAAGTCCTGTTGGCGTAGGACAATTTTGAGAAGTCGGAAGACACCGTAAGCCACATCCATGTGTAATCAGGGGTGCCTAGATCCGTCTCGTTGAAGAACCAAGGAGAACTCCAAGTCGTGCCGGTCTGGCTCACGAGCTCCGGGCTGAAAATAACATACTTGCCATTGGAATCGGAGGTGCCACTTGAAATAAGCTGACCGGAATCGTCACGGCAGTCGAGGAACAGCCCGACGCGCACCGTCCGGGCATCATAGTCAATGTCCACGCAGCCGTCCAGAACGGCGTTGTCGTACAGTCCGGTGATTCCGATATTGTTCGCATAAGTTTTCGAGTCATTGGCATATTTCAGGGATTCGCTCTTCAATGGATTGCTGATGGCAACCGTCCATGGAACAGCATCCTTCGGTTTGTAGGCCCCAGTGCCGGCAAAGACCTTCGCCGTGAAAGTCCAGTTCCCCTTGAAGTCGTCCGGGCCAATCTGGGTGATGGATAAAACCGAGCCGTTTGGCAGGGTGATGGCAGCGCTCCTAGGCTTTCCGGTAGTATTGGCAGACCATGAGAGGATGCCGCCCGAATAGCTCAGGAAGTCCTGCGCGGCTGTCCCGTCACCGCCGGCGACAGACATGCTGCCGGAAGCGTCGGTAACCCAGGCGCCGTTGCTGCCAAGGGTCATCGTGGCTGTCACTGCATCGCTCTCGGCATCCCAAGAGTCATAAGCTCTGAGAGAAACCGTGTAAGAGCCTGTCTCGAAAGAAGACAAGCCAAGGCCAGAGGCCGTAATGGTCTCTGAATATGTCTTCTTCATGCTAGCGGTGCTAGGATAGAGGTAGAAATCGGACAGGATCTTCGCCTCTCCTACCTTTGCGGAACCTCTCGACACGGTCAGCACGTAATGGTGCACGAATTCATCGTCTGTTCCGGCAGCGAAATTCGCAGTGAACGAAGTATTCGTGAAATCGGAAATTGTCAGGGTCGAAACGGATGGCTTTCCGTTCGCGAGAGACAGGGCCGCGTGGCTGAACTTCTTCAGATTGCTTTTTGCCACGTCAGGATACTGAATCTCGTAAGGAGCGTTCCTGTAGACTGCACCATTCGTGAAATCCACCTGATAGATGCGCATGTTGCCGTTCCAGTCGAACTGCACGAAATTGCCAGAAGAGACCTGGAAGCTGTCGTTCATGACAGTTGCGGAACGCATGTGAAGATAGTGCCCATTCTCGCAAGCCATGTAGCGTACAGATCCGCAACCTACCGCAGTGAAATCTCCCTGCCAGATGCTCCTAGGATCCGCCAGAGGGAAATGCAGGTGCCCGCCGAATACTACTACCTGGGAATATTTCCTGAGAATAGGGGTAAGGGCATCGGATGCCCAATAATGCGGAAGCGAAGATTCCCATATTCCGCCATCTTCGCCCAGAAGGCTTCCGTAGACTGTCCCGGTCATCATAGGATGGGTGAGGACTATCACATACTGCCCTGGGTTTTCTTCGGTGAGAGCCTTCAGGCGAGAGTCCAGCCATTCAGCAGCCTTTGCGTCATAGCTTATCGGCTGGTCTCCGTTCGGGGATATTGCAAGAACATGGATGCCACCCAGAATGGCTTCCCTGCATTCGTAATTCTCGCTCATTCCTTTGTCTGTGTCCACAAGATAATAATTGGAACCCAAACCGTTGCGGATGTATTTTGCCGCAGCGACCATGTTCGATGGCCACGCATAGCCAGGCATCTCATGATTCCCGACAGCGTAGAACATAGGAACCTGCACAGGATCGAAGATGGACTCATAGGCATTCTTGAAAGAATTGAGCTGGGAAGCGCTGTTTGGCGAATCAATGAAATCTCCAACCACCAGAACCCCGTCCAGCCCGTCGGCTCCGTGTTTTTTTGCCATGGCATTGCATTGGTTCAAGGCATTCTTGAACTTATCCACCGAACCGACAGCCTCGCCTGACGATTTGTTCGCATTGATGTGAACATCGCTTATGACAGCAAACGAAGCCACCACATGGCTTTCGTCGAAGACATCTGAAATGGTAATTGGCTTAGAAGGGTTCAACGTGCCGACATCAAGGACGGTGCCTCCCTCGAACTTCACGTAAGAAGTCCTCTTGATCGCTCCGACTTCCTTGCCATCGGCATCCAGACCTGTCAATGTGAAACCTTTGCTGAAGGATATGCCTGGACGTATCCCCAGATAGTAAGCCCCCGGCTCATCGAAAGCCCTGGATTCCTTGGTGCCAGGATTGTCGTTTCCATAAGCCGTCACTCCGCCAAACTTCACGTACGATGCCATGTCGAACTTCTCTCCATTGTTGCCCGTAAGGGTAACGGACTTGAAGCGACTGTCTTCTACCTCGAATTTTATCAATGAATATGCATTCTGGAATACGAAGGACTTGCTGCCGTCCTCGCATGAAGCGACGGTGACGGAAGGAATGGCATCTTCTTTTCCTTCAAGGTTGCCGACGAGCCATGCAGTCGGCGGCTCCTCGCGGTAGCCAGCGACCCCGCTCCCAGGCAGGTAAGCATAGTATTTTGCCCCTGCCATCAGTGAACCGGCGGAAGTGAAGCTTGCCGTCTTGCCATCGCTAGAAATGCTTCCGGCAGTCAGCGTCTCTTCTGAATATTCACGATTCTTCACGCTCACCACGTTTATCTTGTCCCCTTCCGCCCATGAAGACTTGAAATCCTTGGAAGAAGCGTCAGCGAATGTGGCCGTGAAAGTGATCTCCGGCTTGTACTCCCCGAACGCTACGGCCGAATACACGGAGCCTCCCGAAATCGTCAAGGCTCCTTCGGACAGTGCCTGGTTCAGCTGATTCCCCTGTGCATCGAAACTCTTCAGGACGTAGCCTTTGTTTAATTTAAGCCCGGGGAACAGCCCTATGTAGTAAGTCCCTGTTCCGTAAATATTCTTTTTTATGACGGTCGAAGGCTCGAAAGCCGGAGCGGAAGCGTCAGCTGCCGAATAATTTGTGGAAATAATGACGTCTCTGCCTACCACTTCTCCGTCATTGCCCGATAATTCCACATAGCTCGTCTTCGAATCGGTAACCTCGAATTTGAGGACAGCGAATATATTCCTGAATACAAAGGTCTTATTTTGCACAGAGCCGACCGAGACCGTAACGGAAGGCACCTGGGTGGAAGAATTGTTCATGTCATTCACCGTCCACGCATCTGTCGCATTCATGCCCTTGACTCCGGTATTCGGCAGATAGGCATAGATGGCGCTAATCTCAGAAACATTCATGGATGGGAAGTTGATCTTCGCAGTCTTACCATCGGAAGAGACCTCCGAAACCTTTGCCGAAGATGACGTTGTCTTGCCGCCAGTGACCATGGTAACTATTATTTCCTGGCCAGAGACCCATTTCGAAGGCATGACCTCGGAAGCCGGGTCTTGGAAAGAGCACGTGAACGTAACCCCTGACTGCTCCGGCTCGGGATCTTTCGAACCTTTGCAGCCGGTCAACGCCAAGATGGCAAAAAGAGGGAATATTATCGTATTCAATTTCTTCATTTCATTTCTTGATGATTCCAAGGCTAATCTGCCTCAGAAGGAATATAACCGTACGGCTCCAGCTCCCAGAGGTCGATATAGCCATCGCTGCTCCAAGAGTTCGGGAACACTATGGCGATGTAGCGGCCGGTCGCGCCCGTGGAGGCAGCAACCTCGCTGGTAGGATTAGCAGTAGACATTATGCCGCTCACGAACGGGATTCCGAAAGTAGTGGTGTAATCGTCAGCATTCGGGTCGTATGGGCTGGAACCTATGAACATCACGTAGTTCTTGATGTAGCGCATGGAAATAGTGCTTGGATGCTCGTAGAAAACGAATTTCGTGAACGCGAACTCTGCCCCCGGAGACGTCCCCGTGTCGATGGAGAGAATCTTCGGGAATATGTTTTTTAGTCCATCTGAACGGGCGCTGTGCCAGCGAGAGGCCGAAGCAACGCTGCCGTCGAAAATCTTATCCACCGTGTTCTCCGAAAATGTCTGCCCCTGGGTGACCGTCACGTTCCACCTCTTGCCGTTAAGCTTGTAGGAAATTCCATCATTGGAAATCGTCCAAGGACGCCACACGGTATCGCGTCCGTACGAAGGACAGAATGCCGATGAGTATTCGAAACGCTTCCCTTTCAAAGCGCCAGGCAGAGTGAGCTCGTTGGTGCCAGGCTTCAGAAGGGTCTCGCAATTTACCCAGGCTCCAGTAGCATCCTTGTAGCGGAACCGCGTAGCGACCATCTCGTCAGTGGCCTTCGTCATCTCTATCTTGGCATCTTCGCCATCCATTATAGCAGAGACCACCGCCCTCTCCGACCTGGAAATCAGCCAGCTGTCCCCATAAGGGGAAATCGTCAGCTCCGCAGGCAGAGACTTGTTATCTTCTCCGTCGAAATTCACTACGTCAAAGGTGTAGGAACGGTCTTCAAGATTGTCCACCACGATGGTCACCTTCCCATCAGCGAAATCGCCATAGTCTACATTTCTTGATTTGGCATAATTGTCCCAATACAGGATGGCTCTTTTGACGGCAGGGTCCATCGGCTTTTCCCACATGAGAGTAATCTTCTGATAGCCTTGCAGATAGGTCATGTTTATGGCTTTGGCTGGATAGTCGTAGCCTCCCTCCTTGATCCACTCCTTATAAATTTCGTCCTGACCACCGCAAGAGGCTATCACGAAAGCTGCGACGGAAAGAAGAAGCGCCGTGAATATATTCTTTTTCATATTCATTGTCATTTTATTTAAATACTTGACCGTAAGGAGTTACCTCGCCCCACTGAAGGGTGGTGGTAGTAGCGTCCGGCATCTCCCATGAAGCGAAAGTGCTTACCACGACGACTCTCAGATAACGGATCCTGTCGTAAGCATGATGATAGATGGCATCGTTCATCTCGTATTCCGTCTGCTCTTTGAAGTACAGCCTGTCTTCCTCGGTGATATTTCCAACAGAGCCGTCGGCATTGTAGCCGGATCGCTTCGGCTGGGTGAACTTGCCCATGCAGACCCAGTTGCTCTCAAAACCATGCTCGCCGCTGCCAACCTCTCCGGTCGGGGTCTTCAGGCTGCCCCAGAACTCGATGTCGCGTGGAGATCCGCCAGCATAGATGTCCGCCGGGTAGTCTTGTCTTGGCCATGTGGATATTCGGCTCAATTCCACTTCACATCCCAGATCAATCGTGAACCAGCATGGCAGAGGTATCACGTCGACGGCTATGAAATGTGGTGAGTAGGAAATTCCTGAACCATCCCAGAGACCTTTCATAGGATAGATGGAACTCTCGCTGGAGATAGAGAACACATTATCGTCGCCCGGATCGAAGTATGCGAATCCCGACTTAGGAATCTGAACTTCTTCAAGAGGCTTCAGTACGGCAGAGGTGGTGTCTGATATGTTGCCCCAGTGGTCACGGAGGTAAACTCCATAGATTGCCTTCAGCGTGTCGAGCCCACGCCTTGTCAGAGTGATGTCGTTGCTCGCCGTGAACAGCGTGGTCACTTCTACCCATTTCATTTCGGAAACAGGAATGTTCTCGTGACTGAGGACAGTGTCACGGAGGAGGCAGACAGCAAGGTCGGACTTGTCGACGTTGCCATTGATGTAGATCTTGACTCCCCCAGTGGCAGCGTACATGACCGGCTTCACGGTCATGATGGCGGGAGCTTTCGGAGTAATCTTGATGTTCACCGGCTCGGACTTCTCCTCGTTGACGTTGAACGAGCAAATTTCTATGTCGTGTTCTTCGGTGTCGGCGAAGCCTTCGACGCTCAGGCTGTCCACGTAACGGGAAATTCGTGACTCGACCTTCGCACCGTGCCTGTCGTAAGTCGCCACGACACCCTTGATGTATTTGTCATCAGGTATCTTGACTTTGATGACGGCACCGCCGGATATGGACCTTACGCCAGTCACTTCCACGGGCTGCGGAATTTGTACGCCCTTGTTCTTCTGGTCGATGCGTCCGTGGACGGTTTCATCCGAGCAGGATGCGGCCAGGAGGGCCAGAGCTGCAGTAAATATCGTCAGAAAATATTTTTTCATATTCATCATGGTTCAATGTTACCAGCCAATATTTTGCACAAGGTTAGGGTTGACCTCGATGTAAGAAGTTGGAATAGGCCAGAAATAGTCCTTCAGGCCGAATTTCTGTTCATACAGGAATTTCTTCGTGTAGTAATCTTCCGGAGCCGAGGAGATGACGTCGAATCCGTATATTCCTTTCTGATACTCCGCCGCCGCCTCTTTCCATCGGCGAAGGTCCCAGAACCTCTGGCTCTCGAATGCCAGCTCGTTCAGGCGTTCGCGATGGATGATGTCTCGCATTCCCACCTTGGTGTTGTAATAGCCAGGGGCGTTGCTGTAATCGTCCCAAGCCGTTTTCACGTCAGGGATGCCCGCCCTCGCACGAATTGCGTTTATGTAATTGAACAAATCGTCGCTATGCGTCCCGTTCGGGCCTTCGGCCTCGTTGATTGCCTCGGCATAGAGAAGATACAAATCCGTGATGCGTATCATAGGCCATGGGAACCAATATCCCACGAAAACGTTATTGGAACTCCAAGTGCATTGATAAGGGAACATTTTTTTAGGAAAATAGCCCGTGACCGGGCCGGTCTCTTTGCCCGTCTTAGCCTGAGCTCCGCCCATGCGGCACTGCACATAATACAGATCCTCCGGCTGAAGGTCGTTGTAATTGCCAAGCTGCCCAAGCCAGGTGCCCCCGTCGAAGCCAAGGGAGGCATAGAAGCGAGGCTCGCGGTCGAAATTCAGTTTCACGGTGGTGTAGCCTTGCCTGATGTAATAGGCATTCTGGGCATCTCCTACCCGCAAGTCATAAGGATTGATGTTGGACCATTCCACGTCATTTGAAATCGGGAGGCCATGCCTGGTGTAGAACTGTTCTGCGATCTTCAGCGGAACGCCGATGAATTTGTATCCGCCGAGCATATCGGTGTAGCCGTTCAATATCGGCATGCAAAGCCTGTGGAACATGGCCAAAGAGCCGGATGCAGTCTGGGTGTTTCCCCAGATGAGATCGCTGTTCCATCTCAATGTCATGGCGTTGCGAAGGGTGAGCGACGTCTTCAGCGAGTCGGACATCCTGAAAGAGATGTCGGAACCGTCATACAGCTTGATGTTCGCTTCCTGGCAGACTTTCAATGCATTCTGGCACGCAGTAACGGCATATTCCCAACGCTCCTGCTTCTCGGCTTCGGTCTTTTCAGGAAAAAGCCTTGTGCTTCCGTCCACATCCACGAGGGCAGCCTCGTCTTCGTTGCCATTGAACAGCGGGCTGGCAGCATAAACCGCCACGCGAGCCTTGAAAGCAGCGCAGATGGCACGAGTTATCCTGCCATATTCGTCCTCGGAAGGATTCACGACCGGAAGATAAGGCTCTGCCTTGTCCAGGAGACGCAAAATATAATTGAAGCAGCTGTCAATGTTGCTCCTGTGCAGGCGGACTTCATCGATGGAGGAGTCAATCGGGAGGCTCTCGTAAATCAGCGGAACCGGTCCCCATTTGCGGACCAGATTGAAATGGTAGTAGGCTTTCAGGAAGTTAGCCTCGGCCACCCACTGTCTCTGCTCGGAGATATCCATGTCAGGAACGTTGTACACATTGTCAATCAATATGTCGCAGCATCTGATGCCCTCATACATGGAAGCCCAGTCATTGCCATAAACCGTATTCGCGCTCATGTTTCCCCTCGCGATGTTGGTCAACGTCGACGAGACGCGGCCGCCGGTGTTGCTGATTATTCGGCCATAGAGATCCCACAGCTCATCTCCAGTAAGCATTCCACAGTCCGATCCTGGTGCGCCTTCCGTAGTCATATACGAATAACAGGTGGCGAGGTATCTGATTGCCGAAGACCTCAGGTTGAATGCAGTCTCGACGGACGGGAGCCCGTCGTCAGGAACCACGTTGAGGAAGCTGTTGCAGGACGAAGTCCAGAACAAAGCGGCAAGCGCCGCAGGCAACATTAATATATTGTATAAAATTTTACGCATGTCCGTTTTCTATTTGAAAGTTACGTTGATTCCGATGTTGATCGTCCTCTGTATAGGGTAGTTCAGGCCTTCTCCGGCCAGCTCCGGATCCCACAGCTTGAATTTGCTGAAGCAAAGGAGGTTGTTCCCCTGGACGTAGGCTCTCAGGTTGTCGATGTGTATTTTCTGGGTAAGCTTCTGAGGAAGCGTATATCCCAGTTCCATTTGCTTGAGACGAAGGAATGAGCCATCTCTCATCCACCAGGTGCTGGTCTGGATGTTGTTGTTGTTCTGATAGGCACTGTAGCGCGGATACAGGGCGTAAATATCTCTGTTGTCCTCGCTCCAATGGCTGTCCGCATACGCTTTCAGCAGCTGGGTGTCATTCACGAATGGCCCTGTACCAGCAGTGTAAGTTCCGTAGCGACTGGTGGCATCTATCCAGAACGACTCCCTGGCAAGACCCTGGAAGAAGAACGAGAAGTCAAGCCCCTTATATCCGAACGAGGCTCCGAAACCGTAGATGATTTCGGGCGATGTCGGATAACCAATCGGCACCATGTCAGCGGTGGAAATCACGCCATCACCATTGACGTCGGTGTATTTGATGTCGCCTCCTCCATAATCGCTTCCGAACCCAGACTGAGACGGACTGTTCGCTGCTTCCTCATCATCGATGAACAGACGCTCGGCGATGTAACCCCAGACCTGCTTGATTGACCTGCCCTTATGCTGGCGATATTCCTCGGCATAAGTTGGTTCCTCATAGACATCGTACTTGCTAGTGGAATAAGTGAAGTTTGCCCTGGCTGAAGCCCACAGCCCGTTCGCCCATGCCTGCTTGTAGTCAGCCTGGATGTCTATTCCGTGAGCCCTTGCCTCGCCGATATTCCCGTATACGGAAGCCTGCAATCCCATGGTGTTCGGAATGTCGGCGCGTTGCATGAATATGTCGGTTCGGTGTTCTGTGAAATATTCAGCGATCATGTTGAATTTGTCGAAGAGACCCAGCTCAAGGGCATAGTTGCATTTATGAGACCTTTCCCATGTGATGGCTTCGTTGGCGTAACGGGTTACATCTATTCCATTGTAACTGACATGCCGATAGGCACCGAAATATGCCTTTCTGTCCTTGCTGTTCATGTTGACTTCAGACAGATAGTAGAAACGGTTGCTTGAAGATCCGATGTTGTCGTTCCCGACCAGTCCGTAAGAATAGCGCAGCTTCAGGTTGCTCACGACTTTCTTGTAAGGTTTGAACCAAGGCTCGTTAGACACCATCCAGGCAGCGCCAGCAGATGGGAAGAAGCCCCAGCGGTGGGATTTATGGAAACGCTCCGACCCATTGTAGCCAAAATTGAACTCGGCGAAATAGCGTTTGTCGAAGCCGTAAGTGAAACGCCCTGAAAGACCAGCGTTCCTGGAAGGCAAGGAGAGCTGGAGGCTTCCTGCGTTGGCGTTCTTGGTTTCGCTAGCCATCAGTACCAGAAGCCCTGTCACGTCGTGCTTCCCGAAAGCACGATTATAATTCAGGCGACTCTCGGAATACATAGTGTTCTTGATGGCCTTACCCTTTTCAGAATATGTCAGATAATCCGTTCCATCTTCATTGATCCTCGTCACATGGTACTCTCCGGTGTATGAGTCGTATCTGTCCATGGTGTACCAGAAAGGATTGAACTGACGATACACCGTGTACTCGGATAGCCTGGTAAGATTGAACAACGTCATGAAGGTCAAGCCCTTGGTAATGAAATTCAGGTCTTGGTTAATCTCAATGGCGGCTATCATCTGTGAACGCTGGTAGTTGCGGTATCCTTTCACCAGGTTGGCGTAAGGGTTTATGTAGGAGCCGTCTTCGTAGTTTCCGAACATTATGTGCTGGACTCCCTTATGGTCTTCATCCTCCGGGTAGTATGCAGGGAAGAGCACCGGATCGGAGTGCACTACCTGCTTGTACACGTCGTTACCTCCATTGAGCGGCCCCTGATAGTCCGTGAAGTTGCCAGTCAAGCGGACGGCGAGCTTGGTGGTCTTCGTAATGTTTATGTCGACATTCGACCGCAATGAATAGGTTTTCTGGTCGATGTTGTTGTTGAAACTGTTGCGCTTATCTACCTTGAGTATGCCGGTGTCTTGATTATACGAGCCGGCGACGTAGTAACGAGCCACTTTTCCACCGCCCCTGGCAGACAGGTTCGCCCTGTAGCTAGTCGCATAGTCCTTGAAGAGCATGTCGTACCAGTCGTTCATAGGGTAGATGAGTCTGTTGGCTCCTTTCTTCCCCGTCTGCTCTATCTTATCGTAAGAATATTTCAGCTCCCCGAGCGGATCTCTTGTGGTGATGGCCTCATTGTAAGCCTCCATATAAGTTACAGGGTCAGCAAGCTTCACCACGTCGGTAGGCATCGAGAGCGAAGTTTCTACCCTTGCGAATATCTTCGCAGGACCCTCCTGCCCTCTCTTGGTGGTGACGTAGATGACGCCATTCGCTCCTCTGGCTCCATACAGGGCAGTGGCGGTGGCATCCTTCATGATCGAGAAGCTCTCGATGTCGTCCGGCTGAAGACGAGCAAGATCCGTGGAGGTGAGCTCGATATTATCGATGAGGATAAGCGGGCTGGTGTTCGCTCCGAATGTGGTGATGCCTCGCACGAAGAAGTCGGCATTGTCCTGGCCCGGCTCTCCAGAACGCTGGTAGGCGATGACTCCGGCAACGTTCCCCGCCAGTGCCGTGGTGAGGTTGCTGGAAGGCACCTTCAGCGTTGCCACGTCCACCGTGGAAATGGACCCTATGACGCTTTCCTTTTTCTGCTTTCCGAATGCCACGACGGTAACTCCGTCGAGCTCGTTCGGAGCATTCTTGAGTTTGACTACGAATTTAGCGTTCGTGCCGACAGTAATGGATTGAGCCTCTTTTCCGATAAGCTCGAACCGAAGGACATCCGTAGATTTGACTCCTGACAGCTCGAAAGAGCCGTCCAAATCTGTCATCACGCCTCGCGTTGACCCCTGGATGGAAACAGTGGCGCCTGCTATAGGTTCACCGGTTTCTTCTTCAAAGACAAAACCTTTAACAGTCTTAGTCTGCGAAAAGGCCAGGATTGGTAACGCCGCAAAGAGGAAAACTAATAAAATTTTTCTGAATGGCATTAGCTATGCTTTTAATTATTATCTTATATTATCTTAATAACGTTTTAACTGACTCTAACGAATAATTCTGATGCGCAAACGTTTTCGCTAATTTAGATAACTTTTTTGTAATATTAAAACAATGTAATGATATTGTTATTCAAAAAGACAAAATTTACCTTTCAACATATTTTTACTTTCCTTTGCGCAATATTGGATATCCAATTTTTTTATTATCTTTAAGTGCTTGTATGAGAATGCTTTTAAAAATGTCAATCACCATCATTGCGATGGGTCTGGGCTGCTTTCTGTCAGGGGCCCAGTCTCTGACAAGCATATCCGGGAAGGTAATAGATAGTGAAACCGGCCGAGCCATGGCTGCAGTCGGCGTTACCACGGGAACCTCCGGGGTAGGCACGGTAACGAACCAGGATGGGAAATTCATCCTAAAAATTCCGTCGGATGCCGACAGTCTCATATTCACTTATTTAGGATACAAGACCAGGGCAGTGCGAATCGACAAATCCGGGAATCCCGTCAGAATAGACATGGAGCCGCAAGCCATCCCACTTTCCGGAATAGTCGTGGAATCCCCCGAGAACATCCTGAGCGCCGCAATCGAGAATATTCCCGTCAATTACCCGGATGCCGGTGAATCCAGCTGCTGCTTCTATCGCGAGACCACTCAGAAAGGCAGCCGTTTCATTTATGTGGCGGAAGCGGTGCAGAACCTCTACAAGACCGCATATTCAGACGGGATAGGCAGGGACAAAGTCGACATATTGAAAGGCCGGCGCCTCGTGAGCCCTAAGCAGTCGGACACCCTTGGGGCAAAAATCATGGGCGGCCCGATGACCCCTGTCTTTCTGGACATCGTGAAGAACCGCGATTTCATACTCTCAAAAGAGGAGATGCAGAATTATTCCTTTGCCTTAGATGTTCCGGTCGAGATTGGCGGAAGGCCTCACATCGTCATATCTTTCAAGCCCAAGGCCATGGACAAGGAATACCCGTTGTTCTTCGGCAAATACTACATAGACAGAGAAACGCTTGCTTTCAGCCGGGTAGAGATGCGGCTGGACGTGAGCGACAGGCGCAAGGCTTCCGAATATATCCTCGTAAGCAAGCCGTCCGGCGTGAGGTTCAAGCCTTTAAGCTACGAGATCGAGGTTGATTACAGCGCCTCTGACGTAAGCCGGCTGAATTATCTGAGGGCGGAGATACGTTTCAAATGCGACTGGAAGCGCAAGTTGTTTTCTTCGCCTTACACCGTATCGTCCGAGATGGTAGTCACGTCCAGAGATGCCTCTGATGCGAAGCCGGTGAAGAAAGTTCGCTCTTTCAGCCGCTTCGATTCTTATTTCGACCACACGGAATATTTCAAGGACAAGTCTTTCTGGGGGGACTACAACATAATAGCGCCCACCGAACGGTTGAACGATGCCATTGACCGGCTGGTGAGGAAGAATGCTAGGCAGTAACGGCTCAGGGCTATTGTGGGAATTTGATAATTCCTTGAATATTCATAAATTTGCGCTGCGATTTTTCGCCAAATGCATAGAGTGTCTTTTACTTCTTTTCCGAATCATTTCAGGGCGGCTGCCAGGCATATTCATAGGGCAGCCGGGAAATACGAGTTTCCCCCGAGGCAATTCTCCGATTGCAAAAATTTCTCCAATACATTATTTTATTATAATTTCGCAATGCAAAACGGAACATATACTAACATACATTAATTCAAAATCTTCTTATGGTTCATTTTATTAAAAAAAGCCTATTGGCGCTGATCGCAATGTTTGCTGGCGTGGCGGCTTTCGCCCAAGTCACGACATCAAGCCTTGCAGGACGCATCTCAGATGAGAATGGCGGGCCTCTCGCCGGGGCTGCGATCCTCGCAGTCCACACACCTTCTGGAACACAGTATGGCACGATCGCTAACTCCGACGGACGTTACGTGATCAATGGCATGCGTGTCGGAGGACCGTACAAGGTCACGATAACGTTTCTTGGCTTTCAGTCACAGGAGTTCAACGAGGTAACGCTCGAACTTGCTGAGACATACAACCTTAATGCAAGCCTCAAAGAGCTGACGGAGCAGCTGAATTCCGCTGTAGTCGTAGCTTCCACCCCTTCTAAATTCGCAGTCGAGAAGACTGGAGCGGCCACGAATATCTCCAACAGGCAGATTACTGAGCTGCCTACCATCAACAGAAGCATCACCGACGTGGCCAAGCTTTCCCCTTACGGAGGAAACGGAATGAGCTTCGCCGGCACCGACGGACGTACCGCCAACTTCACCGTAGACGGAGCCAATTTCAACAATAACTTCGGCCTTAGCTCAAGCTTGCCTGGTGGAGGGAGCCCTATCTCCCTGGATGCCATTGAGGAGGTACAGGTGGTGATCTCTCCATACGATGTCCGCCAGAACAACTTCATCGGCGGAGGCGTGAATGCCATCACCAAGTCCGGCACGAACACATTCAAGGGGTCTGCGTACGTATATCACCAGAACGAGAACATGCGTGGCGATGCCGTAGACAAGGAGCAGATCAGCGGAGCACGCGACAAGGATCGCGAGACCACTTACGGCTTCACCCTGGGTGGGCCTATCATCAAGAACAAGCTGTTTTTCTTCGCCAACTACGAGGAGACGAAAATTCCTACCGTGGTAAACCGCTGGAGAGGATCCGAGGACGGTGACATGGATGAGGCAAACTACATCTCACGCACCAAGTTGGAAGACCTGAAGAAAATCTCCGATTTCGTCAAGACCAAATACGGTTACGACACTGGTTCATGGACGAATTTCCCTGCCGACGAAAGCAACAGGAAAATCCTTGCCAGGATAGACTGGAACATCAACGCCAACCACCATCTGGCGGTTCGTTACAACCACACCCTGAACAAGTACTGGAACTCTCCGAACGCATCGTCTTCCGATGCCAAGCAACGTACTGTCTATGGCCGCATGTCGAAATATTCCATGTCCTACGCCAATTCCATGTATTCCATGGAGAACAAAGTGAATTCTTTTTCGGTGGACCTCAACAGCCGGTTCTCCAACAAGATTTCCAATCAGCTGCTGGTGACATATTCAAAGCTGGATGACATTCGCGGCACCAATTCTTCCGAGTTCCCGTTCATCGACATCCTCGATGGCACCTGGGACGGAACGACCGGCACACCGATGCCATATATTTCTTTAGGTTACGAGCTTTTCACCTGGAACAACGGCGTGCACAACAAGGTCATCACCGCAAAGGATGACGTGAACATGTACTTCGGAGACCACAAGATAACCGCTGGCGCAAGCTACGAATACCAGATGGCAGACAACTCCTACATGAGAAACGGCACAGGCTACTACCGCTACCTGTCCATGGATGACTTCATGAACGGAGCTACACCGGAGACCGTCAATTTCACTTACGGCTACGAAAACATAGACCCTGACACTCCTGCAGCCCGCGTAAGGTTCAACAAGGCTGGCATCTATGCCCAAGACGAGTGGAACCTCACCCAGAACTTCAAGCTCACCTACGGACTCCGTCTCGACGGACTGTTCTTCAGCAACCAAGACCTGGCCACCAACAACGCCATACTCAACCTGGACTACGACGGTCGTCACATCGACACCGGCAAATGGCCTAAGTCCAAACTCACCGTGAACCCTAGGATAGGATTCAACTGGGATGTCTTCGGGAATAAGTCTCTGAAGGTGCGCGGCGGTTCCGGCTTCTTCACCGGCCGGCTTCCGCTCGTGTTCTTCACCAACATGCCTACCAATGCGGGAACGGTGCAGTACAATGGAAAAATCCAGAACGGAAACGACCTGCTTTCCGAATTCAAGGGCGGAATCATCACTTCCGTCAAGGACATGAAGGCCAAGTGGGCTTCCCTTGGTTTCCCTACTGAATATGACTCTGCAAGCGGCACCGTCGGCTCAACCTTCGCAGCTGTGGACAGGAATTTCAAGATGCCTCAGGTTTGGAAGACCTCCCTTGCGGTGGATTACAATTTCCCTACCTCCTTCCCTCTCAGCATGACGGTAGAAGGAATATTCAATAAGACCATCAACGCCGCGAGGATTTCCGACTGGAGCGTGAGGCCGACCGACGGCTTCGCCAGATTCAACGGTCCTGATGACCGCGCCATCTATCCTTCGGACTACAAGTACACCTACACCAACTCTAAAGGGAAAGTGGTCGGAATGCCTAATGCCTTCGTCCTGACCAACACAAGCAAGGGCTACGGCGGCTCCTTCAGCGCCCAGCTGAGCGCAAGGCCTGTCGAGGGAGTGAACATCACCGCAGCCTACACGCGTACCTACAACAAGGAGCTTACCGGAATGCCTGGCTCGGATGCCAGCTCAGCATTCACCTACATCCCTACGACGGAAGGTCCTAACCAGCCGAAGCTGCACAACTCCCAGTATGTCACTCCTGACCGCGCTTACGTGAACCTCACGATCAACGACCGCTCGAACAACCACTACACCCTCTTCTACGAGACATGGAGGGGCGGTTACAATTACAGCTACATGTACGTCAACGACATGAACGGGGATAGCTACAACTACGACGCTCTCTACATCCCTAAGAACAAAGACGAAATCCTCTTCGTTTCCGAGGGCGACAGAGACCGCTTCTGGGACTACGTAGAGAATGACAGGTACCTTAGCAAACACAAAGGAAAATATGCCGAGGCTTACAGCGTCTACTCTCCTTGGGTGCACAGGGTGGACCTTCGCTACGCCCACGATTTCAAAATCAAAATCGCAGGCTCCACGAACACCCTTCAGCTGAACTTCACACTTGCCAACCTCATGAACCTGTTCAATTCTTCATGGGGAGTCAGCAAATACATGAATCCAGACCTCAACGACGGGCGCATCCTCAAATATGAGGGAGTCAACGCCGACGGAGTTCCTACCTTCTCCACCCCTTCGGCAGTACAGCCGGGCGTAAAGACCTGGACATACAACCACAGCCTCGGCCAGTGCTGGTATGCCCAGATCGGAATCAAATACATGTTCAACTAATAAATGAATATTCTCATGAAAATTAAATACATTTTCACCGCTTTAGTAGCCTGCCTAGGCCTTGCCGTAGCCTGCGATGATGATGACCAGCCGGTTCTCGAAGAGCTGCAGGTGTCCAAGTCCTATGTCGCCATCCCTATGACAGGCGGCACGGACGCCATCACCGTAAAATCCTCGACTTCATGGTCTTTCGATGAAAGCACCATTCCAAGCTGGCTCACTGTTTCTGCCTTGTCTGGCAATAGCGGAGAGACTCAGGTGACATTCACCGCTCCTGAAACGAAAGTCGGAAGGAACTGCGAGCTCAAGATTAATGTCGGGAACACTGCCCAACATATTAATGTAATACAAGGAATCAAGTCCGCCGAGAATTCAACTTGCGCACAGGTGATCGCCGGAGAAGACGGGAAACTCTACAGAGTTACCGCAACCGTGACCAGCATCACCAGCACCACCTATGGCAACATGTGGCTGAATGATGGTACTGGCGAGATTTACATCTACGGCACTCTCGACAAAGATGGCAAAGAGAAGAATTTCTCCAGCCTCGGAATCGAAGTCGGCGACGTCGTCACGGTAGAGGGTCCTAAGACCACCTACGGCGGAACAGTTGAGCTTGTGAACGTAACAGTCGTCAAGATAGTCAAGTCTTTGCTGAAGGTTGAACCGAGCGATACAACCTTCACCTACGAGGCCTCCGACTTCACCGTCAAGGCCTGGGTCAAGACTGGCAGCCAGTTCTCCTGGTCTGCTGGCGAGAGTACAAGCTGGATGCAGGTCACCTCTACAAGAGAAGTGTCCGACACAGTCTTCCTGACTATCCATGTCAACGAAAACGAGAATGAAAGCCCTCGTTCCGGTGTCCTGACCTTCGCCGCACAGATCGGCAGCCAGACCACGACTCAGACCTTGAGCGTCTCTCAGGGCGTTAACACTGAGAAATTCCTCGCCGGAACCATCAGGAAGCCTTTCACCGTAGCCCAGGCCATCGCAGCCATCGACAACGGCCAGACCTCCGATGTCTATTATGTTGCCGGAGTAATCCGCAAGATTGACAAGGTAGAAACCGAGAAGGGCACCGCCCAGTACTGGATCGCCGACGATGAGACCTCCGAGACTCTCTTCGAGGTCTACAAGGGACTCTATTTCGGCGGAGAGAAATTCACTGCCGCTGACCAGATCGCTGTAGGCCAAAAGGTCGTAGTCTCCGGAAAACTCACCAAGTACGGCAGCACCTATGAGTTTGCGGCCAGCAACCGCCTCGTCACCATCAACGGCCTCGGATCCGCCTCCGGTGACGGTTCCGCAGAGAACCCTTACAACGTAGCCGCCGTAGTCGGCCTTCTCAACGCAGGGACCCAGCCTGCCGAGGCTGTCTACATCAAGGGCTATGTTTCCAGCGACGCAGGCATCAGCACTCAGTATGGCAACGCTACCTATTGGATCGCTGATTCCGGCTCCGACGCACAGGTGTTCGAGGTTTTCCGAGGAATGAATTTCGGTGGAGCGAAGTTCACCTCTGCAGACCAGCTCTCTCAGAACGACGAGGTGGTCATCAACGGTATCCTCACTTCTTTCATTGACAAGACCGGAAAAACCATTCTTGAAACCAAGGCCGGGGCAGTTCTTGTTTCCCGCAACGGGAAGACTGAGTAACTTTTCCCTTGAATAAGATTGTGGCGGACCACGATGAGCGGCCCGCCGCTTTTTTGCCGTTCATGGCGCATGAGAAATTCACTTGAGAAATGAGCTTTTGCATATTCAAAAACTATGATTATCTTTGCAATCCGCTTGGGGGCGGGAGCACTCTAAGAAGCCCTGCGGAAAAAACGAAAACAATACGAGGGAGGACAGATTTGATTGCTTGCAACCTCCGATGTTTAATAAAAAATGCTAAAAAATGAATTATCTATTCACGTCTGAATCAGTTTCAGAAGGCCACCCTGACAAAGTGGCAGACCAGATTTCCGATGCAATCCTCGATGAGTTCCTTCGCCAGGATCCTGAATCAAAGGTAGCTTGCGAGACATTTTGCTCCACGGGACTCGTTCTCGTGGGCGGAGAAGTGCGCAGCGAGGCCTACGTGGACATCCAGAAAACAGTGCGCGATACGATCAGGCGCATTGGCTACACTAAGGCTGAATACCGCTTCGACGCCGACTCGTGCGGAGTTCTTTCAGACATTCATGAGCAGAGCGGAGACATCAACCGAGGCGTGATGCGACAGAATCCAGAAGAACAGGGGGCCGGAGACCAAGGAATGATGTTCGGCTATGCCTGCCATGACACAGAAGAGTATATGCCATTGCCGCTATACCTTTCCCAGCTCACTCTCCAGATTTTAGGGGACATAAGGCACAACCATTTAGAGCTGATGCCTTACCTGAGGCCGGACTCAAAGTGCCAGTACACCATTGAATATGACGAAGACAATCACCCTCTAAGGGTTCACACCCTGGTTCTTTCTACCCAGCATGACGAATTCGCAGCAGGAGAGTTTTCGAATATGTCATATTCACAGGCTTGCAATGAATATGATGCCGAGCGCGTGGATAAGGCGATGCACGACAAGATTGAAGAGGATGTCAGGAATATATTGATTCCTATGGTGAAGGCTGCCCTCAGCGCAGATGCAGCCGCACTATTTGACGACAACCTCAGGCTCTTGGTGAATCCGACTGGGAAATTCGTCATCGGCGGGCCGCACGGCGACACGGGACTTACCGGCAGAAAAATCATCGTGGATACTTATGGAGGCAGAGCCTCCAACGGTGGTGGCGCATTTTCGGGGAAAGACCCGTCCAAGGTGGACAGAAGCGCTGCCTACGCGACAAGATATATTGCCAAGAATATGGTAGCTGCCGGCATAGCAGATGAAATGCTCATCCAGGTCGCCTACGCAATCGGCGTGGCGGAGCCAGTTAGCATATTCGTAAACACCCATGGCACGGCATGCTCAGACAGCCCTCTGCTTCAAGGTCTCCCTGCGACAGAAGCTGATGCGGTGATTGCCTCCAATATAACAAAGCTTTTCGACTTGCGTCCGTCCGCCATCATCAAGAAATTCGACCTGAAAAACCCAATCTACGAGCCTACGGCAGCCTACGGCCATTTCGGGCGCAAGCCTTACACGAAGGCGGTCAGGCTCATCCGCAATGGCAAAGAAATCGAGAAAGATGTCCAGTTCTTCGGCTGGGAGAAGCTTGATGCGATTTCAAAGATAAGATTAGCATTCGGCCTAAAATAAATGTATCTTTGCTTGCAATAACACTAATGTACTAAGCAATGAAACGATTCGCTTTCAAAATGCATCTTAAGCCAGGATGCGAGAAAGAGTATGCCAAGAGGCATTCCGCAATCTGGCCAGAGCTTAAAAGAATGATTAAGGAGGAACAGAGAGTCTCCAATTACAGCATCTTCTGGGACAAGGAGACAAACATCCTGTTCGGCTATCAGGAATGCTCTGGTGAAACGAATTCTCAAGACACTTCCCATGTGGATCCAGTGACACAGAGATGGTGGGACATGATGGCAGATCTCATGGAAGTCAATCCCGACAATTCCCCCGTCACGACTCCTATCGAAGAGCTTTTCCATCTGGATTGAGCGGAATCAGGCATATACATTGTCTTGAGTCATCTCAAAACAACTTATCAGTCCAATGAATATGCAATCCGTCGCGTTCCATGCCACGGAACCAGGTCATCTGGCGTTTCGCGAACTGGTGGATGGCGTTGGAGAGCAAGACTCGCATCTCTTCATAACTGAGGATGCCTAGGACGTACTGCGTGACAAATTTATATTCAAGGCCGTAATATACAAGGTCTTCCGAAGGAATTCCTGAACCCAGGAGGCTGCGGACTTCTTCGATCATGCCACCCTGCAAGCGTTCGTCCAAACGGCGGTCAATACGGGCGTTACGTTCTTCGCGAGAGACTAGAGTCCCGATGAAATATGGCTTCTTCGGAAGGTAGGCCGTGCGCTGAATTGGATGCTCCTTTTCATATTGCGCTACCTCGATGGCCCGAATCACCCTTCGCTTGCTTTGTAGCACGCCCTCGTCAGGAAGCGGCCCGTAGGCAGCAAGCTTTCCAATAAGCGTATCTTTGTCAAGCAGTTCCAATTCCTCTCGCAAAGACTCGTCTGGAGGTACCTGAGGCAGGGCATATCCGCAAGTCGCTGCCTGGACATAAAGTCCCGTGCCACCGCACAGAATAGGAATTCTGCAACGCGACCGAACATCTTTGTATGCCTCTTCGAAGGCTTCCTGCCACTGGTACAGGTCGAACCGTGTGCCAGCCGGGGCTATGTCAATCAAATGATAAGGCACGTCGCCATATTCATTGAGATCCTTGCCAGTGCCTATGTCCATGCCTTTATAGACCTGCCTGGAATCGGCAGAAAGAATCTCTGCGGCAGTTCCGATTTCGCTCAGCCTGCGTGCCATGTTCACCGCATAATGAGTCTTGCCGGACGCAGTCGGCCCCAGCACCACGATCAAGTCGATGGCCTCTGCAATATATTCATTATAAATATTTTGAATATCAATTACTTCCGGCTCCGGCAGATGCGCAGGCTCCGGAATGGGAATAGATTCCCTCAGCTTGTTCTTAGGATTCCGGCTCATTCCCCTCTCTCCATCTCGCGACGAATGTCCTTCTCCTTGATGGACAGCCGCTTGTCATAGACCTTCTTTCCCTTCGCCAAGGCTATCACCAGCTTGGCCATGCCTTTTTCATTAATATATAGCTTCGTAGCTATAATCGTAAGCCCCTTTTCCTTCACTGCCTGCCGCAGATGCCTTAGCTCTCTCTTGGTCAGCAGCAGCTTGCGATCCCTCATAGGCTCGTGCTGCCCCCATGACCCCCAGAAATAAGTGGACACATTCATCCCCTTCACGAACAACTCGTTGCCTACGAAATAGCAGAAAGAATCCGCCAGCGAGGCCTTCCCAGCCCGGATCGACTTTATCTCGGTCCCGACCAGCACGATTCCTGCCTCGTAATTCTCCAGAAACTCGTAGTCAAAGGAAGCCCTCTTATTGCGAATCTCCACTCTATGTTCCTTCTGCTTCGGCATATTCAGATAGATTGCGCCCTGCCGCCAATCAGCCCCAGCGCCATTAAATTTTCTACAAATATACTCAAACTTTTCATAGCCAGCGCTATGTTAACCCAGAGAACGTTACTCCCCTCTTTGTTAGTAATTGTTAAACACTTATCTATTTTTTATAAGCAACATTCGCGAGAATATCTTTGTTTTTAATCTTCTGAATTGTATCTGAGAGATTCTCTACTGTCTTTTGTTTTTGGATGAAATGATATAGAATGGAATTGCTACCAGCTGGCACATGGCCGATACGGCTACCATGACGGTGATGTTTGCATCGTATAGGATTCCTAGTGTCCAGCTTCCCAGGAACCATGCTATACCGAACGCAAATGAAAAGATTCCGAAACCAGTAGCGCGGCTGGCTTTTGGGGTCATGCTTGTTACAGCTGCCTTCATGATGGATTCCTGCGCGCCCATTCCTATTCCCCACATGATGATACCAGCAATGAGCGTGGCCACTGAGTGTCCCATGAACACCAGGAAACTGAACGGTGCGGCAATGACGGCGGATAATACCAGAACCTTCATGCCCCATCTGTCATAAAGATATCCGAACACCAGCGCAGCTACTGCATCTATAAGCATGGCCGCAGAGTAGAGTAGCGGAAGCACGTCTGGTGCAATGGCATCAGCATATGCCTTTGACACATGCATTGCCACGAGTGAGTAGTCAAGAAATCCAAATGCGAAGAGACTGATACCGATGATGTAGAGCACGAAGTTTCCCTCGATCTTCAGTGGGGCAGATTCCTTGGCATCGGGTTCAAATTTCTCGGGATTAGGGAAGTTTCTCCGGGTAATGACAAGCAGAATCAGCGTGCTGAATGCAGGGATTGCGAGCGCCATGAAGCAGAAGCCATATCGCTCAAAGGTGGTGCCGTCTGTCTTTAACAGCATGATGACATAAAGCAGCAGAGGTCCAAGCACAGCTCCGAACTGGTCAAGCAGTTCCTGCAGGCCAAATGCCTTGCCCACTCCCTCCTGAGAGGCCGCGAATGACACCACCGTATCTTTAGCCGGCTTCTTTATGGCCTTTCCGAACTTCTGGACTACAAGGAGGATGCATGCTGCCATCCATCCGTTTTCACCGACCAGAGCAAGAGCGGGAATGGTGACAAGCTCAAGGCAATACCCGACTATGACGATAGGCCAGTACCTCTTTGTCCTATCAGCGAACTTGCCGGAAATGAACCTTAGTGAATATCCTACCAGTTCACCGAGACCCGATACAAAGCCTATGGTCGCAGCCGATGCACCAATCAGTGAGAGGAAGGCTCCCCGGATGCTTTCAGCGCTCTCCTTGGTCATGTCCGAGAACATGCTCACAATGCCGAAGAGAATGATGAAGAGCATCGCCGGCGACATCCTATGTTTGTCATTGTTCGTTTTCATCAATTTCAATGTTTTCACGTTTAACCTTGCAGAAAGATTCCAACCTAAAGTAATTCTTACGAATGATCCAGACTCTCAGCATCCATACGGCAAAGAAACCGTTGCTGCATATCTCATAGATCATTCCCCATGGCGCACCTACATCAATGATGCGTTTGACAAGCCACAGAACCATGTCAATCCAAAAGATGATATCCCAGTATTTTTCCCTGTCGCCGAACTCAACGCAGTTCTCGGTATTCTCATGCACTTCTGCCCAGACAGAAGATTCGATGAATCTGACGGTACTCCTGACAGTGACCAAATACCTGCCATCTGGAATCTCCAATTTGACAGCTCTCTTCATCACTCCTATCATCTGCCCGTTTACTAGCAGATAGTGGGGAAGCGAAAGCTTGCCAGCCTTTATAAAGGAAGCGACCTTATCATCCGATGCTCTTCTGAAACATGGCTGCCATTCCTGCTGCCACAGCTGCACAAGCATAGCAGCAAAAGTGATAAAGGCATTAAACGTCCTGCATCCATCAGTATCTTGTCTTTAATTGGTCAAACTCATTATCCTCCACTAAAAAATCATGTGAGCCGTCCGACTCCATTGTCATTCGTCAAACATGAATTATCAGCATATCAGTACAAATTTATTATTTTTGTCTCACAATCTCCGGGTTAAGAGGATCACGCTGCAGATTTAAAATTCATGAACGGGAAATTTTGATTCATAAAGGGGAAATTTTATGATTGCAACAAAAAAAAATCGTCAAGCAAGAAGGGGGCAAGGCGACTTTTTCACCGACAGTCGTTTTATCTACTATGGGCAGAAGACCAGGAACGAATATCGAATAACTCGCTTCGGAATATCTGACTATGCTTGGAGCGAAGACAACTTGCAAGGACAGGTGGCGGCAGATTCTTAATGAGGCAGATCGAATAGATGTCAAATATATATTCACTCTCCAGCAGGGAATATCAAAGAATCAAATGAAAGAGTCTCATGTCATTGTTGTTGCCCCCCAAGAATACATATCGTTCTTTCCAAGGGAATACCGAGAAGACATCAAGAATTTGAAGGGCTTCATTCAAATTGTCAAAAAGAAGCAGAATCTCATTAAGAAATCTTTTAATATCATGAATATATGAAAGTAAGCATCATTATGGGTTCCACGAGTGACTATGAGGTCATGCATGGGGCAGAACAGTTTTTAGCGGATTTCGGAATCGAATACGAGACGCGCGTGATCAGCGCGCACAGGACGCCGGATCTGATGTTCGAATACACGAAAGCTCTGAAGGGCAGAGGCTTCGGGGTAGTGATTGCCGGGGCTGGCGGCGCCGCTCATCTGGCAGGCGTCGCAGCAGGACTCACACCGCTGCCGGTCATTGCCGTTCCTATGCAGACGAAAACGCTCGGCGGGCTTGATTCCCTGCTTTCAATGGTTCAGATGCCGACCGGTGTGCCAGTAGCCACTGTCGCAATCGGCGGAGCGAAGAACGCCGCAATCCTGGCTGCTGAAATTCTTGCTCTCTGCGACCCTGAGGTCGCAAAAAAGATTGATGCCTACCGTGAGGCTCAGTCTGATAAGATTCGCAATACTGCTCTGCCGCCAAAACAATAAAGCCAGTACTTTGAGATACGTCAGCATATTCATGACAGCTGCCGTAGGCATATTCATTGCCCTAGGCAGCGCTTTCGCTCAAAGCGACAGTATCCAGCTCCGCAGCGCCTCCGCTCAGAATCCCGAAGGCGCCCTTCAGACGAGCATCCTGCTTCAGGACAGCGGCACAGACGGTCGCTACATTGTGGATGCATCTATTAACGGGGTGAACGTGAAAACATATTACACCTCAGAAAACTGGTTTGCAAGCCTATCCAGCACGACATATCTGTTCCTTTACGAAAACGACTACATCGCTCCGGCCGACGTGAAAGGTTTTGCAACGGTGAAAATGCCTAATGGCTCCAGCGAAAAGGCTGCTTCTTTCGTCATCAAGGAGCTGCGCATCGACAACGTGATCTTGAAAGACGTGCCAGCCTTCGTGCTGAAAAAACAGACCGTTCCCTTCCTAATAGGGAATTCAACCTTCGACGGCATCGGAGGTGCGATGCAGGAAGGCGACAGGCTAATCATCGGCGTGACTGCTGAAGAGCCAAAGACAGAACAAGCGGCATTGGAGCCTGAGGACAGCCTCAAAGATGCGGCGCAAAAGCATCTGGATGCAAAAGAATATGCCCAAGCGGCCTCCTGCCTTGAGGCTTTGAGCAAAGCAGGAGCCTTGAACATGTTCACTTCTTACGAATATGCTGTAGTCCTGAATATTCTGGAACGCAATGACGAAACTATAGCTGTTTCAGAACAGTGGCTTTCCGAATATGAAGGCAAGTCGCTCACCATGGACTACTGGGTCTATGATTGCCTGGGCGATGCCTACGCTAGGAAAAAAGATGTGAAGCCGGCCATCGAAAAGTATCAGCTGGCAGTCTCAACCTACTGCAAGCTATTCAATACCACAGAGAAGGCTATCCGCAAGAGCAGCTTCCAAGATGAAACCCTTGGCATAACGCTCTTCAACCTTAGCCGCATGTATGCTAGCGACGGCAATGTTTCCAAGGCAGAATATTATTGCTCGTTAGCCGCCAAATCTGGCAGCCAGCAGGCAATCAGCTTCTGCAAACAATACAAGATAAAATATTAATAGACACCATCATGATGAGGCCCTCGTACCCCGTCCGTAATCCGACCTATTCTACGGACGACAAATGCACTGAAGAGGACGGCGTCAGGTACATCGTTGAGATGTAGTTGCATTATCAGGCATTCTTCAGCGAGCGCATGGTGTACTACTCCGCCGGTCGCGTGACCGCGACTAAGCATCCGACTGGAAGTTCGGACTGAGCGGCATTTTTCAGCCGCTCAGGATAACTTCCGGAGGATGCTTATTTTAGGGCTAGAAGGTCGCGGCAATGGGTTCGGAGCCAAGGCGGCCGCCGACCACAAGCTTAGCTTTCAGAGAAATATTCTTATTATCCGTTTTCCCCTCAACCATGTCGCTCAAAAGTTCCACAGATTTCTCTGCGATTTCCTGAAGCGGCTGAATCACATGCGGCACTACGGGCTTATTTAAGTCATAGATGTCGCTCTCATCGAAACAAACAAACGAAAAATCTTTCGGAAGATTGAGACCGAGCACGTTCAAAGCATTGAAACCATAAAGCGCTATCTTTTTCGTTGGGAGTATGAATGCCTCAGTGCCACGTTTCGAAGCATCTTTGAACGTCTCACGCACCATTTTCTTCGCAGCCACAGCCTCATACTCAATCTTATGGATATTAATATAATCCTGCAGCCCAGCCTCTTCCATTGCTTTCTCATATCCCCTCTCACGATCTGTAAGCGAAGTGACGCCGCTCTTGTAAGAAACCATCTCAATCTTGCCAAAACCCTGATGAATGAGATATTTCGTAGCAATGAATCCAGCATCGACATTGTCCACCAAGACCCTGCCGAAATCCTCTCCCGGCATGTCCCTATCAATCAGCACCGTAGGAATGTTATAATCCACCGCCTTTTTAAGAGCAGCTTCACTTCCAAGGCAAGGAGCTATTATCATACCCTCTACATTGTACCCGATGACAGTATCTATTAAATTAGAAAGTTTTTCCGGATTCTCTTCAGAACTAGCGAAAATCACAGTCGTGCCCATTTCATAAGCAGTATTCTCAATATGTCTGCAAATCTCCGAAAAAAACGCATTTGAAATGTCGGACACAATCACCGCAATAGTATGCGAGCGCCCGCTTCTCAGCGAAGCCGCCGCATTGTTTCTTCTGTAGCCAAGTCTCTTAGCGACTTCAAGTACCCTGCGAGCTGTGTTTGGATTCACAGGACAATCCAGCCGCCCGTCTTTCCCCATTTTAGCATTCATGACGAAGGACACCAAAGTCACCGAAACCCCTGCTTCCTTCGCAACATCTCTGATTGTTACTTTCTTCATTATATATATAAATTAACATTTAGGCCACCCACAAATCAACCCTGAATCATCACCGTAAGGCCAGCCATCACAATGGAAACCATGCTCATCAGCTTTATGAGTATGTTCAGTGAAGGACCTGACGTGTCTTTGAAAGGATCTCCCACCGTGTCTCCAACAACGGTAGCATGATGATTTACGGAATTCTTACCGCCGAAATGACCATCCTCGACATATTTCTTGGCATTGTCCCATGCCCCGCCCGAGTTCGCCAGGAATATAGCAAGTATGAAACCTGCGCCCAAGCCGCCGATGAGCAATCCCATCACTCCCGCTGCTCCAAGAATGATGCCTACAAGCACAGGAACTATGATTGCCGTAAGGGCAGGACCTACCATTTCGTGCTGAGCCGCCTTTGTGGATATCTCAACGCAACGTTTGTAATCAGGACGCTGCTTGCCCTCAAGGATTCCAGCGATCTCTCTGAACTGACGACGAACTTCCAGCACCATTTTTTGAGCAGCACGGCCGACAGCGTTCATCGTGAGCCCACAGAACAAGAATGCCATCATCGCTCCAAGGAAAACCCCAGCTAGAACCTTAGGATTCATCAGCGTCACATTGTAGTAGTTCACCAGATCCACAAGGGTTGCCTTAGCGACTTCGACCACTTCATCGCCGACAGTAATAATCTCAGTACCCACGTGCTGCAGCCCAATCTTGATTTCCTCGATGTAAGAAGCCAGCAGAGCCAGTGCAGTAAGAGCCGCAGAACCAATCGCAAAACCCTTTCCGGTAGCAGCAGTAGTGTTTCCCAGAGCATCAAGGATGTCCGTACGATGACGAACTTCCGGGTCCAATTCGCTCATCTGTGCATTCCCGCCAGCATTGTCGGCAATAGGGCCGTATGCGTCAGTAGCGAGAGTAATGCCAAGCGTTGACAGCATCCCGACAGCAGCTATGCTTATTCCGTAAAGCCCGCTGCTCAAATACTCAGGATTGAACGAGAAGCCAGAGGCACAAAGATAAGAAGCAAGTATTGCCAGCACTATCGTCACTACAGGAACAGCAGTAGAAATCATTCCTAAGCCAATCCCATTGATGATTACCGTAGCAGGACCAGTCTGGGAGCTCTCAGCAAGTTTCTGAGTAGGCTTATAGGAGTGCGACGTGTAATATTCAGTTGCCTTTCCTATTACCACTCCTGCCAGCAGTCCAGAAATGACAGACAAACTGAGCTGCCACCAATTAGCAAAGCCTAAGAGTTTGAATATAAAGAATGTAGCAATGGCGATGAGAATCGCGGAAAGATTGGTGCCGACGCTCAGCGATTTCAGCAGCTGCTGCAGCCCCGCCTCTTCTTTCGTACGCACTGAATATATTCCTAATATAGAAAGCACCACTCCCACGGCAGCAATTGTCATAGGAGCTAGAATGGCCTTCATCTGCATTGCCGTGTCACCGAAGAATGTGGAAGCGCCCAATGCCATGGTCGCAAGAATGGAACCGCAGTAGGACTCATAGAGGTCAGCGCCCATGCCAGCCACGTCGCCAACATTGTCTCCGACATTGTCGGCGATGGTCGCAGGATTGCGAGGGTCGTCCTCAGGGATGTCATTCTCCACCTTGCCGACGATGTCAGCTCCGACATCAGCAGCCTTGGTGTAGATGCCACCGCCAACTCTCGCGAACAAAGCCTGAGTGGACGCACCCATCCCGAATGTAAGCATCGTAGTAGTGATAACCACCAGATTTTGCGAAACGTCAGGATCGTAAAATGCCTGAAGCACGAAGAACCATATTGAAATGTCAAGCAAGCCAAGGCCCACGACCGTCAGTCCCATCACGGCGCCAGAACGGAATGCGAGTTTCAAGCCAGAATTAAGCGACTTGCTCACTGCGTTGGCAGTTCTAGCAGAAGCGTACGTTGCGGTCCTCATTCCTATATAGCCAGCTAGCCCCGAAAAGAAGCCTCCAGTCAGGAAAGCGAACGGAACCCAAGGGTTCTGAACATGGAAACCGTATGCCAGAATAGCAAAAAAGATTGCCAGGATAATGAAAACGATGAGAACTACCTTATATTGCTGCTTAAGGTATGCCATTGCCCCCTCTCTCACGTACTGGGCAATTTCTTTCATCGTTGGAGTACCTTCGCTTTCCTTCTTCATCTGATGATAGAAAAGCCATGCGAAGAACAGTGCTATGACTGACGCGACAGGTACTAAGTAAAATAATGAGTTCATAAACATTTAATAATTAACGCAATTCCTGAAACGATTTAGGTAGGGCTTGTTTAAAAAGGGTCCCTTTCAGAACCCTTGCGAATGCAAATATATGCAAATAGATTGTTACTGCAATACTAATTTTTGATATTATGCCTATCAAAAATGTCCATCACGCTAATATTTTAATAAAATTTTAATTCGCCAGACCAAGAAATACGCCTGCCCCAAAGCACCCTAACCGAACATTCTGGCGAAATATTCATAGACCGCCTGGCAATCGTCGAGTTCCGGATGGAAGGCCGCAGCTAACTGATTTCCCTCGCGGGCGGCGACTATATGCCCATCCACTACCGACAGCACTTCAACCCCAGCACCAACGCTTTCTATGTAAGGAGCCCGAATGAAGGTCATAGGAATATCCTGCCCTGCGAAAGAGCCACGAGCATGGAAGCTGCCGAGCTGCCTGCCATAAGCATTGCGCCGCACTGATATATTCATTGTGGAAAGGCGTCCGAAAGGGCCTCCCTCCATATTCTTTGCTAATAGAATCAGCCCAGCGCAAGTGCCGAAGACAGGCATCCCGCCAAGAATCTCGTCTTTTATAGGATCCATCAGCCCAAGATCCACAAGCAGCTTGGACTGCGTCGTACTCTCTCCTCCCGGGATGATAAGCCCATCCTTCGGCTGGTCCCAATCTTTTCTCCGGCGAACTTCGAAGCAAGCTATTCCCAGCTCCCCAAGCATCTTCTCATGCTCGACGAAAGCCCCTTGCAACGAAAGCACCGCAATGCGTTTGCCCATAATCTCTTATGAATATCTTGCCTTTGGAAGCTATTTTCCTCTTTCGGCCATGAGAACCTTTATTTCCTGCTCGTTGATGCCAACCATCGCCTCTCCGAGATCCTCACTGAGCTCGGCGAGCTTCTTGGCATCGCGGAAATTAGTGACAGCCTGCACGATGGCAGCAGCACGCTTTTGAGGGTTTCCGCTCTTGAATATTCCGCTTCCCACGAACACTCCCTCAGCTCCAAGCTGCATCATTAAGGCAGCGTCGGCAGGGGTGGCTATTCCGCCAGCCGCAAAATTCACCACAGGCAGCTTGCCGTTCTCATGGACGTATTTCACGAGATCCAGCGAAACCTGAAGTTCCTTTGCTTTTTCGAATATTTCGTCTTCGCCGAGCGAAACTATCCTACGCATCTCGCTCTGCATCAGTCGCATGTGCCTGACAGCCTGAATCACGTCGCCAGTACCGGGTTCCCCTTTCGTGCGAATCATCGTCGCACCTTCCGCAATCCTACGCAAGGCCTCGCCCAGATCCCTGGCACCACACACGAAAGGCACGTCGAATTTCGTCTTGTCAATGTGATAGACATCATCGGCAGGCGACAACACCTCACTCTCGTCTATGTAGTCTATCTCGATTGCCTGAAGGATTTGCGCCTCGACGAAATGCCCGATCCTGCATTTCGCCATGACAGGAATAGAGACTGCCTGCTGGATACTCTTTATCATCTTCGGATCGCTCATCCTGGAAACTCCTCCTGCAGCACGAATGTCTGCCGGAATATGTTCCAACGCCATGACCGCGCAAGCCCCAGCCTCTTCGGCGATTTTAGCCTGCTCCGCGGTTGTCACGTCCATGATCACTCCACCCTTCAGCATCTGGGCGAGATTACGATTAAGAGTCTGTCTGTCTTGATTTTCCATATTCATGATAATTAGATTTATTCATTTCTTTCTCGCCCTGTGCTCGCTTGGCGAAAGCCCTGACATCTTCCTGAAAAAGCGAGACAAGTGCGCTTGCGAAGAGAAGCCTGCGCCGTATGCTATCTCTTGGACGGTCTTGCTGGTGATGTCCAGCTGCATTGTGATGTAGGCGGCCATTCTCTCGTCTATGATTGACTTAGGAGCCCGTCCCGCAGCCCTACGGCAAACCTGCGAAAGATAGCGGCTGCTGACATTCAACAGGTCGGCATAGAACTGCACGTCCGTCCTTTCGCAAAGATGGCGTTCCAGCTGATTCAGAAAGTCGTTGTAGAGCTGCTGGCTGCGCCCTTGCAGATTGTCCGCCTTCAAGATCAGCCTTGCGGCATATTCATTGGCCTTCCTAATGGCATCTGCGTTGCCAAAGCCTTGGCTGAGGAATGTTGCCAAGGCTGACGAGAAAGCATTCGCCTGGCCATGCAGGGATGGGCCTTCGTCCAGCAGGACGATTCTAGGATCGTTTCCATTCTGGATCAGCCATCCGGCTTCGTCTCTACGGACGACGATGAGGGAGCAGAGCGGCATCAGCTGGTTACGAATCCTCATCGCAAGATCGTCATCCATTAGTCGTTCCCCCCTTGAGGACATGAGAACAGGATGGAAGACCACATAGTTCGGCTGGTAACGGACAATAGCCTGCGCAAGCATTTCCACCAGTTCAGGGCGGCGAATCATTCCAATCTTCAGCACGGAAGGTTCTACGTCATTCATTATAGCCTCTATCTGACCCATGACGATCGATGCAGGCAGGTCGTAAAACTGCTGGATTCCGACCGTGTTCTGCACCGTCACAGAGGTGATTGCAGAAACTGGCCTCCCGCCAAGACTCGTTATCGTCCTGACATCCGCCTGCTCCCCAGATTCTCCGGTGCTGTCCGAACCAGTGATCGTCAGCACTATGTTATTGTCCAGCTTCTTCATCTCACGGCAAAATAAACCTAAAAATCCCAAAGTCAGAACGTCAGTTCTGAATATGCATAAAATAAACTAAATTCTGGCATGAAAAAAGGCGGCCCACAAAGACCGCCTTCAACATATCCATTGAATAAATTTTATTCAGCTTTAGGCGCTTCCTCAGCCTTCGGAGCCTCTGGGACAGCTTCCCCGGCTTTCGGGGCCTCCTCTGCAGGAGCCTCAGCCTTCGATGCTTCCTCTGCAGCAGCTTTCTTAGAGCGGCTGCGACGAGTTGCCTTCTTCTCCTCTTTCTTCTCTGGCTTAGATGCAAGAGCAGCTTCGTTGAAGTCAACGAACTCTACGATAGCCATGTCAGCTCCATCTCCCTGACGGAAGCCGTTGTGCAATACGCGGAGGTATCCTCCTGGACGGTCGGCAATCTTTGGAGCGATCGTTCCGAAGAGCTCCTTGATAGCCTCTTTGTCCTTGAGGTAGCTGAACACCATTCTACGAGAATGAGTAGTATCCTCTTTGCTCTTGGTCACCAGAGGCTCAAGATACATTTTCAGAGCCTTAGCCTTAGCGACCGTCGTGTTGATTCTCTTATACTTAATGATAGAGCAGGACATGTTGGCGAGCATCGCCTTTCTGTGGCTGCTCTTACGGCCAAGATGATTGATTGCTTTATTGTGCCTCATTTCTAAACGTTCTTTTTCTTAGGTTCAATATTATATTTCCTTACATCCATGCCGAACTGCAGCTTCATCTTCTCCACGAGCTGATCAATCTCGTTGAGCGACTTCTTACCGAAATTCCTGAACTTCATGAGCTCGTTCCTAGAATAAGAAACCAAGTCAGCGAAATTATCGATGTCAGCAGCTTTCAGGCAGTTATATGCCCTCACTGACAGACCAACGTCGGAAAGCTTGGTGAGAAGCAGATGCCTCATTCTGAGACTCTCCTCGTCAAGTTCTTTGGAATCGGCTTCAAAAGTGTTTTCTAAAGCCATCTTCTTGTCGTCAGTGAACAGCTTGAAGTGATAGATGAGAATATTCGCGGCATCCTGAAGAGCAGCGCTCGGAGATATTGACCCATCAGTTACGATTTCGAGATTGAGCTTCTCATAATCTGTCTTCTGCTCAACGCGCCAGTTGTCTACGGTCCAGTTCACTTTCCTGATAGGAGTGTAGACCGCATCGATCGGAATCGTGCCTATCGGGGTGTTTTCGTCCCTTAATTCTTCTGCAGGAACGAAACCACGGCCTTTTGTCACGGTAACAGACATTTCAATTGTAACTGAAGGCTCCACCGAACATATATGCTGCTCTGGATTCAACACCTGGAAAGAAGACAATCCTTTTGAGATATCCTCTGCGGTAAACTCGTTTTTCCCGCTTATCACGATGTTCGCTGTCTCTGTGTCTACGCTGTCAACCATTCTCTTGAATCTTACTTGTTTCAGGTTGAGAATGATATCCTGCATGCCTTCGATCACGCCAGGTATGGTAGCGAATTCCTGATCCACGCCTGATATCTTGATCTGACTGATAGCGAAACCTTCGAGAGAGGCTAATAGAATTCGACGGAGCGCATTGCCAATCGTCTGTCCGTAGCCAGGCTCTAGAGGCCTGAACTCGAAACGGCCGACAGTAGCGGTTCCTTCGAGCATTATAACCTTATCTGGTTTTTGAAACGCTAAGATTGCCATAATTTTTGGGTGTTTAATTATTACTTGGAGTAAAGATCGACGATGAGCTGCTCATTAATGTTCTCTGGGATGTCAGCCCTTGTAGGAATATTCAGGAACTTGCCTGAAAGAGCCTTAGGATCGAATTCAATCCAAGAATATTTCGTAGCGGAAGCCACGCTCTTCTGGATTACCTCGAGGCTCTTTGAGCGCTCCCTTACTGCAACAGTGTCGCCTGGTTTTACCCGCATGGACGGTATAGCGGCGACCTCACCATTAAGGGTGATGTGCGCATGGCTCACAAGCTGTCTTGCGGCTGCTCTGGTAGGAGCGATGCCCATTCTGTAAACAACATTGTCAAGCCTGGACTCAAGCAGGAACAGAAGATTCTCACCTTTCTGGCCAGCCATGCGGGAAGCCTTCAGGTAAGTGTTGTGGAACTGCCTTTCCAGCAGGCCGTACATGTATCTTACTTTCTGCTTCTCCTTCAGCTGAACGCCATATTCACGCATCTTCTTGCGCTTTGCAGCCAATCCATGCTGTCCTGGAGGATAATTCCTTTTCTCGAAATACTTATCGCTGCCAAATATAGGCTCGCCGAATTTACGGGCGATTTTTGTACTAGGACCGGTATATCTTGCCATGGTAATTTCTTTTTAACACGTTAAACTAAACTTTACGACGGCCTTTTGGTCTGCATCCGTTGTGAGGCATAGGGGTCACATCGACGATCTCCGTAACGACGATGCCTGCGTTATTGATGGTCCTGATGGCTGACTCACGGCCAGCGCCCGGCCCCTTAACGAATACCTTAACCTTACGAAGCCCAGCATCGTATGCCGACTTTGCTGCATCTTCTGCGGCTACCTGGGCAGCATACGGAGTGTTTTTCTTAGAACCTCTGAAACCACTCTTTCCGGCAGAGGACCAGCTGATCACCTGTCCCTGATTGTTCGTGAGAGAGATGATCACGTTATTGAAGGTTGATGAAATATGGGCCTCACCCGTTGCCTCAACCTTTACAACTCTTTTTGATGATGTTGCTTTTTTTGCCATAATTCACCTAGTTTTACTTAGTTGCCTTCTTCTTGTTAGCAACGGTCTTCTTCTTGCCCTTCCTCGTACGAGCGTTGTTCTTGGTGCTCTGCCCGCGCACAGGAAGTCCGACACGATGGCGGATGCCCCTGTAGCAGCCGATATCCATGAGACGCTTGATGTTCATCTGCACGGCAGAACGAAGCTCGCCCTCGATCTTGCAATCCTCGGCGATCACGTTACGGATGGCAGCAATCTGCTCATCGTTCCAGTCCCCGACTTTGATGTCGTAATCGATTCCGCATTTGTCGAGAATTCGTCTCGCCAAGTTGCGGCCGATTCCATAGATATAGGTCAAACCTATCTCTCCATGTTTGTTGTTTGGTAAATCAACACCGGCTATTCTTGCCATAATTTATCTTTTGTTTTTTGTTTTAAAACTATTATCCCTGACGCATCTTGAATTTAGGGGTCTTCTTGCAGATTACGTAGAGATGCCCTTTGCGACGGACGATCTTGCAATCATCGCTACGCTTTTTGATGGATGTCTTGACTTTCATATCTCGAAAATTTTATTTGTACCTGAAGGATATCCTACCCTTTGTCAAATCGTAAGGTGAGATCTCAACCCTCACCTTGTCACCGAGGAGGATGTGAATGAAATTCATTCTCATCTTTCCGGAAATGTTGCAGAGCAGAACGTGACCGTTATCAAGCTCCACCTTGAACATGGCGTTTGGAAGAGTCTCTATGACCTTTCCGTCTTGTTCGATTGCTACTTGCTTGGACATTGAAACCTCGCTTTAAAAATTAACAGTACTTTTTTCTATATAATCAAAGGTTGACAGTTGCTCGGCCCTGCCTTTACGGACAACAACCGTAAGCTCGAAATGCGCCGAATTCTTGTGGTCTGCAGTGTGGACTGCCCAGCCATTCCTGGCTAGGTAAACCCCTCTGCCGCCAGCGTTGATCATCGGCTCTATGCAGATCACCATCCCATCGACAAGCCTGCACCCGTGACCCCTGCGCCCGTAATTGGGAACGCCAGGCTCTTCGTGCATCTCCTTGCCGAGTCCGTGGCCTTCCAGCTCGCGAACGACGGAGAATCCGAAAGATTCAGCATACGACTGCACCGCGTATCCGATATCGCCAGTACGATTGCCTGCCACAGCCGCTTCAATCCCTTTGTAGAGCGAAGCCTTCGTCACATCCAGAAGCTTGCGAGTCTCCGGATCCACCTCCCCGACAGGGAATGTGTAAGCGGAGTCACCGTTGTACCCCTTGTATAACGTACCTATGTCGGCAGTTACGATGTCCCCTTCTCTCAGGGCGTAGTCCGATGGAAAACCGTGCACCACGACATCGTTTACCGAAGCACAGATAGCTGCGGGAAAACCTTCAAAACCTAAGAAGCTTGGAACAGCGCCGTGGTCGCGGATAAAAGTCTCAGCCACCTCATTCAACCTCGCGGTTGTCACACCAGGAGCGACTGCCTTACCGACTTCTGCCAACGTCTTCGATACAAGAATGGCATTTTCGCGCAGCAGCGCTATCTCTTCTTCTGTTTTTGGTTTGACCATCAATCTTAAATTATCAATATATTAATATATTACATTCCAGAACGTCCGCTCAGGCGACCAGTCTTCATGAGACCGTCGTAGTGACGCATCAGGAGGTAACTCTCAATCTGCTGAAGAGTATCAAGCAGCACACCCACAAGGATCAACAGCGAAGTGCCGCCGAAGAAACTTGCGAACTGGTCATTCACTCCAAGAATTCTTGCGAACGCAGGAAGGATGGCGATGATGGCTAGGAATATGGAGCCTGGAAGAGTAACTTTCGACATGATGGAATCAAGATAATTCATCGTGGCCTTGCCAGGCTTTACGCCAGGAATGAAACCACCGTTCTTCTTCATATCCTCAGCCATCATCTGCGGATTCACAGTGACAGCCGTATAGAAGTAAGTGAATATGATGACTAACATGCCGAATATGAAGTTATACCAGAATCCGGTGTAGTTACTTAACGTAGCCGCAAGACCTCTGGTCGCATCGAAGCGAGAGAAGAGGAGCGGGAAGAGCATCAGCGCCTGAGCGAAGATGATAGGCATCACGCCGGCGGCATTGATCTTCAAAGGAATATACTGACGAACTCCGCCGTATTGCCTGTTGCCGACCACTCTCTTTGCGTACTGCACAGGAACTTTCCTGACACCCTGCACGAGGGCAATCGTAGCGACGATGACGAAGAACCAGAGTATTAACTCCACGATGAGGGCAATCGCACCACCACCTGTCGTAGAGTTGAGTTTCGTACCCATTTCAGCAACAAGAGCGAAAGGCAGGCGAGCGACGATACCAATCATGATGAGGAGGGAAATACCATTCCCGATTCCTCTGTCGGTGATTCTTTCGCCCAGCCACATCACGAACATAGAGCCGGCCATCAGAATGATAGTGGCGACCAAGTTGAACGTGAAGTTGCTCCAGCCCAGCTGAGTCACGGCCGTGAATGCCGCTCCTGGAATCTGGCTGTGAATAGATGCTATGTAAGCAGGGCCCTGGATGCAGAGAATCAGCACAGTCAAGTACCTTGTGATCTGATTCATCTTCCTACGGCCGCTCTCACCTTCGTACTGCAGCTTCTTGAAGTACGGAACGAACATTCCTAGAAGCTGGATGACGATGGATGCGGAGATGTACGGCATGACGCCCAGCGCGAACACTGAGGCGTTACCGAACGCACCTCCGGAGAACATATTCAAGAGACCGACGAGACCTTCCTGAGTCGTCGTCTGGAGCTGAGCAAGCATCTGCGTGTCGATGCCAGGCATCACGATGAAGCATCCGAGCCTGTAGACAAGGATCAGCGCCAAGGTGTAGCCGAGCCTCTTGCGGAGCTCTTCTATCTTGAATATATTCTTTATAGTCTCTATAAATTTCTTCATCGTTACTTGCCGATTACGTTAGCCTTTCCGCCTGCTGCCTCAAGTTTCGAGATAGCCGAAGCGCTAAAGGCATCAGCCGTCACATTGAGAGCTGCATTCACCTCGCCGTTGCCCAGAACCTTCACGAGGCTCTTCTTGTCAGCGAGACCTGCAGCCTTGATGTCCTCGAGACCAAGTTCGGTTTTACCGATCTTCTCTGAAAGAGCCTGCAGGGCAGAAACGTTCACTGGCTGATATTCGATTCTTGTTGGATTCTTGAACCCGAATTTAGGAAGACGCCTCTGAATAGGCATCTGACCTCCTTCAAATCCTATCTTGTGCTCGTATCCTGAACGCTGCTTGGCGCCGTTCATTCCACGGGTCGATGTCCCGCCGTGGCCTGAACCCTCACCACGCCCTACGCGTTTTCTTGAATGCGTAGCGCCTTTTGCTGGCTTTAAGTTATGCAATTTCATTTCTTAGTCCTCCTAATTTATTTCTTCAACTACAACCACATGCTGGACTTTTCTTACCATGCCTTCTGAAACAGGCGTCTTTTCTACCTCAACGGTATGCCTGATACGACGAAGACCGAGAGACCTAAGATTTGCGATCTGCCTCTTATCCAGTCCGCTTCTGCTCTTTATCTGAGTGATTCTTAGTTTTGTCATATCTGTGCCTCCTATCCGTTAAATACCTTGCTCATAGGAACTCCGCGAAGCCCAGCCACAGTGTATGCGTCCCTCATCTCGGTCAGAGCTTTGACAGTGGCCTTAACCAAGTTGTGAGGGTTGGATGAACCCTTAGATTTAGCGAGCACATTCTGTATGCCCGCGGACTCGAACACAGCACGCATGGCTCCACCGGCCTTGACGCCGGTACCAGGAGCGGCTGGTTTCATGAACACGACGGAACCTCCGAATTTAGTCTCCTGCTCGTGAGGGATAGTGGTGTTGATGATAGGAATCTTAACCAGATTCTTCTTAGCATCCTCAACTCCCTTAGCGATTGCGGCCGTGACCTCATTTGCTTTTCCAAGACCATAACCTACAACGCCATTCTCATCTCCTACGACCACGATGGCTGCAAAACGGAAGTGACGTCCTCCTTTGGTGACCTTGGTCACCCTTTCAATGGCGACCAGTCTGTCTTTTAATTCAAGATCAGATGTCTTAACTCTTTTTACGTTCGTATTTGCCATAGTCTTTAGAAAATAAGGCCACCTTCACGGGCGGCATCTGCCAAACTTTTAACTCTGCCATGATAGAGATAGCCTCCGCGGTCGAAAGATACGGTAGTGATGCCTTTTTCTTTCGCACGCTCCGCAATAGCTTTTCCTACGATGGCAGCAGCATCGATTCCATTCTTGCCTTTGCATTCAGCGGCAAGACTTTTATCATTGGATGCAGCTGCAACGAGGGTTACTCCTTTCACATCATCCACGACCTGTACATAGATGTACTTGTTGCTGCGGAATACGACCATTCTCGGTCTCTCGGCAGTCCCATTCACATGCTTGCGAATGCGGTAGTGGATTCTTTGTCTTCTTTCTGTTTTATTCAATGCCATAATCTAGGTCCTCCATTATTTAGCCGCAGCTGTCTTGCCAGCCTTGCGACGAAGCTGCTCGCCAGCGAACTTAATACCCTTGCCCTTGTAAGGTTCAGGCCTGCGGAATGAACGAATCTTTGCTGCAACCTCACCGAGAAGCTGCTTGTCGATGCTCTTCAGCACCAGAACAGGATTCTCTCCCTTCTTCACATCAGGAACTTCTGCCTTAATCTCAGGAGCGAGCATCAGCTGAATATCATGCGAATATCCCAGGGAGAAGGTAAGAATCTGACCCTGAACGGACACGCGATATCCGACGCCGACCAGTTCCTGTTTTTTCTCGTAGCCTGTTGAAACGCCTACGACCATGTTATGCACGAGCGCACGGTACAGGCCATGCATGGAACGATGCCTTGGCTGATTAGTAGGACGCTCGAATTTAATTTCATTATCCTCGATGGTGACTTTGATGTCCGGATCTACTTTCTGGGACAGTTCGCCAAGAGGTCCTTTAACCTTCACAACGTTGCCAGGGAGAAGCTCTACGCTCACCTTGTCCGGAAGGCTTACAGGCAATTTACCAATTCGTGACATTATTGATTCTTTTTAAATTAATATACATAGCACACAACTTCGCCGCCGACGTTCTCTGTCTTAGCTGCCTTGTCAGTGATGACTCCTTTCGACGTAGAGAGGATAGCTATTCCAAGACCGTTCAGAACACGTGGAATATTGTCCACTGAAGCATAAACGCGGAGACCAGGAGTAGACACGCGCTCAATCTTCTTGATAGCGGCCATTTTGGTCTGAGGATGATACTTCAGAGCGATCTTGATAGTGTTGAACGGGTGACCCTCAACGATCTTGTAGCTGAGGATGTAACCCTCGTCGAAAAGAATCTTCGTGATGGCCTCTTTCATCTTAGAAGAAGGGATTTCCACCACTCTCTTTCCGGCAGAATAAGCATTGCGAATTCTTGTAAGATAATCTGCAATTGGATCAGTCATGATTTTAATTTTTTTGTAGATCGACGCCGCCAAGGCGCCCGATATCCGATTGTTAATATATTTTCTACCAGCTGGCTTTCTTAACACCCGGGATGAGGCCATTGCTGGCCATCTCACGGAACTGAATCCTGCTGAGGCCGAAAGCCCTCATGTATCCTTTCGGACGACCGGTCAGAGAGCAGCGATTATGCAGGCGCACCCTTGATGAATTCTTAGGGAGCTTGTCAAGTGCTGCCCAGTCACCTGCCTCTTTAAGAGCTTTCCTCTTCTCGGCATATTTAGCAACCAGTTTTTCGCGTTTTACTTCGCGAGCCTTCATTGATTCTTTTGCCATATTCTTTAATTATTATGTTTCTTGAATGGCAGACCGAACTCGGCGAGAAGAGCGTGCGCCTCCTCATCAGTCTTGGCAGTAGTCACGAAAGTGATTTCCATGCCATGGATTCTTGGGTTCTTGTCTATGTCAACCTCTGGGAAGATGATCTGTTCTTTCAGACCGAGGGTGTAGTTGCCCTGGCCGTCCATCTTCTCAGCGATTCCGTTGAAGTCCCTGATACGAGGTAGCGAAACCCTGACGAGCCTCTCAAGAAACTCGTACATCTTCACGCTACGGAGAGTAACTTTCACTCCGATAGGCATGCCCTTACGGAGCTTGAAGTTAGAAACGTCTTTCTTTGAATATGTCAGGATAGGTTTCTGACCCACTATGAGCGCGAGTTCTTCTGCTGCCTCCTCAACAAGTTTCTTGTCCTGAGTAGCCTCGCCTATGCCCTCGTTGATAGTGATTTTCTCAAGCTTAGGGCACTGCATGACTGAAGTGTAAGAGAACTGCTTCATGAGCTTCGGAACAATCTCTTCCCTATATACCTTCTTGAGGGTTGGGACATATCCCTTTGGCAGAACCTGTTCTGCCGCTGGTTTCTTTGCTGTAGCTTTCTTTGCCATATTACTTTATCTCCTCTCCTGATTTCTTGGCGTAGCGGATCTTCTTCCCGTCTACGAACTTATAGCCAACTCTTGTAGGCACTGGCTTCTGAGCAGTGCTTTTCGCAGGATCCAGAAGCTGCACGTTTGAAATGTGAATGCTGCCTTCCTGTTTGATGATGCCGCCCTGAGGCTGCTTTGCATTTGGTTTGGTGTGCTTGCTGACCATGTTGACACCTTCCACGATGACACGATCCTTGTCACGAAGGACGGATAGAACTTTCCCGGTTGTACCCTTGTCATTTCCAGCGTTTACGTAAACCGTGTCGCCTTTCTTTATGTGAAACTTTTTCATAATCGCAAAATATTAAAGAACCTCAGGTGCCAGAGAAACGATTTTCATGAAGCGCTCACGCAGCTCCCTTGCCACCGGACCGAAAATACGCGTTCCGCGAAGCTCGCCTGCGTTATTCAAAAGGACACAAGCATTGTCATCGAAACGGATGTATGAACCGTCTGGTCTGCGAACCTCTTTTTTTGTACGCACTACGACTGCCTTAGAGACGGTGCCTTTCTTAGCGTCACCGCCAGGGACAGCGCTCTCAACAGCAACGACGATCTGGTCGCCTACTGTCGCATATCTATGGTGTGTGCCTCCAAGCACGCGGATGCAGAGAACTTCCTTTGCTCCGCTGTTGTCGGCCACCTGTAAACGTGTTTCCTGCTGTATCATGATTACTTAACTTTTTCTACGATTTTAACTAATCTCCATCTCTTAGTCTTGCTGAGAGGGCGGGTTTCCATAATGAGCACCTTATCGCCTTCGTCGCATTCGTTCTTGTCGTCCTGCGCGACGAACTTGGTGGTCTTGTTGATGAATTTCCCGTAGAGAGGGTGAGATTTCTTAGTCTCGACTGCAACCACGATGGTCTTATCCATCTTGTTGCTGACCACTGTCCCGATTCTTTCCTTACGAAGATTCCTTTCCATAAGCTTTAATTTTTCTGAGCCTTTTCTTTTTCAGCCAGGATAGTGATCATACGAGCGATATCCTTTCTGATTTTCTTAAATTCCGATGTGTTTTCCACTGGAGAGACTGAATGGTTGAGCCTTAAAGTGTCAAGCCTGTTCTTCTCCACCTGGATGCGGTCGTGCAAATCTGCAATCGACATCTCGCGAACTTCTGCTGGTTTCATATTCTTATCTCTCCATTAATTATTCTTCAACATAATCTCTGCGAACGACGAATTTCGTCGCAATAGGAAGTTTGTTGGCAGCAAGACGCATAGCCTCTTTAGCCACTGCGAGCGGAACACCCTCAGCCTCGAAAAGAATACGCCCTGGAGTTACAGGAGCCACATAGCCCTGAACATCGCCTTTACCCTTTCCCATACGGGTATCGAGAGGCTTCTTCGTGAATGGCTTCACTGGGAATATCCTAATCCAGATCTGTCCCTCACGATTCATGTAACGCGAAATAGCCTGACGAGCCGACTCGATCTGCTGAGCGGTCACCCAGCAATTCTCGAGGGTCTTAAGTCCGAAGGAGCCGAATGCAAGCTGGTTGCCTCTCTGGGCCATACCCTTCATCACATTCTTTTGTTCCCTTCTGTACTTGGTTTTCTTTGGTTGTAACATTGCTGTATTACTTTAATAAATATCTTATCTTCCTAAACTACTGAGAATCAGCGATATATGCTATAAACCCTTAGTTTTGGGGACTGCAAATTTAGTAAAAAAATATGTAAAACAAACATATTTTAAAAAAATATTATTGTTTTTCGTCACGATAATTCACAGATGAACTAGGTAATTTACAGCGAATTATGAGTATTACTGAAAAATTTTTCATCGCAATTTCGACAAGCAAGCCTGACACCTAAAATCATGGCATGGAATTTATGGAAATATGTATTTTTGCCGACGAATGAAAAGACACGCTCTGACATACTCATTGCCTTTATGCTTCCTGCTCATGACGACCATCAGCCTGGCCGCCCAGGGCGACGTTAAGCGTCAAGGCCGCAGCTCCAATTCCGGGTACTTGGGCTATCGGGTAGAGCAGGGTGACACAGTCTATTATGATGCGATTGATCCCGTCTGGGTTTTTCCGAAGGGCAGAGGCAGCTCTAAGGAGCTGAAACAGTATTACAAACTGGTCTACAATTTCAACAAGGTCTATCCGTATGCCATGGTTGCCAAAAACCTGATCAAGGAGGCGGACGACTACATGGCTGCCAACCACTTGAGCAGGCGACAGAAGGAGAAATACATAAACAGCGTGCAGAAAGAGCTGTTCAATGCCTATGAGCAGCCGCTTCGCCACATGACCTTTTCCCAAGGACGGCTGCTAGTCAAGCTGATAGACCGAGAAATAGGGAAGACTCCTTATAAAATAATAAAGCAATACAAGAACGGCATTATGGCTGGCTTCTGGCAAGGAGTGGCAAAGATCTTCAAGAATGACCTGAAGAAAAACTACGATCCGCAAGGGGAAGACAAGATGACCGAATATCTCGTCGAGAAATGGCAGAAAGGTGAGTTCGATGCCCTTTATTATTCAATATTCTATGAAATGCCGAAGCATCCCAAACTCGCATCTGCCGAGTTGAACAAGAAATAATCCTCCTCGCCTGCATCCATCCAGTCTTTCAGCACTAGCAGCCTCGCACCAGAAGGAAGCGTCATATCCACCTTGCAATGGAAGTGTCCGAATATGAAATAATCGACATGGCGCTTCTTTGAATATTCCAGAGAATATACATACAAAGGTTCATCCTCTCCTCTGAATACATATGGAACATTCTTCGCCACCCTGCTATGCTTCGACCAGCCCTGCCCGAAGCGGAAAGCCAGCCACGGATGAAGCAGGCTGAATATTCTTTGGAAAAACGGTTTACGGAAACCCCAGCGCATCAACTTATACCACTTGTGCCCGGGGCCCAGGCCATCCCCGTGGCCAAGATAGAAATCCTTCCCTCCTATATTAATATAATATGGCTGCTGGAGTATCTGCATTCCCAATTCCTTGAAATACCAGTAACACCAGATGTCGTGATTGCCTTGGAAGAAATAAACCTTCACGCCAGCATCCATAAGGTCCATCAGGGTAGAGAAAACTCTCACATAGCCCTTCGGAACAACGTCCCGGTATTCGTACCAGAAATCCCAGATGTCACCAAGCATGTACAAGGCTTCCGTTCTCTCCGGTGGAATGGACCGCAGGAATTTAACGAACCTGCGCTCCCTGTCCTTAGGGTCTTTCACATCCAAGCCAAGATGTACGTCGGAGACGAAATATGTCAGCGTCCTGTCAGCCATCTAAAAGAATATGAGAAGCAGCAGAGCCACTACCAGACAATAGAGAGCGAACCACGAGAGCCTTGCCTTCTTCACTATCGCAATCATCACCTTGCAGGCGAACAGGCCAGCGAAAAAGGCTCCAAGAAAGCCTAAGATAATACTTCCCGTTCCGATTCCTCCGCCGAAAGATCCGCCTGAAATGCCTTTAGCCAAATCCAGCAACTGTTCACCGATGATAGGGATCAACACCATGAGGAACGAGAACTGGGCCATTACGTCTCGCTTGACTCCGCAGATCAGTCCTGTGGCGATCGTGGTGCCAGAGCGGGACAAACCAGGAGCCACAGCGCAAGCCTGACCAAGGCCAACCACGAAGGCTTGCCAATAAGATATTCCGTTCCTATATTTATTTACCGCAACAGGCTCAGCGGAAGACCTCCGCCTGCCAGCATTATCGGAGAGGTATAATAGTATGGCAGTGATTATCAAGCAAACAGCCACCGTGAACAGATTATCGCCGAACAAAGCCTCCACTTTATCCTTGAAGAAAAAACCGACTATGGCGACCGGAATCATCGAGACCAAGATCTTAAGAATATAATCTGTCTCGTCGTTGTACTTGAATTTAAAGAAGCCTTTCAGCAAATCGCAAATCACTTTCCAGAACACAACGATGGTGCTCAGCACCGTAGCGAAATGCACAGTGACAGTGAAATCCAAGAAACCTTCAGTGTCTACGCCCAACAGCTCGCGGGCCATCATCAGATGGCCGCTGGAACTAACCGGCAGGAACTCGGTAAGCCCTTGCACGATTCCCAGCAGCAATGCCTGCCACCAATCCATTACTTCTTTTCCTCCGAGTTGCTGCGTGGTCTCTTTACGATGGCCACGATTTCGATCACGATTCCGCAGATAATAACTATTGGCGCTGCGACTAGGCGCCTGAAGTCGAACATCGAATAATTGAAGACGTTAGGGTCCTTAATTCCACCGCCCATCAACAGGAGGAATCCTGCTATCATCACGAGCACCCCGATGACCATCATCCATATTCCTCTGCTGGTGATAGCCATCTTCGGATTATCCGGGATTTGAGTTTTTTCAGACTTTGACATATTCATTTAATAATATAATTCATTCTTCGACAGCCTCAGGAGCTTCCCTACCACGAAGTAGGTGCTGATGAAGCATATTAATATTCCGGCTGCCACTACTATTCCAAGCACAATGAGCAGGAGGTCCAGCGAGAATATGCTGAATAGCTGCTCGAATTCGTTCCTGATGAAGAACAATATGCCCACCAGCAGAATGATCGCAATGAGAGCAGAAAACAAGCCCTGGAAAACCGACTGCACCAGAAACGGCTCTCTGATGAAAGACTTAGACGCTCCCACGAGCTGCATGGCGTGGATGGTGAATCGCTTCGAGAAGACATTCAGGCGCACGGTATTATTTATCAGCACGCACGAGATGAACAGGAGCAGCAGTATGAAAACTCCCAGAATCAGCGAAACCTTCTGCAGATTAGCGTTTAGTTTCTCCACCAGAGATTGCTGGTACACTACCTCGTCCACCATCGGAGACGCCATAATCTTTTTCTCCACCAGCTTCAAGCTGTCGGCTGAAACGTAGTCAGCCTTTAGGGAAACGTCTATGGAAACTGGAATTGGCGTGGATTCGAACACGTCCAGGAAATCCTCCCCTAACATATCCGCCATCTCCTTCGAGCCCTGAGTCTTCGAGATGAACCGCGTTTCTCTGACGAATGGCATGCTGTCCAGCTGCTGCTGGAACTTCCCTGCCTCCTCCTCATCCACCTCTTGCTTCATCATCACCGAAACCTGCATGTTTTCTTTGAAATAGTCGGAGACATTCTTCGCATTCACAAGAAGCAGGCTGGCAATGCCGACGAGCAACAGCACTAGGCTAATGCTTATCACCGTGGAAAGCCATGCGCCAGCAAGCCTGCGCCGAATTATTTTATTCTCACCTTCTGCCATGATAGCATTTGAACACTCATATTAGGTTCAAAGATAGTGAAATATAAAAATATCAAAAAAAATTCTTATCTTTGTGTACTTAGAGAGGCTTCCCTCTAGAAACCAGTTATTAATCATGGGTGATTCCGTAAAAAGAGTATTGTTCGTTAATTCTGAAACGATTCCTTTCCTTCCTGAGACGCCTATCGCCAGGATAGGTCGTTATCTTCCTCAGGGCATCCAGGATCGCAAAAGAGAGATTCGGACATTCATGCCTAGATATGGGTGCATAAACGAAAGAAAGAACCAGCTACACGAAGTAATACGTCTTTCCGGAATGAATATCATCATCGGGGACGTAGACAGGCAGCTGGTAATTAAGGTGGCTTCCATCACAGCAGCAAGAATACAGGTCTATTTCATCGACAACGATGACTACTTCAAGAGAAAGCAGCTCACCTACGATGCTAACGGCAAGTTCTTCGAAGACAACGGCCAGAGGGCTATTTTCTTTGCTCGCGGCGTGCTGGAGACGGTAAAAAAACTTCGCTGGGCCCCGGACATCGTGCATTGCAGCGGATGGATTACGTCTCTCGTGCCTATGTACCTTAAGAAAGCATATCATGGGGATCCGATATTCACGAATTGCAAGATCGTGTCTTCGCTCTATGGTGAGATAGATAAAGAGACGTTCGCCTCTGGTTTTGCGAATATGGTTAGAATCAATGGGATAAAGACTTCCGACGTGCCTTTCAAGGATCCGTTAAGTGGCATAAATCTTGCGGAATTGGCGGCTTTGTATTCTGACGGCGTCATTTTCAGCTCAAAAGACGTAGGCAAGCAGACAGCGGAGTATTGCAAGAAACTCAAGATCCCTGTTCTGCAATACGATGAGAAACTTTTCGAGGATGGAAGCTACATCGACGAATACGACAAGTTTTACGAACAGTTGTAAACAATGAAGAAAATCCTATTCGCAGCAGTGGTGCTGTCATGCGCTCTGTCTTGCACGAATGTAGATAAGACACTTGCAGGCGACTTCATCGCCACTAACGAGAAATACGAAATCTACGAGGCCGAATTCGACCTGAGCGAGATTTACAGCTTGCCGATCGACAGCATGACGGCATATTCCTCTAGAAGAATGAATTTGGGTTCCATCAGGGATGACACATACGGCCTATTTAAAAGAGGCTGCGCAGTCACGTTGGTGCCAGTGCTGGACTCCATCGATTTCGGGACCAACCCTGTCTTCGAGAGGATGCGCTTCCAGGCTTGCCTGGATTCCATTTCCGTCGAGGATGAGTCGCAAAAGAACATATTGCAATACGTAAATGTCTATCCTCTTACGAAAGCCCTTGATTCTACTTCTTACGCATCCAGGTCGAAGATAGAATATTCAAATACCAGAATCTCCAAGAATGTTCCTGTCCTGAACGGCAGCGATTCCCTCATATTCTATTTCACTGAAGACTATGGGAAGAAATTCCTGACCATGACGAACGATGACTTGAAGGATTTCGATGAATACCAGAAAAAATTCCCTGGAATATATCTTACCACGAACGATCCATCCGGCAATGGAGGAAGATTCAATATGTTCAAATTCAACATATTGGAAACATCTTCGAAATACGGGACCTATAGAACCGACAATTATGCCGCGCTATACTATAACGCCGAATTCAACGGAGAGAGAAGGGACACGATGCTGATGTTCTATTTCAGCCCGTTAGACTTCCAAAATCTTGACTCGCTCATTAATGCAGGCTCGCTTCCTTCTCAGTACGTGCTGAATACAGACAGTCACGAGACTGACGGAATCGGCGGGTTGGCGGATGACAAGCTGTTTGTCGAAGGCGGCAGCGGCCTGAAGCCAGTCATTATGGCCAGCGATATAAAATCTCTCGTGCGGAACGACATATTGAAGAATGGCGGAGACCCTCTCACTACCGTGATCACTAAGGCTACGATAAAGCTTCCGTTCGATTTCCCTGATGATTACACGACCATGTTCCGCTTCCCTGCGGAGCTGAGCCCTACGGTTCGAATCAGCCGTCAAGGCAAAGTGACTTTCGCAGGACTTACAGATGCGAGCGTGTCAACGGAAAACCAAGGAGACATCAACCGGTCCCTTTGCGAATATGCACCGGACATTACCCACCATGTACAGGCAATAATCCGTACTTCAGACACTACGAACCTTCACAACTACGATGTCTGGATGCTGAATATGGCCAGAGAGCAAAATACCTCAACCAACTCGCAGGCCAAGGAATTAAGCGACTACTATAACCAGATGGCCTACTATTCCTACTACAATGACATGTATGGGGGCTATGGTTATGGAGGCTATGGCGGTTATGGAAGTTACGGAAGCTATTACAGCAACTACTACAATTACATGATGATGGCCACATACGCCAGCCAGTCTGCCACCACGACTTCATACAGTTACGAGCTGGACAAGGACCGTTATTACAAGGCTGTGCTAAGAGGGCCTAACTCCACTACGGGACCTACCCCGAAGCTGAAAGTCATTTACGCCATACCGAAGAAATAAACTGGCGCTTCATAGCGGCATCCGTGCAAATTTCTGCTCCGTGAAGCCATTTTCGTTCAGCAAACTCTCGATGAGGGCTTTCTTACCGGGTTTTTTGCTGTGGATGCGGAAAATAATCCGCAAATTTTGCGGATTATTTTCCGCAAATGATTATATTTACAGAAAAATGAGTGAGATATGTACATCCATCAGACAGAAAACTGGCCGGAATTCACCTGGAACAAGACTTTCATAGGCGATAAACTCGCGAAGGCCAACAAGGCTGCTGGCTTTCTTGAGGGGAGGCTGTCTGCTATCGGATTCGATGTTCAGCGGCAGGCTAAGGTCGAGGCGTTGACTCATGATATTGTCGCTTCATCCGAAATCGAAGGTGTTGTATTGAATTCCAATCAAGTCCGTTCCTCTATTGCAAGAAGGATGGGAGTCCATATAACGAACGAGACGGAGCCCTCCCACTACGTCGAGGGCATCGTCGAAATGATGCTTGATGCCGTCGGGAACTATGCGAAGCCTTTAACGGATGATCGACTGTTCGGATGGCATAACTGCTTGTTCCCAACGGGCAGAAGCGGGATGGTTGCCATCAATGTCGGTAAGTATAGGGTCGATGATATGGACGTTATTTCAGGCACTATGGAACGTGAGAAAGTCCATTACCATGCGCCGGCAGCAGAACTCGTCCCAAGAGAGATGAAAATGTTCCTCGACTGGTTCAACGCTGATACTACGCCTAAGGATTATATAAAATCTGCTGTCGCTCATTTCTGGTTTGTTAGCATTCACCCTTTCGATGATGGAAATGGTCGAATCAGCCGAGCTATCGCAGATATAGCATTGAGCCAGGCAGACAACTCATCGCTTCGCTATTTCAGCATTTCGCGTCAAATAAACAAAGAGAAGCGGAAGTATAATGACATCCTCGAGCGTAGCCAAAAAGGGAGTGTGGACATCACTGCCTGGATTGATTGGTATCTCGATTGTATGCTGCGCTCCATAGAGAGCGCCGAAGATATGCTTTCATCCATCCTTAACAAAGCCATCTTCTGGCAAAGCCATTCACAAGACGTCATCACTGACCGCCAGAAGCAGGTGTTGAACACCTATCTTGACGGCTATGCCGGAAAACTGAAAGTGAAGAATTGGGCGAAGCTGGCTTCCGTATCGGTTGATACCGCTGAGCGAGACGTAAAATCTCTTGTTTCCTCAGGCATTCTGGTGCCACAGCCAGGACGGTTCAGAGATGTTGCATACGGGATTCAGGTATCTAAAGATATTCTACTTACTCCAGGTCCGGCAAGTGAAGACGATTAAGCATTCCGTGAGAGCCGGGGCAAAATTGTCCACAGGTGCGGTGGAGGAGAATACGTCAGGACATAGTGGTCCGCCTGTCCGAATAAATCTTTTAACGGCCTCCTATTGTCTTGTGGTTTTCTTACAACAACTGTAACAAAGAACTCAATGCCGTCCCGAGCGCATCCGAAAGCGACATCCGCTGCTGTCCCCAGAGTGTCCCTGTAGCAGAGAAGGGATAAATATGCAGACATAGAATCTGATTATACGGTTAATGTCCATCAGTGTTTGACATTTTGTGATAGAATGTCCTGAAATATTAGTTGGCGGTACATCATATTTATGACTTTTTATCTTTGCAAACCACTATCCCCACAATATACTCCTCTGGCACGAGACCGAAATAGCGGCTGTCTCTTGAGTCTAGCACGTTGTCTCCACCAAGAAAGTACCAGCTGCTCCTAAATGTGTAGTCACATATTAGCTCATCACCCAAATAGACCTGTCCTTCCCTAGCGTTAAGACGCTTGCCGCTTTCGAAAAGTATCGGTCTCAGCCAAATCCTGTAATTATCTATGGTGAGATTAACCGTATCTCCCCTTCTCGGAACGGGCAATGGTCCAAAATCACGTATCGTCCAACCAAGCCTCTTGTTCACCTGCATAGCTTTCAAGACAACTCCTGCCGCCATCAGAACCGAATCTGGAGTTTCTGACAAAATCCGTTGATATTTCAGATCACCGATGTGCCCTCCTGTTTGAGAATCCACGTAGTAGCCATTCCTTATTCTCACCGTATCACCAGGAGCAGCATAACAACGCTTCAGATACACATAATTTATCTGGAATGTGATCGTGTCCTTGGACCGCGCATAAGGATAGTTTGCAACAAGAAGATCTCCCGCTTCGACTTTTGAGAAACCTGGTAAACGAAACGATGATAATGTCGGTTTTGTAAAATCATAGTCAGTATAAATCCGTGCTCCCATCTTGAGTTTGTTCACCCACACTCTTTCGCCGCTATGAATTACCGGTTCCATAGACTCCCCTCTAACTATAAAAGAGTCGCATATCAGAACTCTGCCGACCAAGTAAAGAAGGACAAACGTCATCGCAGATGCCAGAATTATAATCACTTGCCTAATAATCTTTCGAATGTTCATCATAGTATTTCTTCGCTCTATTATGAAGATTACGCATAGACATATTTCTATCATTCACCGGCAGAGACAAAGCTTTCTGCGCATAAGACAGTGCCTGCTTTATGTCTCCCCGCTTTTCCTCCATTTCCATCAGCAAGATGTAAGGATACAACCGCGACGGCACCATATTGTGCGAATGAACGTAATTACGCTTGGCTTCGTCATAATCTCCGAGCGCTTCGAAATTTTTTCCTATGATGTTGTAGAACATAGGATCTGATGATCTTGATGCACCTTCAATTAAAATCACATTGCTCTCAGCGTACCTGCCTTCTTTATGAAGGACATAGCCATAGTCATAAAGATAACGGAATTTCATCCTAAGCTGCGGGTATAAAATCGCCAATCTGTCCGCCTCGCCATCAAACATTTCAAAGCTTGCAGATTTTTGCTCTTCACGCCATTCTTGTTCAGCAATTTTTATTCGTTTGCTCTCTGGAATCCTCATTACAATTAATACTATGGATATAATGATAAAGGTCGGCATCAAAATCAGTTTTGCTTTTTTTCCGACTTTCACACTTACGCCTATCGCCGCTCCCAGAAAGGTGGCTATGAGCAATTGTAACTGCCATACATCCAATGGATATGAAGCCATTGCAAATGTCCCCCAAGAAACGAAACCAAATGTCAAAGAAGATCTAACCTTGCACAACGTCAGCGTTCCGAAAACAATCACTGCGGCCGACAACAACAAGCCAAGAATCCCGAACTCCATCCCGAAGCGGAAGTACTCATTGAACGCATATTCCGGACACCCGGCAATCCTTACCCTCTCTTGGCTGCGTTCATCCTTTTCAAAAAATTCTGCCTGCGCATCGCCATACGCACCAAGTGCCTTTCCGCATCCGTGGCCTACCAGGGGTTTGTCAGCGATGGCGCGCAGCTCCATCTCCCAAATATGAAAACGACCAAATGCAGAGTCTTTCTTCAGTCTGAACGCTCCAATACCGAGGATGACAATTATAGTAACAACTAACAGCACCATCCTTTTATGTGATTTCAAATATGACTTTAATTCCGCATTGGTCAAGGCAAAGGCCACTCCAGACACGAGCAACGCAACGAAACCGGTCCTGCTCATTGACACAGGGAGTACTAAAGCTCCCAAACTGCCGGAAACAGTTGATAGCCAAAACAATACTCTATCATATGGAGTCTCCAAATCACGCCATTTCCAAGCAGCAGCAAAAACCACGGCCATGCAAACAGCGAGGAATCCGCCGTAAGGACCGGGATTAGCAAAACTGCCTGTCATCGGATACATACTATTGCAGGAAACAGCAATTCCTAGCAACTGCATAATCCCGAACGCTGACTCATATGCAAGCCATAGCGACAGTGCAAAGACGATTATGCGTTCAGCAAACTCTCGATGATAGACGAACAAAACCAATGAAGCCAATGAAACCAATAGCCACATATTTAAATGCAGATATCGGGCAAATTATATCTTAGAATTTTTTCAGAAACCATCTCCACCACATAAATCGTACTGTTTTCTGAGTCAATGTCAAATAGTAACGCATTGACAGGTAACTGAATCTTTGCTAGAGGCTCACCTGTCAAACTGAACAAATGAATGGAGGGATGAGGGCAGATTCCTTGCTCGAAATCTTCCATTTTTGCTCCAACATAAAGGGCAGCAAAGAAGCCTTTGTATGGATGAACATCATAGTATGTCCTTGGAATTAGATCAAGGCCCTGTCTCTCAACATCTCTGATGTCCATAAGCCTTTTCCCAAGAGCCACCGTTTTCGCAAATCCTTTTCTTGAGGCATCCAATGAATATAGATGAATGACATTAAGATAGGAACTCGCTTCTGCTATAGTTCCGCTTTTATCATCTATGACGATAGAGGATGAAAGGAGGTTTTGTTCTGAAGATGAAATCTCATTCAGGTAATCCATTGATGCAATGTGGCATTCTCTTCCTAAAGAATCCACCAAAAATCTTTCAAAACCACTGCCATCCCCCTTCGACCGTCGGCATAAAAAAAGGTTGGGGGAAACGTAGAAATATCGGGAGCCAGACACTGTTGGAAGAGAACGCGACAAGTATCTATATGCATTCGAAAGAGAGTCCTGAGAGATGTCAAGTTCAAGAAATGACCCGGTATAATCATATACTCCTCCCTCACGTCGGCCATCTTTTTCATAAAAACTCATCCAAGAGATATAGGGTCGATAAAGCACTTCTCCAGGACCGGAGCCAATCATCAAGAAAGAATTTGTAACTTTTGGTTTGTCCTCCAAAGACACTGTAGACAAACAGCCCTTCGGCTCAGAACAGGATACAAGAAGATAGTCCCCGAAACTTTTCACTCCACGAATCCCTATCAAGTCAACATCCAATGTGTCAGCATCTCCCAACTCATACTCATTAGGGAAATCGTGCACATAAATGACATCATCGAATGCGAAATACGCTTTTCGTTCACACGATGTCAGGATAAACGCCCATGCAACAAGTGTAAGCAAAATCTTCCTCATGGCTTACAATAACTCATTCCGCCCCTATACGTTCCTGGAAGTTCCGTACAAGTTCCACAATAAAGAACAACATCCGAAATATCATCACGAATATTTTTCCAACACTTTATATACTCACCATGCTCGGCTTGTGACAAGGCTTCTACGTTTGCAGTAAAAATCACATCAAAAGATGTTTTCTCATAAATTAGAACTGTAACTAAAAAAATCACAAACGCAGCAATGATCAATAAGATTTTTTTCATATAGAGTTACTTATAACATACACTTTTTTTACTTCCTCGCCCCGGGATGCTTCTACAAGTTCCACAATAGACTACCTGATCGGCCGGATCATCAGTCACGTTCTTGTAGCACTTGTTTCCTCCTTCAGAGGACTCTTCACTAGCCAGTGCATCGACATTTGCAAATATGTAAATGTCTTCTTCATGATTATAGACAAGCATTAATGCGGTAATGCCTTCAATTAATAAGAACAGAGAAGATAAGATTATAATTTTCTTCATTTTTATAAATTTATGATTTGTTTATCTTTTTTAAGACCATTTTAAATACCTTTGACAGTTTTTCTCCTCGAAGCGGATTACCGATAAAAACTGGATGGGCATCTTTTCCAATTAAGAAACTATGGAACCGACGGTCCGATGGAAAATCCTTATTAATTCTGTAAAACTCTCCATACAAATCTACATATATTGGAAAAGGAAATTTTAGCTCTCTTATTTGATTTTGGACGTCCAAAATATCATCTTCTAACGGAGAAAATAGAATCACAACCCTGCATTTCTCCGATTTCTCAATATCAATAAATCCTGACAAATCATCATTTAGATGGTTTATTGCGCAAGACGAACACTCGTCTTTCCCGTAGAAGAAAACCATTACTGATTTATACAATTCAATCTTACCAGAAGATACCTGACCATCAGTAATCTTTATTAAATCTGTCGGGAAAGCGATATTCTCGGACATGAATTTTTTCATGTCTTGACGCAGAGCATGCTGCGTACAACTTATCATAAGGCACAACATCGCAGCGAGGGCTGTTCTCTTCTCAAAATGTTTCATGCTTTGCCATTTATGATGTCTGACAAATCATATTTAAAAACACTATCATTGGTATCCACTCCGTACAAAATCTGAGTTGAGTCATCAAAAGATATTGTTTTCAAATTCTCCTGAATGGTCACATCGTTCAGGAAGTTTCCTTCCCAATCGAAAATGTGCAGGTGAGGAGCCTTCGTGCCTTTGATCCACTCCTCAAATGAACTGTCCATGCACAGTGCAATGATATTTTTGTCCGATTGAGTGATTGCCGTATAATAAATCCGGCGTTCGTCATTGCTGTCGTTCAGAATTTTGTGCCAGTTCTTGTAATCCTTTGAGATCGCAACCGTCGACTTCTCTCCTGTGGTGATATCCAGAATATTCACCTGTGGCAGCATACACATCGCCATGGCCAGCATCCTTCTGTCCTGATTGACCACGCAAGCGGATGACAACCCTTCAAAATAATCCGACCCCGGGACATTCGGGAACAACGAGATTTTCTTAATCTGGTCGCCATTTCTATCCAATATTTCGCAAATGTAATCGTCTTTTTGAGGAACAAGAGCTATGTGATCTTCACCGATAGGATAAGCGTCAAGAGTTTGTGGAGGCAATTTCAGCAACAGCGACAGTTCTGTCTTCTGACTCTCAACTGATTTCTTAATGTCCAAACTGAAGGCAGCACACAAATTCAAATCAAACAGATATATTGACCAATCCTCCTTTTGCTGGCATCCTTTGATAATCGGAGCCAATAGTTCCCCCTCACCACGCCCCTTGGCGACAAAATTGCCAACAGCAGAATCATCCTTAGTGGAAAACGCATGAATCAAAAATGGGGAATCCGCCTCGACGCCTTTCAACAAAAGAATCGAGTCGTTAGCATAAATCCCTGAGATATTGCCGATGGTATCCCCACTCCGGCATGTCCGCTCTCCTTTCACGCTGCCTTGCTCTATGGCCTTTGCGTTACGCACAGGCGCATCGAAAATATTATCATTGTTCTGGCCGCATGCAACCAGAATAATGACGCTAAGAATAAATGGATATGCTCTCATGTTTATTAAAACCTACAATAACCGCCCTTATCGACGCCTGCTCCATTCACATATTTACATGAACCACATTCCAGACATCTCATAGAGTCGTTAACCGAGTATTGGCTGTAGCAAATAGCTTTTCCACTGCCTTCGCTTCTTGCCAATGCCTCAACATTCGCATCGAACAAGTCGTCTTTAACATCTCTCTCATTAAAAGCATAAGTGAATGCTGACACGGCAGCAGTTACAATCAATGCTCCCACTGCGATAATGACTTTTTTCGTCATGGTGATTAAAATTTATTTGTTAAAAAATTAATAAAACAATTATGTATCGGAAAGACACAAAATATGATTCTTTTCTAAGACATTCTATACTATCTCATATAGCATCCCAAATCATGTTTACCTCCATACTACACGCCCAACTTTCTTCTCATATATAAACGTCCTATTCTGCACCCCTCTTGACAAGCCTTCCACAAAATACAACTTGTTCGCCGGAATGTCTTCGATTTGAAGTTCAACATCATTTGCCACAGACTCGCAATGCTCCGTCCATCCTTTGCCATTCCACCAAGACACTCGGTATAAATCTCCTGGAACAATAGCATTTCCGTCACCTCTTCGGATATACGAGACATGATCCAAGATTACTGGCTCACCAGTATCCAATACCCCGGATGGTTCTTCGAGATAGGCAGAATAGTATGTCAATGGATCACCGTCAATAACATATGACAAAGAATCCGAATCCGCACTTATTTTGACTCTGGAACATGCATTATCATAGAAGAACAGTTCTGCCATATCGGATCTCAATCCCATATTAGAGAGGAATCGCCAATACCTATGCGGATATTTTTGTTTAGCTGTAACTTTTCCCGAAGTAATCTGCCACTCGGGAAAGACACAGACTGTGTCTGCATTCTTGAAGGATCTGTCATCCGCACCAATGATAAGGCCTCCGTGGAGAGAACTCTGGACAAGCATCACGTGCTGAAACATTGGATACTTTCTATACAGTGTAAAACTTGCCCTTCCGAGGTTTTCCTCTTTTCCAATATATGAAACTCTACCGAAGTCATCCAGGAAGAAAGGATAAGACACAGGCTTCAAAACCCCACCAACATATCCAAGTACCAGATACGTTGTCCGCCGTCCCATGTTCAAGAACTTAACCTTACCGAATCTGGCTTTTCCCCAAGACACAGGCTCCCAACCATCATCTCCGAAAACACATATGAAAGCATCACGACTTGACAATCTCATGCCTTTCATTAACTCTACACAGACATCCGTCGTTTCCTGATACTCATCTGTGACATCTTTGAAGAAAGGGGAATCGTACATGTGAGGGATATCTCCGTTATGTCGCCGAAGAAGCTTAAGATATTCATTATTTGACGAATATGTTTGGCGTACAATTTTAGCAAATGTAGTGTGGGTGTAATGAGGATAATCAGGATTGACTCCGAATGATGTGAACATTGTCTTCCGACCTCTTAGATTTGGATATACATTCCAATAATGCCCATACATCCGATCTGCAAATTGAGGCGTATAATCCATGCCGATAGGAATTCCTTTGCTTCGCATTATCAGCATACCATTTATCATGTATTCGTTGCACGACGCTCCAGGGAGTTTAACAAATATAGAAGGATTATAAATAGGATACCCATGACCAGAATGAATCCATTTCTGTTCCGAGATCATTGGAATAAGTTTGTTGTTGACACGAACTATCGCAGCTCGTGGATTCCCGATATATTCATCACATTCATTCAGATGATCGATGTACCCTTTTGCAAAGTCTGAAATACTGTCACGCCAATTCATCAACGGCTGACTGTCTGAACAAGTGTATGGTAGCAGCCATTCGCAAAACTCATCGAATGAAAGGTGCCTTGCCCACTCACCATTCCGCCATTGATCGAACGCTGTTTCAATGTCGTGAATAAGATAGTCTGCCGATATATATTTCAGATCGAAATCATAATATATCAGTCCGTCGTACTTTGCCTTTAAGTTCTCAAGGGAATCCAATACCGAGAGCGATTCACCAGATGCAGACAGAATCCGGTCCGCATCATACCAATATGCCTCATAGGATCCTCTCATTGACTTATGGCCAGGCATATTACCAATCAAAAAACGTGATGCTGCGATCTTTTCTTTGTCTCCTGTCTGTTCAAAGTATTCAAGTATGTGTTCCAGCTCGCCTCTGTTTTTTCCCGCCATATGCAGAGCCTCGCTCACCCGGTCATAAGAACATGATGTTACATAGAGTGAAGCAAAAACAATAATGTATTCTACTGTGGCTATGAAAATTCTATGCATTTGAGTCAGTATATTTTCCAAATGTAATGTTATTGATATTTTCGTAAGAGACAAGAGAAAAAATCAAAACAACATTATCACATGTCTCAGACATTAAAACGACTTGGTTCTTTGTTTGATTTATTTTAACCGTTAAGGATTCCTTCTGGTATTTTGTATTTATATAAACTCTCTGTTTCGATATCGTACGTGAACAGGAATCTGTCCCCCCAAGCAACATCAAAAGCTGTTGCTTTCTCTGGAAGCATCAGCTGCGCTATCGGATTACCTTGCCAATCAAAGAACTGCACGCAATTCCCAGCCTTAAGACATGCAAAAGAATTGTCGTATAGACGCAAATCCACGTATGCATCTTTGAAATTACCAAATGGCAGAGTAGACAACTCTTCAATACTATTGACATTGTCTCCTGTCACTATTGACAAAGCAAATTTCTTACGAAGTGAATACATGTTGATGACATCCTGATACATTGCAGCCTCAACCACAATATCATGCTCGTTATGATAAGCTATCAAGGAAGAGAGCAAATTATGTCTGTACCCATCTTCCTTTCCTTCTAGGAGAATCTCATTCAGGGTTTCGATTGAAGCATTCTGGCTCTCTTTTCCGCTAGTCCAAAGAAATCGGCGCAGGCCTTTCGCATCCGAGCGAACTTCACGACAATAATAAGAAGAGTCTTCTACTCTAAAACAATTCTTCAATTTCTTTGGTAAATTATTAGCGTCATTAATGACTACCGGAGAACCTCTCAAGATCGAGCGTTTAAAATCAAAGTCATAGAAATGTCCGTTTGGATGATAAATGCTAACTATCCTCTCAGAGAATGTCATTTCTTGCATAAATGGAGGATTCAGAAACTCATAGGGACCGTTTCCTTTTTTAAGGAATGATCCTGAAAAAATCCCATCATTTAAATCATACACATTTATGAATTTTTCTGAAGGAACAGAGAACAAAAGAGAATCTCCGCATACCGCAATGTCTAGAGCTCCGACTGGGACAAAATTTAAGGCCTCTCCCTTTCCGAGCATGAAAGAGTAAGGGAACTCATCTACCCTTTCCATATTCTTGAAAGCAGCCAACGTGACATCTTTGTAAGAGCAGCCACAAAGAGTCAGACAAATTGCCGCTAATGATACAACAGTCCGTTTCATTTTGTCTATTTGGGATTATAGCAATGAAGGACGTACTCTGGAAAAGAAGGCTGCATGTTCATTTCAATCGAACAAGAATGACAAACCCTCGTATCGGTTCCTCTTTTATATACGACAGTATTCCAGCACGAGGCTTCACCATAAAAGTTCTCACTATTCATCAAAGCTTCAACATTCGAAACGAATAGGCTTTGCGACGCAATGCTCTTCACTGCCAATAATCCCCCCAAAATAACAGCCAGAATGATGGCAAAAATAATAATTCGATTTTTGTTCATATAATTGATTATTAGAATAATGTATTAACTGTTATCACTAGTGTCCGGAGAAAAATT
>DCKG01000009.1 GCA_002320605.1 Bacteroidales bacterium UBA1680 | reverse complement strand
TTGATAAAAAGAAAAAGTTAATCTATATTTATGTTGTTAAAGATAGCTGATGACCGGATGAATGTAGATTCTGAACTGCTTCGCTCCAAACTGAAAGAGTTTTTCGGATACGATACTTTCAAGGGGGATCAAGAAAAAATCATTCATAATCTTCTAGATGGAAGAGATACTTTCGTGCTTATGCCTACAGGCGCAGGCAAGTCCCTTTGTTTTCAACTTCCGGCACTCGTGATGGAAGGAACGGCTATCGTAATCTCGCCGTTGATAGCCCTCATGAAAAACCAGGTTGATGCCATTCGTGGTTTCGTTTCCGATAACAATGGTGGCATAGCTCATTTCCTTAATTCTTCACTGAATAAGGTTCAGCTTCAGGAGGTCAAACAGGATGTGCACTCTGGCGTCACGAAGCTTTTGTACGTGGCTCCTGAGTCGTTGACGAAGGAAGACAACGTGGAATTACTGAAAGACGTTAAAATTTCTTTCTACGCAGTGGACGAGGCTCACTGCATCTCTGAGTGGGGGCACGATTTCAGGCCAGAGTACAGGAGAATCAGGGAAATAGTAGATGAAATAGGCCGTGCTCCTATCATCGCCCTCACGGCTACGGCTACGCCTAAGGTGCAGAGCGACATATTAAAAAACCTGGGGATAACGGGGGCTGACATATTCAAGTCGTCATTTAATCGTCCTAACCTTTATTATGAGGTGAAGGACAAGGTTGAGCCAGAGAAAGACATAATAAAATATATCAAGAGAAATCCCGGGAAGTCAGGGATTATCTACTGCCTTAGCAGAAAGAAGGTGGAGGAGATGGCCAATCTTCTGAACATTAATGGCATAAAAGCCCTCCCTTACCATGCCGGCTTGGATGCCAAGGTTCGTGCAGAGAACCAGGACAGGTTCTTGATGCAAGATGTGGACGTGATTGTGGCTACCATAGCTTTCGGCATGGGCATCGACAAGCCGGACGTAAGGTTCGTCATTCATTACGACTTCCCGAAAAGCATCGAAGGGTATTATCAGGAGACTGGCCGCGCAGGCAGAGACGGAGAGGGTGCGGACTGCATCGCCTATTATAGCTATAAAGATATCGAGAAGCTGGAAAAGCTAAAGCATGGCAAACCTATTGCAGAACAGGAAATCAATAGTCAGCTCCTTATAGAGACCGTCGCATATGCTGAGTCGAACCAGTGCCGTAGGAAGCTGCTCCTGAACTATTTTGGCGAGGATTATACTCAGGATAACTGTGGGGCTTGCGACAATTGCCTGAATCCTAAGCCGACATTCGATGGCATGAAGGAGATGCTCCTGGTCATAAAGCTGATAAAATCTTTACCGGAGCATTTCAAGATGGAGCATCTGGCAGCAATCTTAGCTGGCAAGTCAAATGCCCTAATCAAATCTTATAAGCATGACAAGCTGGAGCTTTTCGGGGCTGGGGCAAAGCACGATGAGAAGTTCTGGGCATCGGTCATTCATCAGGGCTTGGTTGGGCATCTGCTGGAGAAGGAGATAGAGTCTTACGGTCTCATTTACGTTACGAAGAAAGGCGCAGAGTTTGCGGCAAAACCATACGAGATTCGTCTGGTGAAAGAGAGGGAATTCCAGAGCAATAATGCCGATGAAGCCGATGATGATGAGGCTGCAATAGCTTCTAACATGAAAGGTGGAGGAGGCGGAGATGCCACACTGCTTTCAATGCTGAAAGATTTGCGTAAGGATGTTTCTAAGAAACTTCATCTGCAGCCTTGGATAATATTCAGCGATCAGGCTCTGGAAGACATGTCAATCCTTTATCCTATCAGTCTTACCGAATTGCAGAACTGCCAGGGCGTCGGTGCCGGTAAGGCTAATAAGTTCGGCCAGGAGTTCGTAGACCTGATAAAGAAATACGTGGACGAGAATGAGATCACTCGTCCAGAGGATTTCGTCGTGAAGTCTGCCCCATCGAAGGCTGCGGACAAGGTTTATATAATCACCAGCATAGACCGCAGGATACCGCTGGAGGACATCGCCGAAGCAAAGGGGCTGGAGATGGGAGACCTCCTGAATGAGATAGAGGCAATTGTGGCTTCGGGCACGAAGCTGGACCTGAACTACGACATCAACGCCAACGTGGACGAGGATGTAATAGAGGATATTTATAATTATTTCAAGGAAGAGGCAGTCTCGGACTCTGTCGAGGAGGCCATGAAAGTCTTAGGGCCTGATTATGAGGAGATGGAAATCAGGCTGGTGCGCATAAAGTTCCTTTGCGAGATAGCTAATTAAATATTCACTAGCTTGACTTTGCGGTTTTCGAAATGCCCCAGACGGCGGAAACCGCAGGATTTTATGAACTGGGCGTAGTAATCGAATTTGTCGCCGACTCTTTCTGGGGCGTGAGCGTCTGAGCCGGGCGTAAGAATCTCGCCGCCTAGCTCTAGGAAGCGGATGAGGATGTCTCTGTCCAGCTCTGGGGCTCTCATACCATATTTCTTGTATGTTTTCGTGTTGATTTCCAGTCCTTTCCCGTTCTGGGCGAGGAAAGTGAGCAGTTCATCGAATAAATCTGCGAAATCGTGATACGTTATGCTTTCTTTTGGATAAGGTGCGTAGCGAGCCACATAGTCGAAGTGGCCGATTATGTCGAATCCGTCGCCTAGCCACTTAGCCTCCTTAAGTATCGTTTCCAGATAATGCCCGTAAGCTTCTTTCCAGTTCTTTCCTTTGTAGTAAACTCCTCCGCAGTATGGGTCAACGTCATCTAAGTAATGCACCGACGCGATTATCTCGTCGAATCGGTGGCTGGCGACATATTCCTTTATCTTGGGTCTGCAAGAATTGTAGAGTCCTATCTCTACGCCCTTCAGCAGCCTGAATTTTTTCGCTGCCGCCCTGCCATATTCCCCGTCGAGGATCAGCCCGCGGACCCTGTCTATCTCGGCTTGCTGGGCAGACACGTTGAATTCCTCGTTCACTATGGGCTCGAAATCAGCCTTCATCGGCGGGACATAGAAATCACAGTGGTCGGTGAAGCATATTCCTCCCAATCCTTTTTCTATTGCTGCTTTCGTGCTTTTCTCTACAGTGGTGCGTTCGCCATCGAATGAAAACTGGCTATGAACGTGAGTATCATAAATCATATTCACGAATATAGCAAAAATTCTTAAATTTGTAGTTCATTGAAAAGGAAAAGATATGTTCATCACATTTGGGTACAAGTCAAACTTTAACAGCGTCCTAAGGGCGCTGGTGGCAATCGCCATTGGTCTGGTTATGATAGCCGTGAACGAAGCTACGATCACTGTCGTGCAGATCATCGCCGCTTTCCTTATCGCAGCCGGCTTGGTTTCCACTATCAGGGGAATCGTGAAGCGGAACGATGGTGCGATGCCTCTCATGCTCACCAATGCCATCGTGGATATCGTGTTCGGCCTGCTTCTCTTCTTTTATCCTCAGGCGGTCGCGAATCTCATCGTGTATTTCATCGGAATATTGCTGATCATCTTTGGAGCGATTCAGCTCCTGGCCCTGTCGGGAGCGATGAGCCTCATAGGCGCAGGCTTCGCCACGTTGATTTTGTCAATATTCTGCATCATAGGTGGCATCTTGCTGCTATTCAATCCGTTCGGCATCAGGGTGATGAGCATTGTCGCAGGCTGCCTGCTGGTTATTTATGGGATTTCGGACCTGATTTCCACATGGCGGATGAACAAAGCAAAGACGGCATACGAGATTAAATTCGGCCCTGCGAGCAAGACCATGGAGACGAAGAAAGACGGAATGGACACTTCTGGCATTGGGAATGCTGTTGAGACTGAATATCATAAAGTAGGGGACGACACCGTGGACGAGCAATGATTCCTGACGAGACGGTACGACAGATTCTGGACACTGCCAAAGTTGAAGAGGTGGTGGGGGATTTCGTATCGTTGAGGCGCCGAGGCTCGGAATATTGGGCATGCTGCCCTTTTCATAACGAAAAAACTCCGTCGTTCCACGTTGTCCCATCCAAAGGGATATATTACTGCTTCGGCTGCCATAAAGGCGGCTCTGCAGTGGGCTTCGTGATGGATTACGAGCACATGAGCTACGTGGAAGCTCTGCGGTATCTCGCTAAGAAATACAACATTGAAATACACGAGAAAGAAGAGACTGCGGAGGACATTGCCAATCGCCAGCGCAGGGAAAGCATGCTGCTCGTCACTGAATATGCCAGCAAATTTTTCCATGAGCAGCTGAGGACGGATGAGGGGCGTAACGTTGGACTGGCGTATTTCCACTCCAGGGGACTAGAGGATGAAACAATCGAGAAGTACGGCTTAGGCTGGGCACCGTCTGACAGGCACTCTTTCACTGATGCGGCTAAATCTGCTGGTTATAAGGATGAATATCTTCTGGACACGGGTCTTTGCGCCAGATACGATAACGATGGTTCGCTGCACGATAGGTTTTACGATAGGGTAGTTTTCCCCGTGCATTCGATTAGCGGCAGGGTGATTGCCTTCGGAGCCAGGACATTGAAAAAGAAAGAGGAAGGCCAGCCTTATGCTAAGTATGTGAATTCCAAGGAATCGGAGATTTACGTTAAAAATCAGTCTCTGTACGGCATCTGGCATGCTAAGAAAGAAATGGGGGATAAGGATAAGTGCTACCTGGTCGAGGGGTACTTGGACGTTCTTTCCATGCATCAGCTAGGAATCACGAACGTGGTGGCTTCCAGCGGCACTTCATTGACTGAGGGGCAGATTCAGCTCATCAAGCGATTCACTTCCAATGTCACGTTGATGTACGATGGCGACGATGCTGGCATACATGGGGCTCTGAGGGGAATAGACATGTTCCTTCGCGAAGGAATGAACGTGAGGGTGGTGCTGATTCCAGACGGAGACGATCCTGACTCATATTCAAGAAAACACTCGCTTGCCGAAGTGCAAGATTTCCTTGCAGGGGCAGAGCAGGATTTCTTGGAATTCAAGGCGACATATTTATTGAAGGGTACCGAGAGAGACCCTATCAAGCGTGCGACAGTGATTAATGAAATCGCCGATTCTATTGCATCCATTCCTGATATGGTGAAGAGGGAAGTTTATCTGGATGCTTTGAGCGAGAAGTTCGGCATTAGAAGGGAGGCTCTCTCAGGAAGGGTGGATTCGTCTGTTGCCAAGAACATAGAATCTGCGGCAAGGGCATCATCGAATGTGCCTTATGCAAGAACGGAGCCTCGCAGTGATGAGCCTCAGGCGGTGAGCCTCACTTCTAGCGATGGGGTGGAGGCTTTGGAGAACGATTCCATAATGGGGAAAGGTGAGAGGGGGCTGCTGAATTTCGTGCTTACGGATGGCACTTCCAAGCTGGTGTTCGAGACGGATATGCCAGATGAAAAAGAAGAGGAGTCTCCGGCTGTCTTCGATTATATTTGCCAGGCTCTTGAGGATGACAATGTAGAGTTTACAAACGATATTTACAGGAATATATGGAATGCCTATTCTAAGGAATATTATGACGGCTACTCTCAGAAGGTCATTGTCCGCCACTTGCTTGACAGCGAGGACAGGCAGGTGGCCTTCGTGACGGCACAGCTCTCGAACAATGAACGTTACAAATTGTCAGTCAAAGATTTGCGTGATTCTCTGATGTCGCACGACTCGTGGCTCGTGAAATATGTTCCTAAGGCCATACTGGTGTTCCAGTCCTGCCGTCTGGACCGCAGGCTGACGGATCTGAGGAATCAGCTTGAGGCTCTCCAGAAAGAGGGGGATGAGTCTGGCCAGCCAAAGGTGATGGACGAAATAATTCGTCTGCAGAAGCTGCAACTAGCTGTGAAACAAAAGCTGGGAAGAGGGGTAAACTATTGATGAATATTATATGTTAATGAATATGGAAAAGAATTTTAAACGGACTTTGGTTACTTGCGCTCTGCCATACGCCAACGGACCAGTGCACATCGGGCATCTGGCTGGGGTGTATGTGCCGGCAGACATCTATGTGAGGTATCTTAGAATGAAGGGGGAAGATGTGCTTTACATCTGCGGCTCCGATGAGCATGGAGTGCCAATCACGATCAAGGCAAGGGCGCAGGGCGTATCTCCGCAGGACATTGTCGATAAATATCACGGAATAATTAAAGACTCATTCTCCAGGCTGGGAATTAATTATGACATTTATTCCAGAACCACTTCCAAGGTGCATGAGAAGAACGCTTCGGATTTCTTCAAGAAGCTGTACGATGACGACAAATTCATCACGAAGGAGACGGAACAGTTCTTTGATCCGGAAGCGAAGGTATTTCTGGCTGACCGATACATCGTCGGGACTTGCCCTAAATGTGGCAATCCGAATGCGTATGGGGATCAGTGCGAGAAGTGTGGCAGCACTCTGAGTCCGGAGGAACTGATAGATCCGAAGTCGAAGCTCAGCGGAGCGGCTCCGATCAAGGTCAAGACAAAGCACTGGTACATGCCTCTGAATGAATATGAGCCATGGCTCCGCGATTGGATCCTGGAACAGCACAAGGAGTGGAAGACAAACGTTTACGGCCAGTGCAAATCTTGGCTGGATGGTGGCTTGCAGCCTCGTGCGGTGAGCCGTGACCTGGACTGGGGCATCCCGTTGCCGATTGATGGGGCAGAGGGGAAGGTGCTATATGTCTGGTTCGATGCGCCAATCGGGTATATTTCCAATACTCAGGAGCTTTTGCCGAAGTCTTGGAAAGAGTGGTGGCAGAGTCAAGACACTCGCCTGATTCATTTCATCGGGAAAGACAACATCGTGTTCCACTGCATCGTGTTCCCTTCCATGCTGAAGGCGCATGGGGACTACATACTGCCGGACAATGTGCCTGCGAATGAGTTCCTGAATCTTGAAGGAGACAAGATTTCGACTTCTCGCAACTGGGCCGTATGGCTTAATGAATATGCCGACGAGTTTCCTGGGCAGGAGGATGTGCTTCGCTACGTGCTTTGCGCTAATGCCCCTGAGACGAAGGACAACGATTTCACTTGGAAGGATTTCCAGACTCGCAACAACAGTGAGCTGGTCGCCATATTCGGGAATTTCGTGAATAGGGCCGTGGTGCTGACCGAGAAATATTTCGGTGGGAAGGTTCCTCCTCGCGGAGCTCTGCAGCCAATCGATGAGGAGACCCTGGCGCAGATTCCCCAGTGCCGCAAGAATTTGGAGGCTGCTTTAGAGACATTCCATTTCAGGGATGCTTTGAAGGAGGCTATGAATATCGCCCGCATCGGGAATAAATACATTTCGGACACCGAGCCGTGGAAGGTGGCTAAAACGGATATGTCCCGCTGCGCCACCATCCTGAATGTCTCGCTGCAGATTTGTGCCGATCTTGCCCTGGCATTCGAGCCGTTCACTCCTTTCGCTGCAGAGAGGCTTCGCAATATGCTTTGCGTAGGCGTGAAGGCCGGCTACGATCATCGCGCAGGCGAAGGAGAGCCAACAGTGAACTTCTACAAGGCCGGCGAAGGCCGTGCCCTGCACACCTTGCCTTCCTCTCAGCCCGAATCACAAGCCGGAAGCAACGAGAATGCCTTCGATATTATTCTCGACTGGTATATGCTTGGTAGTCAGGATCTTCTGCCAGAAGGTCATGCTCTGGGCAAGCCGGAACTTCTCTTCAATAAGGTTGAGGACAGCGTAGTCGAGGCGCAAATCGCCAAATTGAACGCTGCCAAAGCAGCAAACGAAGAAGCTGCGAAGGCGAAGGCTGCTAGTGAGGTCGCTCCTCAGAAAGCCGAATGCTCTTTCGATGACTTCCAGAAGATGGACATCCGCACTGCGACGGTGCTAGCCGCCGAAAGGGTTCCGAAATCCGATAAGCTATTGAAGCTGAGCATTGACACAGGCATAGACAAGAGGACTATCGTTTCCGGAATCGCTAAATTCTATGCCCCGGAGGATCTTATCGGCAAGCAAATCTGCATTCTGGCTAATCTGAAGCCAAGAACAATCTTCGGCATCGAGTCGAAAGGCATGATTCTGATGGCCCAGCAAGGCGACGGCACCATGCGCTTCATCACCCCACAGGAAACCCTCCACAACGGTTCTGTCATTGGGTAATATTACCTAAGAAGAGGCCGGCAATTTCGCTGGCCTCTTCTGGTTAATGAGCATTCTCGAATCTTTATTTCGCGAAAGCGTAGTGGAAGCCGTTAGTCTTTTGCCAGCCGCCGCGGGTGAAGTCTGGAACTTCAACCGGAGCGTTGCCGTTCTTGATGGAGATGGCCCCGAGAGGACCTAGGCAGCACCATTCGGCGAGGTCGTAAACATCCATGTCGAGCGGAAGCCCGTTCCTGAGACAGTAGATGAGCCTGTAATCCATTATGAAATCCATTCCGCCATGGCCGCCGACCTCTTTGGCAAGGGCCTCAAGCTCAGGAGTCAGGATAGGGTTCGGATACTTGGCGATGAGGTCAGCGATCTCCTCGCGAGAAAGTGTCTTCTCGTTTTCCAGATTGTCGTATGAGGCGGCAGGGTCTGCTTTCTGAAGCTGAGATTGCCTGAAACACATTTGCTGGATAGGATATTTGGCGGCATAGCCTTCGGTCCCGACAATCTGATACATTCTGTTGTACGGCCTAGGCGTCATGACATCGTGGGAGATGAGTATGGTCTTGCCATTTTCCGTGCGGATGAGAGTGTTGGTCTGGTCGCCATTCTGGAAGTCATCGCATTTCTTGCCGGTTTTTTTCTCTATCCTGGCAGCGCCGTTGAAGGACTTCGTGTCCATTGCGACGAGAGTTTTCATGCGGTCGCCTCTGTGAATGTTCAGCGCCTGGCAGACAGGGCCGAGGCCATGAGTGGGGTAAACATCGCCTTCGTGCGTCCTGTTGAATTTAAGTCTCCAATCATTCCAGTATGCATCCCAGAATGGATCCAAGTTGTGCAGATATGAACCTTCCACATGAATGACTTCGCCGAACATGCCAGCCTGTGCGAGCGCCAGGCAAGAGAGCTCGTAAAAGTCGTAGCAGCAATTCTCCAGCATCATGCAGTGCAGGCGTGTTTTCTCAGACATGTTGATGAGCGCCCAGATGTCTTCCATGGAAGTGGCGGCAGGAACCTCGATTGCTACGTTCTTGCCATGCTCCATTGCATATAATGCGACTTCAACGTGATGGGACCAGTCTGTGCAGATGTAGACAAGGTCTATGTCATCTCTTTCGCAGAGTTTCTTGTAAGCTACTGTGTCGCCAGAATATCCGGCAGCTTCCGGGAAACCTCTTTCCGCAAGGTCTTTCTGCGAGGCCTCTACTCTGTCAGGCTCCACGTCGCAGACAGCGACGATTTTCACGCCGGGAACGTAAGTATAACGAACGACGGCATCGGACCCTCTCATCCCGAGTCCGACGAAACCGACCCTGACCGTATCCATGGCAGGGACAGTGAGACCAATTACATCCTCCTGGCCAGCCGGGCGGGCAGGAACATCAACTTTTATCGCAGTCGGGGTGCCGGTGTTAGTGGAACATGCCGCGGCCAAAACTATGGCGGCTGTCAAGAATAAGCTTTTGAGTTTCATACATGAATATATTTAAGAATATTATTAGTCCTCATGTCAACCGCAAATTTAATGAAAATATTGCGGATTTATTTCTTGCGGATGAGGCTGAGGCCGTGGCGCTCAGTGAGCAGAACGACCTCTACTCGTGTGTCAGAAGCCACTTTATCATTGAAAGCGACTATTCCCTGTGTCTGCTTGTCCTGCGGCTGAGGCTCCTGCCATGGCTTCCCGTCCCACAGCACGTCGTCAGCTATGATGAGCCCGCCAGAAGGAATCTTGTCTATTATCAATTCGTAATATTCAGAGTACTCCCTTTTGTTGGCATCGATGAAAACCAAGTCGAAAGGCCCCGGGAGCTCATTCAGAATATTTAAAGCATCCCCGATCCAGAGAGTGATTCTGTCGGAAACGCCAGCTTTGAACCATCCTTCCCTGATAAGGTCTTCAAGCTCGTCATTGACCTCGATCGTGTCCACATGCCCTTCTGGCGAAGTCAGTCCCATAGCCAGGCAGGCCGCTGAATAGCCAGTGAACGTGCCGATTTCCAGAATATTCCTGGCTCCGGAGATCTGGGCCATCATCGTTAAGAAACGCCCTTGGACTGCCCCGGAAAGCATCCGAGGATAATTCGTGCGGATGTTAGTCTGTTTTTCTATCCATTCCAGAGCCTCTACTTGGGCCGTCGAGTGGGCTTGGATGTATCTTTCTTCCGGAGTCTGCATTTGTGTATATATTACTAAACTACAAGAATATCAGAGAGGAAGTTCTCTCCGGATTGAATATCTGGATTGCTGCCTTGCGAAGGTCATGTGCGGTGATGGACTCTATCATCGCTCTGTCATATTCATCATCATGCACGGTCCCGTATGTGATGAGGCTCTTGCCCATGGAAAGGCACTGAGTCTCGCCATTGTCAGAGTTGATTACCATCTGCCCGAGCAGTTGTCTTTTGGCAGCGCGAAGCTTCGAGTCAGGATATTCATTTTCCTGCATCTTTGAGATTATCTTCCATATTCCTTCGACGCACCTATCAATGTTTCCCTTCTCGCAAGCAAATGTGATGGCAAGTATCCCGCTGTCGGAATATTGAGTGTAGTAAGTGTCGACCCCATAAACCCAGCCATTGCGCTCCCTTAAATAATAGTAGAGCAAGGAATTGGATGATGGCCCTCCCAAGATGTTGCTTAAAAGAATAGTAGTGAATCGTCCTTTCTCGTCGTAGAGAGACGGAGCGATGCTGCCGATTTCGGCATTAACCTCATAAGTGCCTCTGTTCCTTTTGATATTGAATGCCTTGGGGGCTGTGATTTCCTTTAATATTCTTTCAGGGCTAGCCTTCCAATTCCCGTCGAATGCCTTTTCCGCTAACTTCAGAAGCCGTCCCTCCATCTGTTTTTCTTCTACGTTGGCGACGATTGCCAGAGCCATGTTACCAGGAGTGAACTTGGCCTCCACGAATCTGTGCAATTCCGAGCAGGTTATCTTTCTTACGTTCGTGGCATTCCCAAGTATCCTTCCTCCAAGAGGGTGCCCCTTGAACAGATTCTCCTCAAAGGTGTCGCAGACATCGTCTGGGGGCGAGTCTTTGTAAGATTTTATCTCCTCGGCGACAACTCCTTTCTCGTGCTCTATTTCTTCTTTTGGAAAAGTCGGGCAGGTCGCAAGTTCCAGCAGCAGGGAGACAGCCTTGCCTATATCTTCCTTGAGCACGGTGGCGTGTAGCACGATTTCTTCACGGGACGTGTAAGCGTTCAAGTCTCCTCCCAGTCTGCTCAGGCAAGAGTTTATTGTCTTGGCGCTTTTCTTTGAAGTGCCTTTGAATATGGTGTGTTCGGTGAAATGCGCTATGCCGTCGTGGAAGCCTTCCTCGTCTCGCGAGCCGCATTTTATGGTCAGCGAGCAATATCCGACGGCATCACCACTTTTCTTGATGGCGTATCGCAGCCCGCAGGCTGCCTTACCTATGATCATTATTTCATTAAGTCGTTAATATTCTCTATGTCGCTAGGAAGGAAACCTATGCCGTTCCTGGCAGTGATTTTATGCTTCTTATAGTAGAGCAGCTTGTAATTGTCCGCTTCTATTATCATCTTATAGCATAATGAGCCAGACATGGGTTCTTCTGGAGCTACGACGTAACTAATGCAGGAATTGTAAGCCTTTTCCGTGAAGAGGCTGTCTACGTAGTCCTCTTCTTCGATTACTAGATCTGGGTTGAGTTTGCTCAGCCCAGACACATTAACCTGAGGAGCCAAGTCGTCCTTGCTTATATAAACTCTTTTCTTCGAAAGAGTCTTCATGTCTTTCGGAGAGACTTTCACGGTCATATAAGCCTTCAGCTCTGAATCTGTCAGGCTTGAGGCATGCCTTTGCATTATCGTGAGAATAGCTGGAATTATTATCATCTCCCTGCCTGTGGGCTCTGTCGCAGAGCAGAGAGGGAAAGACACTACCTCCAGCATGTAGTTAATGCTTTTGTCCGCTCCTTCACCACCTTTCACCAGAGTTATCATTTTTATGCCTGGGGTTATTTCCTTTCTCTGTTTGCTATTCACTATGAGCAGGAAATAAAAATTGCCATTGGTCTTGTCTTTGTTGAACTCAGCCTGAGAGCAAAACTCATAAGGCGTGATGGTCCAAGAGCTGGTGACGCCCTCCCTTAAAGCTTCAGCAAGAATATCATCATCAGGGATGACGACTTTAGTGGTCTTCGAGGAGAAGTCTTTGAGTTTTTCCCGTCTGGTGGTTATCTGTCCTTGAGCGAAGCAGCTGATGCTCAGAATTAGGCATGCGGCAGCAAGTATTATCCTGAATCTTTTCATGTTCTTCAGTAAGCTTGGTTTAAAGCAAATATACAAAATAAATTATGTACATTTGTAAGCTATGTCAGACTATATCGTTTCAGCTAGAAAATACCGTCCTGATTCATTTGAGACGCTCATAGGTCAGGACAACATCGTTCAGACCCTTAAAAATTCGATCAAGAGGGGCAAGCTGGCTCATGCCTACCTGTTCTGTGGCCCGCGCGGGGTTGGAAAAACGACTACGGCCAGGCTTTTCGCCAAGGCGATCAACTGCGCTAATCCTACGAAAGACATGGATCCTTGCGGAGAGTGCGAGTCGTGCAAGTCATTCGAGGAGGGGCGTTCGTACTGCATTCATGAATTGGATGCTGCGTCGAACAACGGCGTGGATGACATCAAGAACCTGATGGATCAGGTGCAGATCCCCCCTCAGGTGGGGAAGTACAGCGTGTACATCATCGATGAGGTGCACATGCTTTCCACTGCTGCATTCAATGCTTTCCTGAAAACCCTGGAAGAGCCTCCGGCACATGCCATATTCATTCTGGCTACGACTGAAAAACACAAAATCTTGCCTACCATTCTTTCCCGTTGTCAGACCTATGATTTCAACAGGATAAGCGTTCCGGACATAGTGAGGAACCTTAGGATGATAGCGACAAAGGAGAATGTCAGCATAGACGACGAGTCATTGCATGTTATAGCCCAGAAGGCGGACGGAGCCATGCGTGACGCCCTTACCATTTTCGACCAGACGGTAGCATTCTGCGGGACTGACGTGAAATATTCGGAGGTCTTGAAGAATCTGAATGTCATTGATTATGAATATTCTTTCTCGCTGGTGGATGCTTTTCTGGCTGGGGACTATGGCACAGCTTTGGAAAAGTTCGACGAGATATTGTCGAAGGGATTCAATGCTCTTCATTTCGTCGCTGCTTTGAGTTCGCATTTAAGAGATCTCATGGTGGCTAAGAACGGGGGGATTGACAATTTGCTTGAATTGCCGGATTCTTTGAAAACGAGGTATCGTGAGCAGGCTGACAGATGCCCGACGGCATTTTTATTTGATGCTCTGACTACCACGACGCAGTGCGAGGCGGGATATAAAATGGCAGTGAATCCTAGGCTGCATATTGAATATTCATTAATGAAGCTTAGCTTTCTGATGAAGGCTCCATCGAATGCCTCTGTAGCGCCTAAAGCCACTGTTCCTGTAAATGCTTCTGCTGCGGTTTCGGAGGTTCCGGCTAAGGCTGAACCTGCTGCTGTGGCTTCGGAGGCACCGGCTAAGGCTGAACCTGCTCCTGCGGCTTCGGAGGTGCCGACTAAGGCTGCTTCTGAACCGGAGTCTGCGTCGCCGGCACCGGCCGTGTCCATTTCAGAAGCACCAGCTCCGAGACCAAGGAAGAAAGTTCCTAAATCCGGAGCTTCGCTGTCCTTAAACTCTATTCAAGAGGAAAGCGAGAAAAAAGTTACTTCCTCCGCAATTAGAGAAGAGGATGACATGCCTGATGAAGATGCTGTCGTGGAAGCGTGGAAAGAGATGCCGGAATATTGTGCCAAGCAGCCGAGGCTTAGCAGCACTCTGCAGAATGCTGAATACTCTATAGCAGAGAAGGATGGCTGCAAGATTCTGACTTTCAACGTGGATAACGTCGCCCAGCAGACTTGGATACGGGAGCGTCAGCTGCATGCGCTGGAAGGATATTTGCAGAAAAAATTAGGCTCGACGAAATTTCGCTTGGATGTGGACGTGAAGCCGACTGAACAGAAAGAAATGGCTCCATACACCGATGAGGAGAAGGCGAAGGCCCTGATGAAAGAGAATGGGGAAGTTGGCAACCTCATAAAAGATTTCGGGTTGGAGACAAAGTAAAATATTTACGAATATGAAACTTCATTGCGATAATCTTGTAAAGAAATACGGCATAAGGACGGTCGTGAAGGGTGTGTCTATGGAGATTAACCAAGGAGAGATAGTGGGTTTCCTGGGGCCTAACGGCGCAGGAAAGACCACCAGCTTCTATATGATCACCGGTCAGATAGTCCCTAACGGTGGGCGCGTGTACCTGGATGATGAAGACATCACGGAACTTCCCATGTACAAACGAGCTCAGAAAGGAATAGGATACCTGCCTCAAGAGGCATCGGTGTTCAGGAAGATGTCGGTTGAGGATAACATAATGTCCGTGATGGAAATGTCCGACATGACTAGGGACGAGCGCAACATGAGGCTGGAGAACCTTATTGACGAGTTTAATCTCTCAAAGGTTCGCAAGAGCCTTGGAATCCAGCTTTCCGGAGGGGAGAGACGCCGTTGCGAAATAGCGCGCGCGCTGGCCATCGACCCGAAGTTCATCCTTCTGGACGAGCCGTTCGCAGGCGTGGACCCTATCGCCGTCGAGGACATTCAGTTCATAATCGCTAAGCTGAAATATAAGAACATAGGCGTGATCATCACAGACCACAACGTCGGCGAGACGCTGGCCATAACAGACAGAGCCTACCTGCTTTATGAGGGAACGATCCTTCAGCAGGGTACTCCAGAACAGCTGGCCTCCGACGAGGATGTGCGCACGAAATATCTGGGCTCTGGCTTCATATTGAAGAAATCTGTCTCGGTTGAGCGCGCCAGGGCAGAGCATGAGGCAATTCTGGCAGCTCGGGCTGCAAAGGAGGCCATGCATGCTCAGGTTGCCTCTGATGCTTTGGATGCAGAAGAAGTTTCATAAATGCTTTTGTAACGACACATGAGAAAATACTTACTTATTGCGGCAGCTCTTACCGCATTCTGCCTGAGTGCCAGCGCAGAAAAAATCAACGGCACGAAAATATCCAGCAACAGCACGATTGTCGGAGTCATTACTGATTCTAAAACAGGGAAAGGAATAGAAGGAATAGCCGTTTCAGACGGATATTCTTACACCAAGACAGACAAACACGGCGTTTACCAGATGGCAGCCAACCCGAAATGCAGGGTCATCTCGTATGTGACGCCTTCGGAATTCAAGATGGCTCAGAATGCTGACGGAAGCCCCACTTTTTTTGCATACAGAGACAAAAGCAAGAAACTGGACAGACATGATTTCAGTCTTGAAAAGATGGCCTCTCCAGAGAAAGAATTCACCCTCTTCGCTTTGTCGGACCCTCAGTGCCAGACCGATTTCCATGTCTCCAGGTTCTTGAAAGAGGCCGTTCCGAGCATTGAAAAATCGGCGAATGAAGAAATAGCCGGCGGAATGTCCGTGTACGGCGTAGGGCTGGGAGACATCATTTACGACAATCTGAGCATCTGGGAGCCCATGGCAGAGAACTTCAGGTCTTTCAAGACTAGCGATGGACATATGCCAGTGTTCAACGTGCCAGGCAACCACGATCATTATAATGTTTCCGAAAGTGATTACGATGCCTTGAACAATTACGTGAAATGGTTCGGGCCGACGGAATATTCGTTTGACAGAGGTGATGCTCATATCATCTGCATGGACGACATCGTGTTCCTTCAGACTCGGCCCCATAAGCCAGGAAAGGAGTTCACGAACTGCGTTTATGCGGCAGGCTTCACTGACGAGCAGGTCGAATGGCTGAAGGCGGACATCGCCCAAGTGAAAGACAAAGACCGGAAACTGTTGATTTTCTGTACTCATGCTCCGTTTGCCGAGGGACGTGAGCAAGGCGGCCTGTATGTGAATCATGACCGTCATTACAGTGACGTGTTGTCACTGATGACTGTCTTCGAGAATGCTCACATTCTGATAGGCCACACCCATCACCCGTTCGTATATTTCCACGATGAATATGTCTGCAAAGGCGGAAGCCCTGTCACCGAGCATGTCCTCGGGGCGCTTTGCGGCGCTTGGTGGCATGCGGACATTTGCACGGATGGAACACCTAATGGCTTTGCGGAGTTTAGGGTAAAAGATGCATCGATCGTGGATGTCAAGCCGGTGTGGACGAATTCGGACTCCAACGTGCAAATGAGAGTATACGATGGGAATCAGGTGTATGCTGGCTCAAAAGGTTACGAGTTTCAATGGGAAGATGACCTGAAAGGTAAATTTGTCGCATCAATATGGTACGATGACGACAGGTATTGGAAGGTGGACTTCATCCAAGACGGGAAGGTTTATCCTATGAAACGTGTGACCAGGCGTCAGAATGACTGGAATGTGGTTTCTTTCTTCATAAATGAAAACGGCCGGGGAATAGATAACGCATCTTATAAGCCGAAAACCCTTCACTTCTGGACCGTCGAGGCTCCTTCCGGACATCCGGCGGAAGAAAAAGACTGGGAGATCCGGGCAGTCCAGACCATTCCTGGTTCGGGAATCAAGCACGTTTATTCTTGCAAGACATTACAGACCGGCTATGTAGGTCTCGGAATGGATGAATAGCGTCGCATGTCATGATTCGTCCATTTGTTTTGTGTATAAATGAAATTAATCGTAACTTAGCTGAGCTAAAACGAAACTCTAATCGGAGATAAACGAAACGATGACACCGGAGCAATCTAAAAAATTCAAAAGATGGCAGTGGAGAACTATCATTGGGACAATGATAGGCTATGCCATATTCTATGTAGTAAGAAAGAACTTTTCGTTTGCGATTCCCGGGCTTACCGCACAATACGGAATTACCAAGACGGCTTTCGGAATCATCATGACTTTGATAGGCGTCATTTATGGGGCATCCAGGTTTGTCAACGGCATAATCGCCGACAGGTCGAACGGCCGATGGCATATGGCGATCGGCCTGACTGGGAGTGCCATAGTCAACGTTCTGTTCGGATTCGGGGCGATTATCGTCACTTCGATGACCGGCTTGTCGGAAGGTCCTGCCTTTGTCAGGGGGCTGGTAGTGTTTTTCGCTGTGCTGCTGATTCTCAACAACGTGTTCCAAGGCTGCGGATTTCCTCCTTGTAACAGGCTTATCACGCACTGGGTGGCTCCGAGCGAACTTGCTACGAAAATGTCTCTTTGGAACACATCCCATTCAGTAGGGGCTTTCATTGTCTCTGTTCTCTGTGGATGGCTCATGGGGCATGCCGGAACAGATGTTTCTGCGGACCCAGAGATGAGCGCAAGAGTCATAGAGAACACGAAAGATGCAGTTGCGGGTTTGTCGCCTGAGAAAGCTGATGCTTTCTTGAGCAATGCCCTTCAGCATGTAGGTGCTTGGCAATGGGCTTTCTGGATGCCGGCTATCATCGCCATCTTCGGCGTCATATTTATAATATTGACTCTTAGAGACACTCCGAAATCGGTTGGACTGCCGGAACTCGAAGGCACGAAGACGAAGCTGGACGATAATGACAGCCCTGCGGCGTTTAAGAAATTCCTCAGAGAGAAGGTCTGGTTTAACCCAATCATCTGGATTATAGCTATTTCAGACTTCTTTGTCTATGTCGTGAGGTTCGCCGTTCTGGACTGGGGTCCTACTTTCTTGCAGGAATCAAGGGGCTTGTCCCCTGCGATGGCTGGATGGACAGTTGCTATCTTCGAATGCTTCGGCGTGTGCGGGATGCTTCTTGCAGGGTGGATATCCGATAAAGTATTCAAGGGAAGGGCTCAAAGAACCTGCCTCTTCTGCATGCTTGGCGTTATCTTGTTCGTGACGGCATTCTTCCTTCTGCCAGAAAAGACGAATCCGATAATACTTCTGATCATCCTGGCTTGCGCCGGATTCTTCATTTATGGCCCTCAGGCTCTGTGCGGGATAATAGCGTCACAGCAGGCAACGAACAGGGCTGCATCTACGGCAAACGGGCTCATCGGGATGATATGCTATCTGAGCGTGCTTGTGTCTGGCTGGGGGTTTGGCTTCGTCTCCGACAATTTCGGATGGAAGTGGGTATTCGTGACCATGATAATAGTGTCAGTCCTCGGTTTCTTCGGATTCGCTCTTCTGTGGAATACCGCTCGTGACGGATACGATAAATAGACATTCGGAAAATGAAATATCAGAATAAGCTTTCCGTTTCGGTCATGTGTTCTGACCTGATGAACCTGGGAAGAGAAATCGGCCTCTTGCGTAATCTGGAAACAGATATGCTGCATATGGACATTATGGATGCGCACTTTGTGCCTAATCTGACTTTCGGGCCGGATTTCATCTCTGCTATTCAAAACATTACCGACCTCCCTGTCGATTGCCATTTCATGGTGACAGATCCGGAGTTGATGTTCGGCAAGCTGAAATTGAGGAAAGGAGACATATTCTCGGCTCACGCTGAGCTGACTGATGAGGCTGGCAAGCCGAGAGACTATTCAGAATTAGCTAAGAATGTCCATTCTTCCGGTGCCTCGTTCGGTTTGGCTCTGAATCCTGAGACGCCAGTAGAATATCTGGAGAGGAATCTGCAAAGCCTGGACACAGTGACGCTGATGTTGGTTCATCCTGGTTTCGCAGGATCTAAGATGGTGGACGGGATAATGGAGAAGGTAAGGGAGACTCGCGAATACTTGGATGCAAGAGGCTACGAGAGAGTAGAAATCAGCGTTGACGGGAACGTGAGTGCAGAAAGGGCAGCTTATATGGCTGGGCTCGGCGCCTCTATCTTCGTTGGTGGCACGGCTGGAATTTATATTAAGGGAAAGAAGTTAGAGGATACGATTCCGGAATTCAAGAAACACATCGGAAGCTGAGGCGAAAAGGGCTCTTTAATAGATAATCGTCGCCTCATACGGGCAGATTGATTTCGGTGACCACCGGATAATGGTCAGAGAATCCCATGTGCTTGCAGGAATACGATACCCCCTTGAAATTGGCTGGGAATAGAACGTAATCAATGCGGATGAGGGGCCAAAGGAATGAATATGTCGCCCCGAAGCCAGAGCCGGCCTCCACGAACGCATCTTTCCTGCCTTTGCGCAGGCGGTGATAAGTGTAGGACATGGGCGTGTCATTGAAATCTCCAAGAACAATCGCCTCCAGAGGGCAATCCTCAATGTCGGACAGCACTTGCTCAACCTGCCGAGGCCTCTTGATGATGGAGGCTTTCATCTTGTGTTCAGTCTCCTTCATCACAGAACGATGCTTCCAATTCCTTGCGAGGGCTGCCAGAGATATGCTGTAGCTCTGGAAATGACAGTTATATATTCTTATCTTCCTTTCCCCGATGCGAATGTCAGTGTAAATCGCGAGGTTGGCGCTTTCTTCGAAATCGAAATGCCCTCGTGACTCTATGGGAAATCTGCTCAAAGTCACGTTGCCTGAGCCGCCTCCTGCGTTCATGTTGATGTAATAGCAAGAGAAGTAGTCGGGGAATTGCGCTTCGAGAAGTTTCGGGATGTCATTCAGATGCTCGGAATTGAACTCTTGCAGGCAGACGATGTCGGCATCAGAGCGCCTTACGAGAGCAGTTATTGAGTCTAGGCTTCCGGAATATTCATAACCCTTGCCAAGAGTGAACTTCCCGACGTTGTAAGTCATTATTTTAATGCAATTATCGCCTTTGTCGGTGCCTCCCGACGTAAAGCGGAAATACCTCCCGATGAATAGCAAGCCAGGGAGCATGGCTAACAGCGGAATGACGAAAGTGCTGGACTTCCTGCATGTCGCCCAGATTAGCATGATGACGTTCAGCAGGATGAATGGTATGAACAGAAGGCCCAGGATGCTGAAATACCATGCCTTGGCAGGGTTAACGAGCATTGAAACGTAGCTAAGAGCAAGAAGACCTGCCGACAGGAGCATAAGAACTCTTGACGCAAGCCCCATCATGCTCCACCCCTGTTTCTTCTTTGCCATGTCAGCGTCTGAATAATCTGCCGGTCTTTTTCCAATATAATATCAGCAGCCAGCCGAACAGCATGCCGCCGAGGTGAGCGAAATGTGCCACGCCTTCAACAGTCCCAGTTATGCCGCTGAACAGTTCAATTGCCACGAATATGAGGACGAACCATTTCGCTTTCAACGAAACCGGGGGAAAAATCAGCGTCCAGACGGAATCTGGATAAAGCATGGCGAAAGCGATCTGCACGCCGTAAAGGGCCCCGGAAGCTCCCAGGATAGGTGTCCTGGCAATATTCATATAAGAAGAAAGTCCCGTTGCGATTTGCACATATTGAAAGCCAGTGTGTATCAGCAGGGCACCCAGTCCTGCCACGAAATACAGGATCAGGAACTTCTTCGTGCCTATGGCTCTTTCCAAGGCGGCACCGAACATCCACAAAGCCCACATGTTAAAGAATATGTGAGCGAAGCCTCCATGCATGAACATGTATGTGATTGGCTGCCAGATTCTGAAGAAAGGCGAGGTGGGGAAGAACATCGCGAACGTTCCAATCATGAAATTCTCGTTGAGGCGCGTGGCGACGAACATTATTATGTTTATGATGAGCAGATTGAGCGTTGCCGGCGGAATCGATGCCAGAGGGTTTGAGTTGTCGTAGTAATATCTTGACATATCGGAATATTCAGAATAGTTTGTCCACTTGCGTGGTGTTGATTATCGCCATTGTCTTGCGCCCCTTGCTGGTCAGTTCCGGGCTGCTGCACGATAGCAGGGAGTCCACGATTTGGCGTGCTTCGATGGGTGAAGTTATGGCGTTCTCGTTTGAGGCTCCTAATATAGCGAATTTTTCGGCAATAGAGGATTCCAGCGTGCCGGAAAGCGACAGGCTTTCGTCCGCAAGCATCATGGTGAGGTCTGAAATCATTTTCTCGACTTTTCCAGGTTCGGAGGAAAAGCCTTCAGGGACTCCGTTAACTACGATCGTGTCGGTTCCGAAAGTAGCAATGTCGAAGCCGAGGGAAGTCAGCAGTTCCGATTTCTCATCGAAAAGAGACCTGCAAGCCACTCCGACTTCCACTTTTACGGGGAACATGCTGATTTGTGTCACGTGCTGGTTCTTCTTCAAGGCGGAAAGCATGCGCTCGTAAATTATCTTCTCGCGGGCCCTGCGTATGTTCACGACCATGATCCCGTCATTGACTTGCGTCAGAATGTATTTTGCTTGAAGAATCAGGATCTGCGTGGTTGGAACCGTCTTGTCTTCGAATAACTTCCCATAATCCTGTCGCCTATCGACGTAGTCGCTGGGCTTTCCGTGCCAGGCATCACCGCCGCCGGCATATTCATTGTACCCGCTTTGCATCGGTTTTGCGTTTCCTGCTGGCATCGGCTCAAAAGGATTGTAAGAAGGGTCGAAAGGCATCTGCGGAGCCGTATCTGGCTTATATTCATTGAAATGCTGTCCTAGGACCGGCATGTCGTTGGCCTCTGGGTTGCTGAAATCTATGCCTCCGGCGAAGGAATTTTTGCCGATGGTCTCCTTGATGGCGGCCAGGATGACTTGGAATATGAAAGTGTCGTCCTCGAACTTGACCTCTGTCTTGGTAGGGCTGATGTTCACGTCGACCGAATGAGGGTCAACTTCCAGGAATATGAAATATGAAGGGGTCACTCCTTCCGGAATCAGCCCCTCGTAGGCCTTCATTACTGCCTTGTGAAAATAGGGGCTACGGAAATATCTCCCATTCACGAAGAAAAACTGATTGCCCAGGGTTTTCTTGGCCGAGTCTGGCCGTCCCACGAAGCCGGAAAGTTTTACGACAGAGGTTTCGGCAGACACGTCCACGATGTCCCCGACGACATTCTGACCGAGCAAGTCCAAGATTCTGAATTTTGTCGATTTGGCTTTGCCCAGGACGTAGATGTTCTTGCCGTTATGCATCAGGGTGAATGCGATTTCTGGCCTCGTGAGGGCAACTTTCGTGAATTCTTCCACTATATGCCGGAATTCGACATTGTCGGATTTCAAGAATTTCCTTCTGGCCGGCACATTGTAGAAAAGATTCCGGACCGATATATTCGTGCCTTTCGGGGTTGCGGCTTCAGCTGTTGAAATGTGTTCCGAGGCAGCGAACTCCACTTGGCAGCCGATTCCCTCATCGGCAGTCCGAGTTTTCAGGGTTACTTCCGCAACGGCGGCTATTGAGGCAAGTGCCTCGCCCCGGAAGCCGAAAGTCATTATATTATCAAGATCCTCGGCATCGTAGATTTTCGATGTCGCATGACGCTCGAAGCAAAGCACCGCATCGTCTGGAGCCATTCCGTAGCCATCGTCGATTACTTGAATTAAAGTTCTTCCAGAGTCGATGATTATCACTGTGATCTGGCTTGCTCCAGCGTCAACTGCATTCTCCACTAATTCTTTAACCACCGATGCGGGCCTTTGCACTACCTCCCCGGCGGCTATCATGTTCGCTATGTTTCCTGGCAGAATTCTTAAGTCCATGGTATTTCGATTATGGATGCTGAACCAATTTCAGCATGAACGATCATCGCCTCTTGTCATCCTGAGCTTGACTCAAGAACTAAAGCAGCGAGAAGAATTTTGTGAAATAAATGAGGATGACGAACAGCAGAACCAGGCCTGCTATCCCAATTATAGTCTGGAACTTGCCAGAAGAACGCCTTCTCTCATAATTGCCATTTCTAAGAGAGCCCTTAATGTAGCTCCCTGGCACATATTTCCCTTCTTTTTTCTCTTTTTCTAAAGATCCGTCCACTTTGCCAAAAATGCGCTTACGCTCCTCCTCGTCCTTATCGTAGTAGATAGGCCGGTAATTGAAAGTCCTGTGATCCTGCTGGCCAGGAAAATTAAAGAATCCCATCGCAATCGTTTTTCTAGTCTCCACAAATTTAACGAAATTATCGATTCATTCAATAAAGATTCGTAAATTCGCTTTACTCAAATGAATAACCATGAATTATAATTGCGATGCTTTACGAAAGGTGGCGTTTTCCATTCCCGGCGTTATTGCCATTGCCTCTATGGCGATAGTCTCAGGCTGCCAGTCAAACACTTTTTCAGAAGGGGCGGAAGATTTTGCAAGCTATGTGGACGTAAAGATCGGCTCAGGCGGCCACGGCCATGTTTTCGTAGGCGCCAGCGTGCCGTTCGGTGCGGTGCAGCTGGGCCCTACCAGCATCCCTCAGTCTTGGGACTGGTGCTCTGGCTACCATGCTAGCGATTCCACCGTAATTGGTTTCTCTCACACACACTTGAGCGGGACTGGAATCGGAGACTTGTTCGATGTCACTCTGATGCCAGTGGTGGGTTCCGTGATTTACGCTAGGGGGAGCGAGCCTTCAGATGCCTCCGCCGAGGAAATCGCTTCCGCTCAGGCTTCCGGAATGTGGTCTTACGCCGACCGCTCCAAGGAAGTCGCCGAGCCAGGCTACTACAGCGTGCCTCTGATTCGTTACGGGATAACTGCTGAGATGACATCTACTTGCAGGGTAGGGTTCAGCCGCTACTCTTTCCCTGCCTCGGACAGTTCCGCAGTCGTACTGGATTTGGTGAACGGAGGCTGCTGGGACGCATTATATGATTCTGGAATAGAAGTGGTCAACGATAGCACCCTGAGGGGCTGGCGTTTTTCACATGGCTGGGCCAAAGACCAGAAACTGTATTATTTCGCAAGATTCTCCAAGCCATTCGACGATATTGATTTCTACGATGAAGCGAGCTCTCCTATTAAGGACGGCAATGATAAGGCTGAGGCATCGTCGCAAAAGGCTTTCGGGCGTGCCTGCTTCAAGACTACGGAGGGTGAGAAAATCATGGTGAAGGTCGCTATTTCTCCTGTCAGCATGGAAAAGGCTGAAATGAATATGTCGAAGGAGCTTCCTGGCTGGGATTTCGACGGCACTCGCAAGGCTGCCAGGAAGGCTTGGAACGATGAACTTTGCAAGATCCGGGTGAAAACATCCGATGCCGATGCTAGGACAATTCTCTATACGGCATTGTATCACAGCATGATAGAGCCAGCTACGTTCTCCGATGCCGATGCTGACACGACTGCCTACACGGTTTTCTCTCTCTGGGACACTTACAGGGCTGAAATGCCTCTCATGACAATAATTCATCCGGAAAAAGAGAATGACGTGGTGCGTACCATGTTAGGAATATTCCAACGTCAGGGCCGACTGCCTGTATGGCATCTTTGGGGCAACGAGACTGACTGCATGGTAGGGGACCCTGGGTCCATAGTCGTCGCGGACGCTCTGGTGAAAGGTTTTGATGGATTCGACAAGGATCTTGCCTGGACCGCTCTCAAAACCACGGCGATGACAACCGAAAGGGGGAAAGGCCTGCGTCAGGAATACGGCTTCATACCGTCTGATTTGTACAACGAGTCCATAGGAAACGACATGGAATATGCCATAGCGGATGGAGCCGTGGCTAATGCCGCAGAATATCTCGGGAAGTCTGACGATGCCAGGTTCTTCCGTGAGAGAAGCCATTCCTACAGGCATTACATGGACACGGTGACGCTTCAGGCTCGTGGAAGAATGTCGGACGGCAGCTGGAGGACACCGTTCAATCCGTACTATTCCAATCATCGCGAGCAGGACTACGTAGAGGGTACTGCCTGGCAGTACACATGGCTTGCCCCTCAGGATTTCGATGGGCTGGTGGCTTTCTATGGCGCTGAAGAGAAGCTCGTGGAAAGGCTGGACTCATTGTTCAATGCTGATTCCAGGGTAGAGGGCGAGAACACATCCGCGGACATTTCCGGATTGATCGGGCAATATGTTCACGGAAATGAGCCTAGCCATCATATAATATATTTCTATACTATGGCTGGCGCTCCTGGCAAGGCTGCCGACTATGTAAGGAGGGTTTACAAAGAGATGTACAATGTCTCTCGCAAGGGTCTTGCCGGCAACGAGGATGCCGGACAGATGAGCGCATGGTACATCATGTCTTCAATGGGCTTTTATCAGGTCGAACCTGCATCTACTCGCTTCTGGTTCGGCGCTCCGAATTTCGAAGAGATGTGGGTGAAGGTCTCGGGGGGCACTCTGAACATCAAGGCCGATGGGCTTAGTGATGAGAATAAATATATTCAGAGCATAACTTTCAACGGAAAGCCTGTCACGACAGGCTACATTGAATATTCCGACATCGCCTCCGGCGGTGAGCTCACCTATGCCATGGGCCCGGAGCCGAAGCTCTGGTATTGAATCTCATCAGAATCTGTACGCACCACCCCGTCATCCTGAACTTGTTTCAGGATCTGCTGTCCGAGAGCCTAGATTTCGAATCGAGTCCGGAATGACGTGGATAAACGAGTCTAGATTCCGGATCAAGCCCGGATGACGGGAGGGAAATGAATGCGGCTACCCACACATGATGGTGTTGCGGAAGTTTGCCTAGGCGCTGGGCGGCGTTGGGTGCCCGTTAGAGTTTTGCGAAATGGAGGTAGGTGGCTGTGACTGCGGTTACGGCTGCCGTTTCTGTTTTGAGGCGTGATGTGCTAAAACAGGTCGGTTGTTGTGTAGCCATAGGACTGCTTTTCCTTCTTCAGTTCGTCGGACAGGGAACACACCATCTCAGCCTTCAGCAATTTCTCCAGCTCGTAGAACTTTTCTATCGGTATGGCGTTGTACGGGTTGCCAGTCACGCCCTTCTTGTACCACGAAACGAATTCTACCTCAAGCGTCCTCCCTGTCTGCGTGTCGACGCAGTACCTTATGATGATGAACCCATAGCGTGAGTATTTCTCGATTTCCTCATCCGTGAACACCTTCCTCACGATTTCGTCGTACTTGTCGTAGTCTATGTCTGCCGGAGTCCCCATCCCAGTGGCGTAAGTGTAGTACCGCACGGGATTGGAACCAACCTTATATCGAAGCTCATCGATAAGGTGGTTTTTCTTATTGCTCAGGTAGAGAAAGTCCGATGCGCTTAATATTTTATAGACCTCCCCATAACAGGCAATCTCCGTTTTCCCCGAATAGTAGTCCTGAGAGGAAGCTGGCGGAGGAAAGGCCATCGCCAGTGTCAAAGACAAGATGATTAATGAGAATAACTTTATTTTCATGATTCATTATTATTTAATCGTAAAACTGATGATAACATTTCAAAATCTGATCCAAGTTTCGGCCATCGTCGCTCATAGGATAATTCATGTACCCCAGATGCACAAAAGCGTCCAGTGCAGCTAGTCGGTTGCTTTCATCTGGCTCTTTAATATATTTGTTTATTAATTTCAAAAATACTGCATTGTCTCTATGTTTCATATTCGATGTTAAAGATGGGTCGTTAGCTTCTGCGAGGAATCTTGCTATGAACGCCTTTGCTTCAAATTCCACGTCTCCCTTCAATAATTCTTGTTTGGCATTCAAGTATTGGTAAGCATGGAAGAATTCTTCCAGAAAGGCTATAAGGGATCCTCCAGAACAAAAATCCAGCTTGACGGAAGAATATGAGACGAATTTGCCATTTCTGGTAGATTTTGTAGGAATAATCTGAGCTTCTGCATTTTCATTTGATATTGAATTTACTATTTGAATGGTCACCTTTTCTTTATTCAGCGCTTTTAGCAGCTTCGATGCGATTCCATGCTTTCCAAGCTTTTCCAATGTGGAGTATGTGGCTAATTTCTGCCCAAGCTTGATGTTTTCGCCATATTTGATTTTAATATCTGCGAACGTATTCAAATATAAATAGTTCGTCGCTCCTGGGATAACTATGCTGCCACCACCACCGCCGCAAGACCCTGGATCTTGCGACTGATCATTTCCATAGGGGTTATCTGAGCTAGGGTCGTCAGGGCCGGGTACGTCAGAATTCCCAAAGCAGAAGGCCGTATCTAAATACCACCAAGGGTTATCACCGTCGCCATATGCCGTGGAATCACCATAACAATATGCTGTGCTATCTATGTCATCATGGTACGATGTTGAGTCTGAGTCTGACCTGAACGAATAATTCCTCTTCGGAAACAACGCATTATGAACCTTTCGAACTTGCAATCCGTCCATGATGCGTTTAAAAGAGATACTGCGCTTGAAAATATCAGATCTGTCCATAATGCCCAGCATGCTAACGCAAGGACCTGGTTCTCCGTCAATGATTCTGTCTACGCGTACTATTTTCCCTGAAAGTTTTGTGTAAATAATTAGCCCGGAAAAGTCGTGAAGCCTGCCATCGTTGCGGAAATCCCTTTCTAGCTGAATCCTCTTGTGTGTCTTTGTATAGGATTCGTCGGCCACGATAGTCATCACATAGGCTCCATCATTCCCGGTCTGCGGGTTTCTGACGATGACCACACGCTGATGGCTGTCGAGGCTAATCCTGCCGCCTTTGTCATCTCGCATGTAAAAGATAAGCGATTGTTCAGAAAAAAGCGGAGCCTCACAGTTATCGATGCCTGTACGTGTTCCGCGATATGAAGCCGATTTGGACCAATCTGCCTCAATAAGTCCTTGACTTAAATAAGCGCCTCCGAATATAGAAGGCTCTTCTGAGTTCGACAGTTTCTCAATCTCAGAATTGAAGATAGCTTCAGCATCAGACGATGACAGTTCGCAGATTGCCAGTTCAGGCGACCTTATTTGATCTTCATTGTCAAACGAACACGAAGGTACTATTGCTATGGCAAACGCTATCGCTATAAATCGGCCATAATTTAAGATCTTTTGTGATCTCATAGTGATTTAATGTATAGTTAATAGTTTTAGTGCCGCAAAAATAACAAAAATGAATAATAATTTCAAAAACTATTACAATATTAAACTATAAATTCCGTATTGGTTATATATATTAAGCGAAAAACGTTTTTTTGACAGCGCAATGGGTCAAGTCCCAAACCCTGTGTTAAAGAATGTCCCCCGTCATCCTGAACTTGTTTCAGAATCTGCGTTTCGCAAGCCTAGATTTCGGATCGTGTCCGGATGACGGGGATAAACGAACCTAGATTCCGGATCAAGTCCGGATGACGGGATGGAAATGAATGCGGCTACCCACACATGATGGTGTCGCGGAAGTTTGCACAGGGGGCTGGGCGGGGTTGGATGTCCGTTAGAGTTTTGCGAAATGGAGGTAGGCGGCTGTGACTGCGGTTACGGCCGCTGTTTCTGTCCTGAGGCGTGAGGGGCCGAGGTGGACGGGGATATAGCCACGGCTCACTGCGAGGTTAGCTTCTTCTGGTGAGAAATCACCTTCCGGACCGATTAAAATTGTGATTTTCGGCTCGTACGGAGTCTCGGGGCAATGGTCGGCTGTGGTGCCAGCAGCGGCATCGGCATCACTGGCAACGTCGGAGGAACCAATATAGCCCGTGGAGCCCGTGGTGTCAGCGGAGTCAATGCCAGTGGTCTCAGTGGCATATTCATTTAGAACATCGGTGATGGATTTGCGGTGGGCATCGCCTTCGAAGCAGTAGCAGATGAGTTTCAGGCCTGGGACATCCTGGCTGAGAAAATTCTTTAGCGGCACGGCATCGAGCACCGTTGGAAGCTTAGCTTTGAGGGACTGTTTCATGGCCGAGAGGATAATCTTTCTGCAACGCTCCGGTTTGAAGACTCTCCTTTCGGAACGCTCCCCGATGATCGGGGTAATTACGTCCACTCCAAGCTCAGTGGCCTTCTCGCAGAACCATTCGAAGCGATCGATGTTCTTGGTCGGGCAAACCGCCATATTCAAGGAATATGGGTGTGCGCCCCATCTAGGCACCTTTTCAAGGATTTCCGCAACCGCTCCTTTGGGCGAATCGTCCGTCAGGCGGCAATGAAACATATTCCCAAAACCATCCACGACGGTTATCTCGTCCCCACGCCTGTGCCGGAGCACCTTCACCGCATGCGTAGATTCTTCCGCATCCAGCCTTGCTTCGCACCCATCCACCATGTTCGTGTAGAAAATCTCCATGATGATTTGCCTTAAAGAAAGATATTTATGAAGCCAAAGTTAAAGAATATTTTAAAAAGTCGTAAATTTGGCCATCCAATATGAGAATTATGCCGATGAAGAAAAGATACGTCTCTCTTGATGTGCTGCGGGGCATGACCGTGGCATTTATGTGTATAGTCAACAACCCTGGCAGCTGGTCCCATATATTCCCGCCATTACAACATGCGGCATGGGTAGGCTGCACGCCTACGGACCTGGTGTTTCCGTTCTTCCTATTCTGCGTGGGTTGCGCCATGGCATTCTCGCTGCGAAAATTTGAAGGCAGAGACGGAAAAGCTTACAAACACATCATCAAGCGAGGCATTCTAATCTTCTTGGTGGGGCTCGCTTTGAACCTGTTCCCGTTTTTCCCGCCCGCGCCACATGATCCGGAGTGGAGTTTCGGGCAGAACTACCTTTACTGGCTCCAGCACAAGAGAATTTTCGGAGTGCTGCAGGGAATCGGCCTGGCATATATTCTTGGAGGCTGTCTGGTAGTGTGGCTGAAAAAGCCGGTGCGTCTGCTTGGCGCAGTGGGCGTGCTGTGCGCTGCTTACACCGCCATTCTGCTGATTTTCGGCAGGGAGCCTGGACCGTTCACCCTCGAAGGAAACGTCCCGATGCGCATCGATGAGTGGCTTGTGGGCGGCAATCATTGCTATCATGGCTACAATGGGACCAACTTTGACCCGGAAGGGTTGCTAGGAACGATGACCAGGGCGTGCACAGCTCTTCTAGGTTATCTCGTAGGCTTCATGATCCTGCATTCGCACAAGGACTTGGGCGTAAGCGAGACGGCTGCCGTGGACGATCCTGCAAGCCTGTCGGTGGTGAGCAGAATGTTTTTTTATGGGTGCTGCTGCCTGGCGCTTGCAATGGTGTTAAGCATCTGGATTCCGATTTCAAAGCCTTTGTGGTCGGCTTCTTACGTCTTCTATGCTGGTGGCTGGGCTATGCTGGTCCTGGGCTGCCTCGCATGGGTGATCGACATCAAAGGTTGCGAGAAAGGCTTCGTTCCGTTCAAGGCCATGGGCATGAATGCCCTGGCCGCTTTCGTCCTGTCCGGAGTCTTGGCTAAGACGCTTTCGCTCTTTGGCTTCTCTCCGTCCAAGTATTTCGGAGCCAATGAATATGTTTCTTTGGCGTATGCGCTGATTTTCGCTTTCGTGATCTTCTGCATTCAGTGGGTGCTTTACAAAAAGAATATCATAATTAAGCTTTAGTCATGTACATTGGCCTCATTTCTGATACTCACGGGCTTTTCGATGATGCAGTGAAAGAGTTCTTGAAGCCGGTAGACCAGATTTGGCATGCGGGAGACTTCGGGACGCTCGAATGTGCCCATGAGATAGCTGATTTCAAGCCGCTCGTAGGGGTCTACGGGAATTGCGACGGACAGGATGTGCGGCAGGAATTCCCGTTATATAAAATTTTTAACTGTGAAGGCTTACGAATCCTAATGATCCATATCGGGCTTAGGCGAGGAAGTTATTGGGCTTACACCCCGAACAAACTCGTCTACGACTTCGAGGCGAAGAGGCTGATAGACACCATTCATCCTGACATATTCGTCTGTGGGCACACCCACATACCTCAAGTGTTCAGGGATAAAGAATACGACATGCTCTTCATGAATCCGGGAGCCTGTGGCCGCCAGGGACCGGCCGAAGTGCCAAGGATGGCCTTCCGCTTTGAAGTCTTAAGCGGAAAGATAAAGAACTTCGAAAAATGCGAATTGCCAAGGTGAGGAGCCTTGAATAAAATGTTATTAAATTATTGCATATTAAAAAAATATATTTAATTTTGCGCCCAGAAAAAGCAAACACTATTTTTGGTTAGTTAGTATTATGAAAAAGGTATTAATGTCAATCGCAATCGTCGCTATGGTAGCAATGGTTGCATCTTGCGGAAACAAGAACGCAAAGAATGGTGAAGCCGAAGCTCCTGCACAGGAGACCGTTGAGGAGGCTGCTCCTGCAGCTGCCGACAGCGTAGCAGCACCAGTAGATACAGTTGCATCTGCTGATACTACGAAATAATCACTCTTCTTCATTCTAAATCCTGCGGGATTTGTTTTGCGGTGTCCGGGCTAAAACCTAGATGCTGCTTTTTTTGTATATTTGGGGACGCGTCGCACCGGCTCATTTTCGTGTGGCGTTCAGAAGAATATTGAATATGGCAGTAACGGGAAAACAGAAGTCGGTCTGGTTCTGCACCAATTGCGGAAACGAGTATCCGAAGTGGATGGGCAGATGTCCTGCCTGCGGGGAATGGAACACTATCGTGGAGAAGAAGGTCGAGTCCGGAGGCAAGTTCAGGGGCGGCATGCCTGTCAGCGGGCATGGGCCTCGTCCATTGAAAGAAATAGATTCTGGTACTGATGACCGAATTTCATTGAACAATAGTGAGCTGGACAGAATCCTCGGTGGCGGAATGGTTCGCGGGTCTTTAGTCCTGATTGGCGGAGAGCCCGGAATCGGGAAGTCAACTCTCTCGTTGCAGATACCGCTGGCGAACCCGTCTTTGAAAACGCTCTACGTCACGGGCGAGGAGAGCGAGAGGCAGGTCAAGATGAGGGCGGACAGGCTGAAAGGCGATGCCTCTAACTGCCAGATTTACAGCGAGACATCGATAGAGGACATTATCGTGCAGGCGCGAGAGCTAATGCCAGACCTGATGATCGTTGATTCTGTGCAGACCATGTTCACCGAGATGGCAGATTCGGCTCCAGGCTCGGTAACCCAGATAAAGGAGGTTGCGTCCAGATTGCTCAGGCTGGCGAAAGAGACAGGGATTCCTATAATATTAATAGGTCATATTACCAAAGAAGGCTATATCGCCGGCCCTAAGATTTTGGAGCACATAGTTGACGTGGTGCTTCAGTTCGAGGGGGAGAATAGGGGAGCCTACAGGATACTTCGCAGCATAAAGAATCGTTTCGGCTCCACTTCCGAGCTTGCCGTTTTCGAGATGACTGGCCATGGGCTGCGGCAGGTGGAGAACCCTTCCGAACTGCTGATTCCCATGCATGAGGCCGGGCTCAGCGGGACGGCGATCAGTGCAATGATGGATGGGACCAGGCCGTTTCTGTTTGAGGTCCAGGCGCTTGTGAGCTCTGCCGTGTATGGTACTGCCCAACGCTCCGCAACGGGGTTCGATGCTCGCAGATTGAATATGCTTCTGGCGGTGCTGGAGAAGAGGGCCGGCTTCAAATTGGCTCAGAAGGATGTGTTCCTGAATATGGCCGGTGGCCTGCGAGTGAGCGACCCTGCTTGCGATCTGGCAGTCGTGAGCGCCGTGCTTTCTTCGAATTTCGATTTTCCAATTCTGGAGACTTACTGTTTCGCAGGAGAGGTTGGGCTCAGCGGAGAAATACGTCCCGTGTCCCAGGTCGACAGGAGAGTGATGGAGGCAGAGCGCCTGGGCTTCGGCAAAATATTCATTTCATCCTTCTCTTCTTCGGACTTCAAGCCTAAGAAAATCTCCGTCGTCAAGGCGGCTGATATTCCCGCCCTGGTGAAGGCGCTTTTCAGAGAATGAATAATTTTAGCTATCTTTGCAATGTATGAGGCTGATTAAACGGAATATGGCTCAAATTGTCGCTTTGTGTGAGAAACACAAAGTGTTGCAATTATATGTGTTCGGATCGGCACTCACTAGAAAGTTCAATAAGAACAGTGACATAGATTTTATCGTTGTGTTTGACAGGGAGGCCCTTCCTCTGCCAGTATATGGGGACAATTACTTTGATTTCAAGTTTGCTCTGGAAGACCTTCTTAAGCGAGATGTGGATTTGGTGGAATACAATGCCATAAAGAATCCCTATTTCAAGGAAGAACTTGACGAGACCAAACAGATAATCTATGGATAGGCATCTTAAGGCACACCTCTACGACATTTCTACTGCCATCGACGAAATCCAGTCGTTCTTTGACCATGTCCCTCGCCAATTCGAGGAATATGGAAAGAATCTAATGCTTCGCCGTGCTATTGAGCGCAATATCGGCATCATTGGAGAGGCCGTAAACAAGATTATCAAGGACAATCCTGAAATTGAAATTTCAAATGCCAGAGCCATAATAGCCACGCGAAACCGGGTCATCCACGACTACGCAGCCGTGACGGATGACGTAATGTGGAAAATCGTCATAAACGATCTCCCAAAACTGAAATCAGAAGTCGATGCCTTTATGGCGGAGGATTAGAAAAAAGTTGTATCTTTGCAACGGATTAATTCAGAACGCTATGAATTTGAGAGACATCAAGAAGGACATTGAATATGTCATAGGGGCTTTCATCGAGGATTGCTCCTTGTTCGCTTCGCTTCATTCTGACTCTGTATCGGAGTCAGTCGAGAATTTGCTAGGTAAGGCTGTCAATCTTTATAACGACCTCAGGGATAAGGTTAATTCCAAAACGGAAAAGAAGAATGCAGCCTATTACAAAGCCATCCGTAAAGAGCTGCTCGAGAAAACCGATGCTCTGTATGAAGAGCTGAGCGGCCTTGTGAAAGTCGCCAGCGAAGTTAAGTCAGCCTAAGGATTATTTTCCTGCCAGATGCTTCTCCCATGCCCATGCGGCAGCGAGAGTGTCTTTGATGGGACGTCCCGCTTCCCAGCCAAGTTCCTGATTGGCGAGAGACGGATCGGCCCATATCGCCGTTACGTCACCTGCCCTGCGAGGCGCGAACTTATAGGATCAAGTCCAAAACCCTGTGTTTAAGAATGTACCCTGTGTTTCAGAATGCACCACGTCATCCTGAACTTGGAAAGGATCTATTCGACTCACCTCGTCATCCTGCACGACCCACTGTTGTCATCCTGCACAACCCACTGTTGTCATCCTGAACTTGATTCAGGATCTGTTCTTCGCAAGCCTAGATTCCGGATCGAGTCCGGAATGACGGGGAAACACGAGCCTCGATTCCGGATCAAGTCCGGATGACGGGGATAAACGAGCCCAGATTCCTGGTCAAGCCAGGATGACGGGAGAAGAATGAACTTGTTTTCCCGTCAACGTGAAATGCGGGGCTGCCGGCGAAGCTGTGGTCGCAAAGCATACATCCATGTCCTCGTCTAGAAGTACGAGAATTTATGGGCGACGGTATAGTGCCACCGACTGGCTTGTAATGAAGAACTGCGCCGCCCACCCAGTTTCACTGAACGGGGGTCGGCAATGAGAATATGTGTCCTTGGCTCTTAAAATGAATGTCACCGTTGCCTACGATTGTGAATAATCACAATCTCTCTTCAAGGTCTCATAAAACCTTGTCGATGCTGCGAATAAAGAATTGCATACGTATATTCAAACCGTTCGGAAGAAGTGTCTCGCAAAGCGCTGTCGAGGCAGGCCAAAAGGCGGCCTCACCAAGGAAATAGCCTGGGGTTGTCTCGCAGAATGCTGTCGAGGCAGGCTGCACAGAGGTGCGTAGGGAAGGGCATGTCTCGACATCGAAGCCTCCCAAGAGCCACGTTGTCGACCAACACCCATTTGCAGAGCCTCCGGAAGGACATGTTCCGACAGCACTTTGCGAAATTCCACTACGCTCATCCTGTACGATCAACGCCATCATCGCGAACCCGGTCATCCAGAGCGATCTACCCCGTCATCCCAAGCGTTCCGCCCCGTCATCCTGAACTTGATTCAGGATCTGATGTCCAACCACCCCGTCATGCAGAGCCGATTCCGTTCCTACATTTGCAATTGTCGGGCACGCATGTTTGAATCATAAGGTGCTACACACCACATTGGCCTGCCCAGCCCGTTTCTAAAAGCACCCATGGGAAGGCACAGCCTCATTACGCACCACTGCGATGAATAGTGCCCCACCCGCTAATTGCACGGACAAATCCTTTCAGCTCATAAATGTATGTTCGCGTTGCAAAAGCATCCGGACTGAGCCCATGAATTGGTCGCAGGATGCCGGTGGCGGAAATCGTGCTTATTTCCCTCTCACCTAATTCCCGTCATGCTTCAGGCAACCGCCTCCGAATGCCGCTCGGAGAACCGCTTGTCCCAAGGTGATCACATTCATTCTTAAGCACAGGGTTTTGCATCTGACCCAACTTATAGTTGAGCTTCACGCCGGCAGCCTCTTGGAAGGCGGTGATCAGTTCCAGGACGGACAGCGGCTTGCCAGTCCCGATATTGAATATCTAATATTCCTTTTTCCTGTTTTCGTCAATTAGGCGCTCAAATTCGTAACACGTCATTCTGAACTTTATTCAGTGATTTTAAGCCAAATCTGCCTGTATTTGCACTTGTGCGATTTGCTATAGCGCTCATAAATGTGTCTTTAAATCAAAATTTTATTAAAACGTTTCGTATTTCCGAAATCTTAGCTATATTCGAATGCCGGTCTCAGTCCCCCGGCACTAACCTAATGACAATACGCCGCTACATAACTCCTATCTTCGCATTGACGCTGCTTGAATCTTGACTTAGGCCTGCGGGGGTTCAAAAGCCCAGAGGCATATGGAATTTTCA
>DCKG01000025.1:764-34808 GCA_002320605.1 Bacteroidales bacterium UBA1680 | reverse complement strand
GGGAATCTCAAATTCGGCACATTAGGTTTATTATTCTTCTGTATATCGCTCATAACGATTGCCAATCACTATAAAAATTAATTAAGGATTAGAGAATGCCGAGTTCTTTGAGGTACACATCGATCTGGGCATCCAGCTCAGCTCGCTTCGCTTCCAGCTCCTTTATCTCAGACATCACGGCCTTGATGTCGATTTCCTCTTCCTCCTCGAAGGTGTCAACATACCGTGGGATGTTGAGATTGTAGTCATTGCCCTTGACTTCTTGGAGGCTGGCGCAATGGCTGTATTTCTCGATTTCCTTGCGTTCGCGGTAGGTGCTGACTATTTTCTCTATATGTTCCGGACGCAGTTTGTTCTGGGTCTTGACCTTCTCGAACTCTTTGCTGGCATCGATGAAGAGGATGTTGTCATCCTCTTTACGGCATTTTTTCATCACGAGGATGCATGTCGGGATGCTCGTGCCATAGAAAATGTTGGCGGGGAGACCGATGATGGCATCGATATAATTCTTTTTCTCGATAAGGTACTGGCGAATTTTCCCCTCGGACGCTCCGCGGAAAAGGACTCCATGAGGAGCGACGCAAGCCATTGTTCCGCCATCGTTGAGGTGGTAAATCATGTGCAGGATAAAGGCGTAGTCAGCCTTCGACTTTGGGGCAAGAACGCCAGCCTTGCTGAACCGGTCATCGTTATTGAACTTGACATCTGCTGACCACTCTGCAGAAAATGGCGGATTTGCGACTACCGCATCGAACTGCCTGGCCGCAAATTCATCATCCTCAAGGGTATCCCCGTTGTGAATGTCAAAGTCCTTGTACTTTACTCCGTGGAGGATCATGTTCATTCGGGCGAGGTTAAAGGTCGTTGGATTCTTTTCCTGACCAAAAATCTCATCAGCATTACCTTCACGGGCAGTGCGGAGCAGCAGAGAACCACTGCCACAGGTAGGATCGTAGACGGACTTGAGCCGTGTCTTCCCGGCAATCACGATTTCGGATAGAATTTGGCTGACCTCCTGCGGAGTGTAGAATTCCCCTGCCTTCTTTCCCGCTCCGGCGGCGAACTGACCGATCATGTATTCATATGCATCTCCGAGTATGTCAATATCCTGCGCATCCTCAAGACCAAAGTCGATGCCGTTGAGTGCAAGAAGAACATCGCTGATGAGCTTGTTCTTGTCATCGGCAGCCTTGCCGAGTTTTGGGGATGCTAGGTCGATGTCAGAGAATAGGCCTCCAAAATCCTCCTCGCTCTCCTGTCCGATGGTACTATCTTCGATTTTCTTGAGTGACCTTTCCAGCGAGGGCAGAATGTTCTCCTTCTTCTGAATCATCAATATAATGGTGGAGAAAAGAAACTCCGGCTCCACAAAGTAGCCGAGGTCTTGGATGCATTGTTCCTTGAGGTCTTCCTTCAATTCCTCATCATCGCTTTCCCACGCCTCCTTGAATGTCATATGGTCGTACTGAAGGATTTCATCAGCTCGAAGTTCAATCTTCTCTGACAGGTACTTGTAAAAAATGAATCCTAGGGTGAAATACATAAAGTCCCCGGCTGACATGTTGCCCCGAAGGGTGTTCGCAACCGTCCAAAGCTGTGCACGCAGTCTCTGTTGTAATTCTTCGCTCATATCGTAAGTGTCTTATTAATCCCAACTGAATGTGTCAATGATGGTGCGTAGCTTGCCCAGCACCCGCTTCAATATGTTTCTCCGCTCCTTTAGTCCGACCTTCTTTTTCATGATGGCATCCTCGAGAATTTCGGTCTTTTCCCTCTGTAGATAGTCATATTGCTCGATGAAGTTCTGGAGTGATTCTTCCTCCAGCCCTTCCTCGGAAGCCAAATCCTCTATGGCCCTGGATTTTGCCTTGGAGATATAGCCATTCAGTCTGCTCTCAAGGTCGATTGTACCGTCATCCTTTGCTTTGATGAATCCCGGCTTGTCATTATCCACGTTCTGTTTGATGAATCCATCGATAAGCTTTGTCTTGTTACGCATTGCGGCATCCCGAATCATGGTGTCAAGGATGTGCTGACGTTTGGCCTCATAGTTCTCACTCTCCGGATTGAGGTCTTTTATTAGCGCAAGGATGTACGCCACGTTTATGATATCGCTGTGAAGCAGTTCAAGGCAGAAATCGATGTCCTCCAGTTGTCTCCCTTCATACTGGACTTCCGATTCCGACAACCTTCCCTGCTCCGCTTCCTCCTTGTTCACTACGCCCACGGTGATGTCAAGGTATTTGCTCCGGAAATCCATGTATTCCTGTTCGGACATCACGAAATACTTATCCTCTGGGTCATAGTCCTCGTAAATCTTGATTTCTATCTTGCCACGGATGATGTCACGGAAGGCAAGCACGAAGTCTTTCTTCTCGTTCTCGCTCTTTAGTCTATCAATGCATTCTGGATTCGGATACCGCTCCAAGAAATCAATCATCTTGATATTGAGCTTCTTGCGGACTTCCTGATAAGGCTCACGGATAATATATTCATTCGGTTCATTGTTGCTGAAGAGTTTAACTGCGTCGTCCACCTTGCTCTTAAGATCACGGAAACAAATGATTTTGCCAAAGCGTTTCTTCTCGTTGAGAACACGGTTGGTACGGCTGAAAGCCTGTAGGAGTCCGTGCCATTCGAGATTTTTGTCCACATAGAGTGTATTGAGCTTCTTGGCATCAAATCCAGTTAGGAACATCCCCACAACGATGAGCAGGTCAAGAGGTTCCATGTCCTTCTTGCGCTTTTTCATGCGCTCATTGACATCGTCGTAATAGAGGTTGAAGTTCGAGACATCGAATGCAGTGCCGAACATGGCGTTGTAGTCATCTATGATTTCCTGCAACTTGTCTGCAGTGACTTTCCCGTCCTCAAAACCTTGTCCCATTCCGGTAAGGTCATCATCTTGACTGCTGTTGGCTGAGTAGGTGAAGATGGCGCCTATCCGGATTTCGGGCTTCAATTCCTTGAAAATCCGGTAATACTCAAGCAGCATTGGCACAGATTGGACGGCGAACAAAGCGTTGAACTCTCCGTCAAAGGTGGAGCGGTTATAGTTGTTCAAGATGAACTGCGCAATCTCCCTCATTCTCTTCTCTGCCATAAAATCAACGCCGTCCTGCCCCTTATAGTATTCAACGAGAAAGCCGAGAACATTGTCATCGGCAATGGCATCCTTGATGAGGTATTTGTGGAGACATTTTCCGAAGACTTCGGCAGTGGTGTGTTCCTGCTTCGCATTCTCTACAAAAATCGGAGTCCCTGTAAAACCGAAAATCTGGAGGTTACGGAAGAAGCCCACTATGTTCTTGTGACAATCCCCAAAATGAGAACGGTGGCACTCATCGAAAATCATGACAACCTTCTTGTCCCGGACTTCCTGGAGATGCTTGTTGTAATAGTCTCTCGTTACGGCACTATTCAGTTTCTGGATTGTAGTAATGATGATTTTGGAGTTACCGCTGAGCCGTTTGATCAGCTCGTAGGTATTGTCAGTATTATCAACGGCTCCAGGTTCGAATGCCTCATATTCAGATTGGGTCTGGGTGTCAAGGTCATGCCTGTCCACCACAAATAGCACCTTGTCAATTCCATCCACCTCGGAGACCAGCTGTGCGGCCTTGAATGAGGTGAGGGTCTTTCCGGCTCCTGTCGTATGCCAGACATAGCCGTTGTCATTGGAGTTCCGCACCCTGTCCAGAATCTGTTCCACGGCATAGTATTGGTAAGGGCGCAGCACCATGAGCATCTTGTCTCCTTCGTGCAGGACAATGTATTTACCGATTATCTTGCCTAAAGTACACTTGGCCAAAAAGTCATTTGCAAAGAGTTCGAGATTGTTTATCGGCTTATTGTCTGGTGTCGTCCAATTGAATGTAAATTTGAATCCACCATTGGGATTATTAGCGAAATACCTTGTATTTACCCCATTGGAAACGATGAACAACTGGATGTAATCGAAAAGTCCCCTAAAAGCGATCTTCTGATACCGTTGAATCTGGTTGTAGGCCTGTTTGAGTTCTATGCCCCTTTTCTTGAGTTCAATCTGCACCAGAGGGAGGCCGTTTATGAGAATGGTAACGTCAAAGCGGTTCTTCCGCTGTGCCTCTACTGTTATCTGATTGGCGACTTGGAACTCGTTCTTGCACCAGTTTTTCGAGTCGAAGAAACTAATCCACGCACGCTCTCCGCTATCCAACTCAAAGTCCTTGAGGTCACGGAGTTTCTTTGCCTTCTCAAAGCGAGTTCCTCCTTCGAGGTACAAAAGAATCTTGTCGAACTCCGTCTCTGTGAAGGAAGTACGGCCATGTCGTTTGAGCTCTTCGAAATTATGTTTTTCGAGCTGCACTTTAAAATTGTCACGAAGAGCATCCTCGTCTTTGAGGACGACTCTTTCGTAACTGTTGTCAATGAGGGTCTTAATCAGGCCCTCTTCCAGCACTTGCTCGCTTTGAGTCGACATATGTGTGTTTGTTCTGCGGTTAATCGATTTGCTAAATTAAGGATTTTTTATCGCTAATCCGAATTTTATTGAGTTGAGTCACCAAAAGTTATTCTATCATGTAAATGGATTATCTCAGCTAAGGCATCCTTTTGCTCGAACTGATTTAATTCCAGTCGTTGGTGGGCAAGAGTCGTAATAGTTGCTCGTGAAATTAGGAAATAGAGATTTCCCATGCCGGTTCGCCAGTTGGCTCAGTATGTATGAATGCTCATGCCTTGCGCTGAAGGGAGGTAATTAATTCCCCACCAGCACATCTGAAGGAGGATGAATGCGAATATCAGAAGGGCGTAGCAGTATTGCTGATCCTTGACGTGCTTCCTGGCATGCAGATACAGCAGGTATGCCATCCAGGTAACTGCGGCCCAGGTTTCTTTCGGATCCCATGTCCAGTAGTCTCCCCAGGCTTCCTTCGCCCATAGAGCGCCCATCACTATTCCCATCGTCAGAAAAGCGAATCCGATGCTCACTAGCGCATAGCAGGCGTCGGAATCCTTCTTGTCAATAGGGCGGTCGTTCGAATCACGGTGCCAGAGGTAGCCTGCGAATATTGCGGCTGCTCCCATGAGAGCGTAGGCTATCATGTACACGATCACGTGCGGGACGAACCATGGACTTTGCAGGGCCGGCATAAGATTCTCGCCGTGGATTTCAGGCTTGAATATGTTCACGCAGACGAATACCAACGACAGCAGGGTAGTGAACGACATTATCCATTTGTAGCGGTAGGCGATGAATATGATGGTGCCGATGAGCGACAGGAAGAACGAATACCACAGCCGGGTTTCGCCCATCGCCCTCATCGGAGGCCTGCCTAGAGCGATCCAGAGGCAGATGATATAGGCTAGGAATATTCCTGAACCTGTAATGGAGAGGGCAATGGCAGGTCTGCCGCCTTTTCTTGAATATGATAGCAAGCTTCCAGCTACCCAGAATAGAGAAGCGCCGACAGCGAAATATGCGAATGACTCCCAGATCATGCCTTAGCCTCCTTCCTTGCCGCCTTGTCAATGAACATGAATATACAGCCAATCAGCAGGCCCCAGAGGCCTATTTGCGTGATCGGCCACATCGGGTCCCTGACAACGTTCAGCACGCTGTATTCGCTATCTTTGCCTTTTGAGACATCGTAGCCCGTCTGATAAATCTTCCAGGAGGCGAGCCTTGCAGGGTGATTCACTCTAACGCTCGCCACCTTGCTCCCTTTGTCAGAGGCAATCTGAATCTTGGACAGAAATTCTTTAGGCTGATGCGTTCCCTCATATTCTTCCATCTGGAAATCCTCCAGTTTTATGCTGAACGGCAGCTGCAACGAGTTTCCTTCGGCATCAATAGCTGTGTTTAGCGTCTCGCCTTCATTTATCTGGATGTAGGCGGTCTTTCTGGCTCCGACTCCGCAAATCCCGGCAACCAAAATTGCGAATATGCTCCAGTGGAAGATTGCCATGGCAGACAATTTCTTAATTTTCAGGTCAGTGATGGCCTGAATGCCGATAAGAACCGTGAAATAGATTAGCAGTAGCGCAAAGACCCAGGAGGTTTTCATGTCATGGAATCCTAACGCACCTAGGATTCCCCGTCCGCTTCCATTTTGCGGTATGAGTCCGAAGAAGAGAAGAAGGATAACCAGAACGCACATCGTCACGATGCGGCTTTCAGCTCCAGAAATGCTCCGGGCGAATTTCCATCTATCCTTCAGCAAATAAAGAAAGAGAGGAAAGGCCTGAAGCAGGGCCAGGAAGGTCCCGAGATTGTCTCCAGTCTTTATGGGGCCGAAAATCAATTGCAGCGCCACGCCTGCCATGAAAAGCACGACGCAGCGCCACAACGCTTTTGCATATTCACCGAGTTGCTTCATTCAGCCTTAGGCTTGTTCCCACTGGGAGCGGAGAAGATTGACGGCTGCGGTCAGGGTCTCTTTGCGATCGCCTTTCGTTCCGCACTCGAATGATACGTAATTCTGATACCCCATCTCTTTCAGAGCCTTGAATCCGTCCACGTAGTTGTCTTTCTCACCGTCTTCCCCAGGCATCAGTCTTCTGCCTCGGCTGGCGATATGGACGTGCTGCAGGTATTTCGTGCCGGCTGACATGAATGCGCCGTAGTCGGATGTCTCTTCCTGCATGTGCCAGAAATCGCCCATGCATTTTACGCCTGCGCTATCTGCATCGCGGCAAATTGCGGCTGCATCAGCAACTAGGCGAAGGTAAAATGCCTCTTTGCGATTCAGCGGCTCCAAAATTATCGTGGTGTCATGCTGCAGGGCATAGTCTCCCAGAGAGTGCAGCTGCTCGCAGAGAAAATCCCTGGTCTCAAGAGTATGAGGCTTGCAAGGCTTCTGCCCGTTGAAAGCTGGCACCATGATGACTCCCGTGGAGCCAAGAGCTCCGGCGGCATCGATTATCTGGCGCATCGTCGTATCGAAAGACTCTTTCACGGCCGGATCTTCGGCCAGAATAAAGCCGTCAAAGCCCGCGCAGATGGCAGATACCTTTATGTTCCTGCCCTTAAGCGCGTCTTGGAGTTCAGTGATTCTGTCCCCGAGTCCTCTTCCGCCCGGCTCGAACCCGACGACACCCAAGCCCTCCAGGAAGTCCAGTTTCTCGTTCAGGCTTTCTCCCGGAGTCACGCCTTCCTGGCATGAAATATTCAGCACTCCCTGAGCCTTATTATAAGCCTTTCCTTTGGAGCCGCTTTTAGCAGCACAAGAAACTGCAAGAGATGGAGCCGCAGCAAGTGCGGCCATCCCAAGCAGAGATCTGTTTATGAATTGTTTTCTGTCCATATATTACTCTTTGTGAGCTTCTCCTGGAACAGGAACGGTGTACTTGGACATGTCCATAGGCCCGAGTTCAAGTTCCTCCGGCATGTAGTCAAGCTCGGAAGCGCTTATCTCGTCCCATTTTACAGTCTTTCCTGTGTAAGCGGCCTCGCGACCCATGACTCCTGCCAGAGAAGAAATGCCTGTCTCTCCAGCTTCCACGTGTGCGTCGCCCTTGCGGATGTGGTTCACCCAGTCCACATGCTCCAGCACATAAGGGTTGAACTGCTTGAATTCGGCCTGAGCTGCCTCTTTGTCATATTTCCAAAGCTCGTTGCCATCGAGGTCTCTGATTGTGAAGTCCTGGCTGTTCCAAGAACCTTTGGTTCCCTGGATGAATTCGCTCACGTTGTTGCTGCAGCCGTCTATCTGGCGGCACATGCTGTGGAGATGCACTCCGTTCTCGAACTCGAAGTCGATGCTGAAATTGTCGTACTGGTCGCCTGTGATTCTGCGCTGACGGCTTCCGAAGCCTGTGGCTGCCACAGGGTGCATGCCCGTCATCCAAAGGAACACGTCTATGTTGTGGACGTGCTGCTCAACGATGTGGTCGCCTGAAAGCCATTTCCAGTTCACCCAGTCGCGGATCATCCACTCCATGTCGCTCCAGCCTTTTTCTCTGTTGCGATACCAGAGCATACCCTGGTTCCAGTAAACGTTTCCTCCTGTGATTCTTCCGATCATGCCTTCCTGAATCTTCTTGAAAGACTCGACGTACTCGCGCTGATGATGGCGCTGAGTTCCGGTCACGACCGAAAGACCCTTGGACTCAGCCTGCTTTGCGGCTGCCATGATGGTGCGGTACCCCTTCGGATCGACTGCAATAGGTTTCTCGAGGAATGAATGCACGCCTTTGGAGGTGGCATACTGGAAATGCACTGGACGGAACACCGGCGGGGTGGCGATGATGACCATGTCCACGCCGGAATCGATGACCTTCTGATACGCATCGAAGCCTACGAAGCAATGATCGTCGGCGACTTCCTGTCCCTTCTCCTTAAGTTTGCCTTTCAGAGAGTCTATCCTGTCCTGGAATACGTCTCCCAGAGCAGTCACGGTGATGCCGTCGGCTGCCTCGAGAAGATTCTCCACTGCGCCGGAACCTCTTCCGCCACAACCGATGACTCCGGCTTTCAGAGCCTTTCCTTCGATTGCCTTGTCAGGAAGATCAGGAACGTAATATTCATCTGGCTGCCTAAGCGGTTCATTCGCGCTCTTGGATGAAGAACCGCCCTTGCATGCAGAGACAATTGCTGGCACGCCAATCAGACCTGCCGCGCCAAGCAGGGATGATGTAGTCAGGAAATTCCTTCTGTTCATCTTGTTGCTCATATCTTATTAGTTTTTAAGTTAATGTATTATATGTATTAGAATGATTGTTCTAATCTATGCCTTCTGGCACCTCACAAACTATCCTGAATCCTATGCCTTTTATGTCAGAGTACCACCAGATGCTCTTGGGGTTCTGAGGATCAGTCCTGAGCCATGCGTCGTTCTCGGTATGCCCTCTTGAAGAGCATCTTACGTCGGCTGCATCGCTCGCATAGTTGCCGCCTCTGACAACATACTCGCTTCCCTCCGAAGGCCCCTTAGGGTCGATCTCCCCGTCTTTCAATTTAGAATAGGCGTCTTCTTGGTACCAATCGGAGCAATATTCAAGCACGTTCCCTAGCATATTCTTAAGCCCGAAAGGATTAGCTCCCATTTTTTCAGGCTCGGCAGTTTTCCCGTCGCTGTCTTCGGAATAGACCACGTAACGAGCTATCATGGCAGTATCGCTGCCGAAAATCCTGTTCCACAGGCCTTCGTTGCTGAATTTCTTAGGGTTGCCCTCGAAGAAATACGGAGTGCTGGTACCGCCTCTGGCAGCATATTCCCATTCTGCTTCCGTCGGAAGCCTATATTTCTTTCCAGTCTTCAGTGACAGCCACTGACAGAATGTTTCGGCAGCATAATGAGTCATAGTTATGGCAGGCCTGCTGCCCATGCCCCAGCCTTGATCCGGAAAACCGAACGGCGGAGTAGGCCCGCTGACTGCATCAACGTCCGGCCTGGAATTATTAGCGTAGACTTTTTCCGGAGGCGTGCGCCCCTCGGACATGGTTTCGTTGTAGAATGCCCAGTACTGGTTCCACGTCACTTCCACCTCGCTCATGAAGAAGCGTGATATCTTCACGTTCTTCTGCGGCCCTTCGTCTTTTTTGTGGAATGGCTCTTTCTCGGAGCTGCCTATGGTGAAATCGCCGCCTGGAATAGCTATCATATTAATTGATGCACCCGTGCCGGGAACTGTCTCAGTGAAGTTTTTGAATGCTGTCACAACTGTGGCTGAATCATAAACTATTCCGCTATTCACCTCAACAGCTTCGGTCATCTTCGTGTGCTTGTAGTTCGGATTGTAGTGTCCTGCGTCCAAATGGCAGCTGATGCATTGGAGATTCAGCTTCTTGGCATTCTCCTCATAATAGAGATGCGCAGTGACTCCGTCGTCGGACATGCCTTCCGGAAATAGGTTCACGTGGCACTTCTCGCAAGATGAGTTGTAGACAGTTTTCACTGCATGTTCCAATTCGCCCATCTTGGCGAAATCTAGTTCTTCCTTGTCCTTCGTCCAATATGCCCAGAAATCTTTCGCCCCCATTTTCGCCTTTGCCATCATGTATTTTAGCACGCCCTCTTCCTCCGGCGGCAGATGGCATGCGGCACAGTCTGTGACTGTTCCGCTCTTGCTGTTGTAGTGCACGGACTTCTTCCAGGCCGCATCTGCTTCTTCATGAATATGGCAGCTCATGCAATATTCATTGGTGGAAGTCTTCACCATTGCAGAGTGGAAGAAAATAAACAAAATGAAACCGATCACGATGCCACCGAGACCGATTAAAAGAATATTACGAGTTCGTTTTTTGCCAGGCATATCACTCTCCAAGCTTAATCTTCCAAATTTAGGAATTTTTCCTTTAAGATAAAACCTTCGGAATACAAAAAAACCGATCCAGAAGGACCGGTTAAAAATATTCATGACAAAATTATTGCTCTTCCTGAAGCCTGAGGTGTTGAACGTAGATGGCTTTCATCTTAGCGTTCCTCCTTGTCACGGATGGTTTCTCAAAATTCTTGCGAGCACGCAACTCGCGAATCGCGCCTGTCTTCTCGAACTTCCTCTTGAATCTCTTCAGCGCCCTTTCGATGTTTTCCCCATCCTTTACTGGAACTATGATCATAACGGTTTTACCACCTCCTTTTCTTTTGCGGCTGCAAAGTTATCATAATTTTATTAAATTTGCTAAAACTAAAGAATATTTTTTATGGACAGTCCCTTTGACTATAGCAGCCCCGTTACGGGCCAGCATTTCATAGGAAGAAAAGAGGACTGCGTACTGCTAGGAAGCATTCTGGAGAGAAGCGTGAATGCTGCTATCTGGGAGCCAACCCTCTCAGGCAAGAAATCTCTCATCCAGCAGACGCTCATTATGCTGAGGGCGAAAGGCCTTCGCATCCAGACAGGGAATCTGTCGGCGTTGGACATCCGCTCAACCGATGCATTTATCAAGAGGCTGGGCGATACTGTGATAAGGATGGTTGCCTCCACTCCTGACGAATATGAATCCATCTTGGCTCAGCAGCTCAGAGGAACTCATTTCATTTTCGATCGCGACGTATTCTCGAAGTCAGATGAGATTCTTTCGGCAGATGCCCCGATGAACGAAGATGACATGCTCGCCGTGCTGCGGCTGCCATATGTTCTTTTCAAGGATTCCGATGAGCGGAAGATTGTCATCATTGATGAATTCCAGAATCTGGACCTCACGGAAGATGGCGACAGGTTGTTTTCCTGCATGGAAAAGGCAATTGGCGAGCGTGCGGGAGAGCCATCGGGATTTTCTTACATATTCATGGGCTCTCAGGTGAATGCGATGAATTCCATATTCATGAAGAGGCATCGCTTTTATCGCATGCATGAGAGGGTTAAGTTGTCGAGGATAGAAGAAAAAGACATAGTAGAGCATGTCATTAAAGGTTTTCTGGCAAGCGGCAAAGTCATAGACAGGGATCTTGTATCGGGCGCATGCCGCCTTTTCGGCTGCAATATGTTCTATATCAATTTCTTTTTTTCCGTCTGCGACTCTCTTTCCAAGGGATATATCATGGAGCCGATTCTCTTGGAGGCGCTGGAGGCAGTCATGGCGGTGAATAAGGGCAGGTTCGTAGCTGCGATGAACGACCTCACGACTTTTCAGGTCAGTCTCCTGAGGGCAATCTGTGATGGTTGCACGAAATTCAGCACTGCGGAAGTCATAAATAAATATTCTTTGAATTCGTCTGCTAATGTACGCAGGCTGAAGGATGCTCTGATGAAGAAGGAAATCGTCACTTTCGATGGGCTTGAGCAGAAGCCTGAGTTTCTGGATCCTTTCTTCGATTATTGGCTTAAGAATGTGTATTTTAAATCTTTATGAATATGCCGAAGCAAAAAATAGCAGTGCTCACGGGGGCAGGGGTAAGTGCCGAGAGCGGACTGTCGACTTTCAGGGGCAGCAATGGGCTCTGGGGAGAGTATGACCCAGGCGAGGTTGCCTCAATAGAGGGCTGGTACAGAGATAGGGAGAAAGTCCTTAAATTCTACAATGGTTTCAGGCAGAGACTGTCTCAAGTGAAGCCTAATGCTGCTCACATTGCGATTGCGCAGCTAGAGAAAGACTATTCAGTGACAGTGATCACTCAGAACGTGGACAACCTGCACGAGCGTGCCGGCAGCACGAGGATCATCCATCTTCATGGCGAAGTTACGAAGGTTCGCCCGGAGCAGGGGATATATGATAAGACATATTCGGAGAAAGAGGTCATCGATGTGGGCTACCAGGAAGTCAATCTTGGAGACAAGGCCCCGAATGGCAGTCAATTGCGACCGCACATCGTCTTTTTCGGTGAGGCAGTGCCTAAGATTGAGAAGGCTATCGATATCGTGGAAGATGCTGACATCATGCTCATCGTAGGCACTTCGCTTCAGGTTTATCCTGCCGCGGGGCTCTATGGCTACGCAAAGGCTGACACGCCAATTTACATCATTGACCCAGAGTCAGTTCCTGTACATGATTCGCGAATCAAGCATATTGAAGAGCCTGCTACCACGGGCATGCAGACATTTCTTAAAATGCTGAAAGAGAGGGAATGAAATATTTTGCATATTGAAGAAAAAATATCTAATTTTGCACTCCATTTTAGAGCCGTGGAGCTCGTTTAAGTTCTGTGCATGAGCACAGGCGCTCGCGGCTGAAACTTTTAAAAGAAGTTTGTTTGTATGTACGCAATCGTAGACATTGCAGGACATCAGTACAAAGTTGAGGCAGGGAAGGAAATCTTCGTTGACCGTCTTGCGGCCAAGAAAGACGAATCCGTTGAGTTCAACAAGGTGCTGCTGGTCGACAACGAAGGGCAAGTGACCCTTGGTAAACCTTATGTAGATGGCGCTTCTGTCAAAGCTACCGTGACCGATGATCAAGTCAGGGCTGACAAAGTGCTGGTATTCAAAAAAATCCGTCGTAAAGGCTTCCAGAAATGCAACGGCCATCGCCAGAAGCTTTCTAAAATCCGCATCGACGCTATTGCTTAGTTTCAAGGAGGAGTAATTATGGCACACAAAAAAGGACAATCAAGTTCAAAGAACGGTCGTGAGTCTCATTCCAAGAGATTGGGCCTGAAGAAGTTCGATGGCCAGATCGTGAAGGCTGGTAACATTCTGGTCCGCCAGAGAGGAACAGTTCACAATCCTTATAAGAACGTGGGAATGGGCAAAGACCACACGCTTTACGCTCTTGTAGATGGTACGGTGAAATACTGCAAGAAAAAAGATGACAAATCCTACGTATCTGTAGTTCCTAGTGAGAATTAAGCTCGGAGGATTGACAGTGTTAAGAGGACTTGCTTCGAGTTAATCGTGCGGTCCTCTTTTTAAATTTTAACGAATATGCTGACACTTAAGACGCTGCGCGATGATCCGCAGCACGTGGTTGACAAGCTGGCGGTCAAGAATTTTGACGCTAAAGATATAGTTTACAAAGTTCTAGAGCTGGACGATCATAGGAAAGCTCTTCAGACGGAAAGCGACTCGCTTCTGGCAAAGCAGAAGCAGCTTGCCGCACAGATAGGCGGCCTCATGAAGGAGGGCAAGAAAGCCGAGGCGGAGGAAGTTAAGAAAGAGGTGGGCGAACTTAAAGCGAAGTCGAATGATTTGCTCGCTCAGGCCGATGCTAACAATAAAGAATTGCAAGAACAGCTCGTGCTTCTTCCGAATATGCCTTGCGACCTGGTAATCCCAGGGAAGGGCGCCGAAGATAATCAGGTCGTAAAAATGGGCGGGCCGGAGGCTCATCTGCCTCAGGATGCCCTGCCACACTGGGAGCTTGCCAAGAAATACGACATCATTGATTTTGATTTGGGCGTTAAGCTGACTGGCGCTGGGTTCCCTGTCTACAAGGGGAAAGGCGCTAAGCTGCAGAGGGCTCTAATCAATTATTTCCTTGATTTCAACACTGCGGCAGGCTACAAAGAGGTTGATCCTCCGGTGATGGTGAATGCGGCATCCGGTTTCGGAACTGGCCAGCTGCCAGACAAGGAAGCCCAGATGTATTACGTGGGCTTGGACGATTTCTATATGGTTCCAACCGCAGAAGTTCCTGTCACCAATATATTCAGAGACGTTATCCTAGGTAACGAGGATTTCCCTCAGAAACTCACTGCCTACACTCCTTGCTTCCGTCGCGAAGCCGGGTCTTATGGCAAAGACGTGAGGGGACTGAATCGTCTGCATCAGTTCGATAAAGTGGAGATAGTACGCATCGAGAAGCCAGAGAATTCGTATGCGGCACTGGATGAGATGGTAGCTCACGTGGAGAAGCTCGTGAATTCTCTCGGCCTGAAATACAGGATATTAAGGCTCTGCGGTGGTGACCTTAGCTTCACTTCCGCAATTACATACGACTTTGAGCTCTGGTCAGCAGCCCAGAAGCGCTGGCTGGAGATTTCTTCAGTTTCCAACTTCGAGACCTATCAGGCCAACAGGCTTCACCTTCGCTATCGTGACGAGAATGGCAAGATGCAGCTCTGCCATACTCTGAACGGCAGTTCTCTTGCTCTCCCTCGCGTCGTAGCCTCTTTGTTAGAGGATTACGAGACCGAGACCGGAGTTATCATCCCAGAGGTGCTTAGGCCTTACACAGGATTCGATAAGATAGATTAACCCTCGGAACATGGCCGAGAGAATAATCATAGGAATTGACCCTGGAACCAATCTGCTTGGTTTCGGGGTCATTGCCGTTTCGGACGGTAAGCCTCAATTCGTGGATATGGGCGTTCTGGATATTCGTAAAGAGAAGGATGCATATTCAAAGCTCCGTCAGATTTTTGATACGGTGTCTGAGGTATGCAAGACCTATCATGGCACCGAGCTGGCGGTAGAATCTCCATTCTACGGCAATAGGAATGCTCAAGTCATATTAAAGCTAGGCAGGGCGCAGGGTGCGGCGATGATAGCCGCCATGGAATATGGAATAGGAATAGTTCATGAATATGCCCCTAGAGAGGCCAAGCAGGCCATCGTTGGCAATGGGGCCGCATCGAAGGAACAGGTGCAGCTGATGCTTGAGAAGACCTTGGGGATGACGCTGAAGCCAGAGCACCTGGATGCCACGGATGCGCTCGCTATCGCAATGTGCCACTATTACACCACGACGAATTCGTTACTCTCGGCGAAGAGAGGCGGCAGCTGGGAGCAATTCATCAAAGACAATCCTGGCAGGGTGAAATAATTCAAAAAAAATATTTGCGGATCATTAAACTTAGGGCGGTTTTGTCTGTCTTATTGGTTGTTTTATGGTTAGTTGTAGGAACAATCATATTGGAATGTCTTTATGAAATTTTATAGGCTTTTACTAATTATTTCAGGCCTTCTGGCCGCCTGCGTCACGGCTTTTGCACAGAATGGCACTATTTCGGTGAAGTTAGTGGATGATTCAAATGGCGAGGCTGTCGGTTTCGCGACGGTTTCCATTACGAAGGAGGGGGACGAGAAGCCTATAAAATACGCTTTGTCCGGCGCTGATGGAAACGCAAAGCTGGAGAAAGTGCCTGCCGGAAAATATAACTTTAAGGCAGAACTCCTTGGGTATAAGAATTTTACTAAGGTCATTGAGGTGAAGGGAAACCTGGACCTTGGAGAAGTGAAGATGACGTTGGATAAAGAGACGCTGGAACAGGCAACTGTTTCAGCGGCTGGCAATCCTATAACCGTTAAAAAAGACACCATTGAATATAACGCATCGTCTTTTAAGACAACTGAAAATTCGGTGCTGGAGGATCTGCTGAAAAAACTTCCTGGAATAGAAATTTCCGAAGATGGCACCATAACGGCTAATGGCGAGACGATTTCCAAAATAACTATCGATGGCAAAACATTCTTCTTGGACGACCCACAGCTGGCCTCCAAGAACCTTCCTGCGAAAATCATCGATAAGGTGAAAGTCGTGCAGAAAAAATCTGAGCAGGCTGAATTTACAGGAATAGATGATGGCAACGAAGAGACCGTGATTGACTTGTCTATCCATAAGGGCATGATGAATGGCGTGTTCGGCAATGTCTCCGGTGGCGTTGGTCACGATTGGACCAGCGGTGGAAACTCTTCGTTCGGGAATAACGATGGAGACTATCGTTACCAGGGAGGGGCTTTCATCGGAAACTTCTCTGATAAGCGTCAGATAAGCATTATCTTGAATGGAAACAATACGAATAACAGGGGATTCAATGATCTGTCTGGGGGCATGATGCAAGGCCTGCGTGGCGGTGGCGGCGGAATGGGTCGTGGTGGCGGCGGTTTCGGAGGCGGGAATGGCATCACGACTTCCTGGATGGGCGGATTGAATGGCAATTGGACGCTCTTCGACGATAAGATGAATCTTGGTGGGAACTATCTTTACAATGGCACGAGGCGGAGCGTTGAGGAGCAGAGCATAAGAGATACTTACCTTGAGGATGGAACCACGCTAACGTACAGGAATGGCGTGAATGGTCCTGGTTACAGCCACAATAATTCATACGGTCACCGTTTCGGGATTCGTCTCGAGCACAAGTTTTCTGAAAACACGTCTATCCTTTTCCAGCCCCAGGTGAATTTTGGAACAGGCAACTATCACGAGTTCTCGGATTTCGAGACGATGAAGAGCTCGGGAAACGGGGCGGCATCCATGACCAACCGTGGTTTCAATAATAATAGCGGTGACAATAAAAACTGGACTACGAATGGTTTCTTCCTGTTCAGGCAGAAGCTTGGAATACCAGGAAGGACGATTTCGTTCATGGGGAACTACAATTTCAGCCATAATGATCTGGATGGATTCAATCAGTCACTTACTCAGACATTCAATGATGCTGACACCCTGGATGATATTGTGAATCAGAGGATAGACCAGTTTTCCAACAGCGCATCTTTGTCCGGGAGACTGGTTTACACAGAGCCTCTAGGGAAAGGTTTCTACATCGAGGGACATTACAGTTACAGCTGGAGCCGCAACAAATCCGAGAAAGACACGTACAACAGCGGCGATAATTCTCTCTTCTCAATGAGCAATCCTTTGTATGTCGCTGCAGGGGAGGCTCGGGACGAGACATATTCGAATGAAATCGTCAATCGTTATGTGAATCAGGAGATAGGCGTGAACCTTCAGTATCAGCAGGATAAGCTGCATGCCCAGATAGGTGCCGGCTTGCTGCCTACGAACACTCATAATGAGACAAACGGCAAGACATACAAGAGCAACGTCCTCAACTGGTCTCCGTCTGCAATGATGTGGTATGACATCAATAATAATACCAACGCCAGGATTTTTTATTTCGGTCGCTCGGCCCAGCCTTCCACATCGCAGCTGATGCCAGTGCCTGATAACACGAATCCTTTGAACGTCTCTCTAGGAAATCCTTACCTGGACCCTTATTTCAACCACAATGTGAGGACGGAGTTCAGGACCACGAACAAGAAGACTTTCTTGTCTTTCAACGCCATGCTTTCTGGCGGTATGGTCAAGGATCCTATAGTTTCCGCAGTATGGTACGACCCTGACGGGGTGCAATATTCCATCCCTGTCAACGGTCCTAATTCGGGGAACGTTGGCGCAAGGTTATTCCTCAATTCGCCAATCGCTAAATCGAATTTCTCCATATTCGTGATGTCTAACGCAAATTACTCGAAGGGGACTTCATACATTGCAAGCACATCATTCGACATGTCTCCTTATGATACGGACGGAGATGGCGTGTTTGACGACTATGAGAAATTCCATGAGGATTATTCGGGCGACATCGGTAACTCATCTGTTTTCTCGGAAAACAAGACACAGACATTGGGCCTTACGGAAAGGCTCAGGGTGACATACAAAAACGATTTCGTGGATATAGAGATAGGCGGCAGAACCAGGATGAACAGGTCTTGGTACACGATCAACACTAAGAATAACGTCAAGACGTGGAATAATCAGATTGACGGTGAGATGACGTGGACCATTCCTGGCGGAATAGAGGCCAAGGCTTCATGTGACTACAATTGGTATCGTGGTTACTCGACGCCTCAGGATGACGAGGTGATATTGAATGCCGAGATAAATAAGCTTCTTTTCAAGAAAAAGCTCACAATAGCTGTAAGAGGGTATGATCTTTTGAATCAGTCCAAGAACCTTAGCGTCACAGATGCCTCAAACTACCATCAGGAGTCGCTGAATAATACGCTGGGCCGTTATGTCGTCTTCGTATTGACTTACAGGTTCGGGACTTTCAGTGGGCAGAGAGGTGGCATGCGAGGTGGACATGGCGGCCCAGGAGGTCCAGGAGGTCCAGGCCGTGGCCCTATGGGGCCGCCTAGATAGTAGGGGGCTCTGCCCCCTGAGAACCCCTGCGGCTCCCGGCCTTGTGGTATTCGCAAGGCTTGGCGCCTTGCGAATACCCGGCTTCCGCCGGTCGCGTGACCGCGACTTGCTATGAAGATAACTATTGGAGCTTGCTGGTGGTGTAGCTGCGCCATTTGTCGAGGAGAGCGGATATGTCGCTTGGGAGAGGGGAGTCGAAGTGCATCATTTCTTTGGTGCGAGGGTGCACGAAGCCTAAGGTCTTGGCATGGAGAGCCTGCCTAGGGCATATTTCGAAACAGTTCTGAATGAACTGGCGATATTTTGCATAGATTGTCCCCTTGCGGATCTCGGTTCCACCATAACGCTCGTCATTGAATAGCGGATGCCCAAGGTAACTCATGTGAACGCGAATCTGGTGCGTCCTGCCGGTCTCTAGGCGGCATTCGATGAAAGTCACGTAGCCAAACCGTTCCAGAACACGATAATGCGTCACTGCATGCTTGCCCTTATCCGGATCGTCCTCAAAAACCTTGAAACGGAGCCTGTCATTCGGGTCGCGCCCGATGTTGGCATCGATTGTGCCCTCGTCTTCTTTCAGATTTCCCCATACGACAGCCACATATCGCCTTTCTATGGAATGCTCGTAGAACTGTCTCGCCAGGTCCAGCTGGCTCTCGTCATTTTTCGCAACGACAAGCAGCCCCGAAGTGTCTTTATCGATTCTGTGCACCAGAATGCCCATTCTCTCATCTTCTGCATCCGGCCCCTGAGAGATGCCCAAATGATAGGCTAGGGCGTTGATCAAAGTTCCCTCAAAGTGCCCATGGCCAGGGTGCACGACCATTCCGGCTGGCTTATTCACCACCAGCAGATCGTTGTCTTCATAGACTATATTCAGAGGAATATCTTGTGGAAGAATCTCCAGCCCCCGCCGTCTGTAAGGCATCACGAAGCGGATGACATCCAAAGGCCGCACGATCATATTCGCCTTGGCCGTCTTGTCATTCAGCAGCACGTAGCCCTCTTTTATGGCACACTGCACCCTGTGCCGAGATGTGTCCTCCAGATGCGTTGCCATGTATTTATCTATTCGCATCGGGGTCTGGCCCTTATCGACGTTCAGCCGGAAATGCTCGAACATCCCCTGCTCTTCATCCTCTACGGATTCATCCTCGGAATTATAAAGTTTCTCCTCGTCCACTACTCAGCCTTGTTCTCTTTCAGGGTGACTTTATTCGGATCTACAGACAGGTAGAGAGTTATCTCGGAACCCATTAAAACGGCCTCGCTCGATTTCCCTGGTACCTGCTTATAAACCTGAGCGTTGAGGGTATCGGCATAGTCTTTCACGCTGGAGTCGAAAACCAGCCTGCCTATATTCAAAGAGCTTTCATGCACATCGTCCACTGCTCTCAGATATTTCTTATTCATAAGGTCAGGGATATAAGTCAGGTTATTATCCGGGTTCAGCCCGACTTCCAGGTCGATTTCGCTCCCGCTCTCTATCTTCTTGCCAGGCTTTATCTGACGGTTATGGTAAAGCTGCCTGATGACATTATTAGTAGCTATGTCATCGACGTATAGAAGCTTTCCAAGCGTAAGCCCTCGGGCGTTCAGCTCAGCCTTTGCCTGCCTCATTGAATATCCTACCAAATTCGGCATGCTGACCAGCTTGGGACTCATCGCATTGATGGTCAAGTTGATGATGCGTCCCTTCTTCACCTTCGAGCCGACTTTGGGATTCTGGCTGTAAACGGCCCCTCGCTCCATCCTCCTTATGAATATGGAGTCTACGACTTCTATCTTAAGGTTGCTGTTATGAGCGGTCCTGCGTGCTTCGGAAAGCGTCATGTTCGTAAAGTCCGGGACTTCTATGGACTTGCCATGGTGAGTGAGCGCATTCAGCGCAAGAGTGCATACGAGCCATAGTATAAGGAAGAATGCAATGGCTCCTATTATATTCCTTAATATCCAATGTCCTCCGGCATCTTTTTTCTCTTCATTCTTTTCCATATTCATGAATATTTCATGTTAATTTAATTTAGAGAATAGCACTTCATACAGCCCTTCTCCAATCAATGATATTCCAATGATCAGCACGAGGATGCCGAACACCCTGTTTATCCACATCAGCGTTCCGATTCGTAAGGATTTCCTCCAATGACTGAAAAGCCATGAGAAGAAAAGCCAGTAGCATGCAGAACCTGCTGCGACAGCTAAGATCACGGGAAACACGTTAGCGCCTTGCTGGGAATCAAAATTCATCCCAAAAAAGGCGAATAGAGCGAACATCGCCAGAATAGCCCCTGGGTTCGAAAGTGACATAGCGGCGACTTGCAGATAGTCTTTTATTGATGCTCCACGCAACGGATCACGGGCTTTCATCTTCTTGAAAGGATTCCTGAATGCTATCGAGGCGCCAATGAGGGCAACTATCAGGCCCCCGGCAAAATAGATGAATGTCTGATAAGTGGATATGAAATTCTGTGCTATCGTCAGGGCGAAGATGGAGATTATGGCGTACGCCGTGTCTACCGTCGTGGCACCTAGCCCGGCAATGAACCCAGCCTTCTGCCCGTAGCTCAAGGATTTCTGCATCACCACTATTGCGACCGGTCCAAGAGGAACAGACGCACATATGCCGATGGCAAAACTCTTGAGTATGTCTGCAAACATTGATCTACTTCTCTCTGACGAATATCTGGATTGGACAGCCCGTCATATCGAAATGCTCTCTCAATTTATTTTCGAGGAACCGCTTGTACGGCTCTTTAACGTACTGGGGCAGATTGCAGAAGAAGGCAAACGCCGGGAATCTCGTCGGCAACTGAGTTATGTACTTGATTCTGACGTACTTGCCCTTCCATGCCGGAGGCGGATAATTCTCTATTTCTGGGAGAATGGCATCGTTCAGTTCCCTTGTCGGAATTTTTTTTGCGTAGTTCTTGGAAACATGCCCTATCTCATCCAGCACGCTCATTATCCTCACCTTGTTAGTTACGGAAGTGAATATGATAGGAACGTCATCGGAGGGGGAAATGCGCTGCTTCAAGGATTTCTCATATTCCTTGAGCGTGTTCGAATCTTTCTGGAAGAGGTCCCATTTATTGACCACTAGGACGCAAGCTTTGCGATTGCGAAGGATGAGATTGAATATATTCATGTCTTGCGCTTCCATGCCAAGATTTGCGTCGATCATCAGCACGCACACGTCTGCATGCTCGATGGCTCTGATGCTTCGCATGACGGAATAGAACTCGAGATCCTCGTCAACTTTCGACTTTTTCCTCATTCCGGCAGTGTCCACCAGAATGAAATCGTGTCCGAATTTATTGAAACGGGTTGAAATGGAATCCCTCGTTGTGCCTGCGACAGGGGTTACAATATTCCTTTCTTCTCCTAGCAGGGCGTTCGTCAAGGATGATTTGCCTACGTTTGGCCTGCCGACGATGGCTATGTGAGGCAGTGCCGGGTCATCTTCCGGATCTAAATCTTCCTCCTTTGGAAGCTGCCTTACAATCTCGTCCAGAAGGTCTCCGGTTCCGCTTCCATTGGCCGCAGAGATAGACCAAATCTCTCCTAAGCCCAATGAATAAAACTGGTAGGCATCGAACATTTTCATCCCGGTGTCTACCTTGTTCACGCACAGTACGACCGGCTTTCCGCTGCGCCTAAGAATATCGGCGATTTCGGCATCGTAGTCGGTGATGCCTGTGGCTGCCTCTACCATGAATAACACCAGGTCGGATTCCTCGATGGCTATCGAGACTTGCTTACGGATGGCACCTTCGAACACATCGTCCGAATTAGAGGTCCATCCGCCAGTGTCAACTACTGAGAATTCTCTCCCGCACCACTCGCATTTGCCGTAGTGCCTGTCCCTGGTCACGCCCGCAATCTCGTCTACGATGGCCTGACGCCTTCCGACGAGCCTGTTGAAGAGGGTGGATTTCCCGACGTTCGGTCTCCCGACAATTGCTACAAGACTCATATCCTTAAATTTAATTCAAAATATTCCTATCTGGCCCCATCATAGAAACTGCAGACAGAGCAGGCGCTGCCATTTCCGCCTTCGCACGAAACACTGCCCTTGCGTCCTTTTCCGCTGAACATCTCTTCTTCCTGTTCCTTCATGCATTTGATTCCGCGCTTGCGCATTTCCTCATTCTTACTGACCTCGGTCTCAGGAAATTTCCCGTTCTTCCGGAATATGATGTTGAAGCACATCCCGAAAATGCAGATGCCAAGAATCGCTATGGCCGCAATGACAGTCTTCAGCATATTCCTAGAAAATAAATTCTGTGCTTATCGGCTCGTAATGGTACACTTTGCGTATCGCAGATGCAAAAGTCTCTGTCATAGAGACGACCTTGATTTTCCTGGTGTCAGCTCCGGCATTGAGAGGAATGGTATCTGTGAAGTAAACTTCCTTCAGGCTGGAGTTGTTGATTCTGTCGTATGCCGGGCCTGATAGGACTGCATGCGTGGCGCAAGCCCTGACGCTCTTGGCGCCTTTGGACATCAGCAGGTCGGCAGCCTTGGTGATGGTGCCAGCCGTGTCGATCATGTCGTCAACGATAACAATATTCTTGCCCTCAACTTCTCCGATGGCGGTCATGGAAGCGACTACGTTTGCTCTTTCCCTAGACTTATGGCATATGATCACTGGGCAGGCCAGCTCTTTGGCGTATGCGTTTGCCCTCTTTGCTCCTCCCATGTCAGGGGCTGCGATGGCCAGATTCTCTAGATTTAGCGACCTTAAATATGGAATGAATACCTTGCTTGCATAAATATGGTCTACGGGAATATCGAAGAAGCCTTGAATCTGGTCAGCGTGCAGGTCGCAGGTCATGATTCTGTCGACTCCGGCGGCTGTGAGGAGATTGGCTACGAGTTTGGCTCCGATGGATACTCTCGGCTTATCTTTTCGGTCTTGGCGGGCCCATCCGAAATAAGGCATCACTGCAATGACAGAATCGGCGGATGCTCTTTTGGCAGCGTCAATTGTGAGAAGCAGCTCCATTAAGTTCTCCTGAGGAGGGAAGGTTGACTGGATGATGAATACTGTCGCACCCCTGACGCTCTCATTGAAGGAAGGAACAAACTCCCCATCACTGAACTGAGTGACTTCTGAGGCGCCTAAGCGATATTTTTCGTCGCCCTCAGCAATTTTGTTCAATGCGTCAACAACCTTGCATGCAAAGTCTTTAGAGGCTCTGCATGCAAACAATTCCATTCTGTGTTCGCTGTTCATGATATTTAGTGGCTTATCTTTTTTAATATATCATCTATGTAATTTAATATTTCTTCTTTTCCCATGCCTGTCTGCGCAGAAGAAGAAAAATACATTGGAAGCTCTTCCCATTGCTCCTTTAGCACTTCCATGTCTTTGTCTATCTGGGCTTTCAGGGCATTAGGCCCCATTTTGTCGGCTTTTGTGAATATGATGGAGAAGGGCACCTGCATCTGGCCTAGCCTTGTGATGAAGTCGATGTCGTTCTTCACCATGTCGTGTCTGGAATCTATCAGCACGAAAAGCAGCATCAGCTCCTCGGATTTCAGGATGAAGTCATCTATGATGTTCGTCAGCTCCTGCCTTTCTTTCTGAGAGATCTTTGCGAATCCATACCCTGGCAGGTCTACCAGATACCATTTGTTATCTATGCGGAAATGGTTTACTAGACGAGTTTTCCCTGGGGTAGAAGATGTTTTCGCAAGTTTCTTGTTCCCACAGAGCATGTTGATTAAAGAAGATTTGCCAACGTTTGACCTCCCGATGAAGGCGAACTCTGGCAACCTGAGCGCTGGTTTCTGGCTTATCCTAGTGCTACTCCCGGCGAAAGAAGCGTCTTTAATCTTCATATTCTTGAACTTCTGAATATATAAATGCAAAGATACTCAAAATATCCGATAAAAAGACAAGGCGGCTGAGGAAATGCGGCTTCCGATGCCTTCGCGATTACGGTTAAAATTATTACCTTTGTCTGCGGGCAAATGCTTCGCTCCTTGAATACGTTAAAATGACGACTCTGTTCCTGATACTCATAGCCGTTGTCATCTTGGCAAACATCTGGCTGAATGCCGTGTCTTCGCGCATAGGCATTCCGGCCCTTCTTGCATTCATGGTGCTGGGCATGCTGTTCGCTAATAACGGGCTTTGGCCGGTACGTTTCGACAATTACGACTTCGCCAAGGAGACATGTACGGTAGGCTTGATATTCATAATGTTTTATGGCGGCTTCGGCACTCGCTGGAAGGCTGTGAAGCCTGTCGTGAGGGAGGCTGCCCTTCTTGCCTCTGTCGGCGTGGTGGTCACTGCAGCCCTGGTTGGGGTGTTCTGCCATTTCGTTTTAAGGTGGACATGGCTTGAGAGCATGCTTTTTGGCTCGGTCATGAGTTCCACAGATGCGGCTTCCGTGTTCTCGATACTACGAAGCCGCCGGCTAGGCCTCAAGAACAATGCCGCCCCTATGCTGGAGATGGAGAGTGGTAGCAACGATCCTGCGGCTTACACGCTTACGACTATACTATTGTCGGTCATGAACGGCACATCCGGCGTCGGCATGGTGGCGTGGAATATATTTGCGCAGATTGCGTTCGGAGCAGGGTGCGGCTTGCTGATCGCAAAGCTGGCTGCCTTGGGACTGAGGAAGATCAATTTCGGTTCGGATGCCTCTGGGTCGCTGTTCATTTTCGCCGTAGCGGTTGCCTCGTACGCCATTCCATCCCTGATAGGGGGGAACGGTTATCTGAGCGCCTACATCGTGGGTATCATCCTGGGCAACGAGGACTTCAGCAGGAAGAAGTCCACGGTGAGTTTCTTCGACGGAATCACTGGTCTCGTGCAAATGCTGATTTTCTTCCTGCTTGGACTTTTGGCAAGGCCTACGCTCTTGCATAAGGCCGTATTTCCAGCCCTTGCGATATTTTCGTTCATGACTTTGGCAGCCCGTCCGGCTGCGGTGTTCGGCATCCTGGCTCCATTCCGCAAGTACAGCGTCAGGATGCAGACTCTGGTTTCTTTCGTCGGCCTGCGAGGAGTGGCTTCCATTGTATTTGCCATAATGGCCATGGTGGACCCTGCTTTTCTGCACAATGACATTTTTAATATCGTTTTCATGGTGGTGCTTCTTTCCATCGCCATTCAAGGATCTCTCATCCCTTTCGTGGCGAAGAAGCTTGACATGGTTGACCCACATTCCGATGTCATGAAGACGTTCAGCGACTACTCCGATGATTCGGGGATGAGCTTCGGGAGGATTAGCATCACTGCTGACAGTACATGGGCAGGCAAGGCAATTCGCAACCTGAGGCTTCCGAAATCTGCTCTAGTGGTCTTGGTTCTGCGCGGCAATGAGAAGATACAGCCTAGAGGCAGCACCGTCTTGCTTCCTGGAGACGAGGTGGTCATGCTGACTAGGGGGTTCGAGGATTCCGTGACTTCTCTGGAAGAAAGAACGATAAAGGCTGACAGCCGTTTTGCTGGGAAGCCTCTCTCTGAATTCCACGATAAAGGACTAGTCGTCCTGGTTAGGAGAGGGGAACAGGACATCATTCCGAACGGTGGCACTGTTCTTGAATCAGGGGACAGGCTTGTTATACTGAATCTGATGTAGCATGAGAAGCCTGATTGTCATATTGGAGTTGATTCTTGCCTTTATGTCTTGCTCTCCTTCCCACCCGGGAATCCGAGGCGAAGCCGGTCGGCATGACGGAAAGGAAGAAATATCTGAAAGCATTCGAGGCATCGAGGCTCTGGGAAAAGCTGCTGTCAGCTGCCCTGCTTTGTCGACTTCCGGGCATGCCATTCTGTCCACAGGTGGCAATATCCTTCCTGCTGCTCCGCAGACTCCACAGACCAAGCGCAGGACTTCCACTGGCAGGTCTTTCTTCATTCGAGACGGCAAAGTCATAGATGCCAATAATTTCACCCCCTTCTTCTCGGTGGTTTTCCTGAAGGAGAGCGGGTGCCTTTCCTGTGAACGCTACATTTTCTCCATCTGTTTTCTCAGGCTATAGCGAAATGCCGAGCCGGATTCTCTCTGCCGCATGACATGCCGGCCTGATTTCTCGTGCCGTGCGGAAAAAAGACTTACAAACATATTGATAAAGAAACAATGGAAATGAAATTCGTCAAGGTCCATACAGCCAAGGACCTCACTATATCTGTCATATTGATTGCAGTCGGCATCGCCCTCTTTTTCGTTAATAAAGGGCTTGGCGTGACGATAGCGGTTTGTGGCATCTTCTTGCTGCTTTTCTACAAGAGCGGTTACAGATGCGAAGGCTCTGGCATCGTGCTGTCCAAGAAGGCTTTTGACGTGGCGCGTTCCTGCCGCCAGCCGTTACTGGATTTCTTGGAGGGCAAGGAAGCCGAGCCAGAAATTTCAGCCCCTGCGGAAGGTGGAGTCATAAGAATTGAGGTGTATTTCAGCAAAGATGCTGAAATCGCTTACGTGCAGCTGTACGATTTCTCAGACTACACCTACCAGAAGGCTACTGAAATAGTGGAACTGAAAGGAGACAAGGCCCGGAAACTCATAGCTAAGCTCTAAGAATCCCGTTTCTTGCAACACGGGGCAAAAGACCCGAACCCCGAAAGTTTTACAAAAAACTTTCGGGGTTCGGGCAATCACAGGAGCCTGCGAATTTGTTTCCACTATGAGCCCCCCGTTTCTAAAAGCATCCCTCATTGACCTCTGCTCTTATCTGCCACAGAAGTTAACACCATCTGATGGGTTGACGGAATTAATGGGATGATTGAAGTATTATTACGAGATTGCCCATGGATATTCGGTGCTATTATTTGATAATTGTTGTGATTTAAACAGAAGATCAAGCGATGTAATTAGCCGTGAGGATAATAATCGCGGTTTGGCATGTGGATTTAAATCGTTTTTACTAATTTTGCGATAGAAAATTGTTTGAAATAGAAAATTATATACATGTGTGGAAAATTAATCGCAAGGCATACTTCTGTATTGACTGTGAGATGTCTTTTCTTCATGCTTTTGAACTTTACTGTATCTTCCTGCTATAACCGGAGCCAGATTGCGAAATTGGATACGGCTGGGTCTTTAATGGGAGAACGTCCCGATAGCGCCCTTGTCCTTATTCAATCCATTGACACATCGTCATTGCGGTCTAGAGCCGCTAAGGCGAAATACTCTCTGCTTCAAGCTATGGCGCTTGACAAAAATTATATTGACACCACAGATGTCAATGTGGTTATGCCTGCGGTAGATTATTATCGGAGGCATGGTACTTCCGACGAGAGATTGAAGGCATATTATTATCTTGGAAGGATCCAAGAAAATGCTGGAGATTATAATTCCGCTGCAGTGACTTTTTCTATCGGAGAGGGATATGCTGATGACGCTACGGATATTCAAACGCAGGGGCTTCTATACATGGCCTTCGCTGATATTTATAATAAGACGAGAAACAGGGCAAAGGAAGAGGAGTACGTAAAGAAGGGGATAAAGGCCTTTGAAAAAGCGGGAGATATTAAACATAGCAATCTTTCTTCCGGCAGGCTTGCCATTATTTACTATAGCGGACAGGAGTGGCAAAAGGCAGATTCTTTGTTTAGCGTCGGAATTGAGCAGGCTAAAGAGGACACCGTGGCGATGTCCGTTTTTCTGTCGAACTATGCCCGGCTAAAAGTTGTACAACCCGAACAAGACCCTTGGGGATCCTTAGCATTACTACAGAGGCTTAGGGTGGATTATAAACGTTCTCTCTCTCTTACAGACTATGGAGTGTGGGCATATGCTGCTTCTCTGGTTGGAGACGAGCATACATGCTCGCAAATTGAAAACCAATTGAAGATGTTAGACGAAGAACATAAGCAGACAATTCTGTACTGGTTGTATCGGATTGAGCAACATCGCGGCAATTATGAAAAAGCTTTGGAGTATAACATTGAGTCTAACGCCATGAATTCGGCGTTGATAGATAATCTGTTGACAGATTCCATTGGTCAGACCTTACAGAGTTATTACTCATCTGAGGATGAGAAATCAAAAAGAGAAGCGCGTATTTTAAAATTGCAATTTCTGCTTGTCGCACTGGGATTATGCATAATATTCCTTATTGTTTTCAGCTATCAAAAGCACAAAAGAGACAAACGCGAAAGAGAAGTTGAGAGGCTGCTTAAAATCGGAGAAGAATCCAATAAACTTTTGACCGAGGCTAACGAAAATCTTCAAGGACAGGTTACCTCACTCCAAATTAGCACGGGCGAATTAGAAAAAACCTTGAGAGACCTGAGGAAAGCATATGTGGCAACCTACAAGGATAAGTTCTCGGCCATAGGTGAATTATGTAATGCCTATATGTATTCAGATAAAAGAACGGATAAAAAAGAGTTCATTGTCAGAAAAGTGGAAAGTCTTATCGCCTATATAAGTGACGATGATAGGCTGCATATGAGATTTGAAAATCAGATTAATAAGGATCTGAACAACATAATAAAGCACCTGAAGGCAGACTTAGGAGACGTTGACAAGAAAGAGAGTCGTTTTATCTGTTACTGCATCGTCGGTTTTGCTCCAGAAATGATAGGTTCTATACTTGGGTTATCGATATCGAATGTATATACAAAAAAATCCCGACTAAAAGAACGGATAAAGGGATTAGACTCGCCATATAAAGAAGAATATCTGAGGATGCTCTAAAGATTATTGAATCTTATGTATATTGTATCGAATTACGATATGAGAGACAACTGGCGTTAACGATACGTTTTTTCTTACAAATGTAGAGTGGCCAAAATTCCTATATGCTAGGATATAACTATTTGATATTCAGCTAGTTAAAAGCGTTCTAATTCCATCCTATTAAAGCGCCTGTAAGATTTCATTCTTAAAAGCACTTTGACATTTTGATATATACTTCATTATCAGTATTTTATTCATTCTGCCATGTAAGAAATTTGTCATCCATTTATTATGATATTCTGAATCGCTTCATTTAACTTTACAAAAACCATAAAAAGAAAATGAAACGCATTCTCACAACTCTCCTAATGGTTTGCTGCATTGCTGCATCATAGATATGATACACAATATGAAAAGAACCTTATCCTTTGTCTTCCTGCTGACGCTTTCCATTCTTTCCCATGCCCAGGTGGGCAGCGAGGCTTCTCGTAAATACCAATATGTGAAAGTAAGGGTGAAGGCGATGGTGCTGGATGCAAAGACGTCGCTGCCGATTCCGTATGCGACGGTGTATCTGGTTCCCCAAGGGGATACGACTATCACGAACTTCGCCTTGTCGGGCGAGAATGGCCAGGTCGTCCTGGAGAAGGTGATCTCCGGAAGATATCAGCTAAGCGCAGAACTGCTGGGTTATGAGACTTTCACCAAGGCCTATGACATCTACCAGGCACCCGGATGGGATCTGGACCTTGGCACCATCAGTATGGAAGAAGACGCGGAACTGATTGATGCGGCTTCCATCACGGTGGCTGGCAATCCCATCACCATCCAGAACGATACCGTCATTTACAACGCATCTTCCTTCCGCACAGGCGAAAATGCGATGCTGGAAGACCTGCTCAAGAAGATGCCAGGCATCCAGGTCAGTGAGGACGGAACGGCTACCGTCAATGGCGAGAAGGTGGACCGGATTACCGTCGGCGGCAAAACTTTCTTCTTTGGCGACCCGTCCATGGCTCTTAAAAACCTTCCGGCAAAGATTGTGGAACGAATCAAAGTTTCCCGCCAGGAGAGCAAATCGGCCGAAATGGGCGGCATCAGTACCGAGATTACCAAAGAAACGGTCATGGATGTGGAACTGAAGGAAGAATACAAGGAAGGGTGGTTCGGCGATGTCCGCCTTGGCGTTGGTTCCACAATCAATGGAAAGAGTGACAATCCACTCACACAAGATACGAGATTCCTGTACGATGGCAGCGCGATGGCAACTGTTTACGGTAAAAAAGACCAGGCCGTCTTCATCGGAAACGCCTACAATATCCAGACATCCGGCGAAGGAACCGGATCCTCCGGATTATCGGGTTTTCCGGATGATAAATACTCCGACCTCGGCGGCCTCACCACAGCCATAAAAGCCGGTGCAAATTACAACATGCAGAGAATAAAGGATTTCGAGACCACAGTATCGGCCAACTACAGGCACGTGACAAAAGACGACAAACGACGTTCCTCCAGAACCTCCTATATTCCCGGAAGCAGTGACCTTAATACCGAGAGTGGGGCCGATGCTAAAGGGGTGGAAGATCAACTTGTGCTTGATGCTGAGTTTTACAAGCAGAAAGGCAAAGTGCTGGTTAATTTCACTCCTCGTTTTTATTTCCGGAAGAGCAATGTGAATTCCATCAATTTCTCAGCCAACAACTACGCCTTCTCATCTACTCTTGCCAAAACATATTCGGCATCATCGCTCTCCAACAACAAACAATTCCTTACCAGCGGTACCCTCAGCATAACAGAAACTGCCTTGGGCAAACCAGGGCGAAGACTCGGATTCAGTCTGGACTATGATGCCGGCGTATCCAACGGAAACAAGTTTGAGAAATCCTTGCAGACGCTCGATTACGATAATCAGGGGAAGAAACTGAATCTGGACGGACAACTCTTCTATTATGAACCGCTTGGAACGCGCTGGAGCTTGGAAGCGAAGCTGTCCAGCGTCTATAATTCAACCTTTAGCGACCGTAGTGCTTTCGACGAAGCAGGCCATGCCGATGATTACTACACCAGCAGGACGGACCGCCATTTCATGCAGGAGGGTGGCAGCGTCCTGATGCGATTCAGCAATGATACCAGCACCGTCAAGTTTGGCCTCAGCGCTTCTCTTTACAATGATAACATGGATGCAAGGCTCCTTGGCGTGAATTCGATCATCGGAAAGGGAGACTGGCGTTTCCTCTTCACACCGGTAGTCACATACAGTTTTGCCAAGGACGGCCACCAACTTCAGGTTCAGTACGGAGCCACTTCAAAGCCTGCTTCCAGCCGCCAGATGATTCCCGTTCCGGACATTTCCAATCCGGTTCAAATCACAAGCGGCAACACATATCTGAAATCCGGCGTAGAGCATAGCTTAATGACTTACTATAACATGGTAAATTACTCCACTTACACTTTCCTTACGGTGTATGCATTTGCCAATGTGGACAGAAACGGAACGGTCTATGCCAGCTGGTTCGACAATGCAGGCATCCGCTATGCCGTGCCAGTCAATGCACAAAAGCCGGGAACCAATGCGCGTTTGTATGCCATGCTTAACCAGCCATTCGGAAAGATGAAGAACTTCACGTTTTCGCTGGCGGCCCAGGCAAGTTTCGACAACCGTTATTCGTATCAGGCCACGTCGCTGCAGCCGGGGCTGAATCTCGCCAACTTTGATTATAAGTCGTTAATGGACGTTTTTTGGGGGAATAAAGCCGGAGACAGGTTCTATAGCGGGCAAAGCGGCTTTGCTGAAAGCCGGACACAATCTTTCAACTGGGGTGTCGGCTTGAACCTGAAGTACAACAAAGATTTCTTTACGGGAACGCTCTCCGCCAATGCTTCCAATGGCCGTGCCTCGTATTCCATGAACCCTGCTGCGGATATGAACGTATGGGACTTTAACATCGGAGGTGATCTTCTCTTCCAATTGAATAAAGGCTGGGAAATCGGCACGGATGCCCGATATGTCTTCTTCCGTGGATATTCCTCTGGATACGGGCAACCGGAGTTCCGCTGGAACATGACTTTGAGCAAGACCATAAAGTCGGTCACGTTGGGACTGAAATGTAACGACATCCTCAATCAGTGCAGAAGTCTAACTCGGGTTGTCTCAGCCGAATATGTGGAAGATTCCTACCGGAACGTGATGGGCCGCACCATCCTGTTCAGTGTCTCCTTCAACTTCGGCAAGCTCAACTCCAATAAAACATCGGCAGTTTCAAACTCGAAGAAGAAGATGGATTATTAATGACCAGCTTTTATGATTAGGGCGTATCTCATACTTGTACCCGTCGGACTGCTTATGCTCGGTTTAACAGCTATGGCACAAGGCACGGACTCTCTTGTCTTGAAAGAACGGATTCTATTACAAGAGAACAAACGGTACATCCAGATGGCCCAGCGCGACGGTATCATCTCCAGCACCCAGGCCGACAGCCTCAGACGCATCACCAGCGGCAGCGTCGAAAAACCCCTTCAGGTTGGAATAGACATCCTCTTCCAGATCCGTGATTACATTGACCACGAATACGAAAAGCAGATGACGATAGTGAATGAACCCTTTATGGATGGATACTACTTCACTGCAAACAGGATGTTACCCTCCAAACTGGGAATGCCCGAAGGCTACGTGAGTCCCGAAGAACTGGCGGAAGCTAGGCAGAAACTGGCCATGGATCAGCTTGCCGAATCCATTGCCCGCGATTTCGAGCGGGAAAAACTCCCTGCTTGGCAAGAATGGTGCATTAAGCACATTCCCTTCTTTTTGGGCAGCCGGGCCTGGCACAAAGGGAAAGTCATCTTCATCAACGGCCACGAATTCCCCGTTCCGGCTGGAGATCCAAGGGATAAGTACCTGTAGGTCGTGCAGATTTCATTTGAGAAAAAATAAACTTTCCCTTTGCCCAACACCAATTTTGGGGTAACTTCTCACTATGCCCGTTATCACAGGGTGTGAAGTCGGGATTGATGCGCTTCAATAGTTCAATGGCTGGCTCGTCATTCGGATCTTGAGATACCAGTTTACCGTGAATGGCAAAGTCAAGAATTTTGCTTTTAGTCTGCCTAATTGTACCTTGCAAGTCCGATTGACTTTGCTCTATCTGGTCTATTAATGCGAACCAACGCTCGATTTCTACAACTATACGTTTTTGTTCAGCAAGAGGAGGAAGTGGAAATTTTGTATCTGCAACTTTATCTGAATTTAGATTTGTTACGACACCTCCGCTTGCAACATTCGTAAATTGCTCGAAAGCGAATGAAGATGAAAGTAGATAGTACAAGAAGTCTGACATATATGCTTCTCCAATTGGAGAAATTACTAACCAACCGTCATGAATACAACCATCTACATTTAATATATATGGTCGTCCAAAGCTCATGGAGTTTGTAAGTAGAAAATCTCCTTTATGAACCAGCCGTGATTTTTTTACGCCTTCTGGCCGGATTCTCTCCTTTACTGAATCTATATATTTACCGTCTTTTGTAGTATCACCTATTTTAATCCAATTAATACCGCTAGCATCATTAGTTAAATAGTCTTTAATAGGTCGTGGAGACCCTCCTCGTGCAATTTCATTTACAGTTCCAAGTTTACACCATTCCCAAGAATTTGGTATTTCAAACGGCACATTCCCATAATGGGGCGTATCAGAAGTCTCTACAGGCTTTTTGTATCTCTTTATCTTTCCCTCTTTTATCAACCGCTCTTTTTCTGCTTTGATACGCTCAAGCAGGACAGACGCAGGTTCATCATTCGGGTCTTGTTGTACAAGTTTACCGTGAATGGCAAGGTCTAATATCTTTTGACGTAATTTCTTAGTATCCATAGCAATCAGTCTTTGTTTAGAAACAGGTTGCAAAATTCATTCAGTTTCTCCTGCATACGTTCATGTGGAATAAGGATGCGTTTATATTCAGCTATCATTGTGGGGCTCATGCGTAAGCGTCTCCGGAGATAGGTATTGATAGGCCGACGACTCTGAGATACCTTTGCATGAAAAAAGAGAACAATGTCAGGCAGATGTAAATTACCCCCGGAGAAAGTCGAACTGTACGAGCGAGTATATGAGACCTACAAGCAAGAGGTCAAGCTTAATCCCGATTATACATTCAGGGCCCATTGCGCCAAAT
>DCKG01000025.1:0-610 GCA_002320605.1 Bacteroidales bacterium UBA1680 | reverse complement strand
GTACTTCGTGTGCCAGCACCCCGTCAGCATGAACAAGGGGATAGATGCCCTGTTCAGCCTGATCACTTGCGAGTCGCCGCTGTCTCCGATGACGGGCGACGTGTTCGTGTTCTTCTCGAAGAACCGCCAGGCCGTGAAGCTTCTTCGCTGGGACACGGACGGCTTTCTCCTTTATCAGAAGCGTCTGGAAAGGGGGTCGTTCGAGCTGCCAGCGAAGAATCCCATCACGGGCTACTACGAGCTCTCGTGGGAGACCTTTAGCTTCATAATGTCAGGGGTCTCGTTGGAAAGCGTGCGCTTCCGCAAGCGCTACCGCACCAGGTTCGCCGGAATCTGAAACTTTTTCGAAAGAGTTTACGCCCGGCAAATAACCATTTTATAATCAATTGGTTATTGGCCATGGAAGGCTCATTGCGGGGCTTCTCGCGGCCTCAAAAACATTCCGTCCCTCCCTCCAAGCAAAGGGGCCCTGAGTCTCTCCGAGGGCTCATGAGCGGCCATTAACGCATTGGCGCTCAACTTGTTATATTTGCGCAGCACGGAATAATTGCTTATATTCGCTCCTGGGGAAGGATCCCTATGCGAGCATGGGCAAGGACATGATCATAAA
>DCKG01000037.1:474-93077 GCA_002320605.1 Bacteroidales bacterium UBA1680 | reverse complement strand
TCTCTCTGTCGGTTCAACCAAAACCCTCCTGCATAACGCCGCAATGGTGGATCGATTTATTGCAATGTCCGGAAAATCCCCGAACATGCGATTTAATAACACTGATTTCAAAGAACTTTTATTCTACGGCGTCCGCGCCGGGGCGTAACTTTTATAAAATTAACGAACTATTGTTTCATATTATTTCCCATTTAATGTTTCAGAATATGCTAGCCTGTTAACAGACACACCCGTCGCAATCAGATAATCCTCTATGTCCTCACTGGAAATCTCCGCAGCTCCTTCGCCCTCGTAAAGAGAAGGAGCGTCATAGGTTACGGGGATAAGGTCCGCATAGCCGAGGTCGTAGTAGAACTGGTCTGCGTCAGAGACGTTCTGTCCCGTTGTCATCTTCAATATTCCCGTGCCAGCGATAAGCGAGAGCAGGAAGCATGCAGCCATGACAAGGTAAGGCTTGGATTTCTGCCACGTAGAAACAGGAGCCTCTTTCCCTGGAATTTCTTGCAGGCGAACCTGCAGCCTGTCGAAATAGCCTTCCGGCACGCCGAAACTAGGTTTGCTGGTTTTATCTAATATGTCTTTTCCCATGTCCATTACGCTATCTTTGACAGATTTAAGTTAAAGTGGTTTAATCCGGCTCGGAATATTTTTTTATTTCGTCTTTGATTTTTTCGGCGGCAAAATGATACGAAGCTTTCAGCGCCCCGACGGAGGTGCCTAGGATTTCGGAAATATCCTCGTAAGACAGGTCCTCAAAATATCTGAGGCTGAAAACCGTCCTCTGTTTCTCAGGCAGCCGTCCCATTGCTTTCAGCAGCAGCCTTTGTGCCTCGTCGCCGTTGAAATGCTGATCCTCGTCTATCTTGTTCTCCATTTCGGTGGTAATATCCTTGAAATTCAAGACCGCTCGGATTTTCTGCTTGTGCAAGAAGTTGAGGGCTTGATTCGTGGCTATGGCGTACAGCCAGGTGTACAGCTTTGACTCGCCTCTGAAGGAAGGCAGAGACTGCCACACCTTCACGAATATTTCTTGGAGCAGGTCGTCGGTGTCCTCGTGTGAGCATAAGAAATGGCGGACTAGCCAGTAGAGCTTCTCGCTGTACTTGGCCACGATCTGGTTAAAGGCCGCCTCACGCTGCCCAGAGCCATATGTTTCCAGAATCTCTTTATCATCCATTGCCTTCAAAAATACGAAGAAAATTGTTTAATTTTGCGATTATGAAGAATATTAGGAATTTCTGCATCATAGCCCACATAGACCACGGCAAAAGCACTCTTGCCGACAGGCTCTTAGAACTGACGAAGACTCTTTCCGAGAGGGATATGGAAGCTCAGGTGCTCGACAATATGGATTTGGAGAGGGAGAAGGGCATAACCATCAAAAGTCACGCTATCCAGATGGAATATGTCAGAGGCGGGGAGAGGTATATTCTGAACCTCATCGACACCCCCGGGCACGTGGACTTCTCTTACGAGGTTTCTCGTTCAATCGCTTCTTGCGAGGGTGCGTTGCTGGTAGTGGATGCTTCCCAAGGCATCCAGGCGCAGACTATTTCTAATCTTTATATGGCCGTCGATCATGGCTTGGAGATTATTCCTGTGATGAATAAAATAGACATGGACTCAGCTCAGCCAGAGGTCGTCGCAGATGAGATAGCCGAGTTGCTGGGTTGCAATCCGGATGAGGTTTATCGCGTGTCAGCTCGCACAGGCGAGGGCGTGGCTCCGCTGCTGGATGCCATCGTGGACAAGATACCGGCCCCGAAGGGCGACCCGAATGCCCCGTTGCAGGCTTTGATTTTCGACTCCGTATTCAATCCTTTCAGGGGGATAATAGCCTATTTCAAAGTGTTCAACGGCACTATCAAGGCTGGCGACAAAGTGAAGTTCGTCGCTACTGGAATGGAATATGACGCCGAGGAGGTCGGGGTGCTCAAAATGAAGCTGCATCCTACGGCTGAAGTGTCTGCGGGCAACGTGGGATACATAATTTCTGGCATAAAGAATGCCGTTGAAGTTAAGGTTGGGGACACCATCACGAAGGTCGATGAGCCATGCGAAAAGGCTATTGCGGGCTTCGAGGAGGTTAAGCCGATGGTGTTCGCCGGCATGTACCCTGTCCAGGCTGACAAGTTCGAGGAACTGCGCACCACGCTGGAAAAATTCCAGCTGAACGATGCCTCGTTCACATTCGAGCCGGAATCCTCGTTGGCTCTTGGCTTTGGATTCCGATGCGGTTTCCTGGGTCTTCTGCACCTGGAGATAGTGCAGGAACGGCTGTACCGTGAGTTCGGGATGGACGTGATCACGACTGTGCCGAACGTGTCGTACAAGGTTTACGCTACTCAGGGACAGGTGATTGACGTGCACAATCCGTCAGGCTTGCCTGCCCCTACGCTGATAGACCACATAGAGGAGCCGTACATCAGGGCTCAGATAATCTCTAAATCCGATTTCTATGGGCCGATAATGAAGCTCTGCCTGGACAAGAGGGGAACGCTCATCGGCCAGCATTATGTTACTGCCGACAGAGTGGAGCTTACCTACGACATTCCGCTTTCGGAAATAGTCTTCGATTTCTACGACAAGCTGAAATCAATCTCAAAGGGCTATGCTTCGTTTGATTACCACATAATCGACTATCGCCCTGCCAGACTCGTCAAATTAGACATATTGCTGAATGGGGAGCCTGCGGACGCACTTTCCACTTTGATTCACGAAGACCACGCCTACGATTTCGGACGCAAAATCTGCCTGAAACTCAAGGACTTGATCCCACGCCAGCAATTCGACATCGCGATTCAGGCAGCGATCGGGGCGAAAATCATCGCTAGGGAGACGGTGCGACAGGTGCGCAAAGACGTGACTGCGAAGTGTTATGGCGGAGACGTGACCAGAAAGCGCAAGCTGCTGGAGAAGCAGAAGGAAGGCAAGAAAAGGATGCGTCAGATAGGTACCGTGCAAGTGCCTCAGAGTGCATTCATGGCTGTTCTAAAGCTTGACTCGTGATGAAAGTGGCCATCATCATAACTACGAAGAACGAGAGCGACAAGGCTTCTGCTTGTCTGGAAGAGTGCCAGAGGCAGATTGATTCCCTTGCCTCCGATGAAAAATATTCATTTTCCATATTCATGAACACCCAAGGCAGCATGGGCATCGAAAGCACCTGGTCTCATGCGTCTAAAGAGCAGTTTGAATTCTATATATTCATAGATTCTGATCTTTCTTTGATAGAAAATGCCATTGCCATATTCTTGGAGAATTCAGAATTCCTTCGGCGTAAGGCAATCATTGTCGGATCCGTGGCTAGGAAAGGAGATCTTATTTTTGGCGGGCGTACCAGGAGAGGAAGGCTCATTGAGCCGGATCCTGTGATTCCGGTGCCTTGTCACCTATTCGATTTGAATCTGGCGTTCGTTCCTGAATATGCTTTCTCGAAGGTCGCAAATCCATCTGACATATTCCATCGCAGCATCTTGGATTATGGCTATGGGGAGAGGGCTGGAAAGGCTGATGTTGCGAGGGTGCTTGCTCCTGGCATATTGGCTGAAACTGTCAGGCAGGCGGAAGTGCCCGATTGGAAAAACTATGAACTGAGCTTCTGGCGGAGGTCGAGCTCTTTCCTTGTCAACATCGTTAAAAAGATAATAATGGCTGTGAGGGCTTCAATCTGATGTTTTTTAAGTATATTTATGCCACCAATATAAAACTAAAAAACCTATTGAATATGAAACATCCAAAAATCGGTATTCGTCCAGCCATTGACGGTCGTCAGGGCGGAGTGCGTGAAAGCTTGGAAGAGAAGACCATGACTCTGGCAAAGAATGTCGCCGAGCTGATTTCTAAGAATTTAAAGTATAGGGATGGGGCTGCCGTAGAATGTGTCATCGCGGACAGCACTATCGGCCGGGTTGCCGAAAGCGCCGCTTGTGCGGACAAGTTCGAGCACTGTGGGGTAGGAGGAACCATAACGGTGACTTCTTGCTGGTGCTATGGCTCGGAGACGATGGACATGAACCCATACTGGCCGAAAGCCATATGGGGCTTCAATGGGACAGAGCGTCCTGGGGCGGTTTATCTCGCTGCCGTTCTGGCCGCACATGCTCAGAAGGGGCTGCCTGCTTTCGGGATTTACGGTCACGATGTTCAGGATCTGGACGATAACTCCATTCCTGAAGATGTTGCCGAGAAGATTCTTAGGTTCGCTCGTGCGACTGTGGCAGTGGCTGAGATGAGGGGAGAGTCATATCTCTCGATAGGAAGCGTCACCATGGGAATCGCAGGTTCCATCGTAGATTGCAATTTCTTCCAGAAATATCTTGGGATGAGGAATGAAAGCATCGATGAGGTGGAAATCCTAAGAAGGATGGATTTAGGAATATATGATAAGGACGAGTTCCGGAAGGCCATGGAGTGGACTCGCAAATACTGCATGACTAACGAAGGCTGGGACAAAAACCGTCCGGAAAAGCAGAAGACTCGCGGCGAGAAAGATAAAGACTGGGAGTTCGTGGTGAAAATGACTCTCATCGTTTATGACCTTCTGCATGGCAACCCGAAGCTCAAGGAGATGGGTTTCAAAGAGGAGTCTCTAGGCCACAATGCCATCGCCGGCGGTTTCCAGGGTCAGCGCCAGTGGACTGACTGGATGCCGAACGGGGATTTCACTGAGACGCTCGTGAACACGAATTTTGACTGGAACGGTCGCAGGGAGCCTACGATCCTGGCCACTGAGAACGATTCACTCAACGGCGTGGCAATGCTTCTGGGACATCTGCTGACCAATCTGCCAATGATATTCTCCGATGTCCGTACCTACTGGAGTCCGGAGTCTGTCAAGAGAGTTGCCGGCAAGGAACTTACCGGCAAGGCTGCTCCTGGCATAATCCATCTCATCAATTCCGGCGCGACCACGATTGATGGATGCGGCCGATGCAGCGACGCAGAGGGCAATCCAGTAATGAAGCCTTTCTGGGAGGTGACGGAAGAGGAGCAGAAACGCTGCTTGGAGCACACGCAGTGGATGCCTGCAGACCGCGACTATTTCCGCGGGGGCGGATTCAGCGTTCACTTCTTGTCGAAGGGCGACTTCCCGGCCACTATGATAAGGGTGAACATCGTGGACGGCCTGGGCCCTGTGCTTCAGTTAGCCGAAGGCTGGGTAGTTGACATCGATCCGGAAATCCACGAGAAACTGGATAAGCGTACCGATCCTACATGGCCTACGACTTGGTTCACTCCTCGTCTGGATCCATCAAAGGATGCGTTCAAAGATGTTTACAGCGTGATGAACAACTGGGGTGCGAATCATGGTGCCATAACATACGGCCACATTGGCGCTGATCTCCTTACCTTGGCTTCCATGCTGAGGATTCCTGTGTGCATGCATAACGTGGCTGACGCTAAGATTTTCCGTCCTTCATGCTGGAATGCATTCGGAATGGACAAGGAAGGCGTTGACTTCCGTGCCTGCAAGAACTTCGGCCCGATCTACAAATAGTCCGGCATGGCTGCTGAAACAAAGAAAGCTTTTCTGAAGGCAGGATTCATCCTGCCTTTCATGCTGATTACTACCTGCTTCGCTCTATGGGGGTTCGCGAATGACATCACGAACCCTATGGTTAAGGCGTTCTCTAAGATATTCAGGATGAGCGTAACCCAGGGAGCGCTGGTTCAGGTAGCATTCTACGGTGGTTATTTCTGCATGGCTTTTCCGGCCTCTCTGTTCATCAGGAAATTCTCGTACAAGTCCGGAGTCTTGGTAGGGCTTGGCCTATATGCAACGGGAGCGTTGCTCTTCCTTCCTGCAAAGAACTTAGGGATCTATGGTTTCTTCCTCTTGGCATATTTCATAATGACTTGTGGCCTTTCGTTCCTGGAAACCAGCTGTAACCCGTATATTCTGAGCATGGGATCGGAAGAGACTGCGACTCGAAGGCTGAATTTAGCCCAGTGCTTCAACCCAATCGGCTCGCTGGTGGGAATGTACGTGGCCATGAATTTCATTCAGGCCAGGCTGAACCCGGCAAGCACTGCGGAAAGGGCTTTGCTGAGCGGCTCTGAGTTCGAGGCTATGAAGCAAGCTGACCTGAATGTGCTGACGGCACCGTACTTGGCAATAGGCCTTGTGATAGTCGCTATGTTCATCTTGATTCTGATGACCAGAATGCCGAAGGACGGCGACAGCGATCATAGCCTCGACATCGGTCCTACCTTACGCAGGCTCATTCATAACTCAAAATACGTAGAGGGCGTGATTTCCCAGTTCTTCTACGTGGGCGTTCAGATCATGTGCTGGACATTCATCATCCAGTATGGCACGAGAGTGTTCATGGCTGAAGGCATGCCAGAGAGGGATGCGGAGGTGTTGTCTCAGCGGTACAATATTCTGGCGATGGTCATCTTCGTAATCTGCCGATTCATCTGCACGTACCTGATGAAATACATCAAGCCTTCCAAGATGCTGACTATATTCGCGATAGGCGGAATGCTCAGCATAATTGGCGTAATATTCCTTCAGAACAGGCTTGGCCTCTACTGTCTCGTAGCTACGAGCGGATTCATGTCCCTGATGTTCCCGACAATCTACGGAATAGCTCTGGGCGGTTTGGGCGATGATGCCAAGATGGGTGCGTCTGGCCTTATCATGGCCATTCTGGGCGGTTCCGTGCTGCCTCCGCTTCAGGCGAAGATCATAGACATGGGAACTGTGGGGAATTTCCCTGCGGTGAACCTTTCATTCGTGCTGCCTTTCATTTGCTTCATAGTGATCTGCATCTACGGGGTGAGGATGACGAGGCTGATGAGACCTACATCTCGCTGATGACGGTGAGGCAGTAGATGATGGCCTGGATGGCCTTATCGTTTGCCAGAACTAGAAGAATAGGACATATTCCTAAAGCAGATAGCGCGATAGTGGCAATTGAAAACGCCATTATCGCGCTTGTCAGTGGCAGCGCAATTAAGTTAGTGAGCAAGAAATATTTAGGGAAGGAGTGGAAGTAGTACCAGACTAGGGGAGCAGTGAAGACTTGGCAAGACATGGATAAAGAGGCGCATTCCCACATCCACCTGAATGGGCTTTTCTTTTCCGATGACGGGTAAAAGTCCCTAAGGACAGGAAATATTAAGAATATTCCTAAAATCGCTGAATATGAGAGCTGGAAGCTTATGGATGCGATTGAGGATGGCTTCATGGCTAACTGGATGGTGGCTGCCGCAGCAAGAAGATTTTTCGGCTGCGTCTTCCTTTCCAAAATCTTGGCGATTTCATTCAGGAGTATGAACATGAATGCCCGCACCAAGGAAGGGGATGCGCCAGTTGCCTTCACATAGAGGCCGCAGATGAGTATTATGAATATGCTTCTGCTGCCCTTGGCTTTCCGGAAAAGCCCTAGAGGCAGGGTAAGTTTCATCAAGATGAGGTAAATCATGCCAAGATGCAGGCCCGAAAGAGCCAGGACGTGGGCTGCGCCGCTCTTTCTGAATATGTCGACGATTTCTTCTGGCAGTGTGCTCCTGTCTCCGGTGAGCAGGGCTTTCACCAAAGGTGCGGAAGTGCCCGAAGGATAAGGAATATTGTCTATCATGCTTCCTAGTGCGGCCATTGCGGCATTGCCATTGGAGGAATCCTGCATATTCATAGAACAGAATGATGAATTCAAGGAACAGAATATTCCTGCCAGGAAGAAAATGATAGTGGCGAAAAGTGAAATTTTCAGGCCCCTATGGTACTGGAAGGCCAGAAAACTAAGAAGGATCAATAAGGCTGCCAGAATGGAGGCTGCCGCGCTCAGGTGCAGTAATTTCGGGAATATGACAATCCCCAGCGCCGTTCCCATGACGAATGGCAACCCCAGCCCTCTTATGTCTCTCGCCCCTGCCATTATGCTATGTGATATTTTTTCTAAAATTACTTAATATTTTGCTATATTTGTTCGGTTATTTCATAATTTTCTTATCGAATGATCATTTTAGTCATAAATTGCGGAAGCTCATCCATCAAGTATCAGCTTCTGGACATGAAGAGCAACGATGCCTACAGCCTTCTGGCAAAAGGAATCGTTGAAAAAATAGGGCTTCCGACAAGCCGGATTCAGCACACGCCGACAGGGAGAAACAAAGTCGTGAAAGATCTTCCTATTCCGGACCATAAAGAGGGAATGCGCATAGTTCTTGGTGCGCTATTGGATAAAGAGAACGGCGTCTTGGATTCGTTTGATGACATTGATGCCGTGGGACACAGGATAGTGCAGGGGGCCGACTTCTTCAGTGGCAGCGCCATCGTGGATGACGACGTGATGAAGAAGATCGAATATTGCTGCGATTTCGCTCCGCTGCATAATCCTGCTCACCTGCTTGGCATCAGGGCTTGCCAGGAAGTGCTTCCTGGAGTTCCGGAGGTAGTTACGTTCGACACCGCCTTCCATCAGACCATGCCTTCGTATGTTTACATGTACGGCCTGCCTTACGAATATTATGAAAAATATCATATTCGCCGCTACGGCGCTCATGGAACCAGCCATCAGTTCGTGGCGAAGAAGGGCTGCAAGATGCTGGGCCTGGACATAGATAACTCTAAGCTGATTACCTGCCACATCGGCAACGGCAGCTCCATCACTGCCATAGTGAACGGAAAATCCGTGGACACCTCGATGGGACTTACCCCGCTGGAGGGTCTCATCATGGGGACAAGGTGCGGCAACCTCGATCCGAACGCAATCCTCTATATCATGAAAAAAGAGGGCAAGACGCCGGATGAGATGTACAACCTCGTGAACAAGCAGAGCGGTTTCCAGGGTGTCTCTGGGGTGTCTTCGGATGCTCGCGAGCTGGATGAGCTAGCGAATAACGGGGATGCGAAAGCAAAGTTGGTGTTCAAAATGCTCACTCACCAGATGATCAAATACATTGGCGGATACATTGCCGAGATGAATGGAGTGGATGCCATCATCTTCACTGGCGGCATAGGGGAGCACAACAGCCGTCTGCGCCGCAGGGTATGCGAGAATTTCTCTTATCTGGGACTAAAATTCGACTATGAGGCGAATACTGCATGGGGCGTGGATACAATCATTTCCATGCCGGACTCCAAGGTGAAGGTTGCTCTCGTCACTACTGATGAGGAGCTTGTCATCGCTCAGGACACCATGCGCTTGGTTCAGAATACGGAAGAATAATCTCAATGAATATGATTACGAAATTTACAGACGTTTTCGCAGACCTGAAAGAGAAAGGCATCTGCAAAAGAATGGTTGCAGCTTGGGCTGTGGACGAACACACGATTGAGGCTTGCTCAAAAGCAACTGACCTCGGCTTCGTTAAAGTTACGCTGGTAGGCGATGAGAACATGATCAAGGTCACCTGCAACAAGAAAGGAATTGACGTAGGCAAGTTTGAGATCGTGAACGAGCCTGTGGAGCTGAAAGCGGTGGCAAAAGCCGTGCAAATGGTTCACGACGGCCAAGGCGACGTGCTCATGAAAGGACTTTGCTCAACTGATAAATTCCTGCGCGCCATCTTGAACAAGGAAACAGGTCTTCTGCCTCCGAAAGGGCTTCTCAGCCATGTGGGCGTGATTGAGAGCCCGATGTATCACAAACTCATATTCCTTACGGATATGGCCGTAATTCCTCTGCCTGAGTTCCGCCAGAAGATGAAAATGGCCGGATTCGTAGTGCGCGTGGCCCAGTCTTTCGGAATCGCAAAGCCGAAGATTGCCTTCATAGCTGCCTCGGAACAGGTTCTGGATTCTATGCCAGCCTGCATGGAGGCTGCTGCCCTCGCAAAGATGTGTGACCGCGGCCAGATAAGGGGATGCATCGGAGATGGCCCTCTGGCGCTTGACGTTGCACTGGATAAAGAATCGGTTGAGATAAAGAAGCTCACGAGTCCTGTGGCTGGAGATGCTGACTGCCTCCTGTTCCCGAACATCGAATCTGCTAACGTTTTCTGGAAGACTAATTCAAAGCTGTCTCAGGGCGTGAAACAGGCCGGCATGCTCGTTGGAACTACCGTTCCTTGCGTGCTCGCAAGCCGCGCTGACAGCGTGGACACGAAGCTGAACTCTATCGCTGAAGCGGTGATGTTCGTGAAATAAACTTTTATGGAAATAATGAAATCAGGGTGCTCCAATCGGGGCACCCTGGTTTGGCTTGTATGCAAGCCGGTCTATTTTCTATTGATGACTTTGCGAGCAGCGTCAGCGATGTGGGCTGCATCCAGGCCGTAAGCTTTCAGAAGTTCGTCCGGAGTCCCGCTCTGGCCGAACAGATCCTTGCCATTGATGAACTCGATAGGTTTCGGAGAGCTAACTGCCAGCACCCCTGCGATTAGCTCGCCAAGGCCACCTGCCATATTGTGCTCTTCAGCTACCACAGCTGCGCCAGTCTTCATTACGGAAGCCAGCACAGTTTTCGTGTCAAGAGGTTTGATTGTCGCGACATCTATCACGTCTGCGCAGATGCCTTCGCTTTCAAGAACCTCAGCAGCTTGCAGAGCTTCCCAGACCATGTGGCCTGTCGCAAAAATGGAAACATCCTTACCCTCATTCTGCACGTATGACTTGCCGATTTCGAATGGCTCATCCGGCATGAAATCTGGCCATTTAGGACGGCCGAAGCGTAAATACACCGGACCGTCATATTTGGCTGCTGCTATCGTAGCCTGTTTTGTCTGAGTCCAATCGCATGGATTGATGACGACCATTCCCGGAAGTGCCCTCATGAGGGCTATGTCTTCCATCGTCTGGTGCGTGGCTCCGTCTTCTCCAAGCGTGATTCCAGCATGGGAAGATGCGATTTTTACGTTGGTCTTGCCATAGCAGACCTCCATGCGAACCTGATCGTAAACGCGGCCAGTGACGAACTCGGCGAAAGAGCCCACGAACGGGATTTTGCCTGTTATGGCCATCCCTGCCGCTACACCTACCATGTTTGCTTCAGCGATACCGCACTCGAAGTATCTCTCCGGGAACTCGTTGGCGAAATCTCCCATTTTAAGTGAGCCTTTAAGGTCCGCGGTGAGAGCCACTACTCTGGCATCTGCCTTTCCTGCTTCAAGAAGGCCTGCTCCGAAGCCGCTGCGAGTATCTTTTTTGCCTCTGTCTGTATATTTCTTCATAATATTCCTATAATATTTAAAAGTCTCCCAATGTTTCCTTAAGCTGTTTCATGGCCTCTGCGCATTGTTCCTCTGAAGGGGCCGCGCCGTGCCATTTGTGAGTCCCGGCCATGAAATCCACTCCATGTCCCATTTCGGTTTTGAATAGGATCATCACTGGATTGCCTTTGCCTAGCCTTGATTCAGCATCCGTGAATGCGGCCAAGACTTTGTCCATGTCATTTCCCTCGGCGACTATGACATCCCAGCCGAAGGCTTTCCACTTGGCCTCGAGGTCACCTAGTCCTGCGACATCTTCGGTGTCGCCATCGATCTGCTTGTGGTTCCAGTCGGTCATGGCGATCAGGTTGTCCGCTTTATGATGCGGAGCAAACATAGCTGACTCCCAGATTTGTCCTTCCTCGCTTTCCCCATCTCCGCACATTACGAACACGGTGTGCGGGTCTTTATCGAGTTTCTTCGACAGAGCGGCTCCAATAGCGGCCGAGAGTCCCTGACCCAGCGATCCGGAAGCCTGGACGACGCCAGGAAGCTCTTTCTGAATGGAAGGATGCCCTTGAAGCCTGGTGCCGAATTTACGGAAAGTCGCAAGTTCGGAAACTGGGAAGTAGCCTGCCCTGGCAAGAATTGAATAATAGACTGGCGTAAGGTGACCAGCTGACAGGAAAAACATGTCTTGATCTTTACCATCCCTTGCCCACTTAGATGAATCCTGGTCCATGACGTTGAAATATAGGGCGGTCAGGAAATCAGCGCTGCTCATCGATCCGCCCGGATGTCCTGATTTTGCCTGCGTGACCATCCTGATGATATCCCTCCTGACTTGGGAGGCGATGTTCTTCAATTCTTCTGATGACTGCATTTCTTATTTGATTATTTGAATTTAAAATATGCTATTTCTGGTATGGCAGACAAATATAAGACTTTTTTATTTGACACAGAAACTTTAACTTTGAAACATCAGAATTAATAGTTTTTTAACCAAAATATTAATGGCACATGTTGTTATCATGCCCAAGCAAGGGCAGTCAGTGGAAAGCTGCATTGTTACAGAATTCAAAAAGAAGGTCGGTGACAAGGTTGAGGTAGGAGACGTACTATTCAGCTACGAGACAGATAAGGCTTCTTTCGATGAAGAAGCTAAAGTTGCCGGCACGGTGCTGGCGATTTTCTTTAAGGAAAACGATGAGATTCCTTGCCTGACTAATGTCATGGTGATTGGCGAGACTGGTGAGTCTTTTTCGGAATTCGCTCCGTCAGGCGCTATCCCTGAGGCCCAGACGTCTCAAGCGGCTGAGGCAAAGCCTGTTGAAGCGGTAGAGCCAGAACAGGCTCCGGCGCAGGTTCCTCAGCCGGTGGTGTCTGGTGTCTCCGTCTCTCCAAGAGCTCGTAATCTTGCGGCCGGGAAAGGAATAGATACCACTGTCTTGGCAGGCAGCGGCCCTCATGGACGCATAATCGCTCGTGACGTGGAAGCAGCGGCAGCCGCTCCAAGGTCTGGCCTGGCCAAGGCAATGGCTGCCGATGGTACTTATCAGGCTCCTGCCAGCGGCTCTGGCATTGGTGGCATGGTGAAGGGTGCGGACTTAAAAATTTGGCAGCCGACGCACACCAATATTCCGGGCGAAGGAGAAGAGTTCACGGTCGAGAAAATGTCCAACGTGCGCAAGCTCATCGCCAAGTCCATGTACAATTCCCTGCAGAATACCGCTCAGCTCACGCATATGCTGGGGGCTGACGCACGTAAGATTCAGCAGCTCCGTAAGCAAGCCAAGAAACTCTATGCGGATGGCAAGATAGATGCGAACGTCACCATCAACGATTTCGTATGCTTCGCGGTCATCAAGGCTTTGAAGAAGTTCCCGAAAGTGAACTCTCATTGCCTAGGTGACGCATTAAGAATATTCAACGTGGTTAATCTCGGTTGTGCGGTTGACACTGAACGGGGACTCATGGTTCCTGCGATAAAGCGCGCTGAAGATTTGAACATAACCGGCCTGAGCAAGCAACTGAAGAAAGTCGCTGACGATTGCAGGAAAGGTTCTATAAATCCGGACCTGATAAACCCTGAGGCTGCGTCATTCACCGTGTCAAATCTGGGAGGCTTCGGAGTAGAGTGGTTCACCCCAGTCCTCAATGTGCCTCAGAGCTGCATCCTTGGCGTCGGCACGATGGTGCTAAGGCCTAAAGACATTGGAGGAGGAGTAGTCGCATTCGTCCCTTACCTAGGCCTTTCCCTCACCTACGACCACAGGGCGATCGATGGTGGCGAAGCGACCAGATTCCTCAAGCAGGTTGCAACCGAGATAGAAAATCTTGAAGTCGAATTCTAATATTCATGAATATGTATGATTTAGCGATAATTGGCGGCGGCCCAGGCGGATACGTTGCCGCTGAAAGGGCAGGAGCTGCCGGCCTTTCCACGATAATCTTCGAGAAGAAGTCATTGGGCGGTGTGTGCCTGAATGAAGGCTGCATACCTACCAAGACGCTTCTGTACAGCGCCAAGGTGTACAATTATGCTCTCACTGGCGAGCATTACGGCGTTCATGTCAGCAATCCTACGATAGATTACGGCGAGGTCGTGAAGCGCAAGGAAAAGGTGGTTAAGAAACTAGTCGGTGGCGTTAAAGCTGCGATGAAGGCCAATAAGGTCGAGGTCGTAGCTGCTGAGGCAATGATTGAGGGCCGAGACGCAGAAGGAATAAAGATAAAGGCAGGGGAAAATGAATATGTTGCCAGGAACCTCCTCATTTGCACTGGCTCAGAGGCTGCAGTGCCTCCGTTCCCAGGCCTGAAAGAGGCAGGCGACGTGGTCTGCACCAACCGCGAGATTCTGAATCTCAAAGAGCAGCCGAAGGAGCTTGTAGTGATTGGCGGGGGAGTTATCGGGATGGAGTTTGCCGCATTCTATAATACGATAGGAACGAAAGTGACCGTCGTAGAGATGCTTCCGAAAATCTTAGGACCTCTGGACGATGAGATAAGCTCGATGCTTCAGAAAATATATGCGAAGCGAGGGGTGAACTTCTGTCTCAGCTGCAAAGTCACAGGAATAGAAGGAAACACTGTCGTCTATGAAGACCCGGAAGGCAAGACCCAGAAGGTTTGCGGAGACAAGATTCTCGTTTCCGTTGGGCGCAGGGCCAATCTGAATGGATTCGGGGCCGAAAATCTCGGCCTGGAGTACCTTCTGAACAAGAATGGTCGTCCGGTGGGCATCAAGGTTGACGAACACATGCGCACGAACATTCCCGGCGTTTACGCTGCAGGTGACGTGACTGGATTCTCCATGCTGGCTCATACTGCCAGCCGCGAGGGTGAAGTTGCGATAAATAATATTCTTGGAAAGAAAGACCGCATGCGTTACGATGCGATTCCAGGCGTTGTCTACACCAACCCTGAGGTTGCGGGAGTCGGCCTCACCGAAGAGCAGGCGAAGGCATCTGGCAAGGAATATGTCATAGTGAAGCTGCCTATGGCATATTCAGGAAGATTCGTAGCGGAGAATGAGGGGGGTGAGGGAATATGCAAGATCATAGCTGGCAAGAAATATCATGAGGTGCTGGGCGTGCACATGCTTGGAAACCCTAGTTCTGAAATCCTGTACGGCTGCTGCATGGCCATCGAGACTGAGATGACACTCGAGCAAATGAGGGAAGTAGTCTTTCCGCATCCGACCGTTTCGGAAATCCTCAAAGAAACAGCATTTTCATTCAAGTAATCAATAAAAATTCAATATCATGCCGAAATCACTTTACATCGATCCAGAGAAAACCCTTCATCCGAAGAAGCACGTAATCAAGATCCCAGACATTCCTGTGATGACTTATGACAAGACGGTCAAGCAGGAGCTCAAAGAAGGCAATTTCACAGAAGAAGATCTTCTGCGCATATATCGCGACATGGGCTACATCCGTGAGTTCGAGACCATGCTCAATCTGGTGAAGACTACTGGGGGCTACAATGGCGTGGCTTATAGCAATCCGGGCCCCGCCCACCTTTCCGCAGGCCAGGAGGCTGCCGCTGTCGGAATGGCTTACAACCTGGACACGGACGACTTCATTTTCGGAAGCCATCGCTCTCATGGTGAAATCCTGGCGAAAGGTCTTCGCTCGATTCAGATTCTCTCAGATGAGGAATTGAAGAAAATCATGGAGGAGTTCTGGGACGGAGCAACCCTTAAAGTCGCCAAGAAAGCATATTCAGGGAATGATGTCAAGGAGCTGGGAATCCGCTTCTTGCTCTATGGCGCGATGGCAGAGATTTTCGCTCGCGTCACTGGCTTCAACAAAGGTCTGGGCGGCTCCATGCACACATTTTTCACTCCTTTCGGAATATATCCAAACAATGCCATCGTGGGTGGTTCCGGAGCCATTGCCGTAGGCGCTGCTCTTTATAAGAAGGTTAACCGCAAGAAAGGCATCGTGGTCGCTAACTTGGGCGATGGCGCAATGGGTCGCGGCCCTGTGCTGGAAGGCATGACCTTCGCCACGATGGATCAGTTCAACACTTTGTGGGAAGGCGACATGAAGGGCGGGCTGCCGGTTCTGTTCAGCGTGATGGACAACCAGTACGCCATGGGTGGCCAGACTAATGGCGAGACCGAGGGCTGGCACTTCCCGGCTCGCCTAGGCGCAGGATTCAAAGATGACGCGATGGCTGCTGAAAGAGTGAACGGTTACGATCCTCTGGCAGTGATCGATGCTTTCCGTCGCAAGAAACAATACCTCCTGGATAAGAAAGGCCCTGCCCTTCTGGATGTAGTCACGTATCGTTACGGCGGGCATTCCCCAAGCGATCAGTCTTCTTACAGGACAAAGGAGGAAATCGCGGCTTGGGAGGCAGAGGACAGCATCGTAGCATTCGGTAAGAAGCTGATTGAGGCTGGCGTCGCCACTCAGGAGAAGCTTGACGAAATCCGCAAGGATGTCAATGACAATATTTTCACCTGCTACAAGCTGGCCATCGACTTCGAGGAGTCTCCACGCATGGACTTGGTGAAGAATGACGAACTCCTCGGGGACATGATTTTCTCCAACGGCAGCGTCGATACCATGGCCCCTGGCGTGAAGCCGGATGTGCTGATGCCTATGGAAGAGAATCCTCGCGTGAAGCAGATCGCCGGAAAGGTGAGATTCTACAAGGATAAAGACGGCAAGGATGTCAGCAAGATGAAGGCCTACAACATCAGGGATGGAATATTCGAGGCCATCATCGATCGCTTCTACAAAGATGCTTCCTTGATTGCTTACGGCGAGGAAAACCGTGAGTGGGGCGGCGCATTCGCCGTGTATAGAGGCCTGACCGAGGCTCTGCCTTTCCACCGCCTGTTCAACTCTCCGATTTCAGAGGCTGCAATCATCGGGACTTCAATCGGTTATGCGATGTGCGGTGGCAGGGTGATTCCTGAAATCATGTATTGCGATTTCATTACTTGCGCTGGAGACGAGATATTCAATCAGCTGCCTAAGTGGCAGGCAATGTCTGGGAATATATTAAAGATGCCTGTAGTCGTCAGAGTGTCAGTTGGTTCCAAGTATGGCGCCCAGCACTCTCAGGACTTCACGTCGCTCTGCGCCCATATTCCTGGACTCAAAGTCTGCTTCCCGGTTACGCCTTACGATGCCAAGGGTCTCATGAATGCTGCTCTGCAGGGAACTGACCCTGTCATATTCTTTGAAAGCCAGAGAATTTATGATAAGGGCGAGATGTTCCATGAAGGCGGCGTTCCGGAAGGTTATTATGAGATTCCTCTCGGAGAGCCTGACATCAAGAGGCCTGGCAAGGATGTTACCTTCCTGACTATCGGCGCCACCTTGTACCGCGCCCTGGAGGCTGCCGATATGCTGAAAGAAAGATTCGGAATGGAGGCAGAGGTAATAGACGCTCGTTCCCTCGTGCCTTTCAACTACGATAAGGTGCTACAGAGCGTGAAGAAGACTGGAAGAATCATAATCGCAGGAGATGCCTGCGCCAGAGGCTCGTTCCTCAACGACCTGGCATCCAACATCTCTGAAATGGCATTCGATTACCTTGATGCGGCTCCTGTCGTTCTTGGCTCTCGCAACTGGATCACCCCTTGCCATGAGCTTGAGGAGTCTTTCTTCCCTCAGCCATCATGGTTCCTGGATGCGATTAACGAGAAGATAGTGCCTCTGAAGGACTATGTGCCAACGACGAATCAGACCGAAGCGCAGGCAATCCTCAGGGCAAAAAGAGGTGTTTAATGAATATGCCAACGATGAAAACCAAAGCAGTGCGCCTTTACGGCGTTGAAGATTTGCGTCTGGAAGAATTCGATCTTCCTCAGATGAAGGAGGACGAGATTCTTGCCAAGGTGGTGAGCGACAGCATCTGCATGTCGTCCTATAAGGCCGCTCATCAGGGGCCGGCTCATAAAAGAGTGCCTGATAATGTAGCCGAAAATCCTGTGATTATCGGACACGAGTTCGCAGGAGAAATCCTTGAGGTAGGCAAGAAGTGGCAGGACAGTTTCAAGCCTGGAGACAAGTTCTCCATTCAGCCTGCCATGAACTACGCTGACGGGCCTGCAGGGGTACTCTCCGCACCTGGCTATTCCTATAAATATATCGGAGGGGATGCCACGTATGTAATCATTCCGAATGAAGTGATGGAGACTGGCTGCCTTTTGCCATACAGGGGCCCTGGGTTTTATCCTGCATCCCTAAGCGAGCCGCTTTCTTGCGTGATTGGCGCGATGCACGCCTGCTATCATACTCATCCGGGGTCTTACAGGCATGTCATGGAGATCAAGGAGAATGGCAAGATGGCTTTGCTGGCAGGTGTTGGTCCTATGGGACTTGCCATGATCAATTATGTGCTGCATCGTCCGGACCGCCATCCTTCGCTCTTCGTCGTGACAGACATAGACCAGAGCCGGCTGGACAGGGCAGCTTCCCTCTATACTGTTGAATATGCCGCTTCCCGGGGCATTGAATTGCATTATGTCAATACTGGCAGGGTAGAGAATCCAGTTGAGGAGCTTCGGAAGATTTCCGGAGGCACGGGTTACGATGAAGTCGTGGTCATGGCTCCTGTTCCTTCCGTCGTCGAGCAAGGCGATGACATCCTTGGACAGGATGGCTGCCTGAACTTTTTCTCTGGCCCGGGCAAGGCAGATTTCAAGGCTCCGTTCAATTTCTACAACGTCCACTATGCGTCCACTCATGTGGTTGGCACCAGCGGAGGAAACACAGATGACATGAAAGAGGCTCTCCACATGATGAGTGGTGGGCTGGATCCGGCAGGTCTGGTAACACACATCGGTGGCTTGAACGTGGTTCCGGAAACGACTCTCAACTTGCCGAACATCAAAGGAGGAAAGAAACTAATCTACACTCACATAGAGATGCCCCTGACGCCTATATCAGATTTAGCCGAGAAGGGCAAGACGACCCCGGCTTTCGCCGAGCTGGATCGTCTCTGCAAGGCACATCACGGATTATGGAATCTGGAAGCAGAAGATTATCTGCTTGCCAATCCAGACAAATTCAAGGAATAGGTCAGTTGCGGCCGTTGAATGGCCGCATGGTGGCTTCGCCCTTTTGGGAGATGTCTTTGCGAGAAAAAACGGCGGAGATGGTGCGCCAGATGATCATGAGGTCGGTGCGGAATGAGACGTGGTCCACGTACCAGACGTCAAGTTCGAACTTCCTTTTCCAGCTGATGGCGTTCCTCCCATTGACCTGAGCCCACCCGGTGATGCCGGGTCTGACCTCATGGCGCCGTGCCTGCTGGGGAGTATACAGGGAAAGATACTGGACAAGCAGAGGACGCGGCCCGACAAGAGCCATGTCACCCTTCAGGACGTTCACAAGTTGTGGAAGCTCATCAATCGAAGAAGACCGCACAAAGCGGCCCGCTGCAGTCAGCCTCTGCGCGTCAGGAAGCAAATTCCCATCTGGGCTGCGCCTGTCATTCATCGTCTTGAATTTGATGATCCTGAATATCTTCCCGCCCTTGCCGGGACGAGACTGAAGGAAGAATATTCCGTCACGACCATTTGCGAAAGCAAGTGCTATGACAGCGGCGAGCAAGACAGGCGACGTGGCTAGCAGAAGGCAGGCCGCAATGATGAAATCCAGCACAGGCTTGACTACGGATGGGTACAAAGGCTTTTTGCGATAGCACATGCGATCAGAATTTCTTTACCGGACGGCATGGGTTGCCGTAAGCGATGGCGTTGTCAGGAATGTCCTGGCAGACAACGGAGCCAGCTCCGACAACAGCCCAGCGGCCGATTCTCACGCCAGGAATCACCACGGCCCCGGCTCCGATCCAGGCACCTTCCCCAACGTGGACATTGCCGCAAAGAGTCGCATGAGGAGACACATGCACGTAATCCTCCAGAATGCATTCATGGTCGACGGATGCGCCAGTGTTTACAATGCAGTGGCGGCCAATGCGGCAGCTACTCTGGAGTATCGTACCCTGCATCACTACGCTTCCTTCGCCTATTTCCGCACTGGGAGATACTATTGCGCTTGAAGCGACTCCCGTGGCGAACGAGATGCCGCGGCAAGAGAGAATCTCAGCGAGAGCCTTTCTCGTCGCATTTACCCCGATGCTGATGATCGCCCTGCTGCCAGAAGGGATTTCGCTTCGGCGGATTACGCTATGCCCCATCCACTCTACAACATGTGGGTTGTCATCGATGATGCCGGAGACGGACATTCCGCAGCTCCGCAGAATGTCGAGGATTACTTTGGCATGCCCCCCTGCGCCATAAAGGAAAATTGAGTCGCTCATGATATCTGCTCTTTATAAACCTTTCTGAGACAGCGCCATAAATACTGCCTGTCGTATCTATCCGCAATCATCTTCCTCGAATGCGAGGCATGGCCTGACACCATGGCGGGAGAGATGAGATATTCATTCATAGCTTTGTAAAGGCTTTCAACATCCTTTGGAGGGATGATCAGGCCGTTTACTCCGTTCTTGACGATCTCGTTGCAGCCGTTGATGTCGGTCACTATGCAAGGAATTCCCATGGCGCCGGCCTGAAGCACGACGTTCGGGAAACCCTCGCGGTGACTAGGAAAGACAAAGGCATCTGAGGCGGCGAGGAAAGGGCGAATGTCATTCTGCCAGCCGGTGCAAGTGACTGCAGGGTGATTTCTGAGGATTTCCTCTGTCTCTCTCCCAAGCGGGTCAAGTTCTGGCTCCGGGCTGCCGATCAGAAGAAGGCGGCAGGAAGGATGTTCCCTGTTGAGCCGCACGAAAGCAGTGGCAAGCTCATTTAGTCCTTTGTCCCCGACCAGCCGGCCGATGAAGCAGAACGTGAACGAGAACCGGGACTGGCGCACTTGGGCAGCCTTGGCCATCACCTCGGGAGTGCGGTCGAAGTAGGCTAGGTCTATGCCGTTGACATTGCCATTGCCGATGATGTGGAGCGGCCTGGAAGTTATCCGGCTGAGATTCTTCTTCACCCCGAGACCTTCCGGGTTGATGTAGGTGGCGCAGTCGCATGTCAGGCGGTCTGTCGCGATGAGCAGACGCTTGCTGAGTCCCTTCGCGGATGGGAAGACCAAGCCTGTGAAAGTGTGGATTCGCACCGGCACACGGCAGATCCGCGCCGCGATCATCGAGAGCAGTCCGGCCTTCGGAGTCAGGGAATGGACAATCTGAGGCTTCTCTCTACTAAAAAGGGCGATGAGACGGAACAACGAGATCAAGTCTTTCCAGAGGGAAATGTGCCGTTCCATTGGTACCGGGACAACCCGTACCCCTTCACGGGCGGCGACAGCGTCCAGGTCGGGTCCTGGCGAGGATACTGCCACGACCTCATACTCATCGGACAGCATCCTCAGCTGGCCTTCAAGCAGAAGGTTCAGTGAGATGGGGACCGTGGACACTCGTATGATTTTAGGACGCATCGGCTACGATTTCAGAATATTGAAGTAAAACGAGAACGCATAGAAGGCGATAAGCCCGTAGCCGAGCATCTTCTCGTGGTTGACCCAGAAGCGTTTCTTGAGGAAGGGGTAGATAAGCACCAGCGGCATTATGAACCAAGAGATCTGGGCGAAGCGGTTGCTGTATGCGGCGCGTATGATCAGGACCCAGACCGCGTTGGTGACGAGGAAAGTGTTGTAGATCCAGTGGTAGTACTCGTCCTTGAAGCCTCGGATAAAGATGAAATAATATCCCACGCCGACACCTAGCGCACTGTAGATCAGAAAGTCCCAGCGGAAGGTCATGCTCATCTGGACAAACTCTCCGACCATGTTGCTTCCGGTAAGGTAGCCGGAGATGGTATCGTCACCTCCGAAGAAAGGAATGGTTGCGAGGAAGGCTTGTATTCTTCCTCCAGCGATGTAGGATGTGACAACGCATGCGATCCACCCGGCAAGATACCAATAACTGTTCTTCACGAACCAGGCAAGAACTGCGGCGCCCACCATCAGATACACGGAACTGTGGGTTCCGACTGCAGCTACGCACAATAGAGCCGCCACGGGAAGCTTATCCACATAGGTCATCGCAAGAATGAACAACGATGCAGCCATACCGTTGCGTAAGCCGTTCACTCCATATTGCCAAAACGTGAACATGCAGAAGATGACGAGCAACGGGAGGTAATAGTATTCCTTGAATATGCGCACTGTAGCCAGCCACAGCGGCACTATGTACACGATGGCACATAACAGGAAGAAGGCATGTATGTCGCTGTGCTTCGCGAACCACTGCAACGTGTTGTAGAACAGCCAGTCTCGGTTGCTGGCCCATTTGAATGGCTCCGTGGAACTGGCGATGCGCTCAAATCCCTTCGCGTAGTTGATGGTGTCACCGAAAACGGCATTTACCGGCCGCAGTCCCATATACGCGATCAGCACCATGGTGAAGATGACGCCCCAGGCCGCGTTCATCCTGACCGTGTTGTCGGTCAGGACGCTTCCCCTGTGGCACTGCAGCAAGACGATGAGCACCAGGAAAAGCAGCGCTATGTGGAAATAGCGAGAATATTGGAGTATCGGGACGAAATCGAACATCTTATGCCTTTAGCGGGATAAAGATATGGAAAAAATTCGAGCCTTCAGCTCATTGAATCGTATGAACCAGGCGTAAGTGAACGGGCAGTGGTAAAAAAACATGAAGTACAGAGGCACCTGCTTATTGGTCGGCAACCAGGTCCTCGAACAAGACCATCCACCTTCGGGCAATCGCGTCCGGGTGGTATCTTGCGGCCTTTTCCTTCGCTTGTCGTCCCATTCTGGTCCTTAGCCCGTCATCTTCAATCAGCCGGCTGATTTTCCCGGCAAGTGAAGCCTCGTCACCTGTCGTGACCAGAAACCCGTCCTTCCCGTCTGTCACGATGTCTCTGGGCCCGCAATGGCAGGCATAGGAAACGACAGGGAGTCCGCACTCCATCGCTTCCCCTATGACCATGGGGAAGCCCTCAATGCGAGAGGAGAGGACGAAGACAGAGGCCTTGAGCAGTTCCTCCCGGACATCTTTCGAAAAACCAGGCAGATCTACGCATTCAGACAAATCCAGTTCCCTGACGGTCTTTTCCAGGAGTGCCCTCTCATCCCCTTCGCCCACTATCCTTAGTCTCCAGTCCGGATGCGCCTTGTGCACGATTCCGAACGCCTTGATCAAAGAACCGAAATTTTTAACGTAATTGAGCCTGCCTGCAGAAATTATGACGTGAGAGTCAAGGGAAGATGATTTTTCGCAGACGAAGGATGACGGGTTAGGCATCACTTTAACCCTGGCCATGTCCTGCCAGTTCAGCTGCCTGTCTTCCTCGGTCAGGGTGACGATGCAGTCATATTTCCGCAAGGACAGGTGTTTGTCTGCCCAGTCGCCGCAACGAGCAAGAATCCTGTCGAAGAAAGACTTCGCAAGAGTCATCCTGTAATTCCTAGCGAAATGAAACTCTCTGATAGTCTTCCATTTGCCTTTTATCAGAGGAAGAAAATTCTTCTCCGATTGACCTACTCCGATGACCACATCCGGCTGAATCCGGCGCAAAGCCTTTTTCAAGAGCTTCTTGTGCAGCCGTCTCTTTACCATGATCCCTTTCAGGACTTGCAGGCGGCCTTTCCAGTCGTCATCATAATAATTGACGCCAAGGTCTATGAAACGCACTTTGTCTGACGGCCTTGTCTGGATCTGGCCACGCTGGTTATCCGCGACGACGATGAAGACCTCATTGCCGGGAATCTCGGCCAGGGCGTTGGCCTTCACCACCGTGACGCGCTGGATGCCCCCGATGTAGCGTATGCTGTCTACGCAATAGACGATTCTCATTTTCCTGTAACCTGATGATAAAGTTTCTCGTACCTGTCAATCATTGTGCGGATATCGTATTGCCGGGCTCGGCCAAGGCACTGTGCGGCAATGGCATCCTTGAAGCCGCGGTCATCGGCGAGCCTGGCGAGAATTTGCGCGAGTTCTTGGCTGTCACCTTCATGGAACAGGATTCCAGCCCCTCCGACCACTTCTTTCAGTCCCGGGACATCGCTCGCGATCATCGGTTTGCCGGCTGCCATCCCTTCAACGCTGCTGAGTGACAGGCCTTCGTAGTGGCTGGACATCACGGTGACGTCTGCCATCCGGAGCAGGCTCGGGACATCGGAGCGCAGGCCAAGGAGCGTGCATCTATCTTCGACTCTTTCGCTCTTGATGAGGGCTTCCAGTTGAGTGCGGCGCCTTCCGTCGCCGACAAGCCAGAGGTGGAAACGGCTTTCCGGCAACAAGGCCGCCGCGCGGATAAGAGTGTCCTGATCCTTCTGCTCGCGAAAACCAGCCACCATGATGACGTTGCACTTGCCCTTGTCCATCCTCACGTCAGGGCAGGGGACAGGATTCCTGAACGCTTCCAGGTCGATGCCGTTATGGATGACGGTCATCCTGTCCTCGTGACACCCAAGATGCCTGGCCAAGTTGTCCCTGGCGGACTCGGTGATGCAGACTATCATTGAATACCTACCGTACATCCATCGGTCAGCGATCCTCCATAATCTGCTTCCGCGGCGGCGATTGGTAGTGTTGTGTTCGGTCGTTACCAGCTTTGTGCCTTTCCCTGCGAACATGGAGGCAATCGCGGCAAAGAACTGCGGCGAGGTGTTGTGCGCATGAACCACATCGTAGCCTTTCATCAGTCGCGCTATCTTCAGTATCGCCAAAGGATTGTAGGCGCTGCCGCCCAGGCATGTCACGGGAATCCCCTTGCTTGTCGCATGTTCCGAAAGCGAGGTTCTTTCGCCATCAAGCACGGCGATGCCGGCTTCGTGTCCGCGAAGCCTGAGCATGTCGGCCATCTGTACCGCCAGCGTTTCCGCTCCACCCATGCGCAGAGATGTTATCAGTTGAAGAATCTTCATCTTCCCTTCACGATGAAGTTAGGTATTTCCTTGTATTCCTGGCTCAGGGCAAAGACCCGGCCCTCGCGAAGGCCATCACGGAACATCTGTAGAATTCTGCGGTCTCGTTTCAGGATCGCATAGGCCAGGTGGACCGATGCTCCTTGGACAACCTTGAAGCCCCAGGCCAGGCGGCTTCGGAAACGATCACAGGACGAAAGGTCAGAGGCATCCTGCTGGGTACGTCTCCACAGGAGATACTGGATCATCATCCTAAGCTTCAAGCGGTCGCTCTTGGCGCTGTAGTCCCGGCGCGAGGTCTGGGCGTCAAGATGTTGGAAGCCTGCCCCATAATGAACGAGCAGGCTGCCGCCATTGCGGACAAGCTTGTAGAAGAGCAGCTGGTCTTCACCATAGGCGAAGCCCAGCCTGTCCAGCCACGACTCGTCTGCGAGACGGATGTCCAGCAAGGCGTCTTTCCGCCACAGGGATGCCGGGCCGGACGCGCTTTGGGACCGGTACACCCCATCTCCGGGACGCAGGGGATAGGAAAAAGAGCAGTCGCGGCGTATCTTGAAGGCCCAGCCGTCGTTGAATAGTCTCGGTAGGGCGCGATTCGTGAGGTAGCTGTAGGCGGTCTGCGCGAAAGAGGAATCTTGAGGATGGAAAACATCCGGAGCCACGCAATCGGCATTTTTCTCGACCATCGCCCGGGCAAGACGCTCGACCCCGTCATCGGGAAGGGACACGTCATCGTCCAGCAGCAGCAGGTACGGCGTTGAAACTTCTGTGTAAGGCAAAGCCCGCTGTGTCACCATTCCTTTCTTGACTTGGACATATTCCTCTCTTCCTATGGTGAAGCCTGGCCTTGAACAGCCTTCTGCAATGTAGACGAGAATCCGTCGAGGGCTTATCGTCTGGCGGTGAAGGGACACAAGCTCCTGGCGGAACTTTTCCCCAGCCTTTCCAAGCGTGCGGATAGCTACTGAATATGGAAAATCACTGTTTGTCATTGATTACAAGCTTTTTCCCTGCCGCCTTTCCACCATGTGGCCAGAAAGAGGGCAATGCCTGGCACGATTGCGAGCATTGTCAGCCAAGGCCTCGGGGACTCCCTGAGGAACCGGCGGTCGTGGGCGCGAAGCGAATGTGAGACGTAATGTATGCAGGCTGTCCAGCGTTTTTTCCAAGTCAGCCCCATCTCCATGTCCTGTCTGCGTATAACGGAGAACCCTCGAGGGTTGCGCCAATACTGCCGCCACATGTTCATCGTTGAGCCTTCAGCCTGGTATTCGACAATGACGAGAGCTTTGTTGAGCGTGAGAAGCTCGCGCTTTTGGTCAACGAAGGAGCAACGGTAGCCTAATCCCACATAGCGTTCACCTTCGAAGAGTGGATATTCAGGGGTCGCGCCGATGAGGTCCGTGCGGTAGACGCATTTCTTGTCCCCGCTTCCGCCATGAAGTTCGTAATAGGCTCGAAGTGTCGTGGATTCGAGATCATCGGGGAACTCGCTTCCAATAATCGTCCCGTCCTGCGTGCAGTCCAAGCCGATGATCCCCGAATACTTATCCGAGCCATGTTCCTTCCAGAAACTGACAATTGTCTCTACGGCATCGTCCGGCATCCAGTCATCCGAGTCGACGCATGTGTTCAGCAAAGTATGGATGTTGCGGTAGGCCGTGTTGTGCGCCCCATGCATCCCTTGGTTCTCTTGGTAGATGTAGCGGATGTCAATTTTCCTTTCAGCGATCCACCTCTCGACGAGCTGCCTGGTGTTGTCCGTCGACCCGTCGTCTACTACCAGCCACTCGAAGTCCTTGCTTGTCTGCCGGCAAAGGCTCTCGTAGGTTCTCCCGATGGTGCGCGCCCTGTTGTAGGCCGGAGTGAAAACAGTAAGAGTCTTCATCGTCTCAATGCCTTAGAAGCCTGCGAACGGACCTGGTGAAGCGAAGACGCAGCCTCGTCCAAGGCGACATCCAGGACATGGTGAAACGGTGTATCGACCGGGTGTTTCCCGTTATGACGATGCGCCCGGTGAGGGCATCCATAGGACAGAAATAATCAGCGGGGAAGATCGTGACCCCCGAGACTGTCTGTCTTGTCCCGTCCATCTTGAGCCCGTGTCGTTGAAGCAAGTCCCCGACCATCGGGATCATGGTGTAACCGTTCCATGTCCCGTCCGGCCTGAAACAAGACAGTTTCGCGAAACCATCGAGAATCTCCTGACATGCGGGAAGCCCGGCAGGCATCGCGACCATCAGCCCGGGATTCACATTGAATGAACCGTCCCTGCCAGGAGTTTCCCAGCCCATCATCCCGCCACCTCCAAGGCCATCGATCAAGTCATCCAGCGGACGCACCGCCTCGACATCCGTGTCGAAGTAGACTCCGCCCTCCTTCTGAAGAATCCAGAAACGCGCCACGTCACTGACGAAGGCATATTTCCCAGCCGCGTAAGCGTCTGCGGCGTAAGGGAACATGTCGATGTCGAAGTTGTCCTCGTTCCACTCCTTGACCTTATAGTCCGGCATCACCCGTTTCCAGCTCTCGATGCACTTCCGGGCGCTCTGCGGAAGCGGATTCCTTCCGAACCAGCAGTAATGTATCGTCTTCGGGATCATGTCAGCTATCTTATGGTTTCTATTTTCGTGACAGTCTGGGATTGCTGGAGCCTTACGATGCTCCCGGCAGGCACCTCATGATCGATGACGCATCCAGCCCCGATCACGCAACCATCCCCGATTTGCGCGCCCTTCAAGATAATGGCATCAGATGCTATCCAACAGCGGTCGCCGATGTGGATTTCACCGATACTCAGATCGGTACTGACCCCGTTAGGGCCGAATTTGTGATTGTTGTCGAATATCTTGACTCCCGGCCCGAACAGGCAATGCTCTCCGACATTGACCTTCCCATGTGCGCTGATCATGCAATATCTATTGAAATACGTTGTCCCTCCTATAGAGAGCTGGCCTTCCCCATGGACCTGGAAATCGCAGCCCGAGGAGAACTCCGCATTTCTTCCGATTGTCACCCTCCCGTTGCCAGACAAAGAGATATGCGCTCCAGGACTTGTTCGCTGAAGCCAATGGACTTCATACCGCTTGCCATGACGGATGCGCATGAGCGAGATTCGAATCAGATTGTAGATTATCAGAAAAACAGTCCTTGTCATGACAATGCTTCGTAAATTTTTTCGATGCCTTCCTCGTTGCCGTAGTGGTGAGCGCTAAGATAGGCAATCATTTCGGATTGTCGCTCATGATCGGCTATCAGGTCCGCGATCCCGTCAGCGGCCCCTTCAATATCGTCCGGGACTATCACTCCATCCAAGCCGTCTTTAACCTGACTCGCCGATGTAGGGAAGGCGGTAATGACTACAGGTTTGCATAGTATCTGGGCTTCACGGACCGTCACTGCTTTCCCTTCATATCTTGAAGGCTGCACGTAGATGTCGCACCCTTTGATGAAGGGATAAGGATTGGCCTGCTTGCCGAGCAGGATGAAATTGTCCTTCATCCCTGCCTTCTCTATCTCGCTGCGGATAAGCGCCTCGTCACTGCCATATCCCACTATGTACCATCTGACATCCAATCCTCGGTCGATCAAGGATTTGCAAATCCATACGGCCCTGTCGAACGCTTTTGGGAACGAGAACCGGCCAACCGAGCAAAGCCGGGTCGCATGCCCCTGTGCCGTCATCAGCGATGTCCCGGCCGGAGCCTTTGCCTGCTCGCGGACGAAGTCTTCGGAAAGAATGTTCTCCAACACGGACACCTTGGATTCCAGTGACGGGAACTTGGAAAGGAAACCTTTCGTGACATCTTCCGATATGGATATTATCCTGTCATAAGATTTCCACACGGGCAGCTCCTTTTTGACATCGATGCTGACGGAGGAATAGTCCGTATGGATCCACGCCCATTTCTGCTTTGCCTCTACCTTGTCGCGAATGATATTGTGCGGAGCCAGAAAGCTGATGGCCAGGTCGTATTCTCCCAGACGCTTGAGACTTGGCATCAGAGGAGTTGTCAGGGAGGCGATGTACTGGAACTCGGCTATTGACTCCTTCGCATGGGTGCGCGCGATGAAAAGCTTGTGCTGGATGCGGGCCAGAACTCTTGCCAGGGCTATATCGACATACCCCTCTTTCAAGACCTCCTTCAATGGACGAGTCAAAGTCGAATATTTCCTGACCTCGGGCAGCAGGTTGACTCCCTCTGGTATCAGCCGCATGAACTCTCCGACATGGCTGTAGACGAAGAGGTCCACATCGTACCGTCCCTTGTCAATGGCATTCAGCAAGCCGAGCAGGGACCTTTCTGCCCCGCCGATATCAAGGTATTGGATAGCTATGAAGATGCGTTTTCTCATTTATTTGAAATACAGTTTCTTGACTAGACGCACGCATCTTAACTTGACTGCGAGATAGAACATGTGCTCTTTCCAGGAGCAGAAGACATTCTTGTAACCTATTTCATCGCATGCGTCACGAACGAAATCAAGGTTGAGTATTCTCTTCACGTCTGCTGCCGTGACATGGCGATAGGGGTTATTCCCCGCGTTGGCCAGAAGCATAGGGACGAATCTGCGGATGATGTCGCTGGACATGTCTTTCGTCACCGGGGTGTATTCATCCATGGAAAACTTCTTGACAAGTCGCTTTTTCTCAGAGAATTGCAGCGACAGGCTCCTTTCCAGGGCAGGCTTGAACTTCGCGCTCATGAGGCTTCCCGCATTGTCTGTGCGGTACTTGTACAATGGCTTGGGAATCATCATCACTTTTCTCGCGTGAAGAGTGCAGGACAGGTTGAATGGCGCGTCCTCTCCTATCCGGATGTCCTGGATGAAACTCAAATCGCAGGTTTCCAGCAAGCGGCGGCGAACCATCATTCTCCACGAGAAGGACATGTCGGTCCTTGAATGAATATGGTCATTCGCCTTCAGGAAATCTTTGGGTTCTAGGGCGACATTGCCCGGGAAATCCTGAAGGGAAACCGCGCCATTGGGGAAAGTGCGGAAGCCGCAGAACACGACGTCAATCTCCGGGTCCCTGAACACGTCAGTCATGGAACTGTACATGTCAGGCTCCACTAGGTCATCCGGGTCGAAGAAGGCTACGAAGGCACCCAGCGCATTGGAAAGCCCAGTGTTCCGGGCGGCGCTTAGCCCCAGATTGGTTTCATGCCGGAAGACCCTGATACGAGAATCTCTGGCGGCATAATCTGAAAGGATAGCGCTCGACTCGTCTGTCGAGGCATCATCGACGCAGATGATCTCGATGTCTCGAAAGTCTTGGTCCAGGAGAGAATCAAGGCCTTCGGCAAGATATCTCGCGACATTGTAGACAGGGACAATTACGCTTAGAACCGGCATGCTATTTCGCTTAAGTATTTTTCGTCGTGTTCATCTCCCACGCCACAGCCGGCGCCCGCTTCATTGACGAACTTGTTTTTTACAGGGACTTTCCTGGTCGCGCCCATTTTCCACCACTCGTATTCGATGTCCACGTGTCCAATGTCAATAGCCTGGAAGCCTGCTCTCGCGAGATCATAGGCCAGAATTGAAGCGGTAGGCCCCAGGGCGAGAAGAATAAGAGTATCTCTGCCTGCTAATTCAGTCGCCTTGTCAAGAATCTGGTCGTATAGCCGAAAAGCATCTTTGTTAGGGGCAAGAATTCTTTTCATCGAACGCACGTCATCGAACAGGTCGTTCCCGATGCCTAGTCTGCTCTTTCCCCCCTCTATCAGCAGGACATCGCGGCCCGCCCAGATCCTCTTCATCAATTCAAAGCATCTTGGGACTCTGCTCTTGTCATTCCACATCATGTAGCAGCGGCTGATGAACGCGTTATAGTATCTGCGATGCCGGTCCAGGAGACGGTACCATTGAGGACGATATTGTCCAAGATGCAGTTTCCAGTGGCTGAGAGCCTCTGCCGTGAACATTGAAAGGTCTCCGAATATTTCCGGCACGCATACTTCGTGGTTTGGCAGATTAGAGGCAAGCACTTCTCTCATCCGTCGTTTCAACAAGGGGGAACAGGGCTGGAAAGCAAGGTCCCTGCCGCAGGATAGCTTGATCTCCCCATCTCCGAACCGGCTTATGGAACAATGAGAAACTATGACATGTTCTATGGTCTCCTCCATGGGAATCACTGACACCGGCCCTTTTATCTTGAAGTAAAACTTGTCGCGAAGAAGAAAATATCTCCTCGACAGGCCTTGCCAGAAATCAACGAGGCCATTCCACATCTTGACAAGCAGCCTTTTAAACATACTCATTCAGCTTTTTGGAAAGGTACAGTGTCATCCCCTGGGTAAAAGGCATGATATCGAAGCGATTGGAATAGAAGCCTATTCCTCTTGTGTCACCCTGGGCATAGTCTATGGTGCCATTTCGACGGGTCACCTGCATCAGGGACTTCTCGACCGCTTTCGCGGCCTGCAAATACTTCTCGCCCCTGGTCGTCTCAAAAGTACGAAGGAACAGCAGACCAGCCAGCGCGGTCCCGGAAGACTCGAATCTTTCAGAAGAATTGAACATCATGAGTGAGAAACCGCCATCCTTCCTCCGCAGCGGCAGCAGAGCGTCTGCCAGTCTCTTCATCCTGGCGTCACGGCCAGGAAGCTCTGGAGACTCTGTGAGAGCAAGGATATACCATCCTATGCCACGGCTCCAGTCGTAAACTCCGGAAGGAAGCTTTAACTTGGTGTTCCAGACATGTGGAGGGAATACCCCGTCTAGCAGCGCCTCGTCATATTCCTTCAGCTGCTTGTCGGCAAGTGACGCCTGCCCGGTCGCGCACAGGTATGGACAAATCATCCCCAGGGTATCAACGTACCTCAAGTCAGAAGATGCGCCTCGGTACGGTACTGTTTTCCCGCTCAAGGAATATGCATGAAAATAATTGTCAATCAATTCCTTTTCAGATGCGCTCAGGGCGTTCTTGCGAAAAAGGGCATAAGCGAGCAATGCGTCCTCAGGAAGAATGTCCTTCCGCTTGAACAGATTAGGATGATGCCCGGCATATCCGACGGCATCCTTCTCGTCCAGACCCAGTATCAATCCGGCATCCTGCCAGCTTTGGATCGTCTTGCTACGGAAATTTCCCCGGAGCATGTCAATCAGCACCAGCCTGGTTTGCTCTGTCTTCCGGACAGTCGGGGAATGCTTCAGATAGTCCTTGGCCTTTCTCTCAATCGCTTTCTGCCATTCACCCCGGTCTGGCCAGCGTCCAAGATGGATACGGTTTAGCCAGACGCCGAGTTCCAGCCAGGCATCGGCCAGGAGAAGAACCATGGCGATGATGCCGATAACGCTCAATAGAAACTCCAGCCGGCTCATATTTTTTCTACTAGAGATTTCATTTCTGCGGAAAGCCCGATATATGTCGGCATTACGGAGCGGTAACGCGAGCGGATTTCACTTTCATGAGCCTGCAGCCATTTGAAAGCTTCAGTCAAGTCTGCCGGACGCTCCAATGCTTGGACGGGCAGGACGTAATGCTCTTCGCCGCCGAACAAGTCGCGGGCGATGCCGCGAGCTTTGACAGAATAGCCCATCACCAAGGTAGGCACTTGGGTGGAGTAGGCTGCTATGGAGGCATGGGTACGGGAGGCGACCATAAACCGGCAACGGGCGATGAAACCTTTCATTTCCTCGGCGCCGTGGTCTTCGATAAGCGCGACACGGCCGGTTTCCTTGAATTCGTCATGGAGAAGCCGCAAAGGGATCCGGTCGTCATTATTGCTCCACACGACATGGGGAATCAGCGCGACCTGCATGTCGGTCGTGTCTATGATATGCCGGATGAGATGCTCATAGTTTTGTATTGCCAATCCGGACGTCTTCTCATGAGCCTGGATCATGGGACTGATGTTGATGCCGACAGTGTCGCCCTCAGCGAAACCCTCTGGCAGGGGAAGGTCAGAGCGTCCAAGAGCGAATGCCGGATCCGGCAGAAGCCTCGCTTGTCTCAGGCCTGCGGCAAGCAAAGCGTCATACGTCATGCTCTCGCGGCAGACGATCAGGCCATAGCCCCGCAGGTCTTCCAGCATCCCCCCTTTGATGGCAGTCGGCTCGATGGAACAGCCCCAAAGTGCGGTCTTTCTCTTGCGCCTTCTTAATTCTCTGTTTACAAGGAAGATGAACTCTGGAACCCCATAGCAGTAATTATCTCCTCCTATGGATAGCGTCAAATCACATTTTTCAGAGGCTTCGACAACTGGCGCGAAAGACAGGATGTCCAGCGCATCGCTCTTCCCGAGCAATCTTGACAGTCGCGCCTTGACATAGGCCGCCGAACTGCGGTTGATTTGACGCTGGGCCGATAGTATCTCGCAGACCTTGTCCAAGCCATAGAGCTTGTCCTCCGCCGGATTGCCAGACATCAGCAGTCCTTGCGCCTGCAGGACCTGCACGGTTGAACGTACGATGGCTTCGCATCCGTGATTGCCGCTGCCACCGTGAGGGTACATCAAGACTTTCATCTGAACGCAAACGTTATCCTGTGCAATATGCACCATTTGATCCAACGGGCACAGGGGAAGACTTCCTGATAGTTTTTCAGCTCATCAATCTCAGGAATGGAAAGGATCTTCCGGTTGCTTGTCCGGGTGCTGAATATCCCGTCATAGACTATTCCCCACAGACGCTCATACAGCAACCGCATGGAACAATCATTCCACATCCCTTTGCGAACATGAAAATCCTTCAGCGATTTCCATTGCTGGTAGTCTGTCTCGAATTGATTTGGACGGGATTTCGTCGACAAAGACTCCCCCTTGCCGAGAATACGGTAGTGATAAGACGCGAAGGGCACACATGCGATTGTCTTGACACTCTCCAAGTACCGGTAGTTGAAAACCAGGTCTTCTCCGTATGAAACCCCCACAGGGAAGCATGCTTCGCTTCTGTCAATCAAATCTTTCCTGAAAAGCTTGTTGTACGGCCCGTACAGCAGGGACTTCCTGTTCAGGTCCACGAATTCAGATGTGGACGAAGCGTCAAGCGTGAAGCCTGAAGGGGAAGGCACGGTCTCGATGGCTCGCCCGTCCGGATAGTCCCGAGTCAGGCCGCAGACTGCGATGTCAGCCTTGTTTGCCGTCAACGCGTCAAAGAGTTTCTCGAGATAGTCTTCCTCCACCCGGTCATCACTGTCGATGAAGGCGACATGTTCACCTTTCGCGGCTCCCATCCCTCGATTTCTGGCGGCAGAAACTCCGGCATTATCCTGATGGATGACATGGAATCTCCTGTCTTCGGCCGCCCATCTGTCACAAATGGCAGGACTGCCGTCCGTCGACCCGTCGTCCACCAGGAGGCACTCAAAATCGGAGAGAGACTGCCTCGCGACAGACGCCAGACATTCATCCAGATATGGAGCGACATTGAAAACTGGAATTATGACGGATACCATGGTCTATTTTATAAAGCCAACACGATTTTCGGACAAAGCCTCTTTCATTTCCTTTCGTTTCTTATCGTCTATCTTGCCGATGGTAAAAGTCTCATCAAATACTGGAGAGTGCGCGAATTGATTTTTCCGTTTCACAAGATATTCATCATAAGAACAAATGACATGCGCAGGATTGCCGACAGCGACAGAATTGGACGGGATTGAATGCGTCACTACTGAACCGGCTCCGATAACTACTCGGCTTCCTATTTCAACATTAGGAAGCACGATTGTTCCTGCCCCTATGAAAACGTCATTGCCGATTGAAACTCTTCCTATCAGGGTATATCCCAGCATCCTTTTAGTGCTGGCATCATGTGCAAGAATATGGACACGTGGAGCCAGAGTGACTCGGTCTCCAATAGTAATCAGCCAGCAATGACCGGGATCAATGATGCATTCTCCCATCACATGGCAGTCCTTGCCTATGGCAAGTCCATTGGATAATGCAATCTCAAGCTGAGGCCGGTCATCAATATTAAGCAGATGTCTCCTGATCCACAAGTATGCTTTTCTGAACATAATGTCACGATATAAGAAGATTCTCGATTTTAGTGATCGCTTCTTCTGATGAAACTGTCCTGGAACATTCGGATGCTTTTTTCTCGTACAGGTCTTTCAACCCGGGGCTCATGAGGATTTTTTCCATCCCTGCCTCTATGCTCTCCGAGCTGTTGTCCACCAGCATCCCTATTTCGCCATCTCTGAGCAATTCAGCAATTCCTGTCCCTTTAGTTCCCATGATCGCTTTGCCTAGCGCGATTGACTCCTGGATGACTGCTGGCAGTCCTTCAATTCTGGAAGGAGCTATGATCCAGTCGGCTAATCTCATATACGGGAAAGGATTGGATTTGTGCCCCAGCAAGGCCACGGAGCCGGAAAGGCCTTCTTCCCGGATAATCGGCTCCAGTTCGGAAGAATCACCACCTCCTATAATCCAGGCCGTAAACTCATGACCTTTGCGGCGAAGCTTTCCCAGGCAGCGCAGCCACCGGTCAAAGCCCTTGGCTGCTGTCAGCCGGCCGACCGCGACGAACAATGGTCTGGTAAATCTCATTGGCGCGATCTTGCACTGCGCTTTGGCGAGTACCGCGTCTGTGTCAACGGGATTGCATATTACTGTTATCGGTACATTGACCGAAGGGAATGTCTCAGTAAAACTGTCTTTGACAATGTGGGAGACAGCGATGATCTTATCGAATGCCGAATAGATGGCTGATTGCCGCTCAAGCTGAGCAAGAGTCTTCCCTGCCTGTGACAAGGAAGTTGTCGTGTGAAGCCATGCGTATTTTTTCCCTCTTCTAAGATCCGCCCGCGACACGAAGTCTGTAGGAAGCCCCTCATAGAAAGCTACTGCGGAATCGTAGCCATCCCCGATGAACACTCGGTATAGCAGTTTGGGACAGCGTCCGAGAAGAGCGTTGAAAAGATAATAGATTGGCTTGTTATGGTTGTTGATCAGGTACTTGTAATGGACATGGCTGGCAAAAGGCTTGTCGAAATATGCCTGATACCAGTCGTACACGCTGTATTTGAAAATGCTGCAGACCGTGATGTCAAATCTCTTCGGGTCAAGCTTGTTGACGATGTTGACCAGAACCCTTTCCGCGCCACCGACAACCAGCGACTCTATCAGGAACAATACTTTGTGCCTGTCCATCTGACGAGTGGCGAACCTGTTGAACTGACGTTTCCTGCGTCGCGAAAGAAGCCAGCCTAGCGGGGAGGCGGCAACTTTCATGATCCTGTTCAAACTTATGAGCCACTCGAAATTCTTAGAAGTCTGCTTCCGCAATGATTCGTACAGGCGAGGAAGCAGGTGCGCTCGGTTGTATGTCGGAGTGAATATGGTTATCATGACATCAGCAGAGTTTCTATTGGTCTCATCAGCGCGTCAATGGAGAAATCCCTGCTCCTGTCCTTCGCCTTTCGGGTTAATCCCGCAAGTTTGTCAGGATTGTCAAGAACATTTTCTATCGCTTCAAGCAAGGCCTCTTCGTTGTTCTCCGTGATGATGCCGCAAGGACCCTTGTCCAGCAGTTCGCGCATCCCGGAGCAATCCGTGGTCACGACCGGAAGGCCTAGGATCAAGGCTTCGGTTACTGCCGTGCTATATCCTTCGCTAAGCGAAGAGCATACGAACAGGTCGCACTGAGCCATGTACTTGTACGGGTTTTGCCGGAAGCCTAGCAGTTTCACGTAAGGTTCCAAGTCCAGATCTTTAATCAGTGCCTCCAGCTTCAATCGTTCTTCGCCCGCTCCTGCTATCCACAACTCCACTTCGTAGGCTTTCTGACGCAGTTTTGAGACAATCCTCACCAAGCGGTCGAAAGCTTTGACTGGCGTGAGACGTCCGACGGCGACAAGGCGCAGGTTATTTTTTGACATGTTCCCGGAAAAAGGTTCGGAAGCCAGCCTGAGGACATGCGCGGCATCGACAGGATTGAGGAGCACATGCACATTGGAAGCTGTTATGCCGGGGAAAACCTCACTGAAAGATTTCCGGGCTGTCTCGGACACGGTGATGATGTCGTTAAACCTGGCATAGAGTTTCGCTTCAATTCCAGGCTTGAACAAGGATTCGGTCCAGTGATTGGCTTTCATGTCGCAATGCACCCAAGCTATCTTTTTCGCCCGCTTGTTGGTAGAATGTGCCAACAGCCTGGTCGCGAACCCTTCTGCGAAAGCGACCTCCACGTCTGCGTGATGAGGGATGAACCACTTATAAACCAATCGTGCCGGAAGCCAAGAATAGACCAGCTTGTATTCCAGGTGATAGACCAGTTTCCTTGGACCTTTCATCCGCCCCGGGTCAGGTAGTATGGAAGCGTAATGGACGTATGGTTTTACAGCGCTTGTATATTGTCCATAATCTACGATGCAACATAGCGTGACATCGAATTTGCTCGAGTCGAGATGTTCTGACATGGTGGCCAGGACTTTTTCCGCTCCCCCACCAGAAAGAGATTCGATAAGGAAAAGGACTTTTCGTTTCATGCTGAAAAAGTGTGATGATCGTCACCAGCCCGGCCCTTTGAATGAATAACGGAGTAAGCCAGCTTGAGCCGCCTTCCTGGCGAGAAATATTTAGCGGGGAGCATGGCAAGAACATGCAGTTTCTGGCAAAGGGAGCATGGCCTGAGGTAATTGAAAATGGCATATTCTATCTCATTGCCAATGTCCAGAGGATTAGAGATCCGATTGTCTTGGAGGAAAGATTCAAGCCATTGATAATATCTTATCGCGGCTAGGGCTTTGCCCTCGTTGTATTTTTCTGAGCCTGTAATGTTCTCTCCGCTATTTCTGAACGTTACTTGGCAGCTCGAGAGCGAGGCTATGCCGTTGTCCAATGATAGTTTCATTATGGAAGCGTCATCACTGTAATACGCGACCGGGAAGGAGATATAACCACCTTCTTCCCTTATGTGCGATGTCCTGTACATGAACTCTGTGATGGTATGCTTCCTTTTCCAGCCCAGGGCCGCGTTGACAAATGCTATCCCGTCCTCGTGCTCTGGCCATGGCTCAGTGGCATATATGATTTTGCCTGAACGATCGGAACATTCCGTAGGCGACCGGAAGACCTTGCATTCAGGGTACTTGTCCGCGAGCGCGAGCATCTTTTCCAGGAAGGCGGGCCTGAGCAGGTCGTCGTCGCAAAGCAAGACGAAGAACTCTCCTCGCGCATGGGACAGGCACTTGTTCCAGTTCAGGACAACTGATTCGCTCCCCAGGTTCTTCTCATTGACATAGTAGCGTATCCTGGGGTCGTGGAACTGGCTGACTACTTCTTCCACGGGCTCTGGAGAACAATCGTTGACTATGACCAGTTCAATGTCAGAGTAAGTCTGGTCAAGCGCGGACCTGATCGCCTCGGCAAGGAACCTCGCCTTGTATGCTGGAATCGCTATGGTAACCAATCTTGCGGCCATCTCTATCTCCTTTGGATCGAGCGAAACCACCTCTCGTGAATCAACGAGGACTTTATCGGCAGTGACTCCGCGAAAGCGTTGCCGAAGAGGGTCTCGCCCTGGCTGACGTTGAAGGTGAGGTCCGACTTCTCGGACGTGTAGCGTTTCACGTTGCGCTCGGCGATGTCGAAGGCGATCTTGTATTCGCCCTCCGCCAAAGTGTACGGCGGGATCTCAAAAGCCAGATGATATGAGCCTGGCTCCAGGGAGGCTTGCTGGCTCACGTCGTTGTAGTCCGCCCGGGCGAGCGGGTACTGGTAAGAGCTGCAGAGGTTGAACCCGGCGACGAGGGAGGGGATCTTTCTCGCCACGTCAATGTCAAATTCCACACGTACGGCGGAGTCAATCGTTATCATGTCCCTGCCGGCAGCGCTGACCGAGGCCTTCCGCAAGCACAAGACCTTCTCGTCACCGTCTGCCCCGTCGAACGAGCTTTGGATGACCTCGTCCTTGAGGTATTCGCGGATGGTGTCACCCATGCCGCCCATGTACTTGACCATGCCGTTCTCGAGCAAGACGCCGCGGGAGCAGAGGCGCCTCATGCTGCCCATGTTGTGGCTCACGAAAAGCACTGTCCTGCCGCCGCCTCTGGAGACATCCTGCATCTTCCCGATTGCCTTCTTCTGGAACTCCGCGTCGCCGACGGCCAGGACCTCGTCGACCACGAGGATCTCGGGCTCCATGAAGGCGGCCACCGCGAAGCCGAGCCGGACGGTCATCCCGGAACTGTAGCGCTTGACAGGGGTGTCGATGTAGCGCTCCACGCCGGCGAAATCCACGATCTCGTCGATCTTGCGGCTAATTTCGCGCCTGGTCATGCCCATGATGCTGCCGTTCATGTAGATGTTCTCGCGGCCGGTCAGCTCGGGATGGAAGCCGGTGCCGACTTCCAGCAGGCTGCCGATGCGGCCCTTGGCGCAGATGCAGCCCGCGCTTGGGGAAGTGACTCGCGAGAGGAGCTTGAGGAGCGTCGACTTCCCGGCGCCATTCTTCCCGATTATGCCGACGACATCGCCTTGCCTGATGTCGAAGCTTATGTCGCGCAGGGCGTAGACAATGTCGCCGTCTCCTTTGGCGGCGCGGTCGTTGGTCTGGCCGATTTTCAGATACGGGTCCTCTTTGTGCCGGACAGATGTCTGCCACCAGCGGTTGAGGTCATGGACGAGGGTGCCGGTCCCGACCACGCCGAGGCGGTAGATCTTTGACACGTTGTCGAATCGTATTGCGATGTCGCTCATTGGAATCGGGAGATTACACGGTGTCCATGAAGTTGCGCTCGACGCGGGAAAAGATGACCACGGCGAGGAAAGTCGTGACGCAGAGAAAACCCAGGCTGTAGAGCAGGCCCCACCAGCTGAGGCTGCCTGAGCCCAGCCAGCCGAACTTGAAGGCCTCGAAGATCGAGGTCAGGGGGTTGAACGCCAGGATGTCGCGGAATTTCTCGGGCGCCGCGCTCAAAGGGTAGATGACCGGGGTCGCATACATGAAGAGCTGGAGGCCAAAGCTGACAAGAAGCGTCAGGTCTCTGTATTTGGTAGTGAGCGAGGTTATTATCAGACCCCAAGACATGGCGTGCCCGGCTAGCATGACCACCAGGACCGGAAACAGCAGGGCCGTGGCGTTCATGTGGACCGGTGAGTCGGTGAAGAAAGCGTAGTAGCAGTAGAACGCCAGGAAGAGGCAGAACTGTATGAGGAACTGGAGCAGGTTGCTTATCGTCCCGGAAATCGGCACGACAAGCCTTGGAAAATAGACTTTCCCGAACACGCTGGAATTTGCGGCGAAGACGTTCGAGCACTTGTTGAAGACGGTCGAGAAGTAGTTCCAAAGGGTGATGCCGGCCATGTAGAACAAGGCCTGAGGCAGGCCGTCGGTAGAGATTCCCGCCAGGCCGCCGAACACGAACATGTACATGACCGTGGTCAGCATGGGCTGGATGAGAAACCAGAGCGGCCCTAGGATGGTCTGCTTGTAGACCGTGACGATGTCTCGCCTGACGTACATGCGGACCAGGTCACGGTAGCGCCAGATCCCTTTGAGGTCGATATCCAGCAGGCTGTTCTTGGGCTTTATGACAGTCGTCCATTCAGACATGGCAAAATATTCATTTAATTCAAGATTTGGATCTTATGGTCGCTCCAGACATTCGGGACAAGGCAGTAGGAACTGACGGCGAAGGCGGGGGAGCATAAGATATAGTCAATCCGCAGGAACCCGCCGAGGCCTTGGTAGCTGCCGCCCCAGCCTTTCCCAGCCTTGAGGAAGGCATCGTCCAGGGAAGCGGAGAGCTTCCTGTAGGAATATGATACCGGAGGGACATTCAAATCGCCGCACACGATGACGGGATAGGGACTTTCGGCCACGGCGGAGGCTATTACCCTGACTTGTCCCTTACGCTTCGCGGCATTGCCACGCAAGGTTCGAAACAGGTGCTTGCCGCCAGGATTCAGCCCATTGGTCTGCAAATGCACGTTGAAAAGCCTCACGGTATCACCTGGCATGGCAATGTCCACGCACATGGACTTGTTGTAGCTGTCGGGGACGTAATATTCCATTATGTCCAAGATGGGCCAGCGGCTTAGGACCGCAAGGTTCAGCACCTCGTCTTCCCTGGAGTTGACGGCAGCATATTCCAGTTCGCCGAAGGCCGTCCTTATCGAGTCCCATGCGACTAGACTAGTGTGCGGCCGTTCTTGAAGGCAGACAACGTCCGGATGGAGCCCGCCTATGAAAGAAGCTGCCCGAAGCATCGTGTCTTGGCTGACCAGAAAATTGTCAGCGTTCCAGCTCACTAGACGCATGTGTATTCCTTCATCGTTCCCATGTTTGCCAAATGAGTAGCTGCGAGAGACGAACAGCATGAGCAGGAGAATCGCAGCACACGCCAGAATCAGGAGAAATACCTTAGCCGCCCGCATCGTGGAAAACTATTTGGACTTCTTCTTCCCGAAGACCTTCTTGAAGAACGACTTGTGCTTTCGCCCGTCCTCGGGCCCATAGCCGTAGCCGTAGCCATAGCCGTAACCGTAGCCGCCATAGCCGTATCGGCCGGACTTGGTTATGGAACCGTTCAGGACCAGGGACATGTTCTTCAGCTGGCCGCTACGGTAGACTTTCTCCAGCTCGGGAAGCATCCTGCGGTCGAGCTTGCCGACGCGGACGACGAAGATCGTGAGGTCGGCGATCCGGTTAGTGATCACGGCATCGGCCACGACGCCCACCGGGACGTTGTCTATGAAAATGTAGTCGTACCTTTTCTTGAGCTCGTCGATCATGATGTCAAGCTGCTCGCTAAGAAGGAGTTCTGACGGATTCGGAGCAATAGGCCCGGCAGGGATGAAATCAAGGTTCTCGCACAGCGCATCCTGCTTTATGATCTGGTCGATCGTCGCATCCCCGCTCAAGTAGGAAGTGAGCCCCTTCTCATGCTGGTGATGGTGCTCATGCGATGTCAGGGTTCCCTTGCGAATGTCCATGTCTATCAGAATCACCTTCTTGCTCGTGAGAGCGAAGCTGGCCGCAAGGTTGCTGGACACGTAGGTCTTGCCGACCCCCGGCCCGAACGAGCTGAATGTCACTACCTTGAGATCCTTCGACTTCACACGCATGAAGCCCATGTTCGTCCGGATTATCCGGAAGGCCTCGGACACGATGTCGCGGCTCTTCGCACGTACTACGATGTCCTTGATGTCGTTCTTCTTGGCCTTGCTCGAGGAATCTTTCGGAATCTCGCCGAGGAACGGTATGCTGACGACGTTCTCGATGTCCTTGCGGTTGCGAATGCGGGTGTCGAAGAACATTATGAGAAGCAAGAGCACTGCAGGAAGGGCAATCCCTTTCATGACTCCGGCAGTGACCATGTTCTTTTCGTTCGGAGAGATAGGAGAGTCGCTTCCGCCAGCAGGGTCAAGGACGCGGGCATCGCTCTCAGTAGTGGCCTGGCTAAGGGCATTCTCCTCACGTTTGTTCAGAAGGTAAAGGTAGAGTTCCTCCTTTATACGCTGCTGGCGTTCGATGGAGAGCATCTGCCTCTGCTGCTTAGGAATGTTCGAAACCCTCCACTGCGCCTCATTGGCGCGGCTCTTAGACTCCTTGAGCTTAACCTCTATGCTCACGATCATGTTGTCAATGGCGCGGATTATGTTCTGGCGCATCGCCACGAGGTTCTTGTTGAGTTCCTGCACGATGGGGTTCCTGTCGCTGCTGTCCTCGATCAGCTTGTCGCGCTTGAGCTTGTTGGCATTGTAAGTTGCGATCTGAGTCTCGATATTCATGTCGGAGATGCCTGTGTTGGACGGAATCAGCTCGGTCGCCTTCGCAGGATCCACGAGATAGTCTTTGATGTACTTGGCCATGCGTAGCTGCATCTCGAGTTCCTGGCTCGTGGAATTGTATTCCTTTTTGTCGGAAATCGACATGGAGGCGGCCGTCGAGATGTCGATCATGTTGTTGTCCTGCTTGTAATCCTGAAGCTCGGTCTCGACGCCCCCAAGCTCTTTTTCGATGATCACGAGTCGCTCGTTGATGAAATTCGAGGTGTTTATGGCAATCTGGTTCTTGTCCTTGATCGTCTCCTCGTTGTAGATGGTGATGAGCATGTTCAGCACGTCCTCGGCCCTGATCGTGGAGTAGTCTCTCAGGGAAAGATTCAGAATCGATGAGTTGTCCTCTATCTGATTGATGTTCAGATTACTGCGGAAGAGACTAGCCATCGTGTCGGTGCTCTTCCTGCGGATCGTGACAGGCTTGTCGTACCATTCCTCGCCGTAGTAGAGAGTCGGGGTCACCACAAGACGACCGACGGGAGAGGAAACCGTGTCGCCGAGCGCGGCCACGATGCTTTTCGCAGGCCCGCTCGAGAAATCGGACAGCTTGACATGGCTCTTGTCCACTGTGGTAACGATCAGTCCGAAGGCGTTGTGGTCCTCCGCATCCGGGAAGCTGATTCTCACTGGCGCAAGGCTGTAGAGCTCTTTCTCGCGCAACTTGTCCATCACGATGTAGTTGACGTTGGCATCGAGACGGTTCACCACGTCGCGCATGAGCTTGTGTGACTTGAACTGAAGTATCTCATTTGCGACGTTCGTCACCATCACGGTGTTGACTCGGTCAAGCCCACGTCCTATGTTGTTGGACGATGGGTCTTTTATCATCACGGTCGCAGAACGGGAATACACGTTAGGCGTCTTCGCGTACTGGTACCATGCATAGCCGCCGAAAACTGCGATGCTGAGCACGAACCAGTACCACTTGGACAGAAGGTACATCAATATGTCGATGGGGTTTATGTTGAGCCCACCAACGCTGGCGGACTTGTCCGGAGACATGTCCTGCTGATCGCTCATCTTGATCATAGGCAATTGGGTGGTTTACCTGCAGAATGTGACTAGGACAATCGACGTGACTGACGATATGAACGAGAGCAGCATGCTCCAAGTGCTCAATTTGCGCTGCGACTGCTCCGTGGCTCTCATGGAAGTAGGCTCAACGTAGATGATGTCGTTCTGCTGGAGGTAGTAGCAAGGGGAAGTGAATATGTCCTTGGACCTGATGTCGTGGTAGAGGATGCGGCGCTTGTTGCCATATTCACGTATGACGGCTATCCTGTCCAGACGGGAATATGGGGTGAGGTCGCCCGCCATGGCAAGAGCATCGAGCAGAGTCACATGGTCGCCGGAGACTTCGTAGGTGCCGACCTTGCCGACCTCGCCGAGCACCGAGAACTTGAAGTTCAGGAAGTTGACGGTCACGATCGGATCTTTCATGTACCCCCCTTCCATAATGTTCTCCTTGATGAGCTGAGTGAGCTGCTGGCGCGTCATTCCCTCTACGTGGAGTTTACCAAGTATAGGAAAGTCTATGTCTCCGTTGATGTCTACGAGATAGCCTTTCTCCTTCTCATCGCTGGTGCCGGGGGCTACGTTATTGCTCGTGATCGTTCCATCAGCGCCCACGGAGTAGCTCTGGCTGCCGGTCATGTTGAACGGAAGCGCGAGCTCAGGGTTCTTGCTGCCCACTGTGATGCTGAGCCGGTCGTCGCGGTGTATGATCGTCTCGTATTTCTGAATCATTGGATATTCCTGGAGTTCGTTCATGTCCTGAAGATACAGGAAATCCTTGCGTGAAGCACATGAACTGAGGATGATGACTGCCGTCAGGCAGATCAGTCTTAAAGATTTTTTCATGAATATCATTGCTATTCGCTGTTCTGTATTTTGTTCATTAGATGTTTATCACTTGCTCGCAACGATCCATGACCCTCGAGTCATGGGTTACAAATATAAGAGTATTTTCCTTTCCCCACTCCAATAAATTGCCTAATACTTGCTTCGTGGTTTCTGTGTCCAGGGCCGAGGAGGCCTCGTCGAACAGCCAGACATGCCCGGGACGGAGCAAGGCGCGGGCAATCGCGATGCGCTGCGCCTGCCCCTCCGACAGCCCGTAGCCGTTTTCCCCGATTTTCGTGTCCAGCCCGTCTGGGAGTTCGAAAACGAAGTCCGCGCAGGCCAGGGAGATGACCTTCCTGAGGATTTCCTCGTCAGCTCCCGGCCGCCCGAGCCAGAGATTCTCGCGGATGGACCCGCTGAGGAGCGTGTTGCCCTGCGGCACGTATTCGAAATTTATCCTCATGTCCGGCGTGACGGGGTAGGACTGCCCGTCGTCTGCCGTAAGGGTGATGTTTCCTTCTTCAGGATTGATGAGGGCGAGCATCAGCCGTATTATGGTTGTCTTTCCGGCTCCTGTTGGCCCGGCGATCGCTGTCGGATGTCCCGGCCGGAACGTTGCCGAGAAGCCGTCGAGTACTTTCTGTCCATCCTCATACCCAAAGGAGACTTCGCTGAATTCGAGCGTCAAAGGCATGTCGATGAACTTCGGATGTTCGTCCGGCTCCACGTCCTCGAAGAGCGCCATGAGCCTTTCCACTGAGGTCCAGCCTCTTACAAGGCTCGGCGGGATTGCGATCAGGCTGAGGAAAGGTCCCTGTACCTGGCCTACCAGCTGGAGGAAGGCGGTCATTGTGCCAAATGTAATCTCTTTGTTGTAGAGCTGGAATATTCCCCAAAGGAAGGCGACTATGTAGGCTCCTCCGAAAGTGACTCCCATGACTCCTTGGGTGAAGGTCGAGAACTTGATTTGCTCCATGCCCAGCTGGAAGACCTTCTCTTGGGTATCGTGCAGCTTCTTCTTGCGGTACTCGGTGGCTCCTAGCGAGCGCACGAGCACTCGTTTCGAGAGGTTCTCCTGCATCACTGTTCCCATCTCGCTGCTCATTTCCTTTTGTCTGCGGCTCAGTTCCCTTACCTTACGGAAGTACACCTTGGAGAGCAGCACGAGGGGCGTCGCTACCAGGATGAACCATGCCAGGCGTTTGTCGAGAATCCAGAGGTAGATGAAGCTTCCTATGAGCTGCAGGCTGGTTACGAGGAGATTCGGGATTATCCCGAGCCCCATGTTCAGCACCTCAGAGGCATCGCTCCCGATTCGCGTCAGGAGATCCCCGGTGTGCCAGCGTCCCGCACCTTTCCACGAGGTCATCATCAGCGCATCTGAGAGAGAGTTCTGCATGCTGATGCTGATGCGCATGTTTATTTTCCCGAATATCCAGGGCGAAATGAGCTTTACCGCAAGCCCCAGGACGAACGAGCCGACGACTATGGCGGCAACGACGTAGATGTTGCCTTGCTGGGCGCCAGTGGCCACGTCGACGATCCACTTGGAGACGGCGACGTTGACGAGCGACATGACCACCCCAAATATTCCAGAGAAAATTGAGAACGTGATGAGCCAGTGGTAGCCCTCCGTGACGCTGAGAACCCACTTGAAGGCGCGGCGGGCAAGACTGTATCCTTTACGTATCTTCTCCTTGGTGAGGGCGCTGCGTATTTTCGCTATGATTCTCTTCATCGGTAAATTCCTTTCAGCCGCTTCTACAGCGTCGGGAGCCAGGCAATGATTTCTCTTGGCGCATAGGGAAGGAAGCGCCAAGCCTTCGTGAATATGCGCCTGGCGGTGAAGGCCTTTCCCTTCCAGCCTCTCGGCCTTTTGCTCACTCTTTCGTCCATGAAGCCGAGGTCTCCGCTTTTGGCAACCTCGTCAGACAATGCTGCGATATTCTGTTTTTTAACATTTTCCACCTTGTATGGCAGATCGCCTTCGGGAAGGCCGAGCCACTGGATCAGGAAGGCGAAAACCAGTCTCGCCCAGCTTTCCAGGCCGAAAATACGGAGAGTCTCAAAGGTCTTCCCTCCGTCGATTATGTCCTTGTTGGCGTGGAGGAACACTGCGATGTCACAGAGCTGACGCAGGCCTATCCCCTCATTTATGCAGTGCTTGAGCGCATGCGACAGCAGTTGCAGCAGGTCGAGGTCAGGGCGAAGAACCCGTATCTCCACTCCTTCCAGGCTTATGCTTCTGGTGGAGTCGGGGCTTTTCATCTCGTTCTCGATCCATTCTTGGAGCTTCCTGCTTTGCGAGCGAATGATCGTGTGGGGGTGAACCAGCAGTCCGTGGTGCTCCACGACGACTCCTCCCATGACGTAGCTGCTCTCGGAACATTTGCCTCTTCCGACAGGTGTTCCCCAGCTCTCAACGCAATCCGTAGCCCATTTCTCGCGCTCGGGGGAGGCAAAGTAGAGGTCTATGTCGCCGAGATTCCGAAGCCATGGCTTCTCGTACAATCTTGCAAGGGACAGGCCTTTCAACACGATTGGTGTGAAAGGCCTGTCGCTGTTTTCGAATCTGACCCTCAGGTAATCCGTCAGTTTAAGATGCTGCCGGTAGACCAGTTTCTGGGCATCGGCCATTGCCCTGAACTGGTCCAGGGAAATCCTTGGCGGGTGTGTTTCCCCGACCCTTTCAAGGCTGTCAAGGACCAGTCCTTGGACACCTTGCTTTAGAGAAGCGTTCATGGTGAGAGTCCATTGCCGCGGACTCAGCTCCAAGTCCTTGAGATCGCGAGGCTCGTCTCCCCACAGCGCCAGACGAAGCAGCTCCTGCAGTACCTTAATTGACTGATCCATGACCTGATAGATTACCATTCAGGAGTTTCAGGGACGACCATCCCGGCATCGATGAGCTGCTGGATGAAGCGGCGAGCGTCCTTCCTGGCTGTCTCCGCATCCACCTCATACTCATTCGTGATCAAGGCGACTAGGGCATCGAGAGAATCCGCTTCCTCGATGTGATCCCACACGAAGCCGCCGATTCCCTCCAAGGTCATCATGCCGTTGTACTCCTGAGCCGTCGCCCCAGTTGGCACTAGGACGGTCTCCCCGGCAATATCCCTCTTTATGAACTCCTTGATCTTCTTCATTCTTGATTTTTATATTTCGCAAAGATATGAAATTATCTCGGATAAATCATCATTATCAATCGCCGGAGCGGGATGGCGTCCAGCCATGTCCTCTCGAAGAAGTGCCACCAGAAGCTGTCAGGGCCAAGCCATCTACCCTTTCTCCTCACATTCTTCACGATTGCGAAAACCTGATCCTTCCGGACGCCTATCTCCGATTCAGTCTGCGCGTCACCTATCGTGTCGTAACAATCATCAGCGTGTACCCTCTGGATGCGATGCAACACGTACTGTCCGTTGTCGCGCTGGTAGAACACGATGTCGCCTCTTCGGAGCGGCCGGTCTATCGGCCCTAGGAGGACGCTGTCGCGGTGGTGGATAAGAAAAGGAGCCATGCTGCTCCCCGATATGACTAAGCTCGCCTCGCGACCTTCATCCTCGATGATGGATCGCAGCGTCCCGACAAGTTCTTCCGTGTCAATTGTTTTCATCTTGATTCTTCTTGGTCTGTTTTACCGGCCGAGATGCCATGGGACCTCGGCCGCATTCCCGGCGAAATGCCGTCGGAGTCATTCGTACAGGCAGCGTCGGAGAGTCTGTGGAGCGTCATCCTCAATGTTCGCAGCATAGGTGTGTACGGTCACCTTCGATAATATGTCATTCACGGCATCCAAAGCCTTGTCCGAAGCCTCCCGGTTCCACCAGTTCACCGTAAGCTGAGCAATCAGCGACTTGAAATGCCTAGGGACGCTGTCCGGAAGCAGGCGGTTCTCCGCCGCCTGCTCTATGAATATGATGGCGCGCACGGGGCGTCTTTCATTGAAGCATATCCCGCTGGTTCCGCACACCGGCCAGCCGCACACGTCGTAACCGCTTCCGTCCGCTCTCGGGACCAGCAGCCCACGGTCGCCGTTCAGGATCTTGCATCCCTCTATGTTCTTGACCCACAGGTTGCTGTGGGTCGATTTTCCAATGCCGCTCGGACCGCTGAACAGGATAGCCTCGCCTTTGTAGTCCAGATAGGAGCAGTGCAGAATGTAGCATCCGAGCGGCGCCAGGTGCCTCTCTAGCGAGAGGCAGGAGAGGAAGACAGTGTCGTAAGCGAGTTCTATGCGCATATTTTTCAGGAAGAATATTCCTATTCCTCCGTTTTCCATTTCCTCGTAGACAACATAGCGCTGTTGCGCTCCCAAGACCCCTATCGAGCGGCGTTCAAGCTTGCCTTTCCGCCAGACGGTGATTTCGGGCTTGCCCATCACTACCGTCCAGCCGTCGGCTGCGTCGGGAAGCGTGTCCACGAAGCAAAACCTGTAATCGAGACTTATTGCGGCCGGGGTGGCCTTGTCGGTCTCGACTTCGGCAGCGAACTTGATGGCGTTCTCCGGGAAATCAGTCCTCTCCAGCCCCTCAATCCTTAGCTCCGCCGGGCCAATGTTCAGCTGCATATTCATTCACGTACTTTTTCCTGGCCTCTGCCATGCGGCAGAGATAGCCAAGGCTCCCGTTTATCTTCTTCTCTTCCGTCGCGGCCTCGTAGCAGACGTTGCAGACCGGGCGCAGCCGGCACCCATCGCATTCCTCGTGAGGAGGAAGCTTTTTCGCCTCGTCGCGGATATATTCCCAGGCCTCCTTCACCTCGCTCCCAAGCAGGAATTTTTGAGGTTTCGTCATGCTGACGCAAGGCGACATCGTGCCTTGCCAGTTAATCCAGAGTGAGGTGCTTCCTGCGCGGCAGCTGAGGGTCAACGGTCCGCTGGGGACGAAGCTGTCCAGGACAGTCTTGCGCTCGGCCATGTAGCGGTCAAAATTGTCTCCCTTCTTGTAGCGCATGTACTCCATATCGACCATGACAGCCTTTTCTGGCGTGAGCCTGTGGGCGCAGATATTGCGCCCGCCGCATTGGGGCCTGCAGTCCGGGAACATGTAGCCGTTCACCTCAGCTGGGATTTCCAGCTCTCTCGCCGTGGCGATTATCTTGTCGTAGTCATCCTCGTTGCCTTTGAAGATGCTGACGTTCATCTTCGTGTCTATGCCGTGCTTCTTGAGAATCTGCAGGCCCCTCATGCACTGGTCATAGCCGTTGAAACTGTGGCAGGCTCGTTCGTAGGTCTCATTTGAACCTCCGTAGAGGGTGACGTTGATGCGCCTCGGCTTAAGTCTCTCGAAGAGGGATGCGGTTTCTTCATCGATCAGTGTCCCGTTAGTGTTGAGCGTCAGGATGAAACCCATTTCGCGGAGCTTCTCGTACAGCTGCTTGAATCGCGGGTAGAGAAGCGGCTCGCCTCCTGTCAGGAGGATGAAGAGGGTCCCCATCCGGCGGAGTTCCTCGGCTGTTTTCAGCCAGAACTCCAGAGGGCGGAGACCACCTTCCTTTTCCACGGTTTTCCTGTCGGTGCGGATGAAGCAGACCTCGCAGCTTAAATTGCAGACAGGGGTCAGCTCGAAGTTCGCAGTGATTGGCACCCCTGCCTCCGCCGCCTTCGCTACCAGCCTCTTCTCCAGTCCATCAGCATCCTCTAGAAAATCCATTGGATAATTAAATTGTTATATATCAGGCAATGACTATGATCTGACAACTACCCAAGAGTCCTGGTTCAGATTTTCCGTAGCATGCACATTGGTTCCGCCAGCTGTCCAGATAATCACGGGGATATTTTCTTTATCGGAAGTAGCAGCATCATCCAAATAATAGCCGGTCAGATAATCGTCAGTCGTAGGTGATTCATGGGTCTCATTGCAAGGGGAAAAATAGTAATGGGTTAGGTGGCCCCATCCCCGAGGTCCAAAATACTGGCCATTAATTGTTGCATAACCACTTCCCCCATCATGGATATAATAATTATGACCAGTCTGACCTGCATTGCACTCGAACTTATAGTTGCCGTACTGAGTGCTGCCATTATTTTCACAAACTGCAACATATTTGTTCGCGGCGAATTGTTCTGCCATAAGGTTAGGCGAAGAGTATGATTTCCTCATTGTTTTCATGATAAAGTAAAAATTTGGTTGATTGCGTTAAAATATTCATTATTTAAAAATTACTTGGTCATCCTTTTATCACTTGGACGATGCGTTTCACATCGTCGTCGCTGACCATCGGGCCGGACGGGATGCAGAGGCCGCGCCTGAAGAGGCTCTCGGACACTTCGCTGACGTATTTCGGAGCATTGGCGAAGACAGGCTGGAGATGCATGGGCTTCCAGAGCGGACGACTCTCGATCTGCGCGTCGGCCAGACGCTTCGTCAGCTCCAGATTGGTGAAGCCGGTCACTTCGCTGTCCACGAGAATGGTGGACAGCCAGTAGTTCGGTTCGTTCGCCACGGGGTTCTCCGGCTCAGTCACCGTGATCCCTTCCACGCCTGCAAGCAGATCCTTGTAGAGTGCGTGGACGTGGCGATGATGAGCTATGTGCTCGTCCACCACCATCATCTGGCCCCTTCCGATTCCGGCCGAGACATTGCTCAGGCGGTAGTTGTAGCCGATATGCTCGTGCTGGTACCATGGGAAAGGCTCGCGCGCCTGAGTGGCATAGAATTTCACCTTTCTGGCCTCCTCTTCCGTCCGGCAGATGAGTGCGCCGCCACCGCTGGTCGTGATCATCTTGTTGCCGTTGAACGACATGACCCCGAACTTCCCGAAAGTGCCGCAGTATCTGCCATCGTAAGTCGAACCCATCGCCTCGGCGGCATCCTCCACGATTGGGATGCCGTAGCGGCTCGCAATCTCCAGGATGTCGTTCATTCTTGCCGGAGTTCCGTACAGATGGACAGGGATTATCGCTTTCGGAGCCTTGCCTGTCTTTTTGATGCGGTCCTCTATGGCCTCCTCCAGGAGATCGGGATCCATATTCCATGTCCCAGGCTCGCTGTCCACGAAGACAGGGGTTGCGCCCTGATAGGCGATCGGATTGGCAGATGCCGAGAAAGTAAAACTCTGGCAGATCACCTCATCGCCCTTTGACACCCCCAGCATCACTAGGGCGAGATGGACTGCCGAAGTGCCTGAGGATAATGCCACGACATGCACCTCATGTCCGCTTTTCTTTCCAAACCACTCAGAAAGGTCGCTCTCGAACCCGTCCACGTTAGGGCCGAGCGGTACCACCCAGTTGGTATCGAACGCACTATGGACGAAGTCGAGTTCGGCTCCGCCCATGTGCGCAAGTGATAACCAGATTTTCGACATTATTGTTTGTTGCGAGGTTCGGTGATGAACACTACTACACGGTTCCACTCGTTCTTCCGCTCGTACGGCTGGATGGTGTCACCCTTGAAGTCTGTCCTGATTCTGTCAGGATCGACATTGAACTCTTTCACCATCATGTTGTAGACGGCTTTTGCACGACGCTCGGAAAGCTTGAGGTTGTAGGCAGGGTAGGCTGTCTGCACGTCGGCGTAACCTATGATAATGAGGTTGACGTCAGGATGCTCCTCGAGGTACTTGGCTGCCTCGGCGACGTTCTTCTTCTGTATGTCGGTGATGTTGTACTTATCGATTGCGAACGAGACTGTCATGTCAAGGACTTGGTTCTGGACGACTTCCTTCTTGACCACAACCTCTACGGTTGGCTCAGGTTCAGGAATCTTCTTATTGCGTTCGTCGTCAATTTTCCTTGTCAGTTCGGAGATGAGAGCCTGGTCGTCAAGCTGGGTGTAGCGGAAGCGACGGGCTCCGTAGTGATCCTTGAAGTGGAACGTGAGGCCGACCATTACGTTTGCGAATGCATCCCACTTTTTGTCGTAGCGGGTGCCGTTGTAGCCATCGTCCACGCCGTTGAAAGTAGCCTCTAGATTCAGATCGAGTGCCTGGCTGATGGCATAGTTCAGCTGAACGCCGGCATGGAGGGCGACGTAGCTGCCCTTGTCGGTGTCCACCTTGTAAGGGGCGAAGGTCTCCGATGCGGGACGATTCCAGGCCTTTACCTTGTCATCGAATCCGAAGGTGTGGTTGAGGCCTCCTCCGAGGATTCCTACGACGTTGAAGCGGGAAGACTCCTTGTATTGTCCGAATATGTTGTTGAAGTTGAACAGTCCGTCAATGTAGGCTCCAAAGTTGCTGAAGCCGTAGTTCCCCGAGCCGTAGACCTGAGGGTAGGCTGCTATGGCCTCGCTGTTTGCGCGAGACTCCTGCTTGAAATATGCCATCTGGATGCGAGCTCCGACGGCAGGGGAGAAGTACTTGCCGACCTGCAGCGCAAAGCTAGGCTTGGTCATGTCGATGTTTTTCCCGAAGCGCGAATTCTCGGAAAGGGAAATGTTCGCGCCTCCCTGTACGCCGATGAACCAGTTGTCGCGTCCTACGTAATGCTTCAACGACTTAACCGTGTCGGCCTGCATTTTCCACGCTCTTTCTTCTTCGATAGTCTGAGCCATCAGGGATACCGAAGCGAAAACAGCCACTAAAAAAACAGCTATTTTTTTCATGATAGACATTTCTTAAAAGGGTTTGTTATTCGTTGATGTACACTATTACACAGCTCTTCTGAGGGTCGAGGGACGAGACAACGCCAGGATTCTTCTCAATGAATATGCGCCCTGCCGGGATGTTGTAGGTGTTCGCAAGCACGTCGCGAATGGTCTGCGCGCGCTCGAGAAACAGGTCGGAGTTCTTGACCTCTTCGGTGGAAGTGATGTAGAGGTCTGCGTCGGAGAGCTTCTTCATGTTCTCGGCGGCCGTGTACACGTTAACCTCCTGGAGGCGGTTGATCTTCGAAGAGTTGCTGTCGAAAGAGATGTAGGTGATGTACTGTTCGCTCTCGATTACCTCAGTCTTCTTTTCGGTGACAACCTTCTGGGCCTGAGCCAGCTTCTTCTCGTTCTCTGCGCGGAGACGGTTGAGCTCGTCGTTCAGGATGTCGTATTTCGACATGTTGCGTCTCGCATAGGTGAACTGGCGAGAACCGTCATGGTTCTTGAAGCGGTAGGTGAGGCCGATCAGGGCATTTACATGTCCGTCCCAGATGTTTCCAGACGACTTGACGTTGTCGTTGCCGTCGAAGGAGTCGTCGATCCAGTTGTTCGTCACCTCGACATTGAGGGAAAGCGCCTTGCTCAGGCGGATGTCGGCCATCATGCCGAGCCGTGCCGAGATGAGATTCTGCTCCTTCCTGCTAAAGCAGCTCCTGTCCTGGTTCCAGCTTTTGTTGCTGAAGCCCATGGTATGCTCGTAGCCTGCGCCGAGGATCCCGATGAGGTTGAACGGCCTGTCCTCCTTGTACCCGAGGAAGATGTTGGTGAAGCTGAAGATTCCGTCGAGTCCGCCGCCTATGGAATTCCAGTTATAGGATTTGCCGTTGTCGGCAAGGCCGGTGTTTCTGCCGAAAATTGCCTGGAGCCGAGCTCCGGCATAGGGGGCGAACCACTTGCCGAACTGCAGGCCTGCGGCCGGCCGGAATTGCTTGAAGAACTTGGCATCAGAGGTGTTGGTGCCCCAGGACCAAAACGTCCCGGCCTGCACGCCCAGGAACCAGTTGTCGCCGAACTTAGACTTATTCAGCAGCTTATTGTCACCGTCCAGTGGATCCTGCCAATAGGTAACGGTGGTGTCTTGAGTCGCAGAGGCAGCGAATTCGTCCTGTGCGAGTGCAGCGGGAATGGCGGCCAATGCCATCAGAAAGACAAGAAAATACTTTTTCATTGGTTCATTAATTAACAATTAGATACTTAAATTTTAATTTATTTTTGGGTCGATATGAATATATGTCAGTCGAGTTTCTCGAATTCTGAGTGCCTGCTCTTGAATTCCTGCACGATCTGCTTCAGCAGCCGGACCGTTTCCATGGAGTCGTTTGCGGCGGCCATTTCCAGAAGGCTGTCCACCGCCTCGAGGATCTTCCTGTGATCGTGGCTGACACGCACCGCTCGGAATATCTTCGGGTTGCTTGTCTGCGCGGTGTCTTCCTTCGAGTAGAGCACTTCCTCGTACAGCTTTTCTCCAGGCCTCAGGCCGATGTACTTAATCTCTATGTCCTTGCCTGGTTTCAGTCCCGAGAGCTCAATCATCCGGCTGGCCAGATCGGCTATCTTGACCGGCTCACCCATGTCGAACACGAAGATGTCATCGCCTTCGCCTATGGTTGAGGCTTCCAGCACGAGTCTGCATGCCTCCGGAATGGTCATGAAGTACCGGGTCACGTCCGGATGTGTCACTGTCACGGGCCCACCCTTGCGAATCTGCTCGCGGAATAGCGGGACAATGCTTCCGTTGCTGCCCAGCACGTTGCCGAAGCGAGTCGTGATGAACGACGTGGTTCCGGTCTTGCCTTCCTTCTTAATGAAGTCTCCAAAGCTCTGGACGTACATTTCGGCGAGGCGCTTCGTGGCTCCCATGACATTGCTAGGGCATACGGCCTTGTCGCTCGAAATCATGATGAATTTCCTCACGTTGTACTTCACGGCTAGATCCGCCAGGATCACCGTGCCGCCGACATTCGTATGGACGGCTTCGCAAGGATACATCTCCATCATCGGAACATGCTTGTATGCTGCCGCATGGAATATTATGTCCGGACGGTACTTCTTCATGACCAACTCGACCCTGTCCCTGTCGCGCACATCGCCCAGGACTGAAACGAAGGGCGTAGCCTTGCGCTTGTCCCTGATCTCCAGGTCTATCAGGTAGAGGGCGGTCTCGGAATAGTCGAAAAGCACCAGCTGCCTTAGGTTCAATGAATATAGCTGGCGGCAGAGCTCGCTGCCTATGCTTCCCGCAGCTCCGGTGACCATGACGGTCTTCCCATCCATTTGCGCGCTGATCTGCGTCATGTCTATGTGTATCTCCTCTCGCCCGAGCAGATCCTCAATCTGCACTTTGTGGAGGAGGATTCTTTCCTCTTCGTTCTCCACTTGGGTGAACGACACCAGCTGGAGGTTGATGCTATTTTTCAGGCAATATGCGACCAGCTCCTTCTCATTCCGCAGGTCCGTGATTTTCGCAAAGAGAATGGCGTTGATGTTGCTGGCCTCGAATATTTCCTTGAAGTCGTTCACATCCTTCGCGACGTAGACGTGCTCGTTCAGAAGCCGCTTGTCTTTCTCGTTCGGATTGGTGGAAATGAATCCCTTCAGCGAATAAGACGTGTTACAGAACCTGATGTAGTTCGCAAGCCTCACCGAGGCCTCTGTGGTGTTGAATATGAGTGTCCGCTGAATGGAAGGGTTCGTGAAGTCCAGCAGATGGTAGTATAGGCTGCTGACGACTACCCTCACTCCCATGAGGAGAGCCATCGAAAGCACGAAGTCGAATCCTATTATCGAATACACGAACCTTCCGGTGTACTCCAGCGTGAGGTTTGCCGCGATGATGAGCACCACCGCCTTGACGAGCATCGCCCAAAGCACTCTGATCATCTCCACGGCGGAAGCATGGCGGATGATTCCTTCGTAGGTATGGAAGAGCCTCGTCGCTATGATGGATGTGGCGAGGGATATGGCAAGGGTGACGAACAACTGGGAGCTGTCGATGCTGAGGTCTAACAGCATGTGGAGCAGCAACACGGACAGCAATGTCGACACCGTCGACATGATGCTGTCAAGTCCCCATACCAGCGTAGGGCTTAATCTATTGCTCAGATTGACTCTGACACTCATTCCTATCCAAAATTTCTATGAATTCCGGCGACACGTTCACCGCGACGGACATTATCCCCTCCAGCGTTATGACGAGGCTTTTGTTTCGTTTTCCGTTCACGCGTGCGAGCACCCCTTCGACTCCGTCCAGGATTCCACCGTGGATGCGGATGCGGTCCCCGTATTTGAGATTGATTTCCTCCGGCTTGTAGAAGTCAGTCTTCATTTCGTTCTGCGTGGTCGCTTTGATGAAGTCTTTCATTTCCTTGTCGGACACGATCATGTATTTGCGCTCGCCTTCGATTTCCCACGTGACGAACTGCAGGAGGTTGTACTGAGTTTTCTTGAAGTCAGTTATCTTGACGTGGGTGGAGTTGACGAAGACTAGGTTTGGGATAACAGGTACGAGACGACGTGTCTTGACCCCGTGGTAGGTTCTCAGTACGTAGTGCTTCGGGATGAAGTATTCAAGACCTCCACTCCCACAGAGCTTTTCTTCGGCAGTCTTTTCGTTTTTATAGGCTCGCATTACGAACCAGTGTTTCACGTTCTTCTCGGAGTCGGTGTTCAGTGCCTTAAGCATGCTTCAAAATAAGCCAAGAGAAACCAATATAGCTCATGCCAAAATACGTAATGGCATGATTAACAACAAGTAAAGCTTAGAGTTAGATTCGATAACCTCATTTGAATGTTTCCTGAACGATCATTTGGCTCGAAAGCAATCCTTTGCGTACAAAATTTCTTGCAAGAGTTACTCTAAAATTTCCGCCAAAATAAGCAAATCATTTTCAATTAGCAAAATTTTTCTAAGAAATAGGGTAAATCTACATGCTATATCGCTTTTGCGGCGTACGCTGTTAGTTGAATTTATTATAAATTTGCGTAGACTAAGCCAGCCGAAATGAAAGTCAGTTATTGTTTTGCCTGCATATGCACAATGATTTTTCTCCCATTCCTCGTAGCAAGCGGAAGGAGAATGGTTTCATCTGATGCAGGAGTATCTTCTGCCTATTACGCTTCCGCCTTACCCGATTCGCTGATAGACGTAGATTACGTCTACGAATATACTTACTCGGATTTCGACAAGGCTAAGAGAATAATGGAAGAGCTTCGGAAGAGGGGAGATGATTCTGAATATAACCTTGACCGGACGGAAGGAGACTTATATTACAATACCGGCCATTACTACGCCGCCATTAAATATTATGGCAGGCTGATGAGGCAGGATTCTCTCAGCCATGATCTACAGGCTTATATGGAGAGCCTTCACAGGATGATTTCCTGTTATGACTGTCTCCACGACGAGGAGAATGGGTCTAAGTACATCAACCTTCTCTTCAAAGTCTCTGATAAGGCAGGCAGCAGGGTCATGGAGTCGATAGCCATGTTCGGCATCGGGAAAATGCTTTATCATCAGGGGGATAAGGAACGTGCTTTCTATCATCTGAACGAGGCCGTGAAGATGATGGAGGAATCCGATTACAAATACAGGTTCGACAACCTGACATACGAGTACAATACGCTCTTGGTGCTGCTGATGAGGGAAGACCGCTATGAGGAGGCTCTTAAGGTCCTGGACAAGCTCGAGTTGCTTACTTCCGGCGGGGACGAGGGCGATGCCGTAAAGATGGAGAATCTCACTGATAAGGAGAAGAAGACCTATTATGCGCAGCGAGCCGTCCTGCTCTTCAAATTAGGCAGGGAGAAAGAGGCCGACGAGGCATACGCATCGTGGCGCTCCATAGGGGACAAGTATGCGAAAGATGATTATCTCATCGTTCCTTACCTGATGGATAAAAAGGAATATGCCACCGTCATTTCCATTTACAAGAAACAAGAGGCCTTTTTGAAGGCGCACAGCGACACCATCACGTACCACATGAAGATGGTACAGCATATTCTCGGGGACGCATACAACGCCATAGGGGATTATAAAAAGGCTTCGCAATATTACAAGCATTTATCAGTGCTCGTCGACAGCTTGAAAATGCGAGAGCAGAAAAGCACTGCCTTGGAGATGGCTGAGGTCTACGACAAGAGCGAGCGAGAGCTTCAGCTTCAGGAAGAGAAGAACCGGGTCCGTACCAGGACTCAGATGTTCTTGTCAGCGAGCGTCGTCGCAGTCGTGCTCCTTGTCTTGTTCATCTACAGCATCATGAACGCAAGACGAGCCAGGCGGAAGAATCTGGCCATGGTCGGGACTATCTACGAACTCATATCGTACAAAGATGACTTTGAGAAGGCTAGGGCAAGGCTCCTGATGATGTCTAACGATCCCGCCAAAGAAATCTCTGGGGGTGATGACGGAGGTTCAGGGCCGGATGACCAGACTGAGTTCTCGAATTCTTATGATGGCAGGAACAAGGAAGACGTGGCCGGCGTAGCTGATATGAAAGCCATGATGCAGGACGAGACGATAGAGTCGGAAGAGCTTGCCGAAGGCAGGAGCATTTTCGAGATCCTCGACTCGAAAATAACTAGAGAGAAATTGTATCTCAATCCCAGCCTGTCACGAGAAGACCTGGTTCGTTTCTCGGGGTTGAACAGGAACAAGTTGGCCAAGGTGATAAACAGGAATACCGGACTCAGCACGATCGGTTATATCAATAAGAAAAGACTTGAATATGCCGTCGAGATATTGATGAAACATCCTGAATACAAGATAGCCGCCGTGGCTGAAATGTGCGGAATCCCAAATGTGCCAACATTCAATCGTCTCTTCAGGACGAAATTCGGGATGACTCCAAGTGAGTATAAGAGAGTGAGATAGAGAGCCCCTCGTGTCGAATCAGTACATTATTCTGCCGAATTAGCATATTATTGCCGGTCATTTTCTTGCGTGGCAATTGGGCAGTTCTTACCTTTGCTACAGAAAACTTAATGATAACCTATCACATTACCTATCAAGAATAAATGTAGTCTTTACACATTAACGAAACATTTATTGGCATGCTGTAGTCTTGAGATTCCGGCATGCATTTTTTAATGCCCGGCTGTGGCTATTCTCCGAGAAGGAGAGAGCATATTTCCAAGGCATTGGCGGAGCGGAAATATTTCCCGGCCCCGGCCTTCTCGATGGCTGCGGATAGAGCAGCCTTGTCGTAGCGCAGCCCGATAAGCTTGCTCGCAAGATCCTCGGAAGGCTCGTCGAAGAGGAAATCGCCAGAGAAAGTCAGAGCCGTGATGATTCCTTTATCAATTTTAAGGCTTGCTTCCACTGTCCCGCAAGAGAGTTTTTTCTTGAAATTGAAATCAGCTTCGTGTGAGTGACCGTAGATGAACTCCCAGGTGGCGAACTTCTCGGCCGCAATTTTCCCGACTTCGGCATTGATTTCATCTTGGCTCGGATAGCCGCTTCCTTTGGCGAGAAGCGGGCCATCACCTCCAGAGAGGATTTCGGATAGTTTTGCCTGCAGCTCGTCAAGCGAGTTGAACTGAGGCAGATATTCTTTCAGGTTCGCGACGTGGCTTCGGACAGAAGATATTCCTTTTGCATTCATTTTCGAGGCTGGCGTGTCCAGCACGTGTTGCAGGGTGTCCAGGTCCACATTGTACATCAATGTGCCGTGGATTATCTCTTGGTTGCCGGCGACCCTGCGCGCATAGCCGGAGACTTTTCTGCCTTCGACGAATATGTCGTTTCTGCCAGTCAATTCCGCTGGCACGCCAAGCTGCCGGAGAGCATCCACCATGGGTTGTGGTGATGGGTCTCTGCCGATTATGGTGTAATTCATGTTCTGGAGGTCGTGGTAGACTGCGCCTCCGCCTGTGACCCTGCGCGCCAGGGTGATTCCATGTGCGTTCAGATACTCAAGATTGACTTCCCCATATGCGTTCTGGTTCAGCCCGATTATCACTGCGGGACGGTTCCTCCAAAGGAAGAAATAGGGCTCTTCGCTATGGATGTGTTCGAGGCAGTATTCGTCGAATGCTAGGTTGAAATAGGGGTCCGTGGAATTATTTATCAAATATCTCATGCTCTTAATATTATCAGTTATCTTTCCATCTCTTTCCTCAAGATAGGGAGGATATATTTCTTTATTTCTGGATAGTTAGGGAGGTGTCCGCCGGGGTAATAATGCGCCTTACCTGGGTAATGCTGCTCGAATTCGGGCCCGCAATGCACCAGCTCGTCGTTCTGGGCAAAAATCCCCGTCGTCATGCTCACCTCTTCCTGTGTGAGGTTTGCATACTGCGAGAGCTCTGCTTCTGCATATTCATTGCAGATATCGTCGCTTATCATGAAGGTCTTGTCGCCGTTCTTCCTAGGCGAGAGGTATTCCTGCTCCCCGATTTTCGTCCGCAGCATCCGGGATATTCCTAGGTCAGGATTGATGAGCATCTTGCGCCGTCCTCTCAGCTTCTGTGCCAGGAATCCGCCCCAGGAGAGGCCGATCGTGAGATCCGGGTTTCCCTCATGGCAAATCCCTTCCAAAAGATTAATGGCATCCTGCAGCCTGATAGGCACGTCGGGCGCAATGACTTCGCTGCCTTTAAGCAATATTCTTAAAGATGTGGCCATTTTGTAGGCGCCTGATGATGCCAGGCCGTGAATGAACAGGATTTTCATCTTCTGGCTTCCAGCAAGAGGTCTGCCAGCTCCTTTATGTCCCTGACGATGAGATCCGCAGGCCAATGCTTCGGATGAGGGTTTGTCCTGGCCTCCTGCGCGACTTCCAATGCTGTCTCCAGCGTCGTTTCCCCGGAGAGCACTAGCACGCTCACTGCGCCCGCATTGTGTCCCATGGCGATGTCGGTGTAGATTCTGTCTCCCACCATGGCGATCTCATCCGCTTTCAGGCCATTTCGATCCATTATCCCGTCCAGCATTGACGGGTCTGGCTTGCCCATGACTTTGTCTGGCTTTCGCCCGCATGCCGCTTCGATGCATTTTTGAAGTGAACCGCAGTCGACTAGAATGGTCTTGGCATCAGTCGGGCAGACGAAATCGGGGTTCGTCGCGATGTATGGAATCCCTTGGCTAGCCCACCAAGTTGCCCTGCAAAGACGAGAATATGTCAAAGTCGTATCGAATGCAACCACAAGCATGTCTGGGACATCGTCAGGATCGTCGGCGCAGGCTTCGAAACCTGCATCGACGAACTCTTTCTGCATGCTCGGGGTGCCCAGCATGAAGAGCTTCCGGACTCTCGGATAATGCTTGTGAATATAATCTATCGTCGCGATGGGGGTGGAGTACATGTTTCCGGCATCGGCTTTTATCCCCATCCGATGCAGCTTAGACAGGTAATCTTCTACTGATTTCGTGGGATTGTTGGTAAGAAAAGAGTATCCTATTCCATTATCTCTCAATGATTCCAGCACTTCTAGCGTAAACGGGAAGATGTCATTCTCCATGTAGATCGTGCCATCCATGTCCAAGGCCAGATGCTTGACTTTTTTTAGCTTGTCGCTTTGCTCTTTTGTGATATTAGCGTTATAATTAGCTTTCATATTCATAACCAGATGACAAAAATAACTTTTTTTTCCGTAATTCCCTCTTTCAAATTAATAACTGACGGAAGAATTTGTCATTTCCAATTCTTGAAACATCTTCTGATAGGCGGTCGCTTTCTGCTGGAGTGGGAGCGGGTAGGCCCTTGAGGATGAGGGCATGCGGTAGAGACGCATGATGCGCCCTTCAAACGTGAATTCTGAATATTCCCCCGTTCTTGGCTGAGTAGCGCCGAATGTTGCGCAAAGCGTGGCAGCGGCCTTCTCGCCAGTCACGACAATGGCTTTGCATTCAGGAATATGCCGAAGCAGCGCAGGCACATCCGTCGGCTCCACGACTTCCAGGAACTTGTCCGAAGCATTGTCTCTCAGCCTTCTGATTGCCGTCGCAGTGTCGTATAAGGCGATGCCTTTGGCTGAACAGAATTGGATTATGTCATCCAGCCTGAACTTCTTTGCTTTGGCGTCCACGAACCTGTCTTTGTCTCCGAAAAACGCTAGGCCGAGGATCCTCCACATGTCATTTATGAAATTCGGGTAATAGAATCTCATGCTCCACCTCTTTTCCTGAGGCGGAAAACTCCCCAGCATCAGCACTTTGGCGTTGCCGGGGAGAAATGGCTCAAAAGGATGCTGCTCGATTTGCATCGAGTCTATTTCGTTGCTGAGTCAGCCGCACCCTCAATAAAGGCTACGATCTCGCCTTTCTCCACTTTGTCGCCTTGCTTGCCGATGGTGGCTACCACGCGGCCATCCACCGCAGGAATGAGTTCTTCCATTCCGTAATATGTCTGGACGAAGCCCATGCCCATTCCGGCTTTCACCTCAGCGCCGGCGATAGGGGCTGCGGAATCGTCATTCACGTCCACCTGCCACAGAAGCTGACCCTTCGCCGGAGCCTGGATAGGCACGGCATGAGGATAGCGTTTGGCATATTCATTGACATCGAACTTAGGCATCTCGACGATAGGACGCTCAATTTTGATCGGAGCGTGTGCCTTTGCCTTCAGGTCGGCCAGCTCGGCGTTGAAACGCTCCTTCGCCTTGCCATTCTTATAGTCGCGATACTGGTTCTCGTGCATGGCAAACTCGAAGAGTTCCTCCTCGTCCTGACCCTCGTCCCAGCCCTCTTCCTTCATCATCTGGCGGAACTTCGGCAGCTCGTCAGGGTACATGTCCTGAGGGTCTCCATCGTAGAACTCCAAGCCTTTCTGCTTAGCCAGTTCGACTATCTCCGGAGCCAGAGGTCCAGGCAGCTTGCCGCACTTGCCAAGTATCATAGCCCAAGTGTCTTTGTCGATGGTGGACCACCTAGGCTTGTCGTTCAGTGAGCCGAGCAGATTCATCAGCGCAGTGTTCTTGACATACTGGCTGAATGGCGTCACGAGCGGCGGGTAGCCAAGCTTAGGCCATACGTACTGAACCTCGTCGAACAGCTTCACCATCAGAGTGTCAAGACTGATTTCCGGACGGCCGTGGGCTCTTTCGGCGGCATTGATAGCACCCTGGAAGCCCTTCAGGTCGGACATCATCGAACCCATCATTCCGCCAGGCAGGCCGCAGCCTACAAGAAGCGAAGTCATCACCTTGTTGGATGGGTTGATCCAGTAGCCGAGGAAATCGTCGATGAACTCCTGAGTGAGCCTTCGTACTTCCATGTAGGCATCCATGTTGATGTCTTTCACCAGGAATCCGTCGGCCTTCATCATCTCACGGATCGTTATCACGTCCGGGTGAACCTTACCCCATGCGAGAGGCTCTACCGCGACATCCAGGTAGTCTGCTCCTGCGCGGGCTACTTCCAGCATCGAGGCAGGAGAGAAGCCTGGTCCTGTGTGACCATGGTACTGGACCAGAATGTCAGGGTATTTCTTCTTTATGTCGTGCACCAGCTGGCCGAGGAAGGTCGGGCGGCCTACTCCTGCCATGTCTTTGAGGCAGATTTCATCGGCGCCATATTCCACTACCTTGTCTACGACTCCCATATAGTATTCAACCGTGTGAACCGGTGAATTTGTGATCGAAAGCGCAGCCTGAGAAATCATTCCTCCCTTCTTGGCGAATTCGACCGAACGTCTGAGGTTCCTGTGATCGTTGAGGCCGCAGAAGGAACGAGCGATGTCGGTGCCTTGCTTTTTCTTTACCTTGAACATTAGCTCCCTTACGTCGGCTGGCACTGGATTCATTCTGAGTGCGTTCAGTCCCCTTTCCAGCATGTGGGTCTGAATGCCCGCCTTGTGGAAAGGAGCCGTCCATTTGCGGACCGCCACGTTAGGATTCTCTCCGAAAAGCAGATTCACTTGCTCGAAAGCACCGCCGTTAGTCTCCACGCGGTCGAAACAGCCCATGTCTATGATTGCTGGCGCTACTCTCACCAGCTGATCCGCCCTTGGAACATATTTGCCGGAGGATTGCCACATATCCCTGTACACTAGGGAAAACTTTATTTCTTTTGCCATAATTCTTTAATATATTTCGGCAAATATAATAAAAATCATGTTATTAAATAGCCTGTCTCAAGCCACTTTGGCGTTTTTCGCTTGCCTGATTTTCGATGGGCTACTGCGTGAATCCGGCAAAGTAACCAGGGAAGAGGACACAGGTGATCAGGTAGCCGACAATCGTGGAAACGCCGACGCTAACCAGGCCAGGCATCATGAAGCTATGGTTCAGCAGGTACTTGCCAATGACGGTGGTGCCTGAGCGGTCGAAATTGACCGTGGCAATGTCGGAAGGGTAGTTGGGAATGAAGAAATAGCCATAGACGCTCGGCAGAACCCCAAGCAGCACTGGGCCAGGGATGCCCAATGAATATGCCAGCGGCAGCATCGCCACTACGACTGCTCCTTGCGAGTTTATGAGGACGGACACGAGGAAAAACACGAAGGCGATGGACCATGGATACTGGCTCACTATTCCGGAGAGAGCTGTCTTCATTTCTTCAAGATAGTTTCCGAAGAATGTGTCGGCAAGCCATGCTATTCCGAATATGGCCACGACTGCGACCATGCCAGACTGCCACACGGCGCCACCGACGGCCTTTTTCGGATCGGCCTTGCAGAACATTATGTTCAGCGCCGCTGCAGTGAGCATTATGATTTGGATGATGAGATTCATTTTGGGAATGCCCATCGCCGTAGCCAGCGTGACGCTCTCGCCATCTTTAGTGACATGGAAAATCTGGCAGAATGCGAAGCAAACTATTACCAGCAATGCTGCGAGAAAGACATATACTGAGGCTTTGGCAGAGCGGGTGATTACTTTATCGAGAGTCGTGGCGCTGGAACCATACATATATTCATGGGTCTGGGGGTCAGCGTCCCGCTTCTGAAATTCGGGATCTTTGTCCAGGTCCTTGCCGCGATGGTAGGAACATAGTGAAGCGCAGAATATTCCTATAATGCAGGCCGGAATGGTCACCAACAGGATTTGAGGAATCGTCACCATGTAGCCGTTGCTGTTGGAAATCGTCATGAATGCTACCACTGCTGCGGCGATAGGGGAGCAGGTGATGCCCACCTGAGATGCCACTGAGGCAACGGCGCAAGGCCTTTCCGGGCGTATTCCTTTCTTCAGGGCGATGTCGCAGATGATTGGCATTATGGTGTAGACCACGTGGCCGGTTCCGACTAGCACCGTGAGGAAGAATGTGCACAGAGGTGCCAGGAACGTGATGTGATCTGGGTGCTTCCTAAGCATCTTTTCAGCCACCTGAATCATCCAGTCCATGCCGCCCGATGCCTGGAGCGTTCCGGCGCAGGTGACCGCAGCGATTATGATGTAGATGACATCGGTGGGCGGAGTGCCGGGCTTCATTCCGAAGCCGAACACTAGGATTGCCAAACCTATTCCAGAAATCGCTCCAAGAGCGAGGCTGCCATACCTTGAACCCACGTACAGGGCAGCCAGCACGATCAGCAGCTCGATTATCATCAATGCCATAAATGTTATGATTATGAGGTTCTTCTCGGTAAATTTATCTAAATTTTCGATAAATCCCTAACTGAATATCGGTCCTGATGCTTTTGCCGCGCGAACCATTATTATGTACAATGCCCTCTGGTTCGGTTTGCCATGTAAACCCCCTCCATGTCATCATGGGTGTTTGCATGCCCACATCAACTACAGCTATCCCAGGGCTATGCTACCTCTCGCGGCAAAAGCATGACGCGCCACATAGCATGTCACTTCCAGAGACGGCTGTGTTCTTGCGCTGACTCTCTGGCTGGGATCCGCCAAGCGGATTCGTCAGCCGAACCCGTGGCCTCGGAACGATTTCGTAAGGCACTCACGTATTCATGATTTTGTTCTTAAACACAGGTATTTGCATCTGACCCGAAAATCCCTTTCGTCATTTTGCCCTAGTTGTTTTCCTGCTATGCTGAAAGGTGGACAAGGCTGACAAAAATTCTCTGTCAGCCTCGTAGAGCGAAGTAAAAAAAATATGTCAGAGATTATTTTTAAGCTCCTTCACCCATGCGTCTATTCGCCCTTGAGTTTTGCCTTCTTCATTGATTTCATCAAGAGGCAGTCCTACGAATCTGCCATCTACGACGGCGTCCGATGCTGAAAAAGAGTAGCCTTCGGCAGGAGCACTTCCGATGAGCTTGCACCCTTTGTCTTTTACGGCGTCGTAAAGCGCTTTCATGCCTCCGCAGAAGGTATCCCCGTAAGATGCGCTGTCACCGCAGCCGAAAATGGCGACCTTCTTGCCGGACAGGTCCGCTCCCTTAAGCAGGTCAATCCCACTGAACCAGTCGTCCTGTACGTCTCCGGCTCCCCACGTCGAGGTTCCCAAGAGCAGCACGTCGTGATCTTTCAAAACCGATTCATTCAGGTCGGTCACGTTGACGATGTCTGCATTTTCCTTTCCAATGGCCTCCTGAATCTTTCCTGCGACCGTTTCGCAATAGCCGGTCGTTGAACCATAAATAATAGCAATCTTGCTCATATCAATATTTCTTTCATGTTGCAACCGTAAACTTGGCTGGCAAATTTTTAACTCTTCGAAGTTACCTATGTGGCTCTCCATTGTCAATACCAATTAATGAGGATCCCGTAGAGTCGGGGGCAGAGATGGGCGCCGCTGACAGCCTGAATTAAGCGTACTGCGTGGCCCATTATTTCAGTAAGATTTTGTAAACTTTCGAAGCAGTCTATTGGTGACTGTGGACGCTGGCTTTGCGGTCTTTGATGATGGAATCCATGTTTTCTTTCGCCCAGCCGACAAGGCTGCCGATGAGCGGGAGCAGTGATTGCGCCCTTTCCGTCAATGAATATTCCACCTTAGGAGGAATCTCGGCATAAATTTTCCTTTTCACGAAGCCATCTTCTTCAAGGGTGCGGAGAGTCACGGTGAGCATCTTCTGAGATATGTCAGGGATGCTTTTCTGTATTTCGCTGAACCTCATCACCCCGGCATCTTTCAGAACCAGCATGACGAGCACGGACCATTTATCGCAGATTCTGGCCAGCACATTGCGTACAGGACAGTCCGGGGCGGACATGTCTATGATTTCTTTCCTATTCATGATTATATCTTTTTATATGTTCATTTTACTGCGCGAAAGTAACTAACATTATTTTATTCTGCAACAAGAAAAATTTATAGCGAAGTGGAAAACCGGCGCTTATTTAACCTTGTCATTCCGTGCCTGACCCGGAATCCAGGCTCGTGTTTCCCCGTCATTCCGGACTCGATCCGGAATCTAGGCTTGCGGAAACTAGATCCTGAAACAAGTTCAGGATGACGTGGTGTGTCGTTCAGGAGACGTGGTGAGTCGCTCTGGATGAACGGGTTGCGATGGGGAAGCGGCATCCTATGCGTTCTGTGCGTTGCAACTTCGAACAGGTTCGGAAAGGGTCTCGCGCATGGCGCTGAGGTCGGGATTGAGGCCCGTCATCAGGCTGTAACCGGTGAGGGCTTGGTAAAGGAGCCAGGTAGGTGTGCAAGAGTTATACCGCTAGATCTAATGGTAAGTCGCTAATATCTTTTAGTCTCTTGCCGTCGATTAAAATATTAAGCATTTCTTTGGAATCATCATTCCCGAGTTTTTCAACCGTCTCTAAAAGTTCGGGAAGAGCGAAGTGATAAACGCAATCAATGTCACCTGTGCCTAAAGCAAGAGATGCTATTCTAGATGGTAATGGTTCAGCTGTCACTACTACGATGTGGGGAAGGTGTCCTTTTCTATTTCTAATTAGGCCAAGAGCTTCAGTCCTACTGTTTTGGGCTCTATCGCTTCTTATTGTCCATTTCGCAGATATAGATGCATGTAGGATAGGAAGACCACCATTAAATTTCCTTAAATCAGAGATTCTAGCAATAGTTTCATCTACGATAGGTAAACATTCATTAATGACTTCGTCAGGCTCTGTTTCTCTGAAAATCACGATATCTGGCGATACAATATAATTGTAACCGAGGCTAGCAGCTAATTTCTCATCTCGTTCTGTGAGGGATGTTAGATAATCAAGATGTTCATATTGAGAAAAGCAGCTAGTTTTGACTGGATTCCTATTCCCTAGTTTTTCAACGTGCCATTTGCCGGGTCGTAAATTTTGTAGGTTGGGGAATGTGTCTTTAATGAAAGACATAGTTATTTCTTCGAACATTGCCCCGGAAGTTTGCCCTAATGCCTTGGCCTGTTCTTCAGCTTGAAGAAAATCAGCAATGCCTTTGGATATTAGAACCGAGATTTTGCTACTTCTGTCAGCATTGCTCGGAATGCCGTCAGAATCTAACGTGAGCACGCCCTTATCTAGCAAAAGCTTGTGATATTTTCTTCTCGCCGTACGTATCAATGCTTCCATTGTCTATGATTTTTATTAATTCTTTGCCAATTGCTTTAGCAACAGGTGGGGGAAAAGCATTTCCTATCATCCTGCATGCAGAAGTCTTTTTTGTTCCAAAATACCACTCGTCTGGGAAGCCTTGTAGTTTTGCTATCATCCTTGGGGTTAATCTTGGCATTCCTACGAAATCTTTCTGCGGTGCTTCATCAGCGACACCACTTCCGTCCACTCCAAGCTTTGCCCATTGAAGGCGAGCGCGAGTCGGACCAAGATCAGGACCCCCATGTTTTTTGCTTCCTCCAACAATTGTAGGCGCAATGTCATCGGCTTTAGCTTTCCAATCATCGGAATATTGCCATCCGTTTTCAGACATGAGATCTTCGAGTGTTTCACCTACAGTCAAGGCTTTCTCTTTTTTTAGATTATCGAAAGAGAATGAGCCTTTTATATCATTGCGTATTGCTATTATCACTGTTCTTGGTCGAAGTTGGGGAACTCCGTAATCTGATGCGTTAATTAAAGAGATATGAGTCCTATACCTTAAACGCATGAGTGAATATAAGATAGAAGTTCGATAGCTATCGAATCTTGGACTTAGAAAGCCCTTGACATTTTCAATCATTACGATTTTGGGACGAATCTCGTTTGTTAATCGTATCATTTCTGGAAATAAATCCCTTTCGTCATTTTGCCCTAGTTGTTTTCCTGCTATGCTGAAAGGAGGACAAGGCACACCTCCTGCGAGCAAATCAATATTGAGATTGCGATAAGATAGACCGTTGAAATTCCTAACATCGCAATTTATCACATTCCAGTCAGGCCGGTTTTTTATCAAGCAGCGGCAATATTCTTTTTCATATTCGATAAGAGCAATATGGTGAAACCCCGCTTTCTCAAGTCCTAGGGCTTCGCCTCCAGCACCTGTACATATTTCTATTGAGTTGTAAACCATGTTTCTCATTTTTCCTTGTTCAGAAAAGACACGAGACGATCCCTAATCTTAGTTTAGTAAAGATACAAATAATTCTATTCGTTTGCCAGTTGAAGTAAGCCATTATTCTTCGTCTCTTACTGGGGCTTGCTTTTGGAGACAAGGCTTGTCTATCTGTTTTCAATGGCCTCGCGCATGGCGCTGAGGTCGGGATTGAGGCCCGTCATCAGGCTGTAACCGGTGAGGGCTTGGTAAAGGAGCCAGCGAGTGCCGGGGATGTATATGCCCTCAGCTGAGGCTATCTTGAACTCTGCATCTTCATCGAAGGACGGGTTGCGGTAATTCGCCTCAAGGATGACCTTTCGGCTGCCTTCCATGACGAAGTCGTCAGCCGAGAACTCGGCGATTTGCGGAAGGGCCATGGGAAGCGTGTAGATTATCAGGTCGCACTCTTTGACCGCCTCCTTGAAATCGGCAATCGGAACTGCCATGAATCCATATTCAGGATTCGCATTGATGATCGCCTGGGCTTTTTCAATGCTGCGGTTCATCAGGACGGTCTCAAAGCCCATTTCCGCAGCAGCGATGGCGGCGGCCTTGCCCGCTCCGCCACAGCCCACGATTAGAGCCTGCGGGATGGTCTTGAAATGCTCGTCGCGGTTCAGCCTGAAAAACTGATGTATCTTCACGAAGAAACGCTCTCCGAATTCGTGCATGAATTCTTCGACGATGCCAGGGTAGTATGCTTCTGCGATGGCAGTTATTATCCCGGTAAAGTCGGAGTTGTGAGCCTCAAGGCCGGACGGCCCCTTCACGACGAGGTTCGTCGCCCCTATCTTGGCAGCTGGCCCAGAGATCAGTCCCTTCCCTTCTTCAGCAAGGGAGAGAACTTTCGCGAAAGCCTGCTCCTTGAAAGGCGCGGTGACGTTTATGGCAGAATATTCGTTAAGAAAATGCTCCCAGGCATTCTCAAAGCCATCTTCCTCGATCAAGTCGTATGAATATGCGCTCCCGTCCTCTTGCGTCATGCCATTATAAGCGGCATTGAATAGCAGAGGACTCTTCGAGCCTTTCACTGGATTTCCTATGAGACCGAACTTTTTCATATTCATTAACTTTTCCTTTGGCGGAGTGCTTCGAATAATAGGATAGCGGCTGATACTGAGACGTTTAGCGAGTCAAGGCGACCGAGCATCGGAATGCGGATGCGGGCGTCGGCTGCCTTACGCCAGATGTCGGTGAGGCCGGTGGATTCAGTGCCCATTACGATGGCGGTAGGGCCGGTCATGTCGGTGTCATAGTAGAGGGAAGAGTCTTGCAGCTGGGCGGTAAGTATCTGAATATGATGACTTCGGAGCCAGGCAATGGCTTCTTCCGACGTGGCAGCGGCGACTTGTCTCGTGAATATGGCGCCTAGGCTTGCGCGGATCAGATTCGGGTTGTAAAGGTCGGTGAGTGGATCGCATACTATCACCGCATCTGCGTCGGCTGCGTCTGCACTGCGCAGCACGGCTCCAAGGTTGCCGGGCTTCTCAACGCTTTCCAGCACTATGATCAGCGGTTTTTTGCCGATTTTAAGAGAATCCAAGGTGCGTTCTTTTGAAGCCACCTCTGCTATGATGCCCTCCGTGCCACCCCTGTATGCTATCTTTGAATATATTTCCGAAGGCACCTGTTCCATCCCCACGTTCTTGTTCAGCGCCTCCGCCTTCCCGACGATGTCGTTCAGGTCGTCTTCGGAGATGAATTCTCCGCAGATGAAGAGCGTTCTTGGCACGAAACCGGCATCGAGGCAGTGGCTGACTTCGCGGCGCCCTTCGACCACGAAGAGCCCCTCTTCGCGCCTCAGCTTGGATTTCTCCTGAAGCGCCAGCAGGTCCTTGATCTTCTGGTTGTGAGCCGATGTTATATTCTCAATTCGCATATCGCTTTTTGATGCTCCCTTTCGTTATTCTGGCGGAAGTCCGGGCCTATTCCTCTCTCTTGGTGGCGGCCTTTTCAGGGCGCATCTGCGGGAAGAAGAGCACGTCCTGGATGGTCGTCTGGCCGGTCATGAACATCGTCAGGCGATCTATTCCCATTCCGAGACCGGACGTAGGCGGCATGCCATATTCCAGGGCACGCACGAAATCGTAGTCGATGAACATGGCCTCGTCGTCACCATGGCTCTTCAGTGCAGCCTGCTCCTTGAATCTGTCCAGCTGGTCGATAGGGTCGTTCAGCTCGGAGTAGGCGTTGGCAAGCTCCTTGCCGCAAACGAACAATTCGAACCGCTCGGTGAGCGTAGGGTCGTTGCGGTGGCGCTTCGTCAGAGGCGACAAAGAGACAGGGTAGTCAATCACGAAAGTAGGCTCAGTGAGATGCTCCTCGACATATGCGCCGAAGATCGCATCGATCAGCTTGCCCTCTCCCATCGTAGGATCGGTCTCCACTTTCAGTTTCTTGCAAGTTTCGCGCAGTTCATCCTCATTCATTCCCTTTACGTCCACTCCGGCATATTCCTTTATGGCATCTAAATATGGCAGCCTCTTGTACCCGGCTTTGAAATCGATTTCCTTTTCCCCGATTTTCACTACGGAAGTTCCATGAAGTTTCACGGCGATTTTCTCCAGCATATTCTCCACGAATTCCATCATCCAGATGTAGTCCTTGTATGCCACGTAAATTTCCATGCAAGTGAACTCGGGATTGTGCGTCTTGTCCATGCCCTCGTTACGGAAGTCCTTAGCGAACTCGTAGACGCCGTCGTAGCCACCTACGATAAGTCTCTTAAGGTACAGCTCGTTTGCGATTCTCATGTACAGGTCTATGTCCAATGCATTATGGTGCGTGATGAATGGGCGGGCGGTGGCGCCTCCCGGAATAGGCTGCAGGATCGGAGTCTCGACCTCCAGGCAGCCAGCCTCGTTGAAATATTCACGCATGGTGTTGATTATCTTGGACCTCTGCACAAACACATCGCGCACCTGAGGGTTCACTATCAGGTCTACGTATCTTTGGCGATAGCGCATCTCAGGGTCGGTAAAAGCATCGTGTACCACTCCGTCTACTTCCTTCACGATAGGCAGCACGCGCAAAGACTTGCTGAGCAGAGTCAATTCCTTGACGTGAATGCTCAGCTGACCAGTCTGAGTTATGAAAGCGAAGCCTTTCACGCCGATTATGTCGCCTATGTCCAGCAGTTTTTTCCACACGGTGTTGTACATCGTCTTGTCTTCGCCGGGGCAGATCTCGTCCCTTTTTACATAAATCTGAATCCTTCCAGTTGAGTCCTGGATTTCCCCGAACGATGCCGCACCCATTATCCTGCGCGACATGATCCTGCCAGCAAGGCACACGTCCTGACACGTTCCCTTCTCGGCATCGTATTCCTTTGCTATGCTCTGCGCTGTCGCATTGACTGGATAGAGGGCTGCCGGATAGGGGTTGATGCCTAATTCTCTTAATTTTACGAGGGATTCTCTTCTTATCACCTCTTGCTCGCTGAGTTCTGTATTCGCCATATTCTTTTAAATAATTATCAATATAATTGCCTGCCGGGCAGGCCAGATTCTTCAAAATTAGCACTTTTAATTTATATTCTGAAATTAAATAATTATATTTGTGAATATGGCAAAAGAGCGTAAATGGATTATCAAGGAACCGGCCGATCCGGAGAAAGTCGAGAGGCTGTCAACGGAACTGGGCATAGACCGTGTCCTTGCCGACATGCTGATCAAGAGGGGCGTCGAGACCTTCGAAGAGGCTCGGCATTTCTTTCGTCCTAGCCTGGGCGACTTGCATGACCCATTCCTGATGAGGGACATGGATAAGGCTGTGGAAAGGCTGAGACGGGCCATAACTTCCGAGGAAAAAATCCTGGTCTACGGAGATTATGATGTCGACGGCACTACCGCCGTCGCCTTGGTGTACTCATTCTTCAAGAGATATTCGCAAAACGTAGACTTCTATATTCCAGACCGTTATGACGAGGGCTACGGGGTCTCGTTCAAGGGCATCGACTGGGCCAGAGACAATGGTTTCGGGCTTATAATAACCCTGGACTGCGGCATTAAGGCTAATGAGAAGGTTGAATATGCTTCCGCCAAAGGGATAGACATGATAATATGCGACCACCATCTTCCGGAAGAAGTGCTTCCTCCGGCGGTGGCGGTGCTGGACCCTAAAAGAGCCGATGACCATTATCCATTCGACGATTTGAGTGGCTGCGGGGTAGGGTTCAAGCTCGTTCAGGCATATTCCCGGAAATTCGGGATTCCTTTCGAGACGCTCATCCCCTTGCTCGACCTCCTTGTGGTGAGCATTTCCTCAGATCTCGTGACTATGGTGGGGGAGAATAGGGTGCTGGCGCATTTCGGGCTGAAGCAGCTCAATGAGAATCCTCGCAAGGGGTTGCAGGCGATGGCTGCCATTTCGAAGCTTGAGCCTTCGCATATCACCATTGACGACATAGTCTTTAAAATAGGGCCGAGGATCAATGCTGCCGGACGTATGGAGACGGGCCGGCTCGCGGTGGAATTGCTGACGGCTTCCGATGACAGGACGGCCAATGAGATTGCCCAGAAGATCAACGACAACAATAATGAGCGCAAAAGCATAGACAGGGAGATCACCCAGGAGGCTCTGAATATGGTGCAGGAAGGCACAGCCCTGACTACTCGCAACGTCACCATCGTCTACAATCCGAACTGGAACAAAGGCGTGGTCGGGATAGTCGCCTCACGTCTTGTCGAGGCTTTCTACAAGCCGACGATCGTACTCACGAAATCGAACAATTTCGTGACCGGATCTGCTCGCAGCGTGGCAGGTTTCGATTTATATGAGTCAATCGAAAGCTGCTCCGATTTGCTGGAGAACTTCGGAGGGCATGTCTATGCCGCCGGCCTGACCATGAAAGAATCGAATCTAAGGACGTTCGTGGAGAGGATAGACGCTCACGTGGGCGAGAAAATCACGAAGGAGATGCTCACCCCAGTCATCGATATAGACGCTAAACTGGAGTTCAGCCAGATAACCCCGAAATTCTTCCGCGTGCTGAAGCAGTTCCAGCCTTTCGGCCCCGGAAACAATAATCCGGTGTTCTTGACGGAAAATGTCTCGGACGCTGGCAACGGGCGTAGGGTGGGTGCCGGCGGGGTGCACGTCAAGCTTGATCTGATAGACGAGAAACAGCCGTTTCACCAAATTCCTGCCATTGCATTCAACATGGGGGATTACTATGAATATATCAAAGGCGGCAATCCTTTCGATGTCTGCTACTCCATAGTCGAGAACTTCTATCGCGGCAATTCCACTCTTCAGCTACGCATCCGCGACATCAAGGAACGCGAGGAATTCATCTAGACGAGGCTGTCCCTTGGAGTTCCCAACGAATCAAGTCCCAAAGCATGTGTCCAGTCGTAGACTTGCCTTACCCGCATCTTCACGCCTCAACCTCCGCTTGATACTCCGGTTCCCCACTTGCATTCCGGTTCCCCTGCTTTGCATCCCGGTTCCCCACTTCCACCTGTGCCCACCAATTTCACCTAGGTGACTTTATTATTAAGGTAGTCTCCTCCTACGAGACCGGACGCAATTTTCCAGCTCTCAACGAGGGTAACGTTACTTTTAAGATAGTCTCTTTCGCAAACGGCATGACTATGCTTTGCATGTCTGCATCAAAAAGAGTCCGTAACCTTCCCGAAAGATGTGTTGGGCAAACCTCAGTCCTTGCAACCTACATCCACCTGTGTCTCTGCAGGTCGCAGCCAAACCACAGCCACCTGTGTCTTTGCAAATCGCAGCCAAACCACAACTAACTTTCTTTTTGTAGGTCACTCGGGAGTGGATGTGGCTTACATGGCGATGTAGTGGAGAATGACCGATTTTTGCTAGCCTAAATTGGCAGCCAAAAGTCAGAGTAACCCCAACGCAGACCATTCAGAGACACATTGCCTCCCGAGTGATTTGCAAGGAGAGATTTTGCGACAGGACAGCCTTCGACTCCATGGCTGGGAATCTAGGCTTGCATTTTACCCGTCATCCGGGCATGACACGGAATCTATGTTTGCGGGCAACAAATCCAGAAGCAAGTTCAGGGTGACGGGAGGACCGTACTGGAAGCCGGGATTAGCATCGGCGAGACTGAGAGAAATGTTTCTAGGGTGACGGGAGGACCGTACTGGAAGCCGGGAGGGATGAGTCGTTCAGGGTGACGGGGGTAGGTCGTTTAGGATGAACTTGGTGTTATGCGTACATTTTCCAGCAGTGGGTAGTTGGTGATGCTTTGTATTTGTAATGCTGATATTGTCGTGAGCCTTATTATCAAAGGTGTGTGATGGTTCTGGCGCCATGGTCAGGGGTTGCGGGAGTTCTGGCGGTGGCTTGGTCAGAGGTGGGCGATGATTTGGGCGGCGATTGCTTCGTGAGTCAAGTTGTCAATCTGGATGATGTAGTCGGCGGCGGATTCGTAGAGGGGGGCTCGGGCGGTCATTAGCTGCTGGATGCGTTCGCAAATCATCACTTTACTCATCGGGCCGCCGTCAGGGTTGAGAAGAGGGCGGTTGCGCTTGGCCGGGATGCCATCGGTGCCGCCTGCAGAATCGTTCAGCAGATTCGCAACCAGCGTATCGCTGCTGGCTTTAAGGTAGAAGCAGACGGAATGCTCATGAATCAGCTTGCGGCAAGGCTTTGTGGTTATGGTGCCTCCGCCCAGGGAGATGATCTTTCTCCGCCCTTCGCCTGTATCTTCCCCCGATTTCGCGCCTATGAATATCTTGGCGAGGGCGTGAGCTTCCAGATCCCTGAAGGCTGACTCGCCGTCTTCTTTAAATATGTCGGGGATGCGCCTCCCTGTCATGGACTCTATGTATTCATCCAAGTCGATCAAGGAATATTCATGGAGCAGCTTTGAGAGAGCCTTGCCGACGCTCGTCTTGCCGCACCCCATGAAGCCCGTGAGAGTTATGTCGTTCCTCGTATTCATCAGATTCAGAATAACGTAGGTTCTTCTATGTCGCCTTCGTCTGGAATGTCCTTGATGTCGGGCAGTTTATTAGCGTCCGATGACTTGCCTTGCTCATTCTCCGGCAGCATTATGTCAATTGGCTCATCGTCGCTTTCATGCCTGCTGTTCTGAGAATTCTCTGGGGCCATGGCAGAGTCATTAACCTGTTCGTCGTCAGCTCCGTCTTCAGGAATGTCGTCCTCTGGCTTGTGCAGAGGCTCGATAAACACGACTTTCTTGATGTCGAACGAACTGCACTTCTTGCCCTTGGCCTGATAGCCCTTCTTGCCAATGAACTCCTCGGCATCGACATTCTCAGGATTCTTATGCTCCTGCTTGCCGCCGAATGTGATCTGGAACTGAGGATGCTTGTCGTCGGATAAATCTACCAAACGAGATTTTTGCCCCTCTGCGATGAATAGCGCAGGAGTGTTGTCGCTCTCCACGAAACTGAATCTCTTCACGTAATATGCCTTGGCCTTGGCATCGTAATAGAGCGCAGTGTAAGTCTTGTCAGGGTCGAATTTCTCGATTTTCAGCACATCCCCTTGATAACGGTTCGACACGTCGAAGGACGTGGTGTAGAACGTCCCGTCCTTAAATATTGCCAGAACCTTGTCTTCAGGACCGAACTCGCCGAGGCTTATGCCACGGCCTTCGTCATTAAGCTTCTGAATGTCAGCATCGTACCATATTTCTTTGCCACCAATCGTGGAAACTCCTTTGGACTTCAGCTGAATTCTGGCGATAGGATTTTTCGTGACAAGATTGCCCCTGGAACCCTTCCCTTTGATTGCCAAGGCAGAGAAATCATATTCAAGCTGAGTTTTCTTCAGCTTCGGCCTCGGACGGAGATATATTCTTACAGTCTCGGCCTCGCCATTGTTGTTGGCGGTGAACCAGAGAATCTTAGAACCTTCCTCACCGGTCGTGATGTCATATTCCTTATCCCTCGTGACAGACGTTATTGCGAACCTCTTGGCATATGAGATGGAACTTTTGCCTGAGCGGTAAATCACGTTGTAAATGGTTCTGGTGTCGCCTCTGTTGAACACACCTACGTACAACAGGTCTTTCTCGAAGAAAGCCTTGTCGGTGACTTTCGTGATGCGGTATTTCCCATCCCTTCCAATGACGATGATCTCCGAAAGATCAGAACAGTCGCATACGTACACTCCGTTGTCGTCTTTCTTCATGCCTATGCCCACGAAGCCCTCTTCGTAGTTGGCGTAAAGCTTGGCATTGTTGCTGACGACTTTCGTCACGGCGATGCTCTCGAAGGCTGTTATTTCGGTCTGCCTCTTGAAAGGCTTGCCGTACTTTTCCTTCAGCATCCTGAACCAGTCGATGGTGTATTCGGTGATATGCTCGATGTGGTCCTTCACCTTCGCCATCTCATCCTCGATGGCCGCGATGCGCTCATCCATCGCCTTCGTGTCGAACTTGGAAATTTTGCGCACAGGTTTCTCCACCAGCTTTAAGATGTCGTCCATGACAATCTCGCGACGGAGCAAATCTTGAAAAGTCTTCATTTGCTCGAACACGTCCTGCAGCTGCTCTTCCCACGATTTCTGATCCTGCTCAAGGATTTTATAGACTCGATTCTCGAAGAATATCCTTTCCAGAGAGTCGTAATGCCATTCGTCTTCAAGTTCACCGAGCCGGATTTCCAGCTGCCTCTTCAAAAGGTCTCTAGTGTGGTTGGTGTCGTAGATGAGTATGTCCTTGACCGAAAGGAACTGCGGCTTGTTGTCCACGATGACGCAGGCATTCGGGGCGATGTTGCACTCGCAATCCGTGAATGCGTAAAGAGCATCTATGGTCTTGTCCGGAGACACGTCGTTCGGGAGGTGGATTATGATGTCCACCTTATCGGTGGTCATGTCTTCGATTTTCTTGACCTTGATTTTCCCCTTGTCCTTTGCCTTCAGGATGGAGTCTTTTATCATTTCAGAGGTCTTCCCGTAAGGAATTTCCGAAATGGCTATGGTGTTCTTGTCTATTTTCTCAATTTTGGCGCGGACTTTCACGCTGCCGCCTCTTGCTCCGTCCTTGTAATTGCTGCAATCGGCGTAGCCTCCGGTAGGGAAGTCAGGATAAATCGTGAAATCCTTGCCTTGGAGAATGTCAATGGAGGCATCTAGAAGCTCGTTGAAATTGTGAGGCAATATTTTGGATGCCATTCCCACGGCAATTCCTTCCGTGCCTTGAGCCAGGAGAAGTGGAAATCGAACCGGAAGCTCGGTCGGCTCCTGATTGCGACCGTCGTAGGAGGTCATCCAGTTGGTGATTTTCGGATCGAAGACCACTTCCTTCGCAAATTTGCTCAGTCGAGCTTCTATGTAACGAGGAGCGGCGTTGGAGTCGCCTGTCAAGATATTGCCCCAGTTTCCTTGGCAGTCAATCAATAAACCTTTCTGGCCAAGCTGCACCAGTGCTCCGAGAATAGAGGCATCTCCATGCGGGTGGTACTGCATGGCCTGGCCGACGATGTTCGCCACCTTCGTGTAACTACCATCGTCCATCTTGTACATTGCATGCAGCACCCTTCTCTGAACCGGCTTCAGTCCGTCTACTATATGAGGAACGGCTCTTTGCAAGATTACATAAGAAGAATAGTCCAAGAACCAGTCCTTGAACATTCCCGATAACTTATATTTCTTGCTGTCCGAGCCTAGAAGCTTGTCGTATTTGCCAGACGTTCCGGCAGAATCATCTAGCGGTTCCTCGTTCAATTCATCATCCTCTTGCTGCTGCATGTCGTCCCACTCGTCTGTTGCCATATTCCTAAACCTCTGTCCTTTAATATGATATGTTAATATAACTTATTCCTCGTAACCGAATTTCCTCAGCTCTTTCTTATCTTCCCTCCAATCCGGATCAACTTTTACGAACACGGTAAGATAAACTTTTTTTTGGAAAAAATCTTCCATCTCGTACCTTGCTTCTGTCGCAGTTTTTTTTAAGGCAGAGCCACTCTTGCCTATGATTATTCCTTTCTGAGAATCTCTCAGGACGTAAATCACTGCGCTGATGTCATAGCGTTCCTCTTCTTCCTTGAAGGCCTCTATCTCTACCTGGCAGCTGTAAGGGATCTCTTCCTTATAATTCTCGAGGATTCGCTCCCTGAGTATCTCGGAAGCGAAAAATCTCATGTTCTTATCGGTGAACTGATCCTTGTCGAACCAAGGTGGAGCTACGGGAAGCTTGCTGACGACTGCGTTCAGCACGCTGTCCAAGTTGAATTTCTCCTTGGCGGAGATTGGAATCACTAGTGCCGGCGGCAGAGTTTTCTGCCAGAAAGAGATCAGCTCCATCACTTTCTGCTGATCGCTCAGGTCGATCTTGTTGATCGCCACGACGATGGGGCATTCAAGTTTCTGGAGCTTCTCTATGTATTCTTTGTTTTTTTCCGGTTTCTCTACGACATCGGTTACGTAAAGTATTATGTCAGCATCCCCGATCGCTGTGTCCACGAAAGACATCATGTCTCTCTGAAGCCTGTAGGCAGGCTTCAGCATGCCAGGAGTGTCTGAATACACTATCTGGTAGTCGTCGGTGTTCACGATGCCCATTATTCTGTGCCTTGTGGTCTGAGCCTTGGCTGTGACAATGGACAATTTTTCTCCGACGAGAGCATTCATCAGCGTGGATTTGCCTACATTTGGGTTCCCGATGATGTTTACGAAACCAGCCCGATGCTGCTCATTAGACATAAGCACCCATCTTCAAGATGTTCACCTCGCCTTCGCTAAGGTATCTCCACTCGCCTTTCTTCAAGCCTTTCTTCGTCAGGCCAGCGAAATAAACCCTGTCCAGAGCTTTCACTTCGTAACCGAGAGTCTCGAATATTCTGCGGACAATGCGGTTCTTTCCAGAGTGAATTTCTATTCCGAGCCTTCTGTGGTCATCTGCATCGATATATTCAAGTTCATCTGCCTTTACGTTGCCGTCGCTTAAGTCTACGCCGTCGCCTAATATTTTTTCCTTGTCGGCATCTTCGAGAGGCTTGTCGAGGATGACCTGATAAATCTTCTTCTTATTGTATTGAGGATGAGTGAGCTGCTCGGCGATTTCTCCGTCGTTGGTGAACATCAGCACGCCAGTCGTGTTTTTATCAAGTCGCCCTACTGGGAACACGCGGGTCTTGCAACCTCTCAGCAGGTCCATGACAGTCTTTTCTGCGTGAGGATCGCTTGCGCTTGTGACGAAGCCTTTCGGCTTGTTCATCACGATATAGACTTTCGCCTCGCCTTTCAGCAGCTCGCCGTTGAATTTAATCTCGTCTTTCAGTACGTTGACCTTTGTTCCAAGCTCGGTGACGACTTCTCCGTTGACGGTTACTACGCCTGCCTGAATGAAGTTATCGGCTTCTCGACGAGAGCATATTCCTGAATTCGCGATGTACTTATTCAGACGGATTTCCTCTTTTATGGGAGTCTTTACGATGTCGTTATCTGAGAATTCAGCACTCTCTGAAATCTGAGGCTTCGTAGAGAGCATCTGATTGATGCCAGCCTCATCGGCAGCCGTGAAATAAGCCTCGTTTCTGTTGCCCGGCCTTCTTCCAGCTGGCCTTCCTGGCCTGCTGAAGCGAGAGCCTGGCCTGCTTGCTCCGTAGCCCCTGTTCTGGGAATATGGCTTCCTGACATATTGCCTTCTCTCTCCGTTCTCGCCATCAGTTGATGGTCTTCTTGAATATCCGTTGTTTCCGTAGCTGCGAGAGTTGTCCCCATAGCTACGGGTATTGTCTCCGTAGCTGCGCCTCTGACCATAGCTAGGGCGATTTGACGAGTAGCCAGGACGATTCCCATACCTTTGGCTTCCTCCTTCGTAACCGTCATCTTGTCTAGGGCCGTAGCTTCTTCGAGGAGCGGAGTGGTCGCCATAACTGCGATTGTTTCCATAGCTTCTGCGCTGTCCGTAGTTGTCGTCTCTATTGTAGCTAGGACGGCTGCTGCGATAGCCAGAGTGGTCATCTCCATAGTTGGAGCGTCTTTCCCCGTAGCTTGAGCGTCTTTCCCCGTAGGAAGAACGCCTTTCGCCGTAATTTCCATGTGACTCGCGTGAAGATTCCATAGCTTGATCCGAGACTTTCTCGGCAGTTACTTTTCTTCTATGCCTTAGTTTTCTTCCTTCTGAAGAATAGCCCGCCTGGGCCTGCCCGCCAGACGCGTAATCCCTACGCTCCTCGCTTCCGTTGTTTTCATTAATGATTTCTTCCATGATGTTTGTGAATGGATTTGGCTCACGCCAAGTGTGAATAAATAAATGATAATTACTTGAGTTTAAAAATATATGTTATAGTTCCTTGCTGTAAGGCTGGTGCATCCATGCTCTGATTGAAGTGCGCTTTCATGGCAGCGGCTCTCGCAGCTGCCCAGAGAGACTTATCAGTAACGGTAGTTCCTTGCCCGCCAGCTATAGCTTTTTGTACGTTTCCATAGTTGTCCACCCATATGTCAACAACTACGATTCCTTCGTTTTGGACTGAATATGATGGCTTTGGAAGTGCTCCGAGAGTGGAACGCCCTTTCAGATGGGCATTTGGAGCGCCCTCGGCTTTTCCAACGGCTGTGTTACCCTTCGGGTGACCGGCTTTATAAGTGGCGCTGCTCTTTTCTGCCCCGTGAGGAGCGAGGGACGAATCTTTCTTGCTCATGCCCGGGAATAGCGCATTCTGGTTTATTTCTTCCTTCGGAGCAGGCACTTCTACGTCGCCATGCTCGTCAGGTTTAGCGATGGCCGTCTTATTTTCTTTTTGCGAGACTGCTGGCGACTCGCTTCTCTGGATGAGCTCTATCGGTTTTGTGCGATCGACTTCTTCAGCTTGAGGCTGTCTTCCAAAAGTCTGCCGCCTGACAGGCTGCTCTTCCTCCTGGAAGTCTATTACGAAAGTTTGCTCTTGGGGCGGAGGGTAGATGTACTTAAGCCCAGAGAACACGAAGAGCAGGCAAGCCAAGACGTGAACGGCGACCGTAAGCACGATTCCCGTCACAGTCGAGACCTTCGACTCTTTTTCTCTTTCTCTAAGGTAAGGTTTCATCACTCCGGCTGCGTGGCCAGTATTACTTTATAATGGTTTCGTTTCGCAATATTCATCACCGCGACGACCTCTTTGATGGGAACGCTTTCATCGGCGTAAATCGAGAAAGTCGGGTCATCCTGGTCCTGAAGCATGGAGACGATGCCGTCTTCAAGGTCGACAAACGGGGTCGGAGTCTCGTTGCCGTTGAGGTGATATGTGTAGGTGTCGTTCCCCCAATCCTTAATGGACACGGTCATAGCCGGCTTTGCAGAAACCTGTCCGGTGCTCTTCGGCAGCAACAGCTTCAGCGCGTTCGGATTCACGAGCGTGGAGGTGATCAGGAAAAAGATGAGCAGCAGGAACACGAGGTCAGTCATCGAAGACATTGCCGTGTCCGACAGCACCTTTGTAGATCTTTTGAACATTTCTACTTCTCCTCCTCGTTGTCTGCCGGCTCGTGCAGAAGATCCATGAAATCAATCGTAGCGCTTTCCATCTTAAGCATAACGTCCGAAATTCTGGCGGTCAGGTAGTTGTATCCGAAATAAGCTAGGATGCCGACGATAAGGCCGCCTACGGTCGTGATCATTGCGGTGTAAATGCCGCTGGAAAGCAAAGATATGTCAACGTTGTTGCCAGCATTGGACATATTGAAGAAAGCCTGAACCATTCCCAGCACGGTGCCGAGGAATCCTATCATAGGAGAACCTCCCGCTATGGTGGCTAGGGTAGGAAGCCCTTTCTCAAGCCTTGCGATCTCCACGTTTCCCGTGTTCTCGACGGCTGTCTGAATGTCCGAAAGCGGCCTTCCGAGTCTTTCTATGCCCTTCTCGATCAGGCGGGCGACTGGTGAATCGAATTTGTCGCAAAGGGAAATGGCCGATTTGATCTTACCTTCATGAATATAATCCCTTATGTCTCTCATGAAGTTCTTGTCGATCTGCGTCGCTTTGTGCAAAAGCCACCATTTCTTTCCGAATATGTAGATAGCTATGATTGAGAGAGCCAGGAGAACCAGCATCAGCCACCCTCCTTTGGCTGCCATCTGAATCAAAGAGAATGATTGCTCAACTTGCTGAGGAACAACTTCGGAAGCTGCCCCGACCGCGGGGGCTACCGCATTGGAAAGAGAATCGGCGGCATCGGCTGCGGCCATATCCAGGCCGGCGGCCTGTAGTAATTGGAACAACATAATTATTACGTACGTTTTTTAATTTCTAATCCACGGCGCAGTCGTGCATATTTCACGCCGAAACGGTGCAAAAATACGAAATTTTTATTAATATTTTATTCCGCGCAGAAAAAGAGCGTGGCCCGGGACGGATTCTCCAGCATCGGAGCGAGTCCCACCTTGCAGAAGCTCGTCAATCCATTGCGCATCCTGTTTGCCGCGACCTACGTCAATCAGCGTCCCGACCACGGCCCGCACCATATTCCTTAAGAATCTGTCGGCCTTGATCGTGAACATCAGATAGTCGCCATCCTCGGCAGGGTAGCCCATTATCCTGACGTGGCTTGGAGAATAGCTTTCCCATACGGCCTTCGTCACCGTGCAGATAGAAGTCTTGTTGTCCGAGCCTATCTTCTGGAAGCATTTGAAATCGTGCCTGCCGAGAAGTTTCGAGGCGGCCTCATTCATTTTTCCGACATCCAGCTCATAGCCGCAGAACCATGAGTACTTTCTGATGAAGGGATCTTTCTTCCTATGCAGGAAATACGTGTATTCCCGTTCCACTGCGTCGAACCTTGCATGGAATCCGGAATCGGCCTCTGAGACGCTGTGAACCTTGATTTCTTGCGGTAATATGGCATTTAATTTGTAGGCTAAGAGACCTGCGTCAAGGTTGTCGGAAAGGCTGTCGAAATGAGCCACGTACATGATGGCGTTCACTTTCGCGTCAGTCCTGCCAGCTCCGGTGACGATTATGCTTTCGTTCAAGAGTGTCGATAAGGATTTTTGCAGGCACTCTTGGATGGTTGGCGTGCCTGGCTGGACCTGCCAGCCGGCGAAAGAAGAGCCATCGTAAGATAGAATGACCTTGTAGCGCATTGAAATGAAGATTATGCAATTGCAAAAATATTAAAATTTATGATATATGGAAAGCGTTAACATCAAAGAACTGAACGACAGGATTCAGCAGGAGAGCGCTTTCGTCGACATGCTGACCATGGAAATGGGCAAGGTGATCGTCGGGCAAAAAGCTCTCGTGGAAAATCTGCTGATCGGATTGCTGGCTAACGGGCACATCCTGCTCGAAGGTGTCCCTGGACTAGCGAAAACATTGGCGATCAGCACATTGTCTCAGGCCATAGATGCTAAATTCAGCCGGATTCAGTTCACTCCGGATCTGCTGCCTGCGGATTTGATAGGCACCATGATATATTCCCAGAAGAATGAAAGCTTCGAAGTGCATAAGGGGCCGGTGTTCGCCAATTTCGTGCTGGCTGATGAAATCAACAGAAGCCCGGCGAAGGTGCAGAGTGCCCTTCTCGAGGCAATGCAGGAGAGGCAGGTGACGATTGGCGACCAGACATTCAAGCTCCCCGAGCCTTTCCTCGTTATGGCTACCCAGAACCCTATCGAGCAGGAAGGCACATACCCGCTGCCGGAGGCTCAGGTCGATCGTTTCATGCTGAAGGTCGTCGTCGGCTACCCTAATAAGGAGGAAGAGAAGGAAATCATCAGGATGAATAACGCCGGCGAATTCCCTCATGCGAATCCGGTCGTGAAGCCAGAGGACATCATCAAGGCTCGTAATGTGGTGAGGGAAGTTTATATGGATGAGAAAATAGAAAGATACATAGTCGACATAATTTATGCGACCAGGACGCCTCAGGATTATGGCTTGGGAGACCTTAAGGACCTTATTTCCTTCGGCTGCTCTCCGCGTGCCAGTATTTCTCTGGCAAGGGCCGCTAAGGCATATGCATTCATTAAGAGAAGGGGTTATGTGATTCCGGAAGACGTCAGGGCTGTCTGCAACGAGGTTCTTCGTCACAGGATCGGCCTGACCTACGAGGCAGAGGCAGAGAATGTGACTACGGAAGACATCATAGCGAAAGTCATAAACGCGGTGATAGTGCCGTAAACGAATATGCCAGAGAATTCCTCAGCTAATGATCTATTACGTAAAGTCAGGAAGATAGAGATCCGTACCAGGGCTCTGTCGCACCAGATCTTTGCTGGCGAGTACCATAGCGCCTTCAAAGGTCGTGGAATGGCTTTCAGCGAAGTTCGCGAGTACCAGTACGGCGACGATCCTCGTTCCATGGACTGGAACGTGACCGCCCGCCTGAGGTCTCCTTACGTCAAGGTCTACGAAGAGGAAAGGGAGATGACCGTGGTCCTGCTGATCGACATGAGCCGTTCCGGATTGTTCGGAACGGCGGAGAGGACGAAAAAAGACATGATAGCTGAAATCGCCGCGGTGCTTAGTTTTTCTGCCATAATCAATAACGATAAAGTGGGTGCATTGTTCTTCAGCGACAAGATCGAGGAGTTTATTCCGCCAAAGAAAGGACGAAGCCATCTGCTGCACATAATCAGGGAAATAATCGAGCTGAAGCCAGAGTCGAACGGCACCGACATAAGCGAGGCTCTGCGTTTCCTGACTAACGGAATCAAGAAGAAATGCACTGCTTTCGTGCTTTCTGACATGCTGGACGTGGACAGGAACGGAACTCCTCGTTATGAGGAGGCGCTGAAGATTGCGAGGAATAGGCACGACTTGTCGGTAATAAAGGTCCACGACCCTAGGGAGCAGACTATTCCTTCAATGGGCATAGTCAATATAAAGGATTCCGAGACCGGAGAGTCTGCGCTCGTGAACACTTCCAGCCGGAGAGTGAGGGTCGGTTTTTCGAAATGGTTCCAAACGGTCGATGAGAGAGAAAAAAAGCTGTTCAATAAGTATCAGATAGACTCCGTGGACATAGCTACGGATCAGGACTATGTGAAAGGGTTGATGACGTTTTTCGGGAGGAGGTAGAAATGAAGAAATCAGCAGTCGTAATATTCATCATTTTGTTTTCTGCCTTTGGGCTTTTCGCTCAGGGGCAGGCTCCTGATTCAGTGGCTGCGATGGGTGCTCCGAAGTCGAAGGGAATGGTCATTCGTTCGGAGGATTCTTTCCTGGAACCGCTTCAGAAAAGGGATTCCATACTCATAGCGGATCAGCTCAGGTACGGTTTCCACATGAAAAAAGTTGCTGAGGGCACTCAGCTGGCTCTTCCTGATTTCTCCAAGGGTTTCATGGACAGCGTTGAGGTGCTGAGCCCTTGGCTGGCCGACACCGTGAGAGTTTACGGTGGGAAGAACGAGAAAAAGGCATTCGACATCGATGTGTCCATGATAATCACATCTTTCGAAGAGGGAAAACATGAGCTTCTTCCACTCTCCGTCGTGAGGACAGTTACAGGTTCCGATAGAATCGACACGCTGATCTTTGCTCCTCAGACCATAGACGTGAAGACAATGCCAGTGGACACCACCACTTATAAAATCCACGACATAAAGGGACAGATAAAATACCCACTGACGTTTGCCGAGATATTGCCTTATATTTTAGGAATATGGGGCATTGCGATCATCGGAATATTAATATGGGCTCTTCTTTCTAGGAAGAAGAAAGAGTCGGAGAAGCCTGCGATCAAGGAGCCGGCTCACGTGATTGCCCTTAGAAAGCTCGACCATTACAGGGGAGATCAGTATTGGGTACCTGAAAAGCAGAAAATATTCTATTCGGGCATTACTGATGCTCTTCGTGAATATATTTCCTCTCGTTACAGCATAGATGCCATGGAGATGACCTCTGGCGAACTGTTCCGGGATTTGAAGTCTACTGACATCCCTGCCGACTTGCAGTCAGAGATGAAAAATCTTTTTGAGACTGCCGACTACGTGAAATTCGCAAAGGCTATGGCCTCTGACGATGAAAATTCAAAGGCACTGCCACTTGCAGTAAGGTTCGTCACCACAACTTATCAGGAACAGCTGGATGAAGAATCTAAAGCTAAGGAGGAAAAGGCTGCCAAGGGGGACGAGAATAAGGAGAAAGGAGGGGTGAACAATGTACTTTGAATATCCTGCATTGCTCTGGCTGCTTGTCCTTCCTCTCCTGCTGATCGTTCATTACGTTTACATGGAGCTCAAGGGCGGGAGCCCGCATCTGCGAGTCTCGAATGCCTTTCCATGGAAGCTGGAAAAGAACACAGTTCTTAATATCATCAGGCATATACCGTTCGTTTTAAGGATTGCTGCTTTGTCTCTGATAATCATCGCTATCGCTCGGCCTCGTTCATCCACGAAATTGGACAAGGTGCAGTCCGAGGGCATAGACATAATGCTCACCACGGATGTGTCTACGAGTATGCTAGCGAGGGATTTCACTCCAGACAGAATCTCAGCCGCCAAGGATATCGCCATCGAGTTCATCGCCCAGAGGCCTTCAGACCGAATGGGAATAGTTGTGTTCGCAGGCGAAAGCTACACCCAGTGTCCGCTCACTACTGACAGGGCTACTTTGATTAACCTGATGAAAGAAGTCAGCACGAATCTTCTCGAGGATGGGACTGCAATCGGTAATGGCCTGGCGACGGCTGTCGCAAGGCTGAAAGATTCCGACGCGAAAAGCCGCGTGATAATTTTGCTGACCGATGGCGTGAATAACAGCGGAGAAATAGCTCCAGAGACTGCCGCTGACATCGCGAAAACCTACGGCATAAGGGTTTATGCCATAGGCGTTGGGGCGAACGGAGAGGCTCCTTATCCTGTGATGACACCATGGGGCGTCGACATTCAGAAAGTTAAGGTGGAAATTGATGAGCAGTTGCTCACCAATATCGCAAATGAAACTGGCGGGAGGTATTTCAGGGCTACCGATAACACCAAACTCGCTGAAATATATTCAGAGATAGGCAAGATGGAGAAGACTCGCACCACGATTGACAGTTTCCCTGTGTATAAAGAACTGTTCTTGGGCTATGCAGTCGCCGCCCTCATCTGCCTTATGCTCGAGCTTTTGTTGAACGTCTTTGTAATCAGGAGGCTGCCGTGATCATATTCGCAAATTATCAATTCCTGTGGCTTCTGCTGCTGATCCCGCTTTTCTTCGTGTTCCAGATCGTGAGAATGGCGGTTCGCAAGAGGCGTATCCGCAAGTTTGGTGATGAAGCTCTCGTGAAGGAGCTGATGCCATCTTGGTCGAAGGCAAAGTCCTGGGTAAGGTGCGTGCTGTATTCTCTGGCGTTCTTCTTCTTCGTCATCGGGCTTTCCAGGCCGCAGATAGGTGCCAAGCTCAAGGAGCATAAATCTCAGGGTGCTGAAATAATGATTGCTCTGGATGTCTCTAATTCAATGCTTGCCAAGGACTATTCACCGAATAGGCTGGAACGGGCAAAACTCTCTATTTCGAGAATCACTGACAAACTGAGCGGGGACAGGATCGGCTTGATCATTTTCGCTGGAAGTTCTTTCGTGCAGCTGCCTATCACGACAGATTACGTAAGCGCCAAGATGTTCCTGAATTCCATTTCCACGGAGTCTATTCCTGTTCAAGGCACCGCGATAGGGGAAGCAATTGAGACTGCGGCAAGCAGTTTCAGCAGCGAGAGCGACAACAGCAGGGCGATAATCGTCATCTCAGATGGGGAAAACCACGAGGGCGATGCCATTGCTGCTGCTAAGAAGGCCGCAGAGAATGGCATTAAAGTTTATGCAATTGGCGTTGGTTCCACTGAGGGAGAGCCTATCCCAATGAAAGATGGAGGGCTGATGAAGGACAAGGATGGGAAGATAGTGGTGACTAAGCTTGATGAGCAAGGGCTGAAAGACATAGCGAATGCTGGGAACGGGAAATATGTGCGTGCCGGCAACGACGAGTTCGGTCTGACGCCTATAATAGACGATATTAAGAAAATGCAAGACGAGAAATTCAACTCTGTCGTATTCGAGGAATATGACGAGCAGTTCATGTACTTCTTCGGTCTTGCTTTGCTATTCTTCGTGCTGGAAATGCTAGTGGGAGAGAGAAAATCGAAGAGACATTTGTTTGATGGGAAAAATGCGTAAGATAATTGAATATATCATATTGGCTTCTGCACTATTGCTGGCGAGTTTTTCTGCTTCTGCCCAAACCGACAGGAGAGAAGTCCGCTCTGGCAACAGGCAGTTTCGCAAGGAGAATTTCACCAGAGCTGAGATAGATTATAGGAAGGCTCTGGTAAAGGATTCTTCGTCTTTCGCCGCTTCATATAACTTGGCGAACTCGCTTTACAGGCAGGATAATTTCGAGGAGGCTGGGAAGACTCTGGAGAAGGCAAAGGGCATCGCTCCAATGAGCCCGTACGCTTCAGATTATTATTATAATCTGGGTAACGTGGCTTGCCAGAAAAAGGATTGGCAGGCTGCCGTGGATGCTTATAAGCAGTCTTTGCTGAGGAATCCTGGAGACATGGATGCAAAGGAGAATTACATTTATGCTAAGCTGATGCTGAAGAATCAGGGCGGTGGTGGCGGCGGAAATGATAAGAACAACCAGAATCAGGATCAGAACCAGAATCAGAATCAGGACCAGAACCAGCAGGATCAGAACCAGAATCAGGACCGGCAGAACCAGAATCAGGACCGGCAGAACCAGAATCAGAACCAGCAGAACCAGAATCAGAACCAGCAGAATGAGCCGCATGGCCAGCAAGGGCAGGGCAAAATTTCTCCTCAGCAGGCTCAGCAGATGCTAAGCGCCATTCAGGCGAAGGAAAAGGAGACCCAGGACAAGGTCAATAAAGAAAAAGCCGCATTGCTTAAATCTAAACAGAAGGAAAAGAATTGGTAGAAGTCTATGAAAAGAATTCTCAGCATATTAATAGTATTCATTTCCGTTGCTTTCGCTTCTTTTGCTCAGAATGAGATAAAGGTGGAAGCACCTGACGTCGTCGCAGTCGACGAGCAGTTCAACGTGACTTTCATAATAGAGGGCGAGAAGGAACCGACTGATTTCTCATGGGCGCCGGGGAACGATTTCCAGCTGGTCTGGGGCCCTCAGAAAGGCACTTCCAGAAGCGTTCAGATTATTAATGGCAAGAGAAGCTCTTCGTCTCAGACGACGTATACCTATATTCTTATTCCTAAATCTAAGGGATCTTTAAACATTCCTTCGGCTACTGCAAAGATAAAGGGGAATGACATTCATTCTGCTCCGGTTTCTATTCAAGTCGTTTCCGAGGGCTCTTCTAGCGGCTCCAATAATCAATCTTCGAGCGGACAAAGCAATTCGCGGGCGGATAGCCAGACAACGACTGGAGACATTTCGGGGAATGACCTTTTCATGAAACTGTCCTTGAGCAAGTCTGAGGCTGTGGTAGGCGAGCCGATCACGGCAACGTTGAAACTTTACCAGAGAGTTAACATCGCTGGTTTTGAAAATGCCAAATTCCCTACTTTCAATGGATTCTGGAGTCAAGAGACATATTCGCCGACCAATATCGAATTCAAGCGGGAGAGTTACGACGATAAGATTTATAATACTGCGGTGCTCAGGTCTTACGTGCTGATTCCTCAGCAGGCTGGCACAATCACCATCGATCCTGCTGAGTTGGTGTGCCTAGTGAACGTAAGAGTTAATTCTGGCTCGTCTGGCAGCATATTCGATAGTTTCTTCCAAGACGATTACAGAACTATTCGTAAGAGAGTTGTCACTCCAGCATTGAGGGTTAGGGTTAACGCCCTGCCTTCCGGACAGCCTGCTTCCTATGGTGGCGGCGTGGGTAATTTCGGCATTTCCGCAAGACTCACGTCAGACAATATCGGCACTCACGATGCCGCATCTCTGATTGTAACTGTGTCTGGACGAGGCAATGTGGCTCTGCTTGAGGCTCCGAAGGTGAATTTCCCTCCTGATTTCGAGGTTTACGATACGAAGACTACAGAGAACACGGATAAGAGCACGGGCGGCACGTCGGGAAGCAAATCATTCGAGTTTCCATTCATTCCTAGGAGTCACGGAGATTTCACTATTCCGCCGATAGAATATTCCTATTATGACGTGAATGCTGGGAAATATGTCACCTTGCATACCGAGCCTTTGAATATTAAAGTCGCTAAAGGCAAGGGTGGCGATGCTCCTTCTGCCTCTCAATCTTCTATGCCGAGCGTGGAACGTAGCGGAGTTAAGAATATATCTAATGATATCAGGTTCATTTCTACTAAGAAGCCTTCGCTGCGTAGCGAGAAAAGTTTCTTCCTTGGGTCTACGGGCTTCTGGATAGTTTTGGTGCTGCTTTTGGGTGGTGCTTTTGCACTCGTGCTTGGTGGCAGAAAAATGGCTCAGAGGAAGGCTGACGTGGCTGGGGCTAAGAACAGAAGGGCGACGAAAATGGCGTTGGGCAGGCTTAAGCAGGCTCAGGAATATCTTGACAAGAATCTCTATTCTGCCTATTACGAGGAACTGCACAAGGCTCTTCTGGGCTACATTTCAGATAAACTGAACATGGATATGTCGGAAATCAATAAGGATAACATAAAAGCGGAGCTGGTTAAGGGTGGCGTAAGCGCAGAGCAGTCTGACAAGTTCATCGGCCTTCTGGATGCTTGCGAGTTCGCCAGGTATTCTCCTGATTCTGGAAGCAAGGAGATGAAAGGGCATTTTGAGGATGCCGTGGATGTGATATCTTCAATCGATTCCAGCTTAAAGGGTCGTAAAAAGGGTCCTGGAAAGGGCGTTGTGGCTGCAGTCAGCATATTCCTGTGCTTAGGCATTGGTTTATCTTCGCTTAATGCTGCCCCATCCGATTCTCAGCAGAAACCGGATGGTTCTCCGCTGACGCTCACAGTCCAGGATTCAAGTGCGTCTACTAGGCAGGCACCATTCTCGGTGGTGCCAGATACTACTGCTTCTGCGGTGGTGGACACGCTTCCTGGTGATGCTGCCGTTCTCTGGAATGAGGGCGTTACGGCATTCAATGACAATAAGTTCGCTCAGGCGGCTTCGTGCTGGGAGTCTATTTACTCATCTGGCAAGAGCTCTCCAGAGCTGTTCTATAATCTTGGCAATGCTTATTTCAAGCAGGGGAACTATCCTCGTGCAGTGTTGAATTATGAGAGAGCTCTGAAAATGGATCCTTCCTGCAAGGATGCTCGCTACAATCTGGATTTCACGAGCAATTTCGTGCAGGACAAGATTGAGCCAGTGCCTGAGTTCATTCTGAAGACTTTCGCTCGGAACGTCAGCAGGATGTTCACTTCGAACACTTGGGCTTGGCTATTCATCATATTCTTGGCTCTTACCTTGGTTATGGTCGTCATATTCATAATGGCGCCAAAGCCTGGCAGCAGGAAATGGGGTTTCTTTCTAGGAATATTTTTCCTCATCCTGTCGCTGTGCTGCCTTGGTTTCTCAGCTTGGCAGAAGTCCGACTTCTCGAAAGCTGACGGTGCGATCATCATGGCTCCGGTTACTTCGGTGAAGAGTTCTCCTTCGGACGATGGAGGCAAGAGTCTGTTCATCCTTCACGAGGGCAGCAAGGTGCAAATCATCGATGAGGTCGGCGGCTGGAAGAACATCTCTCTCGCCGACGGGCGCCAAGGCTGGATCAAAGACTCCGACCTCGAAATAATTTAAATGCAGATTTTTGTTCTTATTAGTCGCGTTCACGCGACCGGCGGA
>DCKG01000037.1:0-335 GCA_002320605.1 Bacteroidales bacterium UBA1680 | reverse complement strand
GGGGGATAGTAGGGGGCAGCGCCACCTAAAATAAGCATCCTCCGGAAGTTATCCTGAGCGGCTGGAAAATGCCGCTCAGTCCGAACTTCCGTTCGGATGCGTCTGCTGAGTTAAATCTGGAACATCTCAAAGGGGTGACTAATAAGAAATTATTGGCCACCCTCGTTTCGTTCATGAGTTGGAATGCCTATTGATTATTCACTTTGTCTGGCGGCATTGCGCGCAAGGCACTAATCCGCTCTACGCTCAGCCCGGTGGCCCTGGAGACAACCTCGATGTCTATGCCGAGCTTTAGTAAGTTGGAAGCATCTTCCTCCTTGCCTTGTTGAATGCCC